>JAZOWC010000053.1:0-80835 GCA_045658985.1 Oscillospiraceae bacterium
CGCTATTTTGCAAGGTTTTTATTCATTATAAGTTCGGTATTGTGACAAAAGCAGATGAAAAACCGAACAAATAAAAGCCAAAAAGGTAACAAAACGGTTACAAAATCGGAAAAACTGTTACTTTTTTGTAATCGACATTTGGGTTTTCAGCATTTATAATGGAATTATAGAACATTTGCACAGTTGTAGGGCAGGGGCTTGCTCCTGCCGCAAACCCACCGTATCAAAGATAAGGAGATGAAAATATGAAGAAAGCTTATTTATTCCTGACGGTTTTATTGGCGGCAGCGTTGCTTTTCACCGCCTGCGGCAAGGTCGAGCCGGTGACACAGGATAATCCCGTACCGCCTGTGTCAGACGATAGTGACAAAGATATTGCGGATAACAGCACGCCGAAGGATGACAACAAAGACATTCCCAACACAAAAGACCCTGACGGTTCATCTGCCGATACACCTCCCGTTTACACTCCGCCCGTTGACACTCCTCCTGAAGCGGAGATAGTCTGTGAGTTTGACACGGTAGCGCTTAAATGCTTCAAAAGAGGCTCGGGTTACATAAGAATAGAGGACGGGTGGAAGGTAGAAACTCGTGTAAATGAGCTTGAATATACTTTCGGTGGCGACTTTGTGGATGGGATATACAAGCTGCTCAAACAGGTAGATACTACAATGAACCCTAAGCCTGAGTCTGATATAATAAGTTACACGGCGCGGTTCTATAACTGCGACGGTGGAACAGAAGAGTTGATTGTATTTTCACCCCCACGCGGAGGTACAGAATATGGCGCAAATAGAGTATGGGTAAAAGTGTCTGAACAGGAACGTCGACCGCTTACAATAGAAGCATCCGAAGAGTTTATGCGTCGCTGCAATAATAAGGGGTTGAAAGATAACCGATTCTTTTCCGATAAATCTATAACTACCGAGATTGATTGGTTGTTTTCTCTTGCGAGACGACAACCTATTCTGGTATATGATGAAAACCGTGAGTTAACACCCGAACAGGTCGTTGAACAAAGCCTCTATAACCTAGGCAAGGAGCTGACTCAGCCTGCTGTTGACAGATTCTTTATTATCAAAGATTACGAGGGATGGGGTTATGCAATCTACTCAAACAAAGAAGAGGACGAATCTATCAGGAATCATCCGCTTTACGGTTTGTCGGGTTTGACCGATGACCAATATGTAGTTGTACCTCGTGGTATACGCGGCATATACGAAGGATTAAGCAATGACGGTATGTACGATTCGTTTTTCTTCCTCGAATATGTGGAAGGTATTTGGCGCTTATGGCTGAGGTCCCGTCCGTAATAAAATGCAATTAAACAAAAACGGAGTGCTCACGCACTCCGTTTGCTTATTTGATCTATTACCCTTTGTTGTTCTGCTGGGCGAGCATGCTGGCGTAGAGCTTGTCGGAGAACTCTTTTGCCGTGTGTTGGCCCATCTTTTTGTTACGGTTGTTCATGGCGGCGACTTCGATGATCATAGCCAGATTTCGACCAGGCTTGACGGGGATGCGCAGAGAGGGGATCTTGATACCGAGGATGTCCGTAGTCTCCTCATCGAGGCCGAGACGGTCATAGGGCTTCTTGTCGTCCCAATGCTCAAGGTTGATAACGAGGTCGACCTTCTCGGTGGGCTTGACGGCACCCATACCGAATATGCGGCGCACGTCGATAATACCGATGCCGCGCAGCTCCATATAGTAGCGGATGACTTCGGGCGCGGTACCGACCAGAGTCTTGGCGGACACACGCTTGATATCAACAACGTCGTCGGCGACCAGACGGTGACCGCGCTTGACCAGCTCGACGGCAGTCTCGCTCTTGCCTATGCCGCTGTCACCAAGGAGCAGTACGCCCTCACCGTAAACCTCGACGAATACGCCGTGGAGATTGGTGCGGGGGCCAAGATGGACGTTGAGGGCCGAGGTCAGCGCCGCAATATGATCGGACGTGAGATCGGGAGTTCGTGCAAGGACAACGTCGTATTTGCGAGCCATCTCCAAAAATTCGGGGAAGGGCTCAAGATTGCGGCAGATGATAACCATGGGGATATCGGAGGAGAAGAGCTTGTCCAGTACGTCCCGGCGCTTATCTTCGGTCAGAGTGGAGAGGAAAGTGTGCTCGACTTTGCCGAATACCTGTATGGAATCGCTCTGGAAATACTCATAATATCCTGCGAGAGGGAAGGCAGGACGGTTGGCCGCAGGTCTGGTGATCTTGTGATGAAGACTGTTGTCTGAAGAATAGAGGATCTCCAGCTTCATTTCGGTAATAATCTGATGGGGCTCAATGTAGATTTGCTCCACGGCGGCACCTCCTGAAAAAATTGTTGGATATATTATACAATAGGTTAAAATAAATAACAATAGCAAAAATGCGTCTGGCATAACACCAAACGCATCTTATTAATAATATCTGTCTAAATTACACCGCTCTGGTGACCTTGCCCGAACGCAGGCAACGGGTACAGACATTCACATGGACAGGGGTTCCATTCACAACAGCCTTGACACGACGTACGTTGGGCTTCCAAGCACGATTGGTTCTTCTGTGAGAATGTGAGAGCTGGATTCCAAAAGTAACGCCCTTTCCGCAGATATCACACTTTGCCATTCCTCTGCACCTCCTTAAAGTAGTTGTCACAAAGCGACACAAGCTATATTACCACAACTTTTACAATAAAGCAATAGGTAAAACAAGATTTTTTTGAAATATATTGACATTTTTTTGTACCGATGATACTATATCTATGACAAAGGGGCGCTGGATGCTGTCCGGCTGAGATGAGACTAACTGCGGTCTCAGTACCCTGATAACCTGATCCGGGTAATGCCGGCGGAGGGAAGAATATCCGTATTTTTTCTGTCCGCTGTATAACAGGCGGACATTTTTGTTTTTTGGAGGAATGTTATGAGACACAATAGAGAGAGACTACTTACCGTATGCGAAGGAGCTATCACTATTGCTCTTGCATGGGCGCTCAGCTATCTTGAGATCGATCTGTGGTTTCAGGGTGGTTCCATCGGCGTGACGATGCTTCCGCTTATACTGTTTGCAATGCGCCGCGGTTCGGGCTGGGGCACGTTGGTGGGATTTGTGTTCGGTACCATCAAGTTCTATATGGCAGGCGGATGGGCCCTGTCCTGGCAGTCTATGCTGCTTGATTATACCGTGGCGTATGCTCTTGTGGGACTTGCCGGCCTATATAGGGTACAAAAGGGCAGAAGCATCATAGCTCCCGTCATCGGCGGATTTGCACGGTTTGTTGTGCACTATATCTCGGGTGTTACCATATACGCGCAGTATATGCCCGAGGATTTCTGGGGCATGCCGATGGCGTCGCCCTATATCTACTCGGCACTGTACAATGGCGGATATGTTGCGCCCAGTGTGGCTCTCTGCTGTATTCTCATATGGACTATGAGCCGCAGCAAGCCAATAGACAGGTTTATAAACAGATGATTTTTCGCCCTATCCCGCAGTTTTACGGGGTAGGGTGAAATTATTGTATAATATAATGTATAAAAAGTGTCTTTTTGCAGCATTTTTGTTCAAAAAACTCTTGCAAAAACAGCATTGGTATGATATTATATTTAAGCTGCCCAAGAAGGCAGACTACACACATTGCGTAACGAGGCGATTGTGCCGCATATACGGTGACCGCCGAGGATGAGCGTGGTGGAGGAAAAAACAAAGGAGGACATTAAAATGTCAGTAATTTCAATGAAGCAGCTGCTGGAGTCCGGCGTACATTTCGGACATCAGACCCGCCGTTGGAACCCCAAGATGGCAGAGTACATCTTTATGGAGAGAAACGGCATCTACATCATCGACCTGCAGAAGACCGTCAAGAAGCTCGAGGAAGCATACTTCTTCGTTCGTGACATCGCTGCAGAGGGTGGCAACATCCTGTTTGTCGGTACCAAGAAGCAGGCTCAGGACGCTGTCCGCGAGGAAGCTGAGAGAGTCGGCATGTACTATGTTAACGCTCGTTGGCTGGGCGGTATGCTCACCAACTTCAAGACAATGCGCCGCCGCGTAGAGCGTCTGGCTCAGCTGAACAGAATGGCTGAGGACGGCACATTTGATCTGCTTCCCAAGAAGGAAGTTATCAAGCACAAGCTCGAGATCGAGAAGCTCGAGAAGTACCTGGGCGGGGTTAAGGAAATGCGCAAGCTCCCCGCTGCTCTGTTTGTAGTTGACCTCCGCAAGGAGAAGAACGCTATCGCCGAGGCTAAGAAGCTCGGTATCCCTGTTGTCGCTATCGTTGACACCAACTGCGATCCCGAAGATGCAGATTACGTCATCCCCGGCAACGACGATGCTATCCGTGCTATCAAGCTGATCGCTTCCGCTATGGCTAACGCCGTTATCGAAGGCCGTCAGGGCGAGCAGCTCTCCGTCAGCGACGAGACCGTTGCAGCAGAAGAGCAGACCGCAGCACCTGCAGTAGACACCACTCCCAGAGCTCCCATGAAGAGAGAGTCCAAGACTGCAGAAGAAATCATCGGCTAATTATAAAATTAAAGGAGAGTAAATACAATGGCATTTACAGCTAAAGACGTACAGAAGCTCCGTGAGCAGACCGGCGCCGGTATGATGGATTGTAAGAAGGCTCTTACTTCTTCTGACGGTGATTTCGAAAAGGCTATCGAGTTCCTCCGCGAGAAGGGTCTCGCTGCAGCAGCTAAGAAGGCTGGCCGTGTAGCAGCAGAAGGCGCTGCATACGCTACCGTATGCGCTGAGTGCGGTGTTGCTGCTCTGGTTGAGATCAACTCCGAGACCGACTTCGTTGCAAAGAACGATGAGTTCAAGAAGTTCTGCGCAGACGTTGCTACCGCTATTATGGTAGAAGCTCCCGCTGACCTCGAGGCTCTGGGCGCTTGCGAGTACCCCGGTTCCGATCTGACCGTTGTTGATATGCAGCGCGAGAAGGTTCTGACCATCGGTGAGAACATTCAGATCAGACGTTTTGACCGTTATGACAACAATACCATGAACATCGCTTACATCCATGCAGGCGGCAAGATCGGTGTTCTGGTTGCACTGGAAGTTTCCGACAATCTCCGCGGCAACGAGAAGATCGTTGAGATGGGCAAGGACATCTGCATGCAGATCGCTGCAATGCGTCCCCAGTGGCTCAACCGCGCTGATGTTCCCGAAGCTACCCTGGCAAAGGAGAAGGAGATCCTTCTGGCTCAGACCATCAACGAAGGCAAGCCCGCTGCTGTCGCAGAGAAGATCGTTCTCGGCCGTATCGGCAAGTTCTATGAGGAAAACTGCCTCGTAGATCAGGCATTCGTTAAGGAGAACAAGATCTCTGTTTCCAAGTATGTTGACAGAGTTGCTGCTGAGCAGGGCGGCACCGCAAAGATCGTTAAGTTCACCCGCTTCGAGAGAGGCGAGGGCATCGCAAAGCGTGAGGACAACTTTGCTGAAGAAATCGCAAAGCTCACCGGCGGCGCTAACTAATCAGATCAATGATTTTAAAGCCGAGGGATTATCTCCCTCGGCTTTTTCTTTTGACTCGATTAATGCAAAAATACCGTGCAGATTCTGCACGGTATTTTTGTATATATTTTGGTTATTTTGCGAGATTGTCGTATACTTCGCCATCGATGATGGTCTTTTCGCATCTGGACATGGAGCAGAAGGGATGACCACTGAATATAGCCATATCAGCATCTTTGCCGACCTCGATGGAGCCGATTCGATCCTGCAGTCCCAGCAGGGTTGCGGGATTGATAGTCACGCCCTCGAATGCAGTCTGCTCATCGAGACCGTATGCGATGGCGCGGCCGACGTTGAGAGCAAGCATACCAACCTGACCGGAGCCGTCCATTGTCAGACAGATCTTGAGACCCATCTTGGAGAGGATTGCAGCATTCTCGGGAATCTGATTGAACAGCTCTGATTTGGAGGGGCTGGAGAAGAGAGGACCAAGTGTGAGGAATACATCCTTTTCTTTGAGGAAATCCTTGATCAGATGACCTTCTGTCACGTGCTCGAGAGCGTAATCGAGGTTGTATTCTTCGGCAACTCTGATTGCGGTAACGATATCGTCGCTGCGGTGTGCGTGGATACGGCACTTCATCTCGCCGCGAACAACAGGCACAAGAGCCTCAAGCTTGAAATCAGCTTTGGGCTTGGACTTGGAGGGGTCCTTTTCCCACTCAAGCAGAGCATCGGAATATACCTTTGCGTTAAACAGGATCTCACGCAGTACAGCGCCTGTACCCATGCGGGTTTTGGGCATTACGTTTCTGCCGCCGTATGTACCCTTGGGGTTTTCGCCGAGCGCAAACTTCATCTGCTCGGTGCCTTCGATCATAATATCGAATACTGTTGCGCCGTCCTTGTGCTTGAAAGCAATACCTGTGCCGCAGCATACGTTAGCGGAGCCGGGAATGGTCAGACTGGTGGTGATACCGCCCTGTCTGCCGCGGATGATACCTGCATCCTTGGGATTCAGTGCATCAAGAGCGCGGATATAGCCGGTGTTGGGGGAGGTGGTTTCGTTCAGATCGACGCTTTCGCCGCGTGCGTGGGGCATGGTTTCGACGGATACGTGGGAGTGGGAGTCGACAAAACCGGGGGTGACCCACTTACCCTCTGCATCTATAACTTCGTAACTTTCGGGGATAGCAATATCGGTGCCGACAGCGGTAATCTTGCCGTTTTCAACAAGAACAGTACCTCTTTCGAGAGTACCCTGAGTTACAGTAATTATTTTACCGTTTTTGATAGCAAGCATAATATTTACTCCTTATGTTGGATGATATATATTTCGGTTATATTTGACGAATAGGATTGGGATAAATAACGCCTTCAATGATTGTTGTTTCGCATCTGGACAGTGAAGAGAAGGGGTGACCGGTGAATATAGCCAGATCAGCATCTTTGCCAACCTCGATGGAGCCGATTCTGTCCTGCAGACCAATCAATGTTGCAGGATTGATAGTAATGGCTTCAAAAGCAGCCTGCTCGTCCAGACCATAGGCAATGGCACGACCCACGTTGAGGGGGAGCATATCGCTTGAAGCCGAATTGTCCATAGTCAGACAAAGCTTCTTGATTCCTGCTTTTGCAAAGATTCCTGCGTTTTCGGGGATCTGTCCGTGAAGCTCGGATTTGGATGGACTGGAGAAGAGAGGACCGAGAGTACAGAAAACGTCTTTTTCCTTGAGGAAATCTAGTATCATATATCCCTCTGTTACGTGCTCAATCGCGTAGTCAAGATTAAACTCCTCTGCGACTCTGACGGCAGTAACGATGTCATCACTTCTGTGAGCGTGTATGCGGCATTTCATCTCGCGGCGCATAACCGGAACAAGAGCGTTAAGTTTGAAATCGGGCTTGGGCTTGGTTTTAGAAGTTCCGTTTTCCCATGCAAGCAGAGCATCCGAGTACTGTTTTGCATCATAGAGAATCTCACGGAATCTGCCGCCTACGCCCATACGTGTACGGGGCATAAACTTGCGACCTCTGTCATAGCCTTTGGGGTTTTCGCCAAGAGCAAACTTCATCTGCTCTGTGCCGGGAATCACAATATCATAAACGGTATTTCCGTCCTTATGCTTGAATGCAATACCCGTACCTCCGCAGATATTTGCTGAGCCGGGAAGGGTGAGACTGGTTGTAATGCCTCCGCGACGGCCGATTTTGAGACCGAGATCTCTGGGGTTGAGAGCATCCAGAACACGAACGTAAGAAGTGTTGGCGTTGACGGACTCATTAACGTCGCTGTTTTCGTCCTTTGCATGGGGGAGTGAGCCTATGCAGGTGTGAGCATGTGAGTCAACAAACCCCGGGGTAACCCATTTGCCCTGGGCGTCAATAATTTCAGCGCTTTCGGGAATGGCAATATCAGCACCAACCGCTGCAATTTTACCGTTCTCTATGAGAATGGTTCCGCATTCGATAGTGCCATTTGTTACGGTTATGATTTTTCCGTTTTTTACAGCTAACATTATATCACCTTCTTGCCTAAAGTATATCATATGATTATTCCTAAATCAATTATAAAACATTTATAATCGACAAACTGAAAAAGTTATTGTATAATATTCTAAAAATGTTTTGGAGGAACAATTATGCACGATATTATAAAAAAATGGTCGGCAGAAAGTCAGGAAGAACTCAAACAGCTGATATTTGATCTATGCCGTATTCCCGCACCCTCTCACAAAGAAGAACTCCGTGCGGAGTTCTGCAAAAAATGGCTGGAGAGCAAAGGCGCAGAGGGAGTATATATTGATGAAGCGCTTAACGTTGTATTTCCTTATTGTGACAACGGCGGCGAGGTTACGGTTTTTGAGGCGCATATGGACACAGTTTTTCCCGATATGACTCCTTTTGAGGTCAAGGTAGAAGGAGATATCGCCTCTTGCCCCGGTATCGGCGATGATACAACCAATCTTGCCGAAATGATGATGGCAGTTTCTTTTCTTCTTGAAAATAACATAAAGCCTCAAAACGGCGGTTTGATATTTGTATGCAACTCGTGTGAAGAAGGTCTCGGCAACCTCAAAGGCACAAGAGAGATAATGAAAAAGTACGGTGATCGTACAAAAGAGTTCTTTACTTTTGACGGCGGTCTGTTCGCAGCTGTCAAGCGAGCCGTTGGCTCACGTAGATTCCGTATTGAGGTCAAAACCGTTGGCGGTCATTCCTATGGTAACTACGGCAACCCCAATGCAATCGAGCAGCTGGCACAGCTTATTGTGCAGCTCTACCGTATCAAAGTGCCCACACCTCCCGATACCAAGACCACTATGAATGTAGGTGCTATTCAGGGAGGCACTTCTGTCAACACAATCGCTCAGCAGGCAGAGGCTCTGTTTGAGTTCAGATCGGATGACAAAGACTGCCTTGATAATATGCAGAAACAGTTTGATGCTATTGTAAATGCAGAGCGTGTAAAGGGTAGTGACATTACGGTTGAGATCGTTGGTGAGCGTCCCTGCATGGGCGAGATCGACCCTGTTAAGCACAAAGCTATTCTTGATAAAGTTGTAAATCTTATGAGCAAATATACCGACAAAGAGATCAGACTCCGTCCCTCGTCTACCGACTGTAACATACCCCTCTCTATGGGAATCCCTTCTACCTGCATAGGCGGATACAGCGGCGGCGGTGCTCACACCAGAGAGGAATACATAAAGCTCAGCACGCTCACTGTCGGACTCAGCATAATCACCGAGTGCATCACACTGTCCCTCTGATTAATAAAATCTCTATATAATAAAAATGCTGCCCGACGGGCAGCATTTTTATTATTAATTAGTATAGTTTCAGAGATTTACATTAAGGAGCTTTGCAATGTTTCCGCAGCAGATATCGTATATGAGTTTGTCTGCGCAGCCTTCATAGAACTCACCTTTTTCGATCCATTCTCCGATTATTGAGCACTGCAGTCTGCGGAAATAATCATGCCGTGCATATGAGAGAAAACTGCGGCTGTCGGTGAGCATACCGAGGAAGGAGCCCAGATGACCGGTTTCGGCAATGACGTTTATCTGATCTTCGATGCCGCGCTTGTGATCGCAGAACCACCATGCTGTACCCAGACGTACGTTGCGGAAGCTTCCGCATATGGTGGACAGCTTGCTTGCCATTATGGGATTGAGGTTGTACAGGATTGTCTGGGGCAGTCCGCCGTCTGCTTCGATAGCGTCCAGAATGGAGATGACAGCCTGAGCGGGGATCTCGTCGTTGATACAGTCGCCGCCGCTGTCGGCGCCGCACAGCTTGAACAGGGCAGTGCTTGCGTTGCGCTTGACGGCCATATGCAGCTGCATAATTATATTGTATTTTTTGTACAGCTTGCCGAGGAATACGTACATATTTCCGAGGAAATCGGAGAGAGCTTTGTTGTCTGCTTTGCCGCCTGCCAAAACAGTTTTGAGCGCGGCGTCGGCCTGCTCGTTTGTGCCAATGGATGTGGGGAAGCACTCTATGCCTACGTCCGAAATACGGCAGTTGTTCTCACAGAAGAACTGCAGGCGCTTTTCTACCGCGGCTTTGTACGAACACAGATCGGTGATCTTGATGCCGCTGCGTTCTTCCAGCAGATTGATATAGTCGCTATATCCGTCTGCGTTGATAAGCAGCAGTTTGTCTGTACGGAAAGAGGGGGCAACCACGGTACTCAGATCGCTGTCTGCGATAAGCTTGTGGTACTCGAGAGTATCGCATACGTCATCGGTAGTACCGATGTATCTGACATTGGACATTTCTATAATCTTACGGGGAGAGAGCTGCTTCTGCGCGATAACTCTGTTGGCCTCATCCCATATAGCCTTTGCGTTTTCGGGAACTATGGGCAAAGTGATGCCAAAGAACATCTCCAGTTCCATTTTGCTCCATGCATACAGAGGATTGCCTGCGGCATAGGACAGACACTCAATGTATTTGACAAATTTTTCCTCGTATGACGCATTGCCCGTAATATATTTTTCGTCTACTCCGGCACAGCGCATCAAACGCCATTTGTAATGGTCTGCCCCCAGACACATCTCGCCGATATTGGAAAAAACCTTGTCCTCATAAATTTCTTTGGGTACAAGATGGCAGTGGTAGTCTATAATAGGAAGATCTTTTGCTGCAGCATAAAGCTTTTCGGCAGTATTGCAAGAAAGTAAATATGACATATTTAATCACCCAACATTATTATAACAAAGATTATATGCAAGTCAATTGTTAATATGGCCGTTTTTTATTGCAAAAAGAAAAAAACTGTATTACAATAAAGCGGTAAAGAGGTGAGACTATGCAGGCAATAAAAGATTATATTCACCCCATAGTGTCCGTTGATCACAAGCTGTACAGAGAACCCCAAAACAAGAGTTTTGTTATTCATGTACATAATGTCAATGAGATACTTTATTTTATCAGCGGTGATGCCACATATATGGTTGAGGGTACGGAGTACAAGCTTCTCCCGGGTAGTATTATGTTTATGAAACACGGTGAGGCACACGTTCTCAAAGTGAGATCATCCGTACCATATGAGCGTATTGTCATTCATTGTGCCGATAATTTTTTCTCGGAGGCTGATGAGGGCGCTAAACTACTTGGGGTGCTTGGTCAGAAACCGCTGGGCATAAACAATTATTTTGATCCCGACCCTGATTTCAAGACCTATATGGTCAACGCAGCAGCCAAGCCTTTTGGGGATGATGAGGCACTCAATACTCTCAATCTCAAAGCAAATCTGACTGCTCTGCTTGCTATACTTACCGAGAAATACAGAACCAGTACCGGGGATTCTGCTAACGGAAAGAAAAACAGCATCAGAGACATCATCGAGTATATCAATACCAATCTGTACACCAATCTGACGCTTGACAGTATATGTGCCAAGTTTATTATCAATAAGTCTCAGATCAATCGTTTGTTCAAAGAAATTACCGGTTCGACGGTATGGGAATACGTTATCCTCAAGAGGCTTGTTGCCGCAAAACAGCTTATCAAGGATGGAGTAAAAGCCAGTGCTGCCGCAGAAATGACCGGATTCAGAGATTATTCGAATTTTTACAGAGCGTACAAGACTCATTTTGGCATTTCGCCCAAATCAGACGGAAAACGATAAAAAACATACAACTATCAGAATACGAAAGGCAGAGTTAATTATGAGAGATCTTGCTGTAGTTACAGGCGCAGGAGGAGTACTGTGCTCTATGTTTGCCAAAGCCCTCGCCAAGCAGGGATATGCGGTAGCTTTGCTTAACCGCAGTGAAGAAAATGCAAAAAAAGTAGCAGATGAGATCGTAGCCGCAGGCGGCGTTGCCAAAAGCTACAAAGTCGACGTGCTTGACAAAGAAGGACTCCTGAAGGTCAAGGCTGAGATCAACCGTGAGTTTGGCAAATGCAAGCTGCTAATCAACGGCGCAGGCGGCAATAACAAGCTTGCACAGACCGCTCATGAGGAGTTTGAGGCAGGAGATGAGTCTGCAACCGATATACAGACATTTTTCAATATGGACAAGTCGGGATTCTCGGCTTGCTTTGACCTCAATATTCTGGGAACATTTCTGCCCACACAGGTTTTTGCCGTAGATATGATAGGAGAGACGGGCTGCAGCATAATCAATATCTCCTCTATGAATGCATACCGTCCTCTTACCAAGATTCCCGCATACAGCGGCGCCAAAGCTGCCGTCGGCAACCTTACCCAGTGGCTTGCGGTTCATTTTGCAAAGCAGGGCATCAGGGTCAATGCGATTGCACCCGGATTCTTTGTCACCAAGCAGAACAAAGACCTGCTTTTTGACAGTGAAGGCAAACCTACCGCACGCACCGAGAAGATTCTCCGTGCTACCCCTATGGGACGTTTTGGAGAGGCAGAGGAGCTTATCGGTACACTTCTGTGGTTGGCTGACAGCAAAGCTTCGGGATTTGTAACCGGCGTCACCATTCCCGTGGATGGAGGATTCTCCGCATATTCGGGAGTATAACGGAGGCACGGATGAATATCACTATTAATGCCTTTGCGGACGAGGCAGGCAGAACGCTTGCAGAGCAGATAGAGGCCATGAAAGAAAACTCGGTCAGCGGTATGGAAATACGCGGTGTAGACGGAGAGAATATTTCAAAAATATCAATCGCCAAGGCTAAAGAAATAAAAAAAGCTATGGATGACAACGGACTGCGCGTCTGGTCAATAGGCTCGCCTACGGGCAAAATCAAGATTACCGATCCCTTTGAGGCGCATTTTGATGAGTTTAAGCATATGCTTGAGCTTGCGCATATTCTTGGCGCTGACAAATTCCGACTGTTCAGCTTTTATGGCTGCGATGCCGGCGGCTATAGGGATACGGTAATGGAGAAGCTTAATCTGTTCTGTGACGCGGCAGAGGGGAGCGGAGTACTCCTTTGCCACGAGAACGAAAAGGATATATACGGCGAAAAAGCCGCGCAATGTCTGGAAATAGTCAAATATGTACCGCGCATGGGCGTAATTTTTGATCCTGCCAACTATGTACAGAGCGGTCAGGATACTATGGAGGCATGGAATATGCTTGCGCCTTATGTGACATATATGCATATCAAGGATGCTTTGCCTGATGGCAGGGTCGTACCTGCAGGCAAAGGTGCGGGTAATCTTGAGTATATACTCAGAGAGTTCATCAAAGGTGGAGGCAAGCATATAACTATAGAGCCTCACCTTACTGTTTTTGACGGATTTGAGGCACTGGAAGCTGAAAAAACGACACAAATGGATTATACATACAGCAGCAAGAAAGAGGCATTTGCTGCGGCTGTTTCGGCAGCAAGAGCGCTTATTGTATAAGCGGAAAGGAGCATACACTATGGACAAGATCAGAATGGGTATTCTCGGCATCGGCAATCAGGGCAGTGGATTTGTCAGACGTTTTTGTGACGGAGAGTTCCCTGAGGTTGATATAGTTGCGGTTGCCGATATCAAGCCCGAGAGGGAAGCATGGCTCAAAGAAAAATACCCCAATGCCGATATCAAGTTCTTCCATGACGGCGCAGCTATGATGGACAGCGGAATGCTTGATTCCGTGCTGATTGCCGTTCCGCACTATGACCATCCCAAATACGTGATGATGGCTCTGGACAAGGGACTTCACGTCCTCTGCGAGAAGCCTGCAGGCGTATATACAAAGCAGGTTCGCGAGATGAACGAAGCTGCGGCAAAAAGTGACAAAACTTTTGCTATGATGTTTAATCAGCGCACCGATCATGTGTTCAGAAAAATGCGTGAGATAGTTGTGAGCGGGGAGATGGGCGCAATCAAGCGTACCAACTGGATAATCACCAACTGGTATCGTTCCCAGCGCTATTACGATTCGGGAGCATGGCGTGCAACCTGGAGCGGCGAGGGCGGCGGAGTTCTGCTCAATCAGTGTCCGCACAATCTTGACCTTTGGCAGTGGATATGCGGTATGCCCAGCAAAATCGATGCCAAAATGCACTTTGGCAAATGGCACGATATTGAGGTAGAAGATGACGTTACCGCATATGTGGAATATCCCAACGGCGCAACGGGCGTGTTTATTACTTCGACCGGTGATGCACCGGGCACCAACCGTTTTGAGATCACTCTTGAAAAAGGCAAGCTTGTTGCCGAAGACGGAAAGCTCTACAAGTGGGAACTGCCCGAAAACGAGCGGACCTACTGCGTGCGTCCCGATGCCAAAGTGTACGGATGCCCCGATCCGGTATTTACCGAAGTCGAGACTGACGGACTCTCTCTGCAGCACACGGGCGTGGTCAACGCCTTTGCCGCTCATATTCTCCGCGGAACTCCGCTGATTGCAGGCGGTGAGGAGGGCATTAACGGACTGACCATATCCAATGCTATGCATCTTTCTGCATGGTTGGGCAAGACCGTTGAACTGCCTCTGGACGAGGATCTGTTTTATAACGAGCTGATGAAGCGGGTTGCAACCTCTCGCCGCAAGGAGAATGCAGAGGAGTTTGTTGCGGATACCACCGGAAGCTATAATACCGGCTCGGACAAAAAGTAATATGGATGAGATCAGAGTAGGAATTGTGGGCATAGGCAATATGGGCGGAGCCCATGCCAATTGCGTATGCAGCGGTCAGGTGAATGGGATGCGTCTGACGGCTTTGTGTGATATTAGTGCCGAAAAGCGCGATATTCTCAAAGCAGATTTTCCTGATATTCCGGTATTCGCAACCCATACTGAGCTGATCGCGAGCGGACTGTGTGATGCTGTTATCGTATCCTCGCCTCACGCCTTTCACCCCATTGTGGCAGAGGATGCCCTCAACGCAGGACTGCACGTGCTTACCGAGAAGCCTGCGGCTGTAAAAGCCTCCGATGCTGAAAGAACGGCCGAGACCGCTCGTAAAAGCGGGAAGATTTTTGCCATCATGTTTAATCAGCGCACCAATCCTGTTTTCAGAAAAGCACGGGAGATCGTTCAAAGCGGTGCACTTGGTGAGCCAAAGCGGCTTGTATGGATAATCACCAACTGGTACCGAACACAGAGTTATTACAACTCGGGTGGCTGGCGAGCCACGTGGAGCGGTGAAGGCGGCGGTGTCCTGCTTAATCAGGCACCTCATAATCTTGATCTTTGGCAATGGATATTCGGTATGCCCAAGCGCATCAGAGCTTTTTGCTATAATGCCAAGTGGCACAATATAGAGGTTGAGGACGACGCTACCATTTATGCCGAGTACGAAAACGGCGCAACAGCCACGTTCATCACATCAACAGGTGAGTATCCGGGAACCAACCGTCTTGAGATTACCGGAGATCTCGGCAAGCTGGTCATAGAGGACGGGCACCTCAAGTGGTGGAGACTCGGTGAGCACGAGAGAGAGTTCTGTTTTACCGCAGAACAGGGATTTTATAAGCCGGGTACAGAGTATGTGGATATTGTTCCCGAGGAACCTGAGACAGCTCACAAAGGCGTTTTGCAGGCATTTGCTGACGCTATCCTGCATGGAGGGGAGCTTGTGGCAAAGGGTGAAGAGGGAGTCTGCGAGCTTACTCTGTCCAATGCGGCCTATCTGTCCTCGTGGACAGACAGCTGGGTAGAACTGCCTCTTGATCATCAAGCTTTTGCAAGTGAGTTGGACAAGCGGATAGAGTTGTCATCTCAGCATGACTGTAAGACCGAACAAATGTCAAAAAATTACAACGAGCGCTGGAGCGTTCGTTGGTAAATAATACAAGGAGATAATATTATGGAACATTCTATCAAAGCAGCAGAGTATTTTATTCAGGGATACAATTGCGCACAGGCTGTATATATGGCTTTTGCGGACGTCACCGGAGAGACAGAACTCGATGCAGCAAAAGCATCCTCATCCTTCGGCGGAGGAATCGGTGGACTCAGAGAGGTATGCGGAGCATTCGGCGGCCTGACAATGGTTGTGGGCAAACTTTACGGATATACCGATCCCAAAGACGATGCCGCAAAGAAAAAAGTATACGGCATCGTTCAGTCTATGGCCGAAAAATTCAAGGCAGAGGCACAGAGTGTTATATGCCGCGAGATCCTCAAAGTCCCCGCAGAGGGTATCACACTTCGCCCCGAAGAAGAAAAGTATTATAATATCAGACCCTGCGCAAGAATGGTAATGCTGGCATCTCGTATCCTCGATGAGTATATCGCACAGAATCCCGTAAAATAAAACAAAAAGACCAAGAACATCGGTTCTTGGTCTTTTTTATCATTAAGTTTATCTGCAGAAGGTGTCGATGTATCTGTCCAAAGCTTCCTGTATGACTGTTACTGCAGCATCTCTGCCGCTTACGTCACCTGCCATGGCTTCTTTGCCCTCGAGAGCTTTGTACACGGTAAAGAAGTGAGCCATCTCGGTGAATATGTGCTCGGGCAGCTCGTGAATGTCCTTGTAAATATTGTAGGTAGGATCGGCAAAGGGGATGGCAATGATCTTTTCGTCGTTTCTGCCGCCGTCCAGCATGGATATATATCCAATGGGATAACATCTGACCAGTGTGAGGGGCTCAATAGCCTCAGAACACAGTACGAGCACGTCCAGAGGGTCGTTGTCATCACCGTAAGAACGGGGGATAAAGCCGTAGTTTGCAGGATAGTGAGTAGATGTATACAGAACACGGTCAAGCATCAGCATACCGGTTTCTTTGTCCAGCTCGTATTTCTTTTTGCTGCCTTTGGAGATTTCAACAACTGCAACAAAATCGGTGGGAGTAATTCTTTTGTGATTGATATCATGCCAGATATTGCTCATATCATAAACGTCCTTTCGTTTTATACATTTATATTTTAAAGGATTCTTCTGAATAAATCAATACTTTTTTGGTTAATATTTATTTTTCTTCCTTGGGATTGTACAGCTTGAGTTTCTCCAAAATATGCAGGACACGAGGTTTTGGGAGCATTTTGGCTACAATAAGAGCCATGGCAACGCCTATACCTGTGTCCAGCATACGGTTGAGCGAGTAGGTCACATAGGTATCAACGGGAGTATTGTACAGAATAATACAGAGCACAACTCCGCCGGGCTGTACGGCGCCGGGCCAGTAGAATATCTGACTGAACAGAATAAGCAGAAGTACGCCCACAAAGAGAAAGGGGAGCATAATCGCCGAGCTGTGTCCGTCGGGGTGAATGAACAGATAGAGTCTGAACAGAATAATGCCCAAAAATCCGCCTATAACTGTGCCTATAAGACGGTTGCCGCCGTTGAGTTTGGAGTCGTCAAATGCGCTGCCCATACCAAAAATAACGCCTATGCAGGCAAAGGTGGGGTTGCGGTCGATGAGCAGATAAACCAGCGCGCAAAGCAGGCAGGTGAATGCAGTCTTGAAGCTGCGCACTCCGATGGTAGCATTAAAACGGAACTTGTGATTGTGTTTCATATCGTTGATCCTTCTTGTTGTTTTTCTAATACTAGATTATACCACTATGATATTATTAATTAAAGGGGTAATCCCATAAAAAATCCAATAAAAAGGCAGCAAATATTTGGTAAAAATTGTATAAGACTATACGATTGTCCTCAGGTTTGTGCTATAATATATATAATAAAACAATGGGAGGTCAGGATGCAAAAACTGAAAAAGAACATAAAAAGAATACTTCAGTTTTTGCTGAATCCGAGATTTCTGTTGTGCTTTGGGATAGGCTGGCTGATTACCAATGGCTGGGCATATGTCATGTTTGCTATGGGAACCTTCTTTGGCATCAAATGGATGATCGCGGTCGGAGGAGGATATCTGACCCTCTTGTGGCTGCCTTTTTCTCCCGAAAAAATAATCACCGTTGCCATTGCAATCTGGCTGCTCAAAATATTCTTTCCTCAGGATACCAAGACTCTCGCCGTGCTCAAAGTAATGTACCGCAAGATCAGAAACTTATCTAAAAAGCGCACACGTGACAGCTCGTCTGCACAGTCCGATCAATAATATAACACCCGTTTGTTTCATAAACAAACGGGTGTTGTTTCATTTTGTTTGCAGATTATAGAATCGGCACAGACCTTCGCAAGCGGTTATTCCTGTATAGAATGTCTCAAACATATCGGGTACGGGGACTGTAGCTTTGACACCGTTGGTCTCCGCAGATATTGAATCGGTGGTGACGGTTACCGTGAGAGGGTGTTTTTTGCCCGTTTCCAGCGGATAGACGAGCCGGAGCAGGTTTTTGTGTACGATTTTGCCGTTCTCGGGCCACAACCTCCAGATGTTGATGCCGTTTTTGTATATCACGACCTCGAAATAGTTATCATATCTGATAACTCCGTTTTCGTCGGTTCTGACATCCTCGGCAATAACGATCAGCGGTGCGGCGATCCCCTCAAAATCACATTCGGTGTGGATGGTTACATTACCCGAGTGTTTATTCTTATCCAGCAGGGAAATGCTGGCGTAGCCGTCGCGGTAATCGGAGCATTTTGGGGCCTCGATGCAATCGTCTCGCTGCACAAAGGGCAGGGGTGGGTTGAATCTGTAGGAGTACGCCGTAATCAGCTCACTTGAGTCAAATTTGCCCTTGCCGAAATCGGTATACATGTTATTTGTCGCCGAGAGGCAGAACGGTCTTGCCGAACTCGCCGTTGACGATCTGACCCATTGCGCTGTAAACGGCGGACAGACCGCAGAAGATACCCTCGTAGCCAGCAATCATGGTGATGGTGTGGTTGCCGGTGAAATCACCCAGAGCAAGCAGAACGAACAGAATGGTCAGGCTGCCGAACACGACCTGAGTTGCACGGTTGTGCTTGAGTGTGCCGACAAACATAAAAGCGGTAAAGATGCCCCACAGCAGCAGGTAGTAGCCCATAGCCACCTTGCTTGCGGCTTCGATGCCACCCTTTGCAAAGGGATTGACCCAGATGATAACAAGACTCCACCAGAAGAGACCGTAAGCGGTAAATGCGGTGCCGCCGAATGTTGCACCCTGCTTGAGCTCACGGATACCGGCGATGATCTGTGCAAGACCGCCAAGAGCGATGCCCATAGCAACAATAACGATGGACAGAGGCAGCAGGCCGGCGTTGTGCAGGTTGAGAAGTACGGTTGTCATACCAAAGCCCAGCAGACCGAGAGGTCCGGGATTGGCGTGCTTTGTTGCGTGATCAGACATAAGAATCCTCCAAAAAATATAATAGCCACACTATTATATTGGATACTCCGCAAAAAAGCAAGAAAAACCGCGAAAAAGTGGATGTGTTTTATGCAGTGAGCAGATTCATACGTAGAACATAATAACAAAAAATGGAGCGGAAATGCTTCCGCTCCATTAAAATATCGAGAAAATTATCCTCGCGATGCACGCAGCAGTGCGGGGTAGGCTTCTTCAATAATTTTGACAATACGCATAACTATTTCTTCTGCGCTTGCTGCCGGATCGGGACAACAGTAGAGATAGTCATATTCCAGATTGACGTTACCTTCGTTATCCATAACAAACTTGACAAAACGATAAGCAGCGTTCAGTCTGTTGATGAGGGGCAGGATTTTGTCACTCAGAGAGTTCTCGACCTTCAACAAGCCGAATACGCGAACGGCAACGTCGTTATTGTCGTCTGTGCTGATAAAACGTATTTGGTATGGAGTGTTATTGTCTGTCGCAAATTGCAGCCACACGTTGCTTGCAGGCCCGCATTCTTCGGCAAATACCTTGAAACCCGATTTGTTTTTCAAAGTATCATATATGGCATCGGTCATTTTGTGTATCATGGTATTCTCCTTTTTTCTGTATGGATTAGGTCGGTGTGGTCAAATATTATAAAAGAGTGGGGAAGCAGATGGTTCTGCTTCCCCTTGGAATATGCAATATTTGACTATTAACCGAAGTATCTCTTCAGCAGGCCTTCCAGAGCCTTGCCGTGACGAGCCTCGTCGCGAGCCATCTCATGGACGGTGTCATGGATAGCATCCAGGTTGTTCATCTTGGCGACCTTTGCCAGATCGAACTTGCCTGCGGTTGCGCCGTACTCGCAGTCTACACGCCACTTCAGGTTGTCCTTGGTGGTAGCCTTCATCATAGGCTCGAGATCCTCGCCCAGCAGCTCTGCAAACTTTGCAGCGTGCTCTGCTTCTTCCCAAGCTGCCTTCTCCCAGTAGAGACCGATCTCGGGGTAGCCCTCGCGGTGTGCGATGCGAGCCATGCACAGATACATACCGACCTCAGAGCACTCGCCGTTGAAGTTAGCCATCAGCTGCTCGAAGATGTACTTCTTGTTTTCTTCGGTGATGTCGGGGTTGTTCTTGACGGTCTTTGCGTAGATGCCGTACTCGTGCTCTGCAGCCAGCTTCATCTCGCCCTTTACCTCGTTGAACTTCTCAGCGGGGACCTTGCATACGGGGCACTTTTCGGGAGCTGCATCGCCCTCGTGAACATAACCGCAAACTGTGCAAACAAACTTTTTCATTGATATTTCCTCCTGATTTTTAATTTATAATTTTTATTTGTTGATAAAATTAATTATTTTGGCGTTGTAGAGCCTGTCACGAAGTTCTGTGGAAATCTCGCCCAACAAGCAGTGGAAGGGGCAGCAGTTCTTGTCAGATACTCTGGTACAGTCAAAATCCTCGCTGAGGCAATGGTTGAGCTTGAGCGGGCCGTCGATACATTCTATGATATGTCCCAGCGAAAGCTCGCTAATATCGGCTGTCAGGTAGTAGCCGCCGGTTGCGCCCTTGTTGGCTGCAACGATCTTGTACTCGGAGAGCCTGCGGAGAATCTTGAGAGTGAAGCGTATAGTTACACCGGTTTCCTCTGAAAGAGTCTTTGCCGACAGCTGTTTGTTGTGTCTGGCAAGAGTGTACACTATTCGTAGTGCGTAGTCTGCTTCGTGTGTCATTCTCATTATTATCACCTGCAATATTGTTTACGCGTTTAGTGTATATTATATTTTGGTTTTTGTCAATAGGTTTTTTATAATTTTTTTGATTTGGGTCAATTTTTTCATATGTGGGACATCCGACTTGTATTTTTTATATAAAAGTGGTATTATTATTGAATATAGATATGATTGGGGAGAGTGCGCGCAATGATTTATTTCATCATCAATCCGCTTGCGGGCGGAGGAAACGGAAACAGCGCCATATCAGTAATCGAAGATATATTAAAGGACTGTCCTCTGGAATACAAGCTCTATGAGAGTAAATATCAGGGTCATGCTATCGAACTTGCACGTGAGCTGTCAAATCTGCCCGATTGTACCGGATTGGTTGCGGTAGGCGGTGACGGTACATTTTCCGAAGTTCTCAACGGAATGAACACCGCAGTGCCTCTTGGTCTTATTCCCTGCGGCACCGGCAACGACTTTGCCTGCGGTGCAGGTATCAGCAAGGATATTTCCGATGCTCTCATGGCAATCATTGGCGGAAACACCGCCCCTATGGATTTTATTACTGTGGGAGACAGGAGATGTCTCAATATCACCGGTACCGGCTTTGACGTTGACATTCTCGCCAGAGAAGCACGTTACAGAAAAAAGCTGAAGACCAAGTATACATATTATCTCGCGCTTATTGCCACAATTTTTTCTATCAAGTTCCGCAGGCTTAAAGCTGTCATTGATGATCAGACTGTTATTGACCGTGATATACTTATTATGGTTGCGGCAAACGGACGTTTTTTTGGCGGCGGTATGCCTATGGTTCCGTCAGCCGTTACCAATGACGGAATTATGGACGTGCTTATCGTCAAAAAAGTACCCTATATCGTTATTCCCAAACTGCTCATTTGCTTCCTCAAAGGTAATATAGAAGAACAGACCAAATACGTTGATATCTACCGCTGCAAGAAGGTCAGCTGTGAGGTAGAAGGCTCCACCGATATTGAGGTGGACGGAGAGATAGTATCTCTGCTGCCTGCAGAGATCAGGATTCACAGCGGTGAGCTTCGCGTGTTCTGCAAGGAGAGTATATGAAGAAAAAAACAGCCGCATTGGCTCTTGGAGCACTGGCAGCGGGCGCATGTGGATACGCGGCGTTGAGAATGGCGCTCAATGCCATAATCGCACCCGAAAAACCTAAATATATGCCCGACGGCAAAGGCTTTATGGGACGCATTCAGGCATCCCTTGCCGAGTACAGAGACGTCATGAACAGCTCCTCTGCGAGGCTGCATGCCCGCAACCCCGAAAAGGTGTATATAACCAACAAAGAAGGATTGAGATTGTGCGGTCATTGGATCGAGGCTGAGGCTCCCAAACGCACGGTTGTGATGATGCACGGTTTTCGCTCGGGATGGGACAAGGATTTTGCCGTAGCAGTGGATTTCTTTGTTGGATGCGGATGTAATCTGCTGATCATCGAACAGCGCGCAAGAGGCGAGAGCGAGGGTAAATATATCACGTACGGCATCCGCGAGCGGTTTGACTGTATTGAATGGCTTGTATACGCCGACAGCAGATGCGGCGGCAAGCTGCCTTTATATGCAGACGGTATTTCTATGGGCGCGGGCACGGTTATGCTTGCGTCCGAGCTTGATATGCCAAAAAATGTTGCCGGAATTCTGGCCGACTGCGGATTTACGTCGCCGGCAGAGATAATATCCTACGTGATGAAGCAATCCTACGGCCTGCCAGAAAAGCCTATCGTGCCTATTCTTAGCGCCCTGTGCAAAAAAGTTGCCGGCTTTGGATTCTATGACAGGAGCACCGAGGATGCGCTCAAGAACAATAAACGCCCCTTGCTCCTTATACACGGCGAGGATGACTTGTTTGTTCCGTGTGAGATGTCTGTACGCAACTATAACGCAACCGCAGGCCCAAAAGAGCTGATTATCGTTCCCGGCGCAGGGCACGGCTTGAGCTATCTGGTTGACAGAGAGATATGCGAGAGCGCTATTCTGAGATTCTTTGACAGCTGTGAGCAGAACTGGACTGCAGACTGATAATATGATAATAATAACACCGTTTGGATGTATCCAAACGGTGTTATTACTTATTGAGATTAACTTACTTGATGGGACGGGGCTTGACACCCTTGGGGATGGGACATACGTAACCGTCGCCTACGCGCTCTTTGAACTCTTCCCACATGGGCTTGAGGAGCTCGGGGTTGTCGATGATGTCGATGGCGGTACCTGCCATGGTCTTACCTGCAAACAGCATACCCTTGTGTGCAAAAGAAGCAACGTTCTGTGCGGTGTGCTGCCAGGAGTGGCCGGGAGTGCCGTATGCGTGGGTAGCAATGTTCAGGTTGATGGTGGGGCAGCACCAGCTTACGTCACCGACGTCGGTGGAACCCATGCCGCAGCTTTCATTCTCGGGGCAGGGGAGAACGTACTGGCAATACATCTCACCGGCATGAGCTGCAAAAGCCTTGGAGAATTCTTTACCCTGAGAGTTAACGAGAGACTTGGCGTCACGTGCAAAGTCAACGGTAAAGGTCTTTGCGATCTCGTCAACAAACTTCTGCTCTTCTTCGGTAAGCTGAGGAGCGCCGAAGAGGTTCATATTCTCGGTGGAAAGCTCTGCCAGAGGACGGTTTGCGATGACGTTGGAAGCAGCCTTGTAGAAGTCGATCTCTACCTCGGTCTGAGTCATCATAGCTGCGCCGCGTGCGATATCACATACCCACTCGTAGATCTTCTGTGCGTCGTCGATTCTGGGAGCGCGGCAGAGGTACAGAACCTCAGCTTCGGGCTGAACAACGTTGGGGGAGCTGCCGCCGCTGTTGGTAACAGCATAGTGTACGCGGCAGTCAGACATGATATGCTCACGCATATAGTTTACGCCGACGTTGGTAAGCTCAACAGCGTCAAGTGCGCTTCTGCCCTTGTGGGGAGAACCTGCAGCATGTGCTGCGATACCCTTGAACTTGAATGCAACCTGGATATTGGCCAGAGAGGAGGACATACGGGGATAGTTGAGGCCGGCGGGATGCCATGTGATAGCAGCGTCGAGGCCGTTGAATACGCCTTCACGAGCCATAAATGCCTTGCCGGAGCCGCCTTCTTCACCGGGAGTACCGTAGAAAATAACGGTACCGGACTTGCCGGTCTCCTGCAGATAGTCTTTAACAGCGATAGCAGCTGCCAGAGAGCCTACGCCCAGCAGATTGTGACCGCAGCCGTGGCCGCAAGCACCCTTCTCAAGGGGTTCTCTGGTTGCGGAGCAACCGACCTGGCTCAGATTGAACAGAGCGTCGTATTCGCCGAGGAAGCCGATGACAGGCTTGCCGGAGCCGAAAGTACCGGTGAATGCAGTTGCAATATCAGCAACGTTTCTTTCTACCTTAAAGCCCTCTGCCTCCAGAGTAGCACAGAGATCGTCAGCAGACTTGAACTCTACGAATGCAGTCTCTGCATAACCCCAGATACGGTCGCTGAGAGCGGTCAGCTGTTCGGAGCGGCTTTCGATAGCTTTTTCAACGATTGTTTTTTTCATCTTGATATCTCCTCCGTGTGTCTATAAAAAATTACTTATACAAGAATTATATAATATATTGCTCGAAAAATCAAACAAAAACTATGCAAAAACACAAAAAATCCCCGCTGCAAGGCAGCGGGGAGATGTTTCGGGTAACGTATCAGGCGGACTTTTTGGACAGATGATTTTTGAGCCAATCCTTGCCGTCAACAAATCTGGATACGATAAAAGATACTACGTAGTCGCCTGCGGCGTTGATCATTGTAGCGGGAGGATCGACCAGATTGCCGATGGTGACCAGAATGGGGAATGCAAGCTCCATCTGGTTGGGGAAGAACAGCGAGCAGATGATATATTCACCGATATAGCCGCCGCCGGGCACACCGGACATACCGACGGAGGACAGAACGGCAACCAGAATTACGGGGATGAGATTTGCAAAGGTGAGGTCAACACCGAATACACCCATGACGAATGCGATCTTGAGCACGCAGGAGAAGCAGGAGCCGTCCATGTGCATTGTAGCGCCGAGAGGCAGAACGATGTCTGTGACGTCTTTGGAGATGCCGGTGTCTTCGGCAGCTTCCATGTTGGTGGGGATGGTAGCGACAGAGGAGCATGTGCCCAGAGAAACCATAGCGGGACGGAGCAGATGCTTGAACATTGCTTTGGGTCCCTGCTTGCCGCCGCCGATCCAGGCAAAGAGGGGGAACGCGGTGAACAGGTATACAAAGCAGAGGGGATAATAAACGGCAAGAGCTCTGCCGTAGTCAGCTGTGATCTGAGGACCGTAGGTAGCAACCAGATCTGCAAAGAAGCCGAAGAAAGCGATGGGAGCGTAGTATGTAATGATCTTGACAAGCTTCATCATTACGCCGGACAGATCATCGAGGAACTTGCCGACCATAGATTCTTTGCCGCCGTTGAGGTTAACGGCAAAGCCGAACAGCAGAGAGAAGACGATGAGGGGCAGCATAGCTCTGCGGGTAAGCAGACCGACGAAGTCCTCTGCAGTGAAGAAGTTGACTATCATCTGGGACAGTGTTGCATAGTCACCGATCTCCTCTGCGGGAACGTTGTTCCATGCCTCAAGAACTGGAGGGAATACCTTCATGAGCAGGAACATGATCAGTGCGGCAACAGCGCCGGTTACCACGAAGGTTATGACGGTTGTGCCCATAATCTTGCCTGCGCGCTTGCGGCTGCCCATATTTGCAACTGCGCCTGCGATAGAAGCAAAAACCATAGGAACAACGATACAGAACATCAGGTTGATAAATACCTTGCCCAAAGGTGCAAGCACGGTAGCACCGGCTTTGACGACTTCACCGTTTTGGGTGACTTTGGGGAATATTGCGCCGATAACGCAGCCTGCGATTATGGCAACGACCATTGCAATAAGCAGGGCATAGTTCTGCAGGAATGATTTTTTGTTTGTTGTGTTTGACATAGCAGCCTCCATGATCAATTTAATATCTTGATGACATTATATATCATATCTATTGCAAAATCTGCGCAAAATATGCTATAATTTAAGCAAAAGATGCTAAAGGAGGTCGTGATATGCCCGTATATGGAGAACGAGGATATCTCAGGGAGAATTACAGACTTTTTCATCTGGCAGCACCTCTGACGGAGGAGGTCGATTTTCATTATCATACCTTCCACAAGATCGTCATTCCTCTCAAAGGAACACTATCTTATATGATAGAGGGGAGGCATTACAGACTGGAGGCGTTCGACGTAGCTCTCGTCGGCAGAGGATGCGTCCACAAGCCCGAGACTGCCGAGTCCAATGAGAGAGTGCTCATATATATATCATCGGATTTTCTGCGTGAAAAGAGCACCGATACCTGCGATCTTGAAAAGTGCTACAAGATTGCCCACGAGCGAGGCAGTCATATATTGCGGCTCAATCATTTGCAGCGTAATCGTGTGTCAAAGCTGATAGGCGAGCTTGAGAATCTGCACGGAAGCAAAGAATACGGCAGCGATTTTATGCGGGATACCATATTGTTTCAGCTTTTGATCGAACTTGCGGGGTTTTCTCTCAAGCAGCAGAATATTGAGGTTGATACCGTCTATGACGAAAAAATCGTACAGGTGCTCAAATACATCAACGATAATCTCACCGAGAATATCAGCATTGACCATCTTGCCGAAAAAATATATATCAGCAAGTACCATATGATGCGCAAGTTCAAAGCTGAGACGGGATACACCGTGCACGTGTATATATCCAACAAGCGGCTTTTGTTGTCGCAGCAGCTTATCGAGCAGGGTATGTCGCCGACCGATGCCTGCTACAGATGCGGATTCAGAGACTATTCGGTGTACTCAAAGGCGTATAAAAAACTGTTCGGTGTTTCACCAAAGAAAAAATAAAGAAGATGCCGCTCGGTGCGGCATCTTCTCTGTTTATTGATATTGTTCGTTCAGTGCGTCTAATATAATATACAGATTATCGGTCGAATATTCGATCTCTGCAGAGTACATTCTGATTATATCCAGCTGATCGGCGCAGGTGAAACTGCCCTTTTTGGCAAATATGGCCGCGCCCGCTGCGCGAATTATACAATAGGTGAATGCTGCAAACAGGCAAGCTTCCTGTGCGGTAATATCCGTCCGGATCATATATCTGTATATGATGTATACGGCCAGCTGCTCGTACTCGGCGGTGCGGTCGTGCATATAACCATCGAATATCGATTTGTTCTCGGGGGAGTGGTAGGTTTTCAAATCATACAGTACATCTGTCCAGTCTTCGGAAAGCCTCTCGAGTCCTGTCAATATATCCGTCCACGTGCGTATATCCGGATCAAATGTCGGGATACCGCAGGCATTGAGTGCGTCGGAAAGTCTGTCCTCCATACTTCTGCTTCTGTCCTGCAAAAGTTCAATTATATGATCTCTGAATTGCACGTCTGTATTTTGCTCGACAGCATCTGTATAGCCAAGAAGCTTTACAGTATTTTTGTTATTGATTATCAGATCGCATACCGCTTCGCAGCTTGGTCCGAGTCCGCATTCGACGTGATCGTCGAGCTCATTATAGAATCTTGGATGCTCGGCACATATGTCGCATACACAGTCGGTACCGAGATTGAGCATTATTGTGCATAGTCCGCGGCTGTCGAGCATCGGGCATCGGTCGTGCTCGGCAAGCTTAAAGTGGGGAGTATCCGTCCAGTCTATATTGCGGCGTATATTCTCTCCCATTTCGCCGGGCAGATTTTTGTAGTATTCTGCAGTTTTTTGATCTATGTCTATCTCCCAGCCGATGCAGCAGTTGTGCTTGCACTTGTCGGCGGTACATTTGAAGTCGGGGTAATAGTCAGGATATACTGTGTACATAACGCCCTCCTGCGGCTTATTTTATATATGAATATAAACCTGCGGCATTATATTGTCAACCAAAAAAGCCCTGTGCACCATGCACAGGGCCTTGATATAACGCAGAATCAATCAAACACCGAACAGTACCCAGATGAATATGTATGCGGGTATGATAGCGGCAAGAGTGAAGGGGATGCCGATCTTGAAGAAGTCACCGTTTTTGACTTCATAGCCTTCTTTGCGCAGAATGCCGATGCCGGTAATGTTTGCGGATGCGCCGATGGGGGTGCAGTTGCCGCCCAGAGTTGCACCGGAGAGCAGACCGAAATACAGAGGGGTGGGATCGCATCCCATTTCAAGTGCAAGACCTGCAATGACGGGAATCATGGTTGCAACGTAGGGGATGTTGTCAATGAATGCAGAGATAATTACCGATGCCCATACTATGATTGTGTACATGAGGAACACGTTACCGTTGCCCAGGTTTGCCAGCAGTTTGGCCAGTTCATCAATGACACCCATATGGGAGATACCGCCGATCATAATGAACAGTCCGACAAGCAGACCGAGAGTTTCGTAGTCGATAGCTTTGATGGGAGAGAGGAAAGAATCGGTTGTTTTCTTTTTGCTAAAGTTATACACGAGTCCGATCACGAGAAGCGCGCAGCAGATAAGACCGTTGGTGATGGCAGGCTTGTTGGGGATGAAAGATGCGCAGATGAGCAGAACAATGGTGCCGAGCAGCAGATAGGTCGGGACAAAATCCTTGACCTCTGTAAGCTGAGTGGTTTTGGGAATGGGGGATTTCTCCTTGCGGAAAATAAAGTAGAGGATAGCTGCGGATATTACGGCACCGAGCTCAACGGCAAAGAACATACCGGGCTTGCCGTCGTAGAAGAAGAAGTCCATAAAGCTCATATCCAGAGCCGAGCCGAGCATGATAGCTGTAGTATCACCGACCAGAGTTGCAGCACCCTGCAGATTGGAGGAAACAGCGATGCCGATGATGAAGGGGACGGGATTGGTGTTGAGCTTCTTGCATATCTCGAGAGCAACGGGAGCAATCATAAGTACGGTTGCAACGTTGTCAACGAATGCGGAGATAACACCCGCAAACAGTGCCAGGCAGACAGCTGCCCACTGTACGTTGGGGACTTTTGCCATGATCATATCTGCAAGTCGCTCGGGCATATGACTCTCGATAAACAGCTGAACGAGACCCATAGTACCTGCAATCATAAGCAGAACGTTAAAGTCGAGAGACTCAAATATTTTGCCCAGGGGGAGCATACCGCTGATTATAAAAATAAGTCCGGAAGCAAGAGCTATGTACGGACGGTATTTGCTGAAAATAAGCATCAGCACGTACGTTGCGGCAAACAGAATAATTGCGGGGAGCATCATTAATCACCTCATATTATATTTAACCTGATTATTATACATTATGTCCACGCAAAATGCAACAAAGTTAGATAGAAAAATACAAAAATCACCTGCCACATAGGGCAGGTGATTTGCTTTATTTGATATTTTTGATATCGTATGGGGTGGTCTGATATACAAAATAGTTCAGCCAGTTGCTGTAGAGCAGGTTTGCGCAGGAACGCCACGAGACGTTGGGAGAGAGAGAGTCATCGTCGTTGGGATAGTAGTTTTTGGGTACGCTGATGGGCAGACCCTGATTCTTGTCTCGGAGATATTCATTCTCCAGTGTACGTGCGTCGTATTCGCTGTGCCCTGTGATAAATATCTGCCTGCCGTCCTGAGCACTCATTGCATAAACACCTGCATCCGGGGAGGAGGCAATTATCTGAATGTTCGAGACTTTTTCGATGTCTTCGCGTGCAATTGCGGTGTGACGGGAGTGGGGAACCATAAACGTATCGTCAAATCCGCGGAAGAGCATATTGTTGCTTACCTCTACAGTGTGGGGGAATATGCCGAACATCTTCTCGGGAAGGACGATTTTGTTGATTCCGTAGTGATAGTAGAGTGCGGCCTGAGCACCCCAGCATATATGGAATGTGCTGTGTACGTGGGTCTTTGTCCACTCCATGATTTCGCAGAGTTCACGCCAGTATTCGACTTCCTCAAAGGGCATCAGCTCAACGGGCGCCCCGGTAATAATGAATCCGTCAAAGTTCTGATCCTTGATGTCGGAAAAATGCTTGTAAAAGGCTATCATATGCTCCGCAGGAGTGTTTTTGGGTACGTGATTTTCTACAGCGATCAGCTCCAGCTCCACCTGCAGAGGAGTGTTTGACAGCAGACGCGCAAGCTGAGTTTCCGTGGCGATTTTGGTAGGCATCAGATTGAGCAGGCCTATTCTCAGCGGACGGATATCCTGAGTATGTGCACGGGTCTCGTCCATGACGAATATATTCTCGGTTTTGAGGGTCTGTGCGGCAGGCAGACCGTTAGGTATTTTTATAGGCATTACGATGCTCCTTAAAGAGTGCTTACTTTACCTGATCGAGAGCCTGCTTGAGATCGTCAATAAGATCATCCTTGCTCTCAAGACCTACAGACAGACGTACGAGATCGGCACCTACACCGGCTGCGGCAAGCTCGTCATCGGTCATCTGACGGTGTGTGCTGCTTGCGGGGTGGAGGCAGCAGGTGCGTGCGTCTGCAACGTGGGTCTCAATAGCACCGAGCTTGAGTGCTTTCATAAAGCTTTCGGCAGCTTTTCTGCCGCCCTTGACGCCAAAGGATACAACACCGCAGGAGCCTTTGGGCAGATATTTCTGTGCAAGCTCGTAGTATTTGTCACCCTCCAGACCGCTGTAGCGTACCCAGGATACCATGGGGTGAGCCTTGAGGAACTGTGCGATGGCCAGTGCGTTGGCGCTGTGACGCTCCATACGTACGTGCAGGCTCTCGAGACCCAGATTGAGCAGGAATGCACTCTGGGGAGCGGGGGTGGAGCCAAAGTCGCGCATGAGCTGTGCGGTGGCTTTGGTGATATAAGCGGCTTTGCCGAAACGTTCTGTATATGTAATTCCGTGGTAGCTGTCGTCGGGAGTGCACAGACCGGGGAACTTGTCTGCGTACTTGGTCCAGTCAAAATTACCGCTGTCAACGATGGCGCCGCCGACTGCACTGCCGTGACCGTCCATGTATTTTGTTGTGGAGTGGGTTACGATATCACAGCCGAACTCAAAGGGTCGGCACAGAACGGGAGTGGCAAAAGTGTTGTCTACAATAAGAGGAACGCCGTGTGCATGTGCGGCATTGGCAAACTTCTCTATATCGAGTACGGTAAGAGCGGGGTTGGCAATAGTCTCGCCGAAAACAGCTTTGGTATTGGGCTTGAATGCGGCGTTGAGTTCTTCTTCGGTGCAGTCGGGGGAGACAAAGGTAAAGTCTACACCCATCTTCTTCATTGTGACCGAGAACAGATTGAATGTACCGCCGTAGATGCTGCTGCTTGCAACAACGTGATCGCCGCAGGTGGCAATGTTGAATATTGCATAGAAGTTTGCGGCCTGACCGGAGGAGGTAAGCATTGCGGCAACGCCGCCCTCGAGCTCACAGATCTTTGCTGCAACATAGTCGCAGGTAGGATTCTGCAGTCTGCTGTAGAAGTAACCGTTGGCCTCCAGATCGAACAGTTTGCCCATGTCTTCGCTGGTGCTGTATTTGAAGGTGGTGGACTGGATTATGGGGATCTGTCTGGGTTCTCCGTTGCCGGGCTGATAGCCGCCCTGAACGCATGTGGTTTCGATACGCTTGCTCATAATTCTTACCTCTTTTATCCTATGATTTAACTGAGTCTTATCAATTTAGTTAATATTATCAATTTAAATGATTTTTGTCAACGGGAGCCCATTAATATTGGTGTTAAAACTATTGCAAAATGACAGATGTATCTATATAATATATATTTAGGTATACTATCCTCAAAATAAAGGAAGGAAGAAAGTTATGCAGTACAAAAGCGATATAGAAATTGCACAGAGTGCAGTTATGCAGCCTATTGGCGAGATAGCAGCCAAACTCGGACTCAAAGAATCCGATTATGAGTGCTACGGCAGATATAAAGCAAAGATCAATCCCGAGGCAGCAGCAGGTGGAGCAAAGAGCAAGCTGATTCTGGTCACAGCCATCAGCCCCACTCCCGCGGGTGAGGGCAAGACCACTACCAGCGTAGGCCTCAGTGACGGTCTGAGCCGCATCGGCAAGAAGACTGTAGCTGCTCTGAGAGAGCCCTCTCTCGGCCCCGTGTTCGGCGTCAAGGGCGGTGCTGCAGGCGGCGGCTATGCTCAGGTTGTTCCCATGGAGGATTTGAACCTACATTTTACCGGTGACCTGCATGCTGTTACCACCGCTAACAATCTGCTCTCTGCAATGATAGACAACCATATCCATCAGGGCAATGCCCTTGGCATCGATCCCAAGCGTATCACATGGCGCAGATGTCTGGATATGAACGACCGTGCTCTCAGATCTATTCTTTGCGGTCTTGGCGGTACAGCCAACGGCGCTATCCGTGACGACGGCTTTGATATTACTGCAGCCAGCGAGGTTATGGCTGTTCTGTGCCTTGCTTCCGATCTCAAGGATCTCAAAGAGCGTTTTGGCAGAATCGTTATCGGTTATACCTATGACAAGCAGCCCGTTACCGCATCCCAGCTGAAGGCTGAGGGAGCTATGGCCTGCCTGTTCCGTGAGGCTATCAAGCCCAATCTTGTACAGACTCTTGAGGGAACTCCCGTACTTATTCACGGCGGACCCTTTGCCAACATCGCACACGGCTGCAACTCTGTTGTTGCCACTAAGACCGCAATGGCTCTGGGTGATTATGTTGTTACCGAGGCAGGCTTCGGCGCAGATCTCGGTGCAGAGAAGTTCCTCGACATCAAGTGCCGTGCAGCAGGTATTGAGCCCGATGCAGTAGTTATTGTTGCTACGGTCCGCGGGCTCAAGCATCACGGCGGTGTCAAGAAGCAGGATCTGACCACCCCCAACGTTGAAGCGCTCAAGGCCGGTATGCCAAACCTGATGCGCCATGTGCATAATATTACCGAAGTTTTCGGCAAACCCGCCGTTGTTGCTATCAACAGATTCCCCACCGACAGCGATGAGGAAGTCGAGTGCGTAAAGCAGGCTTGCCTCGAGCAGGGAGTTGAAGCTGTTCTCAACGATTCCTGGAAGCTTGGCGGAGAGGGAGCAATCGAACTTGCAAACAAGGTCGTAGAGCTGTGCGAGAAGCCCTCCAAGCTGCAGTTTACTTATGAACTGGATGACAGCATTCAGGCCAAGCTCGACAAGATCGTACAGAAGATCTACGGCGGCGACAAGGCTGTGCTTACAGCTGATGCCAAGAGCCAGCTCAAGCGTCTGCGCGAGATGGGTGCAGACAAGCTGCCCATCTGTGTCGCAAAGACCCAGTACAGCTTCTCCGACGATCAGGGCAAGCTCGGCGCACCCGAAGGCTTCAAGGTCACTGTCCGCAATCTCAAGCTCAGCGCAGGCGCAGGCTTTGTCGTTGCGCTTACCGGTGATATCATGACCATGCCCGGTCTGCCCAAGGTTCCTTCGGCAGAGCTTATCGATATTGACGAAAACGGCACCATCAGTGGACTGTTTTAATAGGTGCTGAACTTTAGTATTTGAGTTTTTTCAGGGAGGTGCAGATATGGACAAAAAACTGTCCAGAATGCTTTCTTCAAGCTCTATATTTTCTTTTGTACTGCTTGTGATCTTTGCGGGAATTACCGCGCTATTTCTCAAGTCGTACTATGTGGCAATAGGAGAGGGTATAGCTATTGTAGCGATGTTTGTCTTCTATATGATCCGCAACAAAAAGAGGGCAAAAGATATCCGCAAGTATGTCGAAGATCTTGCATTTCAGATAGATGACGCCACAAAGCTGTCTATCGTCAACTTCCCTCTGCCTATAGCCATTCTGCGTATAGACGGAGGTGAGGTTATATGGGGCAACAATCTCTTTTCCGACCTCAGCGGCAAAAAAGAGCATTTGTTCGAGATGCATATCAAAGACATCTTTCCGAGCTTTGATACAAAGTGGCTGATGGAAGGCAAACAGCTGTGCCCCTATGAGGTCGAACTCAACGGCAAGAGTTATAACATCTACGGCAGTATAGTCGACAGCCCCACCGAAAAAGGCAGAACTCTGCTTGCCACACTGTTCCTCGTGGATATCACGGAGTTTTCTGATCTGAGACTCAAGCATGAAAAGAGCCGTCCTGTTGTTTCCATTGTTGTGGTCGACAGCTATGACGAACTCTACAAGGGCCTCAGCGAGTCCGAACGTTCTTCGCTCACCGCAAACATCGACTCTATAATTACAAGCTGGGCACAGCCCACGGGCGGCATAGTACGCCGTCTTGACCGTGACAGATATTTATTTATATTTGAGCATCAGGACTATATAGATATTGCCGCATCCAAGTTCTCGGTTCTTGATGAGATGAAGAACCTCACCAACAGTCAGGGTATTACCGCAACTTTATCTATAGGTATAGGCAGGGGAGCGGACTGCGGATTCGGCGAGCTTTTCAAATACGCAAATCAGGGTATTGATATGGCGCTGTCCCGCGGTGGCGATCAGGTGGTCATCAAGACGAAGAACAAATATGAGTTCTTTGGAGGAAAGACCAAGCAGCTTGAAAAACGCACCAAAGTCAAAGCCCGTGTTACCGCCAACGCCCTCAAGCAGTTTATCAATGAGTCGGATCACGTGTTTATTATGGGACACAAGTTCTCTGATCTTGACAGCGTAGGTGCTTCGGCAGGTGTATGCGCCGCGGTAAGAGCATGCGGTAAGAAGCCTTATATTATTGTTGACCGCGCCAAGAGCAATGCAGGAGAGCTTATTGATGCTCTGGCCGCAAATCCTCTGTATGAGGGTGTATTTATCACCGAGAGTGATGCTATCATGATGGCAGGCGCACAGTCGCTGTGTATCGTCGTTGATACCTGCCGCCCCGATATCGTTGAGGGCCCCGAGCTTCTGCAGACGGTACAGCGTGTGGCGCTTATTGACCATCACAGACGTGCCGCGGATTTTATCGAAAACAGCGACATTACCCTGCACGAGACCTATGCGTCCAGTGCATCGGAGCTCGTTTCCGAACTGCTCCAGTATATCGTATCTCCCAGAGATATACTCAAGATCGAGGCAGAAGCTATGCTGTCAGGTATTGTTCTTGATACCAAGAGCTTTACTCTGCATACCGGTGTACGTACGTTTGAGGCTGCGGCATATCTCAAGCAGCTCGGTGCGGACACTCTTGAGGTCAAGCGTATGTTTGGCGGCGATATGGAAATGTATGTTAAAAAATACAGCATCATATCCAAAGCCAAGGAGATCGCACCCGGAATATCCCTGGCAGTCATCAATGAACAGGTGGAACGTGCCGTTGCATCTATGGCCGCTGATGAGATGATGGGTATTGCAAGAATGAAAGCATCTGTTGTAGTATTCGGTGAAGGCAACGGATGTGCCGTGTCTGCCCGTTCTTACGGTGACGTTAACGTGCAGGTGCTTATGGAGAAAATCGGCGGCGGCGGCAGCCTGAATATGGCCGGCGCGCAGTTTGCCGACAAGAAACCTGCAGAGGTTGCCAAGATGATCAGTGCAGCCGTAGCAGCATATAATGCTGAACTTGAGTCCAGCATGCAACAAAGAAAGGATGTAGAATAATGAAAGTAATTCTTCTTCAGGATGTTAAAGCCCAGGGCAAAAAGGGCGAAATGATAAATGTCTCCGACGGTTATGCAAGAAACTTCCTGTTTCCCCGTAAACTGGCTATGGAAGCAACAACCGACGCAATGAATGCAAAAAAGAACGCCGATGCAGCCGTTGAGCGCAGAGCAAGACTGGAAAAAGAGAATTCTATGAAGCTCCGTGATGAACTGCCCTCCAAGCCCGTCAAGATTTATGCAAAAGCAGGTACCGGCGGCAGGCTTTTCGGTTCTGTTACCACCAAAGAGATATCCGAAGAGCTCAAAAAGCAGCACGGTATCGATATCCCCAAAGCAAAGCTTGTACAGGACGATCCTATCAAGGCCTTTGGCACATACGAAATCAAGGCCAAACTTGCGGGAGAGATTACCGCAACAGTTACCGTGCAGGTCTTTGAGGCACAGTAAGCACAAAAATACAGTTGTGGAGGTCGCAGTATGGACGATCTGCTGACCCGTCAGATTCCCTACAGTGCAGAGGCAGAGCAGGCTGTTCTGGGTTCTGTGCTCATAGACCCGGAAAAAACGGGAGATCTGATGGAACTGCTCACACCGAGCGATTTTTATCTGGAAACAAACAGGTTAATTTTTGAGGCAATCAGCGACTTGTTTACCGCGGGCAGGACTGTTGATCCCGTGGTGCTTTTGGATGAGCTTATTTATCGCGGTCACGGCTCAAAGATCAGTCGGGACTATTTTATGCAGCTGATAGAGAGCACTCCCACCGCCGCTAATATCAAGGAGTATGCATCTATTGTCCGCGGCAAGAGTATGCTCAGAGAGCTGCAGGGCGTTGCCGACGATATTATCGAATCAACACGATCCCAGCAGGAGGATCCTCAGACTGTTGCAGATCTTGCCGAGCAGAGAATTTATGCCGTACGTCAGGGCAGAGAGGTCAAGTCGTTTACCCCCGTGTCCGAGGCTATCAAATCCGTGTATACCAGTTTGGACGAGCTTGCTTCTACGCCCGGTCAGCTTCCCGGTTTGCCTACGGGTATCAGAGAGCTTGATAACTATATCGGAGGTCTCAACAAGAGCGACCTTATCCTGCTTGCGGCACGTCCCGGTATGGGTAAGACGGCCTTTGCTATGAATATGGCACTTAATGCAGCCAAAAGAACCCGCAAGACGGTTGTTTTTTTCCAGCTTGAGATGTCTGCCGAACAGATTGCTACAAGACTTCTGTCCAGCGAGGGCCATATCGACAGCAAGAAGCTGAGAATGGGTACGCTTGAGGACAGCGACTGGATGGATATGGCAGACGCTACCAAGAGCCTCAGCGAGCTTCCTATTCTGCTTGACGATAACTCCGGTATATCTGTTGCCGAGATGAAGGCAAAGTGCCGCAGACTTGGTGACAAGCTAGGACTTATTGTTATAGACTATCTGCAGTTGATGCGCGCTCCCGGGTTCAAGGGTGGAGACAACCGTGTTCAGGAGGTTGCCGAAATATCCCGCTCGCTCAAAATTATGGCAAAAGATCTTGGTGTACCTGTTCTTTGCTGCTCCCAGCTTTCCCGCGGACCCGAAAAGCGTCCTAATAAGAAGCCTATGCTTTCTGACCTTCGTGAATCGGGTTCTATCGAGCAGGATGCCGATATCGTTCTGTTCCTCTATAGAGAGGACTATTATAACGAAGAGGGTAAGCCCAAGACCAATTCTGCGGATCTGATAGTTGCCAAAAACCGTCACGGTGAAACCGGCGAGATCAAGCTCCAGTGGATCGGTCAGTATTCTACATTCGTTTCCAGAGAAACAATTCACGATGAAGGTGTATGATACTTTAACCAAGTATAATATGACCCGGGGCGTAGAGCGTGTGCTTTGCGCCCTTTCGGGCGGGATGGATTCTGTTGTTCTGACCCATTTTTTGGCAACAAATGCCGAAAAACTGGGCATAACAGTTTGCGCCGCACATTTTTCTCACGGTATACGAAAGGATGCGGCACAATCTGAAAGAGCGCTTTGCGAGAGACTGTGTGAGGACCTGAGGATCGAGCTTGTTTGCGGAGAGGGTGACAGCATTGCATATGCTGCAGAAAACAAGATGGGACTTGAGCAGGCCGCCCGTGAGCTGAGATACAACTTCTTAAAATCTGCTGCAAAACAGCTTGGAGCTGACAGAATTGCCACAGCTCATCACGCAAACGATAATGTTGAAACGATAATTATGAACGCATGCCGCGGCTCGGGTGTAAAGGGTATGTGCGGCATCCCTCCGGTGCGGGATGAGTTTATCAGGCCGCTGATTGAGACCTACCGTGCAGATATAGAGAACTATGCTGCAGCTTTCGGTCTTGATTATGCTATAGATTCAACCAACTTTGAGCCTTGCTGCAACCGCAACAGAATCAGACTGCTTGATCTGCCTCAGATGCGGGAGATATATCCCGATTTTGACAGGCTGATTAACAGGTTTTCCGATCAAGCAAGAATATATAACGGCAAGATAAAGTGTCAAGCAAACAGCCTTGTCAAGCATTGCAAAATAAAGGAAAACGAGTTATTTATTGAACTCGATAACTTACTTGGTGCGGAGAATGCCGTTGTGTACAGAGCATTTGAGATCATGAGCAGAATGGCGGGTTCCGATGCGATGCTTTCGAGCAGGCATCTTGATTCTTTGTACCGGTTATGTATGTCAGACGACCCATCGGCATCTGTTGACCTGCCGGGATTAAGGGTGTGCAGACGGTACGGCAGTCTTGTTTTTTTAAAACCCGTATGCAAAACAGTGCTTGAGGATACACTAATAGGAATTGATGAATCTGTCACTTTCGGTGATTGGCAGATTGAACTGACCGACGGCCGACGTGACGGAGCATATCATGCTGATGCGACAAAGCTTTCTTTTCCGCTTAGTGTACGTTCCCGCCGTGAGGGGGATCGTATATTCATAGGCGGGATGCACAAATCCGCAAAAAAGCTTATGATAGACCGTAAAATCCCAAAAGAAATGCGTGACAATATTCCGGTTTTGTTAGATAATAACAGGGTAGTGGCAATAGCGGGGATAGGTTTTGACCGAACCTACGCATCCGACAAAGAAAACAATATTATATCAATATATTTTCGGAGGATAGAGTTATGAGCAATATGAGAGATGACACAAAAGGTGTTCTGATCAGCAGTGAGGAAATAGCAGCCGTTGTCAAGAGATTGGGCAAAGAAATATCGGATGATTACGCAGACAGCTGTCCCGTTATGGTATCCATTCTTAAGGGTGCTTTCATTTTTATGGCTGATCTGGTTCGCGAGGTTACCGTGCCTTGCACCATTGACTTTATGTGTGTTTCCAGTTACGGCAACGGAGCAGAAACCTCGGGAAGAGTTAAAATTATTAAGGATTTAGACACAAATATTGAAGGAAAAGATGTTATAATCGTTGAGGATATCCTGGACAGCGGTGTAACACTCTCTCACCTTATCAAAATGCTTTCTCAGAGAAACCCCAAGTCTATCAAGATCTGTACTCTGTTTGATAAGCCTGAGAGACACAAGGTGGATATCAAACCTGCATATAAGGGTGTTGACGTTCCCAACGAGTTTATTGTTGGTTACGGCCTCGACTATGCAGAGAGATACCGTAATCTGCCTGACGTTTGCATTCTCAAACCTGAGATATACGCATAATCTACATAAATCGGCAAAGGAGCTGATGTATTCTTGAACAATACACCTACAAACCGTACCCCTTCGGGAAAAAAGAAAAAGGGGATAGGACTCTATATTCTTATTATGCTCGTTCTTATCGGAACGCTGATCGCTACATTCGGCGGCTTTGGTGATGACGAGGAGCAGCCTTCTTATGATGAAATTCTCGGATATTTCCGTGACAGTGAGGTTACCGAGTTTACGATAGATGGCATTGACCTTGAGGCAAAGCTCAAAGACGGCAAGGTTGTTTATTACAGATTACCCAGCATCGGGGTATTTCTCGAAGATGCCGGAGAGTGGATAGAGCGTGACAGAAACGCAGGCACTCTCAAGCAGAATTATGTGGTTGAGACTGTGTCCTGGTGGGCAAGTATGCTGCCCTATCTGCTGATCATCGGCGTATTCATTATCTTCTGGATAATTATGATGAACCGTCAGGATGGCGGCGCAAAGGGCACAATGAACTTTGGCAAGTCCCGTGCAAAGATGGCAACCGAGGAGAATACCAAAGTCAACTTTAATGATGTTGCAGGTGCCGATGAGGAGAAAAAAGATCTCGAGGAGATCGTAGACTTCCTCAAAGATCCCAAGCGTTTTCTTGAGCTTGGCGCACGCATCCCCAAGGGCGTGCTGCTTGTCGGCCCTCCGGGCACAGGTAAGACTCTCATAGCCAAAGCAGTTGCAGGAGAGGCAGGCGTACCCTTCTTCTCTATTTCCGGCTCTGACTTTGTTGAGCTTTACGTCGGTGTCGGTGCATCACGTGTACGCGACCTTTTTGCCACCGCAAAGAAGCATGCACCTGCCATAGTGTTTATTGATGAGATTGACGCAGTAGGCCGCAGACGTGGCGCAGGTCTCGGCGGCGGACATGACGAACGTGAACAGACCCTCAACCAGCTGCTTGTTGAGATGGACGGTTTTGGCAATAATACAGGTGTTATTGTTATTGCGGCTACAAACCGTGCAGATATTCTTGACCCCGCTCTGCTCCGTCCCGGCAGATTTGACCGCCAGATCTATATCGGCGTTCCCGATATAAAGGGCAGAGAAGCAATACTCAAGGTTCATTCTGCAAGAAAGCCCTTTGAGGATGATATCAGCTTTGAATCTATAGCACGCAGCACGGTTGGATTTACCGGCGCTGACCTCGAGAATCTGCTTAATGAAGCTGCACTTCTTACCGCACGCGCAGGCAAGAAAAAGATCGGCAACCGTGAGATAGAAGAAGCATTCATTAAGATCATCATGGGAAACGAGAAGAAGGGCCGCGTCATCAACGAGCGAGAGCGCAGACTGACTGCATACCACGAGGCAGGTCATGCAATCACCGCAAGACTGCTGCCCACTCAGGACCCTGTTCAGCAGATTTCCATCATTCCCAGAGGCAGAGCAGGCGGATTTACGCTCAATATGCCCAAAGAGGACAAATACACCTCATCCAAGAATGAGATGCTTGATGAGATTGTAGTTCTGCTTGGCGGCAGAGCCGCTGAGAAGCTGCGTATGGATGATATTTCCACTGGTGCATCCAACGATATCGAGCGCGCAAGTGAGCTTGCACGCAAGATGGTAACCAAGTTCGGTATGAGCGACAAGCTTGGCCCCATTTGCTTTGGCTCCGATCATGATGAGGTGTTCCTCGGCAGAGATCTGACTACCTCCAAGAATATGTCCGACGGAACGGCCAAGGTCATTGACGATGAGATCAAGGCGCTGATCGACAGTGCATACGAGCGCTCCCTGCAGCTGCTCAATGACAACATGGATGCCGTGGAGCGTGTTGCTGCATACCTGCTCGAGCATGAGACAATGTATGCCAAGGAGTTTGAGCTGGTTTTCAACGACCAGCCCGTTCCCGAAAATATCAACAAGACTGTTGTAGAGACAGCTGCTGAGAGTGAAACAAAGCCCGAAGCTCAGGATCAGCAGGACGAAAAGGCAGAAATAAACCCCGAGGATACACAGAATTAACAATATACCGCCTCAAAACAGTCGGGTTTTGAGGCGGTTTTTGTACAGGAGAACGTATGAGAATCAATATTCCCTATGGAGCATCATTCATAATTGACAGATTGGCACAGCATGGCTTTTCTGCGTACCTTGTCGGAGGATGTGTCCGTGATGCGGTGATGGGCAGAGAGGTCAATGACTGGGATATCACAACCAGTGCGCTGCCTGAGCAGATATGTGAGATCTTTGCCGACCTCAAAGTAATCAAGACAGGATTGGCTCACGGCACGGTTACGGTAATGCTGGACGGTGAAGGCTATGAGGTGACAACATTCCGCTCGGACGGAGAATATACCGATCATCGCCATCCCGACTGCGTGACTTTTGCCTCCGATATCGTCGATGACCTGTCCCGTCGTGATTTTACTGTCAATGCAATGGCATATAATCCACAGTCGGGACTTGTTGATAGGTTTGGGGGCATAGCGGATATTGAGGACAAAATCATACGGGCCGTAGGAGACCCCAAACTGCGATTTGAGGAGGATGCCTTGCGTATCCTCAGAGGGTTGAGATTTGCATCTCAGCTTGGGTTTGACATCGATCCGAACACGAAAAAAGCTATGCACGATACAAAGGACCTGCTGGAATTTGTGTCGGGAGAGCGTATATACGAAGAAATATGCAAGCTGATTATGGGGGATAATGCTCAAAAAGTCCTGCTGGATTTTGCGGATGTTATTTCTGTTGCCGTTCCCGAGATAGCACTATCGGTCGGATTTGATCAGCGTAACAAGCATCATATATATAACGTGTGGGAGCATACCGTCTACGCGATATCCAATTCGCCCAAGGACCTGATATGCCGACTTGTTATGCTTCTCCATGACAGCGGCAAGCCGGACACTTTTTCTGTTGACGTAGAAGGCACGGGACATTTTTACGGGCACGCAAAAGTCAGCGCAAAAAAAGCCGAAGCATTCTTTGAACGCAGTGGCGCGGGCAATAATATCAAGGAGCTTTGCTGCAGTCTTATCAATCTGCATGACAGCGATCTGTTTTCGGGTGAGAGAAGTATCAGACGATGGCTGGGCAAGCTTGGACTTGATAATCTGCTCAGGCTGATAGATATCAAACGTGCGGATAATCTGGCTCAGGCACCCGAATACATGGACAGACTTGAAAAACTCGCAGCAACACGATCTAAAGTATTGGATGTGGCCGCTTCTCAGCCTTGCGTCAGCAAGTCTATGCTTGCAGTTGACGGTAATCATATCAAGGCGCTGGGCTACACAGGACGTGAGATAGGTATTGTACTTGATGAACTGCTTGATGCCGTTATAGACGGGAGATGCGAAAACACAGAGGATGCTCTGCTCAAGTATTCATCCGACCGAGGAAAGTGCCGTTGATATTCAAGCCGAGATATGATAAAATCATAGTCAAACGTAGTTAAAAAGGAAACTGTAATGAAAAGATTTTTTGCTTTAATTCTCTTGATTTGTATAGCTTTTTGTGTAGCGTGCTCAAAGATTCCGCCTGAGGGCAGCACCCCGACCCAGCCCGATAATAACGCCGGAGCCTCTGATATGGATGATAACAAGGCGGGAGATGCTTCTTCGGACAGCGGAAATGTGTCAGAGCCGGCTGAACCCGGTGATGATAAGGAACCTGCAACCCCTGAGCAGCCCACAAACCCCGACATTCCTGATGTTCCCGATGGCCCGGTCGTTCCTGATGTGCCTGTTGTGCCCGAAGAGCCCGAGGTTAAAAACAAAATTATCAAGATAGTTGCCTCAGGAGACAATCTGCTCCATAATACCATCTCTTTTGATGCCAGGCAGGATGACGGCAGCTATGATTTTTCGTCCATCTATACGCGTATTGCGCCTATTACTTCTGCTGCTGACATTGCATTTATCAATCAGGAGATAATGCTCACAGGCAAAATCAGTGGGTATCCTCGTATGGAGGCACCTGCAGAGGTTGCCGACGCGCTGATAGGCGCCGGATTCAATGTAATCAATCTTGCAAGTAATCATACCCTCGACAAAGGTGAGGATGGACTGGCAGCTTGCCTCGCCAATGTGAAATCCCGTCCTTTTGATGCTGTTTTGGGAGCATATGAGACACAGGAAGAATCCGTCACACCCATTCTGGTGGAAAAAGAGGGGATTACCTTCGGATTTCTTTCTTACACCTATGATATGAACGGTTACACCTTGTCTGAGGGCAATGAGTGGAAAGTCGATCTCATCAATGAGCCCAAAATGAAAAAAGACGTACAAGCTATCCGCCCGCTGTGCGATTATCTTATTGTATCCATGCATTGGGGTGTGGAGTACAAGACCGAGCCTTCCAAGTATCAGCGGCAGCTTGCCGAACTGTTGTGTAACAACGGTGCCGATCTCATAATCGGCACACATCCTCACGTTCTTCAGCCGCTTGAGACGCTTGTGTCCTCTGATGGAGAGCATGAGACTATATGCGCTTGGTCTCTGGGCAACTTTATATCCAATCAGCACAGGCTCGAAACTATGCTGGGCGGTATGCTTCAGGTAGAGCTGGAATTTGATGCAGATAACAAGCTTGTCGGCAGCAGAAGCGGTATTATACCGACAGTTACTCAATATGATGATAGCGCCAAGAATTACAAAGTCCATCTTTTGAGTGAGTATACAGAGGACCTTGCCGCCGTGCATGGCATAAGAATGCATGCCGACAATCCTCTTTCTCTTGATTTTCTCAATAATCTTGCCAAAAATGTTCTTGGGGATGCAATTACCGATGAAATTTATTGACTGCATAGAAGTTAATAATCGATTCTTCCTCGCGCCTATGGCGGGAGTTACCGATTATGCTTTCAGGACGGTATGCGCACGGCAGGGAGCGGCGCTGACTTACACAGAAATGGTCAGTGCAAAAGCTTTGTGCTACAGCGACAAGAAAACCGCGACTTTGCTGGATATATCCGACGAGCATCGGCCGTGCTTTGCACAGATTTTCGGCAGCGAGCCTGATATATGTGCAAGAGGTGCTCGGCTTGCTCTCGAGATCAGCAAAGCAGACGGTATAGATATCAATATGGGATGTCCTATGCCCAAAATTGTCAAAAATGGTGAGGGCAGTGCCCTTATGCGCGATCCGGACAGAATATATGACATCGTCAAAGCGGTGAAAGCGGCTGTCGATGTGCCTGTTACAGTCAAAATCCGTGCAGGCTATGACGGTGAGCATATCAACGCGTGTGATGCTGCTGTGGCTGCTCAGTCTGCGGGGGCTCAGGCTGTTGGTGTTCACGGCAGAACACGCGAACAGCTGTATACGGGCAAGAGCGACAGAAGTATTATTGCCGCCGTCAAGAAAGCCGTCAACGTGCCGGTAATTGCCAGTGGCGATGCTTTTTCGGCGCAGGATTGTATGGATATTATAGGTGAGACCAATGCTGATTTTGTTATGATAGCCAGAGGCGCGCAGGGGAACCCTCATATATTCAGGCAATGTATTGCCCTCAGCGAGGGCAGGGAACTTCCTGCGCTGACCACGGAGAGCCTGATGGATATGCTTATTCAGCAGGCGGAAATAGCCTGTTTACATAAGGGTGAGAAGCGAGCCATAGCCGAACTTCGCAAGCATACTTTGTGGTATCTGGGAAATCTGATCGGATCAAAAACTCTCAAAGTAAAAGCATCAATGATAAATAGCCTTGACGAACTTAAAACCGTTTGCTGTATGGCTATACAGGAAGGTTTGCAGCCGAGGGGGTGACAGAGCCTTGAACGAATACGAAATTGTAGCATTGGCAAAGAACGGAGACCATAATGCCTTTGAACAAATCGTAACCACCTATGAGAAAAAAGTCTATAATATGGCCCTTCGATATACGGGAGACCCTGAAGATGCTCTGGATATTTGCCAGGAGGTTTTTTTGAGGGTCTATAGGTTTTTGCCTAAATACAGGGGAGAGAGCACATTGTCTACGTGGATATACCGTATCACAATGAATGTATGTCACGATACGGCAGGAAACAAGACAAATATATATGAACTTTCTCTCGATTCGGGACCGGGCGATGACGAGCAAACCACCGAGATAGCAGACCTGCGGTACGATCCCGAAAAAGAACTTGAAAAAAAGCATACAAGACAGCTGGTACAGCAGGCCATATCAATGCTTGACAGTGACCATCGTGACGTGATAATCATGCGTGATATCAACGGCCTGTCCTATGACGAGATTTCCAATGTGCTGAATATCAGCACGGGAACGGTAAAATCACGTATTTCCCGTGCCCGCGAAAAATTGAAAAATTTTTTGCTCAAAAGTGGGAACTTTTTTGAAGAAATGCAGTCAAAGTATAACGAAGAATGAAGAAAGGAGGAACTGCATCGTTTATGTGTGATGAATATATAATTTTGATGAATATGCTTATTGACGGTGAAGCTTCTCCTGAAGAGCGTCAGCGCCTTTCAGAGCATCTCAATGTATGTGAATCCTGCCGTGCGGAATACGCTCGGCTCAAATATATGGCGGACGTAATGAGGGATATGCAGCAGGAGGTTCCCGAAAATCTGCACAGCAGCATTATGTCAAAGATCCCTGCATCCAAACAGGTCAAGATTCCCTTTTATCGCTCCAAATCTTTTGGACTTGTTGCCGCAGCCTGCCTGATGATAGCAGCGGCGGGCGCATTTTTGCCCACGCTTGGCGGCTTTGGGGCTGCAAGAAAAAGTGATTATTTTGCCGTATCGGAAGCTGATGTGGCCATGCCTGCCAGTCCTACAGCACCGCATCCCGGCTACTACAATGGGGAAGCCGCACCTACAAGTCCGGGTATGGATGCTCAGACAGATATTGAATCATCTACCACATCCGAAAAGTCGGCCTGTGATGTTGCACCCGATGCGCCTGCCGAACAGACCGACAGACTTGTTTTCTGCGGCAAAGCGGTATTGCCTGCTGATATAGACAAGTTTAACCCCGTGTATCTTGACGGTGAAGTTGTGCTTTGTCTCGACAGTACCGCTGAAGCAGAAAAAGTCATAAATCTGCTTGCGGACAATGGATTTACAAAGACCACCGACAAATCTGTTTCCAAAGGGTGTCTCGATATGATCGCTGATGAGCAATACCCGATCGTAATTATTCTGAAATAGTATGATGAAAAAGATCCTCTTATTGCTGAGCATATTGCTTTTGTGCTTTGCCGTGTTGTGCGGATGCGCTAAACTCAAGAACGACCCAAGCACCTACTATGTGAGAGAACATATTGAGCCTGACAATAACCGCAATAGCGTTGTAAAGGGTATAGACAGCTATGACAGACTTCGCGAATCGCTGGAGGATATTATCAGCAAAGTCCAGACAGACGTCAGTCTTGTTGTGGTTAATTATGAGGGAGACCTGCACAGTGATCTGGATAGGCTGTCACATTATCTGACCGAAGAATACCCGCTGGGAACCTATGGTGTTGCATCGGTCAATTTCAAGACAAGCTTCATTGCGTCTTACTGTGAGGTTGAGACAAAGATTGCCTACAGCAGGCCATATGACGAGATCAGGGGAGTCGTGCAGGTTCTTTCGCCTGATGAAGTTGACGACCTGCTTTGTTCTATGATAAAAACCCGAGATCTGCACAGAGCGTTTAGCTTTAACGGGTTTAATTTTGGGCAGGATTATATTGAGGAATGCTTTTTTAAAGCTTGGCTCCAATCCTCTTGCCACGCATATGGTATAAAGGATATCAGCTTTACATGGTTTCCTTCTGCGGAAAGTCGGGAATGTATTGTCGATGCCAAAATTTCTCTTACAGATTCCATTCTCGACATTGAGGAAAAAGTAATACAAACACAAAAAACTGCGGGTATTATAGCTGCGGACTGTGCATCTGTCAAAGCTGAGGAGAAAGTGCGATTTGTGCTTGATTGGCTCAAAGAAAACGTATATTATGACAGATATGCCGGTGAAGTGTTCGAGGACGCAGGTGGAGCTATCCCCAAAACCGATAACTACACAGCGTCAGGCGCATTGCTCAACGGCAGCGCGGCAAGCTCAGGAATTACACTTGCTGCATCGGTTCTTCTTGATGAGCTGGGCATAAAAAACCGTGTCATCAAAGGTCGGATGTATGACAGTGATCATATATGGATATGTATATCTATTGATGGGAGGACATATTTTGTTGACCCCTCCGGGATATATCACAAATCATATGACAGATGTTTTACAGAAATCCATAACGCATCGGAATACAAGTGGGATCCCAAAATCTACAGTATAGAATAAAAAGCGGCCCTATGCCGCTTTTTTGCGTTTTTTCAAAAAAAGCTGTTAAAAACTCTGATTGGGTGTTATAATCTCTGTGGAGAATATTGGTTTACATTATTCGTTGAATTGGGAGACCGGATGTATGGTATTCAGACCTGTGCAAATTGAGGACAAAGACAAATATGAGGAAATTTTTTTCAAATACGGCCACAAAGGGTGCGAGTATTCTTTTGGCAATCTGATCCTTTGGGGAGAGCGCAATATATCATTTGAAGACGGACATATTGCTTTGTATTCACGTTTTGATGGCAAGTGGTATTATTCCTTCCATTTTGGTGACGGAGACAAAAAACAACTTATCGATAATATCATCAGCGATGCCAAAGAAAAGGGCATAATCCCTGTAATTACGGGCCTTTATGAGGACGAAAAAGCCTTTTTGGAACAGCATTATCCGGACATATTTGCGGTTTCCACATCAAGAGGTTCGTATGATTATGTATATGCGATTGATGATCTGGCAGATCTCAGCGGTAAAAAATATCACAAAAAACGTAATCACCTGAGTCAGTTCAAAAAAGCCTGCCCCGATTACAAGGTACAGACTATAACCTCGGATCTCATCCCCAAAGTATCACAAATGGCCGAAGAATGGTATGCAAAACGCATACTCGAAGCACCCGATGCTGACTTTGAGATGGAGCGTGTTGCACTCGGCCGTGCGCTGAAAAACTATGACGCACTCGGCATGGACGGAATCGTGCTGACCTGCGGAGAGCGTATAATTGCTTTTACCATGGCAAGCAGAATGTCCAAAGATACGCTTGACGTGCATTTTGAGAAGGCGGTCACCGATATAAACGGCGTCTATGCTGCGGTCAATTATGAGTTTGCCCGATATGCAAGAGTCAAATATCCGGACATTAAGTTTCTTGACAGAGAAGAAGATATGGGTATAGAAGGATTGAGAAAAGCCAAAGAGAGCTACTATCCTCATCACCTTGTTGTCAAATACCGCGCACAAAAAATATAACACAAAAAATCTCCCTTTTTTAAGGGAGATTTTTTTGTGTCGGATTGGTCAGTATGTCATTGGTCGAGGACAGAATCTGCTTGAGGCTGCTGTAGGATAAGCTTGTGTATGCATCATTGTAGGGAAGCAGCATGTACTCATAATCCTCGAAATTTCCGTTACGCTGCGGAATTTGGTCTGAGAACTGAGCAGGAAAATAGACCACGGTTTTTATATTCCCGTTGCTGAGCGTATAGGATATCTCAAACCGAATTTCGGGGTTGATATTTACACGGAGTGAGGTTTCCTCGAGAGTTTCCCGCAGTGCCGTGTCGGTCTCACTTTCGCCATTTTCGGTATGTCCTTTAGGGAAACTGCACATTCCGGTTATTTTTGACCTGATAAGCAGATATCGGATCACATCGTTAATTATTGTATACGGTATTGTACCGCAGGATTTTTCTGTCATTGTTCAATCTCTATCCGGGTGGTATCTCAGTTGATCAGTTCTTCTTCGAGGGAGCGCTTGGGAACGTAGTGAACGTCATTTTCGTCGCGGTAATAGGTTGTTTTTCCCTCTTTGACATCGACGATCTCGACCTTTTCGTCACGCTTGCCCAGCGCAAGAATGAGAACAGGCTGCAGATGAGGTGCAAGATTCAAAGCAGCAGAGGTTTTCTCAGGACTGAATGCCCCGATCATGCAGCCGCTTATATCGGCTTCTGCGGCAGCAAGCATAATTGTCTGCGCGCAGATGCCTACGTCTTTCATAAACTTTCCTGCATCTTCTCCGCCGACTGTTTTGTCAAAGCACATTACAATAAAAGCAGTGGGACGGTGTCCTTCATAGGGCAGATTGAGGTGAGGCAGTGCACCTGCCCATCTGGTGATAGGCTGAATCAGAGCGTTGGTCTGCTCATCGCAGGAGAGATAATACTTGAGCGGCTGAATATTCTGTGCGGCGGGTGCCAGACGTGCACAGTCTATGAGCTCAACAAGCTGTTCGCGGGTTATTTTGAAGCTCTCGTCAAAGCCTCGGCAACTTCTGTTTTTGATAACCAGATCTTTAAATCCCATGTTACAATCTCCAATCTATTTCACTGAGTCCGCATTCGGACAAAAATTTGTTTGCTTTTGAAAAATGCCTGCATCCGAAAAAACCGTTATATGCAGACAGGGGACTTGGGTGGGCGCATTTGAGCACCAGATGTGAGGGGTTGGTGATCAGAGCGCTTTTTGCTCCGGCATTGGCACCCCACAGCAAAAATACCATAGGTTTCTGTCTGCCGTTAAGATGTCGTATTATGCTGTCGGTTACTATTTCCCAACCCTGACCCTTGTGTGAATTGGCCTGACCTGCACGCACTGTCAAAACTGCATTGAGAAGCAGTACGCCCTGTTTTGCCCATTTTTCCAGACATCCGTGATTGGGGATGGGAAGACCGAGATCACTCTTGATCTCCTTGAATATGTTCTGAAGAGATGGAGGAGGTGGAACGCCCTCCCTGACGCTGAAAGACAGTCCGTGAGCCTGATTTGGGCCGTGATAGGGGTCCTGCCCGATTATAACGACCTTGACTGATGAGTAGGGAGTATACTTGAGGGCGTTGAATATATCGTACATCCCGGGATAAACGGTATGGGATGAATACTCAGCTTTGAGAAAAGTCCGAAGAGCGGCGTAATGCTCAGATGAAAAATCGTCCTTGAGAATCTCGTCCCAGTCATTACCTATGTTTACCATAGCTTCCTCCTGATCTCACGCGTTTCTCAGCAGATTTTTGCCGTTGCGGATATTGGTGACACTGCCGTCTTGTACGGCGACCTCGCCGAGAACAAAAACGTATTTTATGCCCTCGCCTACAAGGGTAGGATTGACGTAGTCGGCTTTGTCAATGATGGTTGCAGGGTCAAAAAGCACCATGTCGGCGTCGAAGCCCTCACGCAGCAGACCTTTGTTTTTCAGATGATGTACGGCGGCGGGCATAGCTGTGATCTTGCGTATGGCCTCGGGGAGAGAGACGATCTTTCTGTCGCGGCAATAGTGTCCCAAAAACTTGGTAAACGTACCAAATGCTCTGGGGTGCAGTCCTGATGCCACGGGTGAGTAGAGCCCGTCGGTACCAACCATGGCTCTGGGAGAGGAGAGAGCGGTCTCTACATCATCCTCGCACATTCTGTGGTAGATGCCGTTGGCTGTATTCCTGTCCTCAATCAGGATATCAAACAGCACCTCGCAGGCATCTGTGCCTTGCTCATGTGCAATATCGGGGAGAAATCTGCCGGTGTACTCGGGGTGCGTGCCCGATGATCCGACCATTGTATCTGAGAGATAGGTGTCGGGGTCCTGTCCCTGCAGGACCCGTTCTTTGATCAGCGGGCGTGTGGCGGGATCCTTGAGCATATCAAGCATCTTGTCCAGTCCGAGGGCATGCATGTCCTGGGGAATAAATCTGCCCAAAGTAGTGGAGGATGCGGTGTAGGGATAGACATCATAGAATACGTCGAGGCCCTCGTTTGCGGCGTTGTCAACTAGCTCGATTATTTTGTTAATCTTGCCCCAATTTTGCTTGAAAATTGCCTTCTGATGGGACAGGATGAGTCGTACTCCGGTGCGCCTTGCCACCTCAATCATTTCTTCGGTGGATTCGATCAGCTGATCCCCGTCGTTGCGTATATGTGCGCTGACGTTACCGCCGTATTCTGCTACAACGCGGCTGAGAGTGACCATTTCTTCGGTATCTGCATAACTGCTGGGCGGATAAATAAGACCAAAAGTCAGACCCAAAGCACCGTTCTCCATACATTCACGAAGTCTGGCACACATCTCTGCCATCTGCTCTTCGGTAGGTTTTTGGCTGCTGTAGCCCATAACGGCGGCACGGAGAGCGCCGTGGCCGACATTATATGCCGCGTGGTGTCCTAGAGGTACATCCGACGTGCGTAGAAAAGCCTCAAAAGTACCACGTGCATCCACAGATGGGTCAAAGTCTTTGCCGCCGACAGTGTCCATTACACGTACGAGATCCTGCTCGAAACCTTTGCCGGAGGGGAAAGGACTCTGACCGCACTGACCTGCGACAACGGTTGTGATGCCCTGTATCAGGTTGTTCCATCCGCTTGGATCCATAGTCATAAAACAGTCAAAATGACTGTGTGCATCAATGAATCCCGGGGATAAAAACAGACCTTCTGCATTGACGGTATTCTTGGCGGAAGCATTTATGTTTTTGGCGATCAGCGCAATTTTACCGTCCTTGACTGCAACGTCTGATATATAGTGAGGAGTAGCCGTACCGTCGAGTATGGCGGCATTTTTAATGAGTAAATCGTACATGGGAATGCATCCTCCGTATCATGGGTTTATTTTTACTAATTATAGCACGCATGTTTGTCAAACACAATTATTCTTTTTAACGCATATGCTGTATCAGGCGGATTTACCGCGAGAAAGGAGAATCCATCATTGACTAATAGATATCAACCCTATAGGTTCAACAGATGTTCAGGACAGACAAATGGTGCGAGCGGCAGGATAGCGCCGTATAGTGAAATGACTTTACAGGAGCTGCCGAATCTTGCATTGGCTATGGCTTATGTGCCTTGGCAAAGCTGGTCGGAGACCTATGATGCGCAGAGAGCGCTGTGCAGGGGAACTATATTCCCACAGCTGGATCTGCCCTTTGGATACGGAGGCTGATTATGAACGACAGAGAAGCAAAACTTTTGTCTGTGCAGCAGGCCGACTTTGTGCTGTATGATGCGGCACTGTATTTGGACACCCATCCCGAATGCGCTCAAGCACTTGATTATTATAAGAATGCCAAGCTGAACTATCAGCAGGCCGCTAATGAATACGAAGCCGTATATGGGCCTCTGTCCCGCAGAACTGCAAGCGGGAACGGGTGCTGGAATTGGCTTGCTCAACCGATGCCGTGGGAAAAGGAGGTATGAGTTATGTGGGATTATGACAGAAAACTGCAGTATCCGGTCAAGATCAAAAATCCCGATGCCAGAGCCGCCAAGATCATTATTACACAGTATGGCGGCCCTGACGGTGAGCTTGGCGCATCCATGAGATATCTCTCTCAGCGATATGCTATGCCAAACCGTATGGCCGCAGGCCTGTTGACCGATATAGGCACCGAGGAGCTGGCGCATTTTGAAATGATTGCCGCTATAGTATATCAGCTTACGCGTGGTCTGAGTATTGATCAGATCAAGGCACAGGGATTTGATGCGTATTTTGTTGACCATACAACAGGCATATATACTGTAGCAGCGTCGGGAGACCCGTGGACCGCCACTTATTTCCAGTCAAAAGGCGATGCAATAACCGACCTGCATGAGAACATGGCTGCTGAGCAAAAGGCAAGAACCACCTACGATAATATCCTGAGGCTTGTTGATGATCCTGATATAATCGAGCCCATCAAGTTCCTGCGCGAACGTGAGATAGTGCACTACCAGCGCTTCGGCGAGGCTTTGCGTACCGTTCAGGATCAGCTTGACAGCAGAAATTATTATTTCAGGAACGTTTCTTTCGACAACTGATAACGAGAGCATAATGAACAACCCAAGCAGGCACATTATATAATGCATGGTGCCTGCTTGGGTGTATATATGTTTTGGTTGAATTGTTGGTTCTGTGTGATATAATTAAACCGGATTAATAAAAGGGGAGGAATGCGCGTGCATGGCAAAACACGAGTTCGGAATTATGCAAAAAGACCCACAAAATGGTCAGAGATTTGATGATTATGAGCCGGATAAATATGATTGTATATCAGTGGATGATGAGCTTGTCGAGCTTATTTACGGTGCATGTTTGTCATTTGACAGCTTTTGCCATACTGTGGATATCCCTATGTCCGGACTCAATTATTGCGGAGTGACACTGATTCCACCCCGATCCCTTGATAGGTTTATATCCGTTGTTTCTGAATATAAGGAATTGGAAGATCTTAAAAATCTTCTTACAAATGCCAGAAATAATAACAGATTTATCATTCATTTTGGCATATAAAAAACCGTCCTATGAATCTCATAGGACGGTTTTTGAATTTTCGGTTTAGTCCATGTACTTGTTGATGAAATCGTCAACAACAGGCAGCTTGATGGTGGACTGCTTGAGAGCCAGAATGCCGAGGATAATATAGGCAAATCTTCTGACAATATAGAGAATATTGTTCAAAAACTCAAATATTCTGTAGATGACGTTGAATACCTGATAGTTGCGCAGGTAAACGTCAAATACATTGAGGAAGCTGTCGATAACATCAAGAATATCGGGAATAAGGGAGATAATAAAGGGGAGAACGATAGAAAGCACGGCATAAACAACCAGAGACTTGACGGCCGATTTTTTGAGCCAAATGTTTTCTTCGACGATCAGTATGTAGGCAATGATTGCTACGGGGATAAGAATGTTGCCGAAAAGATAGCTGAAATAGAGGGCAGCGCACAGCAGACCAACAGAAATACCGAGTTTGCTCTTTTGCATGTTAAATACTCCTTTGTTTGATTTGTTGGATATATATTATCACAATATATATGATATGGCAATATTGTTTTTTACGAAATTGTTAATAATTAGCACTCGGCGTGCTGGAGTGCTAAAAAACTGTTTACATTTGAAAAACTTGGGTGTACAATAAGCTTGAAAGTAAACAACCGAGCAGCAAAAATGCTGCAGTGCCTGAAAGGAGGCCAATTATGACATTTGACAAATACACACAAAACGCGCAGGCTGCTATAGCTGACAGCCAGAGTATTGCTCTTGAGTACGGTCAGCAGCAACTGGAGGGAGAGCATCTCCACCTTGCTTTGATGCGCCAGAATGACGGAATGATCCCCAAGCTTCTGGATTATCTCGGAATTGACAAAGCTGCCGTGCAGAGCGATGTTGAGCAGGCTGTCGACAGATTGCCCAAAGTATCGGGCAGCGCATCGCAGTTGTATGCGGGGAGGCGTTTTTCCAAGCTGATCTCTGATGCTGAGCGTATTGCCGGACAGTTCAAGGACGAGTACGTGTCTGTTGAGCATCTGTACCTTGCTCTGATTGACGATATCGGGGGCGGGGACTCAAAGATATTCCGCAAGTTCGGCATTGATAAAGAAAAAATACTTCAGGCTCTCTCGAAAGTTCGCGGCAATCAGCGGGTGACCAGTCAGAATCCCGAGGACGGATACGAAGCTCTGCAGAAGTACGGCAGAGATCTCGTGGATATGGCGCGGCAGGGCAAGCTTGACCCCGTGATCGGAAGAGACGCAGAGATACGACATACAATCCAGATCCTCTCGCGCAAGACCAAGAACAATCCCGTTCTTATTGGCGAGCCCGGCGTGGGCAAGACTGCTGTTGTTGAGGGACTGGCACAGAGAATACTCAATGGCGACGTGCCGGAGAACCTCAAGGACAAAACAGTGTTTGCGCTGGATATGGGAAGTCTTATTGCGGGTGCCAAATATCGCGGTGAGTTTGAGGAGCGTCTCAAAGCCGTGCTCTCAGAGATCGAAAAGAGCGACGGCAAGATACTGCTGTTCATTGACGAGCTTCATAATATTGTTGGAGCGGGCCGCACCGAGGGAAGTATGGACGCGGGCAATCTGCTCAAACCCAAGCTTGCAAGGGGAGAGCTCCACTGTATCGGTGCAACTACACTGGACGAGTACCGCAAGTATATCGAAAAAGATGCCGCTCTTGAACGCCGCTTCCAAAAGGTGCTTATTGACCAGCCTACGGTAGAGGATACTGTATCAATTCTGCGTGGTCTCAAGGAGAGGTTTGAGATCCATCACGGTGTTCGGATTACCGACAACGCGCTGATCGCATGTGCAACATTGTCCGACAGGTATATTTCAGACAGATTTTTGCCGGATAAAGCTATCGATCTTATGGACGAGGCAGCAAGTAAGATTCGTATGGAGATCGACAGTATGCCTGCGGAGCTTGATGAGATCAGCCGAAAGATCATGCAGCTTGAGATTGAGAAGCAGGCGCTGAGCAAAGAGACGGACAATGGTTCAAAACAGCGGCTCTCCAATATCGAAAACGAGCTTGCTGAGCTCAGATCAAGCAGCGATAATATGCGTGTGCAGTGGGAGACCGAGAAAAACGCAATTGCTCACATCAAAGAGCTTCAGCAGCAGATCGAGGATACCAAGCATCTTATTGAGGATGCCGAGCGTAATTATGATCTCGAAAAGCTGGCGCAGCTCAAATACGGCGCGCTCCCGGAGCTGGAGAAAAAGCTTGAGACAGAGAGAGACAAGACCGAAAAAAGCAAAGAAAACCGACTGCTCAAAGAACAGGTCGGCGAAGAAGAAATTGCTCAGGTCGTATCCAAATGGACGGGAATCCCTGTGAGCAAGCTTGTGGAGTCGGAAAAAGAAAAGCTGCTCAATCTTGCAGACGTACTGCACAAACGTGTTATCGGACAGGATGAGGCGGTTACAGCCGTATCTGAGGCAATCCTCAGAGGCAGAGCCGGTATCAAGGACGAAAACCGACCCATAGGTTCGTTTATATTCCTTGGCCCTACGGGTGTGGGCAAAACAGAGCTTGCCAAGACGCTGACCGAGTCTCTGTTCGATGATGAGCGCAATATGATACGCATTGATATGTCCGAATATATGGAGAAACACTCGGTATCCCGTCTCGTAGGCGCTCCTCCGGGATACGTGGGATATGATGAGGGCGGACAGCTGACCGAAGCCGTAAGACGCAAGCCGTACAGTGTGGTGCTGTTTGACGAGATCGAAAAAGCACATCCAGACGTATTCAATATCCTGCTGCAGCTTCTTGATGACGGTCGGCTTACCGATAATCAGGGAAGAACGGTGGATTTTAAGAACACAATCGTTATTATGACCTCCAACATCGGCTCGGCATATCTCACGGAGAATATCAAGAGCGATGGAACGGTGGAGGAGAGAGTCAAGGAGCAGGTCAAACAGGAACTGCACAGATATTTCAGACCCGAGTTCATAAACAGGGTAGATGATATCGTAGTGTTCTCACCCTTGACCGAATCTCAGATGAGCGGAATTATAGATATCGCCGTAAAAACTATTGCAAAACGCCTCAAAGAGCGTGATATTGCAATAACACTTACTGACAAGGCGAAAGCCTTTATAGCGACTGCCTCGTATAGCCCCGCTTTTGGTGCCCGTCCGGTAAAAAGATACCTGCAGAAGAATATCGAAACAGCTGTAGCTGATTTGATAATCAGGGGTACCGTTACAGACGGACAGTGCATCAAAGTAGACGCTGACGCCGAAAAACTTGTATTCTCGGTCGAATAAAAATATACCCCCGATTGGTAAATCCAATCGGGGGTATTAGTATATAAACGGACAAATCAGAACAAACCGTGATTGTACCTGAACTGTGCGATAAGCACCAATGTCAAACCGACTGCTGTCGAGCATACGATGATAGCTGCAGCCGCTGCTGCGCCTATCAGTGTCTGGATCACTCCTGCGGATATTAAACCGATGCCTACTATCATCGTTCCGACACCGACAAGTCTGCAGTAGGGCAGTTGATTCTCTTTTGAGACTTTGCGTCGGTTATACCAGTGAATTGAGCCTATATTTCCGCGGATATTGTATATTCCGAGAGCTGTTATTATAGCACCCAACCCGAGATTTTGCAGACTTCCTCGTAATGGTTCTATAAAAACAAAGGCTAATACAAACAAACCTATCAGACATCCGGATGCAAAGCTTATCAAAATTGTATTTTGCTTGTTTATGGTTTGGTGTTTTTTGATCTTTACTTCTTCATCGTCTATGTTTGATATGAGATATTCTTCTGAAACGCCAAAATATTCGGCCAACATACGCAGAGACTCGTCGTTTGGCAATCCCAAGCCGTTTTCCCATTTGGCGACAGCTGATCTGCTGATATGTATATCTGATGCAAGCTGTGACTGTGACACACCTTTGTTTTGCCGAAGTTCACGCAATCTTGTTGAGAAGTCCATCGTAACACCTCCTTTTGTATGATGATTATATCATGATTATCTACAGGTTATATAGGATAGGGTGTTACTTTTGCGTGCTATTGTGTTACTTTTGGTGTTTTTACTGTGTGTGATATGTTTTATTGCTTGAATATACTTAACACAGACTGAAGCTCTGTATCAGTAATCCCAATGGTGCAAAGGAGTTCATCGTTGTTTGTAATTTTTACTGTACCGCAGTAACAGATTGCAAATCTGTAATGCCATGGGATCATTTCACGCTCGTTATCAAACATATAAATATAAGTTGAGAACTCACATTCGGGATCGTTAGTGTTTGCGTCTTTTCCGTTCATTGCCCCGAATAAAGCTGTTAGAATGTCATGACGGTCGTTATACATAACGCCATCGGACATTTCTGTAATAGGAACAGTTGAATATACTATGCAGGGGGTTGTTGCGATGCGTTGGAATACAAACTGACCGTTCATAATCTCCAGGTTGAACATTGCGTCATAGGGCACGTGATCGTTAAAATGCTCTGGGGGATAGGGGACTGATGAACCGGGTGACACGGGTGGTTCGGTAGTCTGATTTCCGCATCCGCATATGCCGAAAATGCATAACGAAATAAGAATGAATGCAACGGTAGTTTTCATTTTAACAACCTCCCCTTAGAATATATGGTGTAATACAATTTAATCATAATTCCATTATATCACAATATCCATATTTTGTCTTTATATATTGGAGTCTGTATGATTTTGAGAAAAAGAAAAACTCTTTTGTCAAAAAGACAAAAGAGTTTTTATGGTGGACCCTAACGGATTCGAACCGCTGACCCTCCGCACGTCAAGCGGATGCTCTAGCCAGCTGAGCTAAGAGTCCATTTCTTTAGCGCCTGTTTATTATAGCTCACATGATGCGCATTTGTCAATAGTTATTTTTTATTTTTTGCTATTATTTTTTCTGATTCTGTGATATTATAAAAACAAAGAAAAAGAAATGGGGTTATTTCTATGCTCAAGACTAATCAGGACCGTCTTCCTATCATATCTGTTCAGGGCCAGGTGCAGCATCCGGTAGCAAGATCTGCTGCGCGAATCACCACTGACGGACAGCCTTTTTGGCTGACCGGTATCGGCGGTATTACTTATAACGCAAAGATCGGTGACTGCTGTATGGGATGGGTTGCGGATCATCTTGAACCCGGAGTCTCCACCAGAAATCCCGATGACAGCAAGAACGAAGCTTATGCAACCCTGTCGTGTATCGGTAATACCGCTACGGTGCTTTCCGGCGAGGCGAGGGGAGCCAAGGGTATTATAACGGGCAAGCACGGTGGATGCGAGCACGTTATGGTATATTTTGATGAGGAGACTCTTGACAAGCTTGCCATAGACGACAAGATCGCTGTCAGAGCCTGCGGTCAGGGAATGAAGCTGCTGGACTATCCCGACGTGTTTCTGTACAGTATGAGCCCCGAGCTGCTTAATAAGATGAACATTGAGCAGTGCGGCGATAGGCTCAAGGTTGGTGTTGCCAAGATATTCTCGGCCAAGATCATGGGTGCAGGCCTCGGCTCGGGCAACAGCGCATCGGGAGATTATGATATTACCCTCAACGATCCTGCAATGGTTGAGGAGTACGGTATGGCTGATCTCAGATTCGGTGATATCGTGGCCATTATGGATGCAGACTGCAGATACGGCAGAACCTATCGCAGCGGTGCTGTTACAATAGGTGTTGTTGTCCATGCTGACTGTCTTGTTTCGGGTCATGGCCCCGGTGTCACCACACTGATGACCTGCAAGACCGATATTATCGAACCTGTTTTAGACAAAAAAGCCAATCTTGCAGATATGTTTCTGTGATGCAGGATCTGTTGATTGAGAATATTCATAATGTTTGTGCGGCTGAGTATGATCGGGAATACTGCAGGCTCGATGATTCTCTGAAAAGCCGCATAGACCGTATGAAAAATATAGATTCAAAACACCGCACTCTGCTCGGACGTATGCTTGCGCGTAATGCCGTAAGTCGTGTCTGCGGCGCGGATGCTGACGGTATAAGTATATCGGTGGATGCGAGAGGCAAGCCCTATGCTCCCGGTTATGATTGCTGTATCAGCATTAGTCATAGCGGAGATTGGGTTGTATGTGCGTTTGGGACATCTGTGGTCGGCGTGGATATCGAGCTCGTCAGACCAATCGATATTCGTCTTGTTAAGCGTGTATGTACGACAAATGAATACGAATATGTGCTCGGTAGTCATGTGCAGGAGTTCGGTATGATTACCGATGTCGATGTGCTCAGACGTTTTTTTGAGATATGGACACTCAAAGAAGCTTATTTCAAGGCTTTGGGTACGGGGATAACCAACTTTAAATCAGTTGATGTGTTGGTGTCCGAAAGAGAGCGGCGTACGTATTATAGCGACGGATATGTGATAAGCGTAATATATGCATAAAAAAACAGAGTCGATCAAGACTCTGTTTTTTGCTTTTTCAGTTAGGTCTGCGCAGAAAATCACCGACGTAGAGGGTGTGAGGACAGCTGATCGTGTATTCTTTCATAGGTTTGTTTGCGCTGTCAACTTCGGTGTCATCCTCAATAATGCGATCAACAGTAAATCCGAGACCGACGGTGTGAGGGGAGAGGATTTCTATACTGTCGCCCTTGCAGAACTTGTTGCGCTCCTCTACTACGTACATGCCGTTGCCCAGATCGGCTTTTACGACGCCAACAAAAACATGGCTGGAGGTATATGCTCCGGAATTGTTATGGTTCTTCTTGACCTCGCCAAAGTAAAATCCGTCTGCATAGGGACGATGGCTTATGGTCTCAAGTTCCCGCTGAAGCATATCGGTATCACCGGTTTTGTTGATAGCGTGGCGGTATGCATTGGTAACTGTTGCAACGTAATAGGGAGATTTCATTCTGCCCTCGATCTTGATTGAGCATATGCCCGCATCGACGATCTGATCGAGGGTTGACAGACAGTTCATATCGTGGCTGCTGAGAATAGCGCTGCCGCGCTCGTCCTCTATAACGGGAAGAAACACGTTGGGGCGGGTCTGCTCCACAAGATGATAGTTCCAGCGGCAGGGTTGAGTACAGTCACCGCGGTTACCCGAACGATTGTTGAGAAATGAGCTTATGAGGCATCTGCCCGAATATGCCATACACATAGCGCCGTGGACAAAGGCCTCAAGCTCAAGGTCCTGAGGAACCTTGGCACGGAGCTCACGGATCTCGTCGAGACTCATCTCACGGCCGAGTACGACCCTCTTGGCGCCCATACTGCGGTAGACCATTGCGGATGCATAGTTAACGCAGTTAGCCTGGGTGCTGACGTGCACCTCGAGCTCGGGGCAAGCGTTGCGTATGGTATGAATAACGCCGATATCGGATACGATAACAGCATCGGCTTTCATGGAGTGCAGCAGTTTTGCGTAATTACCGACCGTGTCGATCTCGCTGTTTTTGGCAAAGCAGTTTACGGTGATATAGGCCTTTTTGCCTGCTTTGTGGATATAATTTATAGCATCTGACAGTGCTTTGTCATCGAATCCTGCAACGTCGGCGCGAAGCTGCAGCTGGCTGCCGCCCATATAAATGGCATCTGCACCGAAATTAACCGCAGCCTGCACGGCCTCCATGCTGCCGGCAGGGGACAGAAGCTCTATGTTTTTCATAGTTTACGTCACATCCTTAATTTTCTATGGTAATATTAGCATAAAATATCATTTTGAGCAAGAAAAAACACCATCCGAAGATGGTGTTTTATGGAGCTGTTAAGCAGATTCGAACTGCTGACCTCGTCATTACCAATGACGTGCTCTACCTACTGAGCTATAACAGCATAATGGCGACCGAGAAGGGGCTCGAACCCTCGACCTCTAGCGTGACAGGCTAGCGTTCTAACCAACTGAACTACTCGGCCATTGGCAGGGGCAGAAGGACTTGAACCCTCGGCACGCGGTTTTGGAGACCGCTGCTCTACCAGCTGAGCTATACCCCTAAATGGAGTGCCCTTCCTTGTGGCGCTTGTTCATTATAACACATATTTTCGATTTGTAAAGGGGTTTTTTGAAAAAAATAAAAAATATTTTTAAAAACTACTTTCTTCGACTGTTTTTATTGCTTTGAGCGATTGGATGAGGTATAATACTAATATCGTTTTTTAGAGGTGAATCTATGCAAAGCAAGATTAAGAGACATTTGTTTTTCTATAAACTTCTGAGACCTGCGGCGTATCTGGTTACCAAGATAGTACTCAATTATACCTGCAAGCCTGCACCTGATGTAGCAGGCCCTTATATTGTTCTTGCCAATCATACCACCAACTGGGATCCTGTGCTTGTAGCCTGCAGTTTCAAAAAACCTATGAATTTCATCGCCAGCGAGCATGCCATGCGCATGGGATTCTTTTCCAAGATCATTGGTGCGTTGTTTATTCCCATTCAGAGAGTCAAGGGCAGTACAGATGCTTCTGCCGCGTTGGGTATGGTATCTATGCTCAAAAAAGGTGTCAGCGTGGGATTGTTCCCCGAGGGCACACGGAGTTTTGACGGTACTACCGACGAGTTGCATCCAACCACCGGCAGACTTATAAAAATCTCCGGTGCTACGCTGATTACATATCGCTTGCAGGGCGGATATCTCACATCTCCTCGTTGGGGTTACAAACTCAGACGCGGAAGAATGTACGGAGAAGTTGTCAACGTATACACTCCCGAACAGCTCAAAGCTATGTCACCAAAAGAAATTACCGATCGAATAAACAGTGATATTTCGGAGAATGCTTTTGACAGACAGAGGGAAAAGTCGTATAAGTACTATAAAAAAGGCAATGCCGAGGGAATTGAGCGTGTACTGTATCTGTGCCCCAAATGCCACGGCATAGGTACAATTGCGTCCTCAGGTGATTCTTTCTCCTGCAGCTGCGGTATGCGTGCCGTAATGAACAGGTACGGCTTTTTTGACGGAGAGGGTCTTGAGTTTGATTCTGTGGACAAGTGGAATGTCTGGCAGACCGAACATATGAAGTCGATGCTTGAGGATGACTCTTTCAAGCTTGCAGACGACGATCAGCAGCTGTTTAAACTCGACAGCAATCATTCTCTGGAACTTGTATGTACAGGCACAATGTCAATGGATAAGAGTAATTTCTGTTTTGGAGATTTTGTTTTCCCATTGGACAAAGTACAAATGAGCATAATCCGCAAGCAGGATATAGTGTTCAGCTTTGACGGTGTCAACTATGAGATCCATTCGGAAAAAGCGCGCAGTGCATATAAATATACTACAATGCTTAAGCTTTTGCAGGCAAATGCCCCCAAGAAGGATAAAACGGTGAAATCAAATGATCAATAAAGTGAAAAAATATGTTTGTGTCTGTCTTGCTTTTGTAATGCTGGCTGCCGCTTTGAGCGGCTGCGGAACGGACAGTGGCAAGATTGATACGGAAAAAGCAGAACTCATAAATAAGAACGAAGATCTCAAAAGAGACAACGCACAGAAAGCACAGGAAATATCCGATCTCAACAGCCTTGTTGAGTCTATGAAGAAGAATGTGGCCGAGCTTGAAAAAGAGGCTGAACAACTCAGCGCAACTGTCAAGGAACTGGAAACCAGTGTAGAGGCGTTCAAAACCGAGCAGAGTGACAAAGAAGCAAAACTCAAAGAGCTGGAAGAACAGATAGCTGCACAGAACGAACTGATCGAAGAACTTCAGAACAAGAATCTTATAGAGTTTGATCCTTCTGTTCCTTATCACACCATGTATCCCCATCTGTATGCAAAGCTTGCTGATGAGACAGTGGTTCCTGAGGGCAAGACTGTTTATCTCACTTTTGACGATGGCCCTTCCGACCGTACCGATGAGATTCTTGCCATACTGGATAAGTACAACGTCAAGGCAACGTTCTTTGTAATGCCGCGCAAGACCGATGTGTGCTACAAGCGTCTTCGTGCGATAGTGGATGCTGGACATACCATCGGAGTACACACATATTCTCATGATTACAATATCATGTACGCATCCGTAGAGGCGTATCTGGAGGATTTTAACAAAGCATACGAGATAGTAGTAGATGCTACCGGGATCAAGCCCGACATATTCAGATTTGCAGGCGGCAGCCTCAATGACAGAAGCTACAAGATAATCGCTGAGATGACACGTCGTGGATTCACCTATTACGACTGGAACGCCAGCGGAGACGATTCGGTGTCCAGCCCCAAACCCACTACTCAGTCTATTATTGATAATTCGCTGTATTGGGTAAGGCTGAAGAAGGAAGCCGTCCTGCTCCTTCATGACGAAAAGTCAAAGGTCTATACTGTAGAGGCTTTGCCCACCATTATAGAGACTTTGATTTCTGAGGGATATCAGTTCCTGCCTATGAACAATCAGGTAACACCTTATCAGCAGAGAAAACTCAACAAGTAAATCATGCACATCAGCGGCCCGCGGTATATTTTTACTGCGGGTCGTTTTTTGTTGAAAATAAAACCGATTTTTAGTATAATAATATGGAGTAAACTTGTTTGGAGATTGAGTTATGCCTGAGTTCAGAATAAAGAGTAATTTCAAACCGGCAGGAGGGCAGCCGCAGGCTATTGAGCAGCTTGTAAATGGCGTGAACCTCGGTTTTACCGAGCAGACAATGCTTGGTGTTACAGGCGCGGGCAAAACCTTTGTTATGGCCAATATTATCGAGCAGGTTCAAAAGCCGACTTTGATACTCACCCATAACAAGACTCTTGCCGCACAGCTTTGCTCTGAGTTCAGGGAGTTTTTTCCCGATAATGCCGTTGAGTTTTTTGTTTCCTACTACGATTATTATCAGCCTGAGGCTTATATACCGTCTACCGATACCTATATTGAGAAAGATTCCGACGTCAACAGTGAGCTTGAGAGGCTTCGGCACTCCGCAACGTCAAGTTTGTTTGAACGGCGAGATGTCATTATAGTTGCGAGTGTGTCCAGTATTTATTCGCTGGGTAATCCTATAGACTACGCAAGCATGGTCATATCTCTGCGAGTCGGGCAGGAGAGAGATCGCGACGAGGTGTGCAGGCGGCTCGTTGATATACAGTACGAGCGCAATGACATTAATTTTGACCGCAACAAGTTCCGTGTGCGCGGCGATACAATAGAGATACACCTGGCATACGTTGACGATTATGCCATTCGCGTTGAATTCTTTGGCGATGAGATCGAGCGGATATCGGAGATCAATCCGGTTACCGGCGGCGTTCAGCGTTACGTAGATCACGTGGCGATCTATCCCGCATCGCATTACGTTATCCCGAGAGACAAGATGGAGGAAGCTCTGACCGAGATCGAGGAAGAATTGGAAGACCGCGTCAAATGGTTTGAGGCAAACGGCAAACTTATTGAGGCACAGCGTATTCGTCAGCGGACACAGTACGATATTGAGATGATGCGTGAGATAGGATTCTGCACGGGTATAGAGAATTACTCGAGAGTTCTTTCGCGTCGCGAACCGGGCAGTGCGCCGTATACACTGATGGACTATTTTCCAAAGGACTATTTGACGATAATCGACGAGTCACACGTTATGCTGCCTCAGCTTCGTGCTATGTACCGAGGTGACAGAGCACGCAAGGATATGCTTGTTGACTACGGATTCAGACTGCCGTCTGCATACGACAACCGTCCTCTTAATTTTGATGAGTTCAATGACCGTCTCAATCAGGTCATTTATGTCAGTGCAACACCTGCTGAGTATGAACAGTCCAGATCGTCACAGATCGTCGAGCAGATAATCCGTCCTACAGGTTTGCTGGATCCTATCGTTGAAGTCCGACCCGTTGAGGGTCAGATAGATGATCTGATAAATGAGATCCGTCTGCGTGAAAAGAACGGGGAAAGAGTTCTCGTAACCACTTTGACAAAGCGTATGGCCGAGGACCTGACCGATTATTTCTGCAAAGCGGAAATAAAAGCCAGATATATGCATCACGACATCAATACCATTGAGCGTATGCAACTACTGCGTGACCTTAGACTTGGTGAATATCAGGTACTCGTCGGTATTAACCTGCTCAGAGAGGGTCTTGACCTACCTGAGGTGTCGCTTGTGGCGATTATTGACGCTGATAAAGAAGGATTTCTCCGAAGCCGTACATCTCTGATACAGACTATAGGCCGAGCAGCACGTAACGCAAACGGCAGGGTCATTATGTATGCAGATACAATAACTCCGTCTATGCAGAGTGCTATAGATGAGACCGAACGCAGGAGAGATATTCAGCAGCAGTTTAATACAGAGCATGGCATTGTGCCGAAGACTGTATTTAAGTCGGTACGTGACGTTATAGAAATATCCCACGAAGCATCCAAGCTACCGGAGTCCAGCCGCAGAAAGCTGTCAAAAGCCGCAAAGCAGGATGAGATAGCAAAACTGGAAAAGGGTATGATGGAAGCTGCGAAGATGCTTGATTTTGAATATGCGGCTGTGCTCAGGGACAGAATAAAACAACTGCGCAGTGAACTGAAATAGCCAATGGAGACCGATTATGAGAGATTCGATTTATATCAAAGGTGCAAAAGAAAATAATCTCAAGGACATTGACATTGAGATCAAGCGTGACACCCTGACTGTAGTCACGGGTATATCCGGCAGCGGCAAGAGTTCGCTGGCGTTTGATACCATATACGCAGAGGGACAGAGGAGATACGTTGAGTCGCTGTCCAGTTATGCAAGAATGTTTCTGGGGCAGATGAAAAAGCCTGATGTTGACTATATCGAGGGTTTGTCGCCTGCTATTTCCATAGACCAGAAGACCACCTCCAAGAATCCGCGTTCTACTGTAGGAACGGTGACCGAGATATATGATTATCTGCGTCTGCTCTGGGCCAGAGTCGGTGTTCCGCATTGCCCAAAGTGCGGCAAGGAGATCAGACAGCAGTCTGTGGATCAGGTCATTGATATACTTATGGACTATGATCAGGGAACAAAAATGGTCATAATGGCTCCGATTATCCGCGCAAAAAAGGGTGAGCATCAAAAAGTATTTGAGGATGCCAAAAAGAGCGGATATGTGCGCGTGAGGGTCGACGGAAACATGTATGACCTCAGCGAGAACATTGAGCTGGAGAAGAACAAAAAACATAATATTGAGGTTGTAGTTGATCGTATAGTTATCAAAGATGGAATCAGACAGCGCCTCACAGACTCGGTGGAGACTGCGATCAATCTCACGGGAGGGCTTGTGCTGGTCGACGTGCTCGGAAGCGGAGAACAGCTGTTTTCCCAGAGTTTTTCGTGTCCCGACTGCGGAATATCTATAGAAGAACTGTCACCGAGGCTGTTCTCCTTCAATAATCCCTATGGTGCGTGCCCCGAGTGCGACGGATTGGGTATGAGACTTGAGGTTACGGTTGACAAAATAATTCCGAACCCTAATCTTTCAATAAACGAAGGTGCTGTAAAGGCATCAGGCTTTTCAGTTACAGATAAAGAAAGTATCGCAGTGATGTACTTTAATGCGTTGGCTAAAAAGTACGGATTCTCGCTTGATACTCCGGTCAAGGATCTTCCTGCTGATGCGCTGGATAAAATCCTCTATGGCACCAAGGGAGAGAAGCTGGAACTCAAATGGTCTCGCGGTGGAGGATACGGTGTGTACAGTCAATCCTTTGAGGGTGTCATTCCTAACCTTGAGCGCAGACACAAGGAGACCACCAGCGACTATATGCGCGACGACATAGAGGAGTGTATGAGCGAGATACCCTGCACTCGGTGCGGCGGCAAGAGACTCAACAGTTCTGCTTTAGCCGTCACGGTTGGCGGAATCAATATTGCAGAGTTTACCGATATGTCAATAGCAAAAGAACTGGATTTTATTGACGAGCTGAAACTCTCCGACAGGGATATTATGATAGCCGACCGAATTCTCAAGGAGATACGATCGAGGCTTGATTTCCTCAAGAGCGTTGGTCTGGAGTATCTGACTATGTCCCGTTCATCCAGCACTCTGTCGGGCGGTGAGAGTCAGCGTATCAGGCTGGCAACACAGATCGGCAGTCAGCTTATGGGTGTATTGTACGTGCTTGATGAGCCGTCCATCGGACTGCATCAGCACGATAATGACAAGCTTATTGATTCGCTGAAAAAACTCAGGGATCTGGGCAATACGCTTATTGTTGTCGAGCATGACGAGGATACAATGCGTGCGGCCGACTGTATTGTCGACATAGGTCCCGGTGCGGGTGTTAACGGCGGCAATGTTGTGGCTGTAGGCACTGCAGAGGAGATCGAAAAGTGCGAGCAGTCCTATACAGGTCTGTATCTCAGCGGTAAGCGGTCGATCAAAATTCCCGAAAACCGCAGATCCGGAAACGGCAAGCAGATAGAGATTGTCGGAGCATGTGAGAATAATCTCAAGGATATTAATGTCAAAATCCCGCTTGGTACTTTTACGTGCGTGACGGGCCTGTCGGGCAGCGGCAAAAGCTCCCTCATCAATGAGATCCTGTACAAGCGCCTTGCGGCCGATCTCAACGGAGCACGCCTGAGAGCGGGTGCCCATCGTGATGTTCTCGGACTTGAACACCTTGACAAGATCATCAACATAGATCAGTCTCCCATAGGACGCACGCCGCGATCCAATCCGGCAACCTATACCGGTGTGTTTACAGATATCAGGGATCTGTTTGCCAAGACTCAGGATGCAAAAGCCAAGGGTTACGGCCCGGGCAGATTTTCCTTCAATGTACGTGGCGGACGTTGTGAATCCTGCTCGGGAGACGGACTGGTTAAGATCGAGATGCACTTTTTGCCCGATATTTATGTACCCTGCGAGGTCTGCAAGGGCAAGAGATACAACAGAGAGACGCTGGAGGTCAGATACAAAGGCAAGAATATCAGCGAAGTTCTTGATATGACTGTTGAGGAGGCGCTGGTGTTCTTTGAGAATATCTCAAAGATCCGCAACAAGCTGCAGACACTCCATGATGTCGGATTGGGATACGTAAAACTCGGCCAGTCGTCCACAACATTGTCGGGCGGTGAGGCTCAGCGAGTCAAGCTTGCAACCGAACTGTCCAAGCGCTCTACCGGCAAGACTATCTACGTCCTCGATGAGCCTACCACCGGTTTGCACAGCTATGACGTGCACAAGCTTGTTGAGGTGCTTAACAGACTCGTTGACGCAGGAAACACGGTTGTTGTTATCGAGCATAATCTTGATGTAATCAAAGTGTCCGATCATATTATTGACCTCGGTCCCGAGGGCGGAGACAGGGGAGGATACATTGTCGCAAGCGGTACACCCGAAGAGGTCAGCCGCGTTTCCGGCTCGTATACCGGCAGGTATCTTGCGCGTATACTCAAGTAATTCTATTTTTTTCAATTACTTTACAAAAAAAGGCTTTTCAAACGTGCTTATTTATATTAAAATATAGGGTAGTATAAATAACGGAGGTAAGGCCATGAGTGAAGCACAATACAAAAGAGTTTTGATAAAAGTCAGCGGCGAAGCTCTCGCATCTGACAAGAAGACCGGCCTTGATTTTGATTTTATTACCCGAGTTGCCAATTCTGTCAAAGAATGCGCGGACAAGGGTGTAGAAATCGGCATTGTTGTTGGCGGCGGCAACTTTTGGCGCGGTGTCAAAGACGGCGGCGGCAAGGTTGAACGCACGAGAGCTGACTATATGGGAATGCTGGCAACCACAATGAACGCCCTTGCTCTTGCGGATGTTCTGCAGGGTGTCGGTGTTGATGCAGTGGTTCAGACAGCTATCGATATGGTTAAGATTGCCGAGCCTTATACCAGAAACAAGGCTGTAGCTCATCTGAAAAAGGGTAGAGTGGTTATCTTTGCCTGCGGTACAGGCAATCCGTTCTTCTCTACCGATACCGGTGCAGTTCTCAAGGCTGCCGAGATCGGAGCTGAGGTCATCCTGCTTGCCAAGAATATTGATGGTGTGTATGATGCAGACCCCGCAAAAGTCAAGGATGCAAAGAAGTTTGACAGCATTACTTATGACGAAGTTCTTGCCCGCGGTCTTGCAGTAATGGATACAGCAGCTACCGCTCTGGCAAAGGAGAATAATATCCCTGTAATCGTGTTCGCGGTCAAAGATCCCGATAATATTACCAAAGTTCTGTGCGGCGAAAAAATTGGCTCCTATGTGGGCGTTAAATAATGCGGAGGTGTTTTTATGAACGCAAAGTGCAATCAGTATGAAGACAAAATGAAGAAGTCTGTTGAGGTCATGAAGCAGGAGTTCCAGACCATCAGAGCAGGCAGAGCAAACCCCAGTGTTCTCAATAAGATCGTTGTTTCCTATTACGGTTCGGATATGCCTATCAACCAGCTTGCTGCTATAGCTTCTCCCGAGCCCCGTATGCTTACCATTCAGCCCTGGGATGCAGGCGCTCTCAAGGCAATCGAGAAGGCAATCATCGCATCCGATTTGGGCATCAATCCTCAGAACGATGGCAAGATCATCCGCCTGACCTTCCCCCAGCTCACCGAGGAGCGCCGTCATGAGCTGATCAAGGGTGTCAAGAAGCTCTGTGAGGATACCAAGGTAGCTATCAGAAATATCCGCCGCGACGGTCTGGAAGCATTCAAGAAGATGCAGAAAGCATCCGAGATCACCGAGGATGATCTGAAGGGTCTTGAGAAGGATATGCAGACTCTCACCGACAAGTACTGCAAGGAAGCAGATGTTGAGAGCGCAAAGAAAGAAAAAGAACTCATCGAGATCTGATCAAGTTAATACTTAAAAAGAGCGGCGCTTTTTAGCGCCGTTCAGTATATGGAGAAAAATAATGAAAAAGCTTTTTGCAAAAAAGAATAGTGTTTGCATTGATAAAGACAAGCTGCCCCGGCATATTGCTATAATAATGGACGGCAACGGCAGATGGGCCAAAAAACGCGGTCTTGCTCGTTCGGCCGGACATTATGCCGGCAGTGAGAGGTTCAGAAGTGCGGCTAAATATTTGCAGAAGCTCGGTGTGGAGCATTTTACCGTTTATGCCTTTTCTACCGAAAACTGGAAAAGACCCAAAGAAGAGGTTGACGGTATTTTTTCGCTCCTGGAAAAATATCTTTATGAGGCCATCAATGATCTCAGGGAGAATAATATAGTTCTGTCCTTTTGGGGAGATCTGTCGCCGCTCAGTCCCAAACTTGTTGAGCTCATTGAAGAAACAAACGAACTGTCAAAGCACAATAACGGTATGCACGTCAATATCTGTCTCAACTATGGCGGCAGAGCTGAGATTACACGTGCCGTCAGGTCGGTTGCCGAGGATTGTGCGGCGGGATTGCTGGACGTTGATGACATTAACGATCAGGTCATAGAAAGCAGACTGTATTCAAAGAATACTCCGCCGCCCGATCTTCTTATCCGGCCCGGCGGGGAAACCAGAATATCGAACTTTTTGCTGTGGCAGCTTGCATACAGCGAGATGGTGTTTACCGACACCTTGTGGCCTGATTTGACCGATGATAAGCTGGAGGAGATAATCATCAGCTTCCAGCAGAGAAACCGCAGATTTGGGGGATTATAATGAAAACTCGTGTTATTACAGCTGTTGTAGCGATCGGCGCATTTATTCCGCTTTTGTTCCTGCTGCCTACGGTATGCCTGCAGGTTGTCCTCAGCTTTTTTTGCGCTGTAGGTGCTTTTGAACTGCTCGGGGAGACGGGTATTGTAGGCAAAAAATGTCCTTTCCTGTATTTTTCCTGTATCGTCGCTGCGGTTGTGCCCTTTTTGGCAGGCTCTGCCGGATACGAAAGCAAGTACCTCTACCTGCTCGTGTGGATCTACATGTTCGCCGCATTTTTGTACGGCGTACTCAAAAAGACAGAGGTCAACTTCAGCGCAATTTCCAAGGGTATTTTTGCGTCGCTGGTCATTCCATATATGTTTTCTGCAGTGCTGAGAGTTATCAACACTCCCGTATACGGCAAATATCTTGTGCTGTTGCCTTGGGTTTGTGTATGGATCTGCGACAGTACGGCTCTGTTTGTGGGTAAAGCTATCGGCAAGACCAAGCTTGCTCCCGAGATCAGCCCCAAAAAGACTGTTGCCGGCTCTGTCGGAGGTCTTATCGGTGCGGTGATTGCATGCGCACTCTACGTTATTATTGTTAATGCGGCTTTTGATCTGTCGCTCAATATTATTCCCGCTATTATTTTTGGCGCAGTTGGGTCAACCGCAGGACAGCTTGGTGACCTTGCATTTTCACTCATCAAGAGAGAGTCTGCACTCAAAGACTACGGCAAGATTTTCCCCGGTCACGGCGGTGTTTATGACAGGTTTGACAGCATAACTTTTGCTGCTTCGTTCTTTGAAATTTTCTGCCTGTACATATATTCGATTATTTGAGGAAACTATATGAAGAGAGTATCTTTGATCGGATGCAGCGGATCTATCGGCACACAGAGTGTAGACGTTGCCGCAAGCAGGGGATACGCAATTACTGCAATCGCTGCCAATACCAATGTTTCCGCAGCGGAAAAAATAGCCAGAGAGTTCAAGCCGAAAGTAGCAGCTATGTTTGATGAGGCTGCTGCCAAAGAACTCAAGCTTGCACTCGCGGATACTTGTGTCAAAGTTTTGTCCGGTGCAGAGGGTGTTGAAGAGTCAGCGTCTATTGACACGGATATCGTTGTTAACGGTGTTGTTGGTATAGCCGGACTGAGACCCTCGGTTGCAGCATTGAAAGCAGGCCATACTTTGGCTCTGGCTAACAAAGAGTCGCTTGTTTGTGCCGGTGATATCGTTATGGATATGGCCAAGCAAAAAGGTGTGGATATTCTTCCTGTTGATTCGGAGCATTCGGCTGTTTTTCAGTGTATCGGCAGGCACGGCGTAGGGGAGATAGAAAAAATCATTCTTACTGCGTCGGGAGGCCCGTTCTACGGATACACTGCAGACCAGCTATATTCCGTGACTCCCGAGCAGGCCCTCATGCATCCCAGCTGGAATATGGGCAGCAAGATCACAATTGACAGCGCAACTATGATGAACAAAGGTTTTGAGCTGATGGAAGCAAAATATCTGTTTGACATCACACCCGACAAGCTGGGATACGTCGTTCACAGAGAGAGTCTTGTACATTCCATGGTGCAGTTTGCGGACGGAGCGCTCATGGCTCAGATATCTCCTCCCGATATGCGTCTGCCTATTGTCTATGCTCTTGATTATCCTGTCAGAAACAAGACGGATTTCAAGCGTTATGATCCCTGCACTATGCATATATCGTTTTTGCCTCCCCGTGACGATGTGTTCAGAGCACCCGCTCTGTGCATAAAAGCTCTGGAAAAGGGCGGCAATGCAGGCGCTGTTATCAATGGCGCCAATGAAGCTGCTGTGGAGCTGTTTTTGAACAAAAAGATCAGGTTTACCGATATTACGGATTTTGCCGAAGAAGCTTTGGACAAAGTTCCGTTTATTGAAGATCCGTCTCTCGAAGATATATATAGCAGCGACAAGGCTGCACGTTCTTTTGTATACAGTAAGGTGGTTATTTGATGAGTTTGATCTTGGTTATCCTCTTGTTCGGCCTGCTCATATTTGTGCATGAGCTTGGACACTTTATTACTTCTAAATTAAGCGGTGTAAAGGTTGAACAATTTACAGTAGGCTTTGGCCCTGCAATATTTAAAAAGCAGATAGGCGAGACTGTGTATGCCATACGTCTGCTTCCTCTCGGCGGTGCCGTGATGATGAAGGGTGAATCCGGTGAGGAACAACTCCTTGTTGGTGAGAATGCCGTTGATACTGCTGATGCCGAGCCGGAGGATGACAGCGACAGCTTCTATAACGCTACCAAACTCAAAAGGTTCTTAATATGCATTGCGGGTTCGTTTATGAATCTGCTTTCCGGTATTATTATCCTGATAATTCTGTTTTTGCCCGTAGATCAGGTTTATGCTCCCGTGATCAGTGATTTTATGGATGGCTGCGAGTACGAGGGAGAGCAGGCCTTTATGGAGGGAGACCGAATAGTCAAAGTCAACGGCTTCAGAATCTATGTCTACGGCGATCTTACTACAGCGCTGTCTCTGGGAGAAGGCAAACCTTTTGATTTTGTTATTGAGCGTGACGGCGAAAGAATCAGAATTAATGATCTGGCTATGGAAAAGAAACTTTTCCCGGATGATGACAAGATTCCCAAGTACGGATTCTATTTCGGTGTTGAGTCTTTGGGTTTTGGCGGCAAGATTGGGTATGCGTTCAAGAATGCGGCTTCTTTCATACAGTCGGCATACAAGAGCTTCGGCATGCTTATTTCGGGTCAGGTAAAAGCCAATCAGATGATGGGAACGGTCGGCATCGCCAGCGAGATGAACAACCGGGCCAAGCAGTCTATGGATGAGCTTTGGTACTTTGTTGCGTTTATTTCCATTAATCTTGCTGTTGTGAATATGCTGCCCATTCCCGCGCTGGACGGTGGAAAGGTTCTGTTTATTCTTATTGAGGCTATAGTAGGCAGGAAGCTGAACCCCAAATATGAGAATTATATTTCTATTGCAGGCCTTGTGCTTATACTTGGATTGTTTGTTTTTGTGACTTATAACGATATTGTGAGGATTATCAGATGAAAATGACGAGACAAATCAAAGTCGGCAACCTGTCTTTGGGTGGTGGTGCGCCGATTTTGGTACAGTCAATGTGTAATACTGATACTGCGGACGTAAAAAAGACTGTTGAGCAGATTAATGCTCTTTCTTTGGCTGGCTGTGATATCATACGTGTTGCCGTGCCTGATTTTGATGCGGCCGCCGCCATTACGGAGATCAAAAAGAATATTAGTATTCCTCTTGTTGCAGATATTCATTTTGATTATCGTCTTGCCATCGAGGCTGCCCGTAACGGTGCAGACAAGATTCGCATAAATCCGGGCAATATCGGAGGGGACGATAAGCTGAGAGAGGTTATTGCGGCATGCCGTGACAGAGATATCCCTATTCGTGTTGGCGTAAACTCCGGTTCTCTCGACAGAGAGCTCCTCAAAAAATACGGCAATACTCCAAAAGCACTGGCTGAGAGCGCAATGAGGAGTGTTAATCTGCTTTGCGAACGTGGATTTGAGAATATCTGTATATCCATCAAGTCATCGGATGTATTCAAGACTGTGCAGACCTACAGACTTGTTGCCGATATGTGTGATTTTCCTTTGCATCTTGGCGTTACCGAGGCCGGAAGTGCCGAGATGGGTACTATCAAATCTGCGGCTGCGTTCGGTGCCCTTCTTGTTGACGGAATAGGAGATACTATTAGGGTGTCTCTAACCGATGATCCGCTCAAAGAGATCATCGCCGCAAAGAAGATACTCAAGTCTCTCGATTTACATACAAGCGGTGTCAATATAATATCCTGCCCCACCTGCGGAAGGACCAAAGTAGACCTGATTTCTCTGGCTCAGGATATTGAAAAACGTCTGATGGGCGTCAAGGCCAAGCTGAACGTTGCCGTAATGGGCTGCGCCGTAAACGGCCCCGGAGAGGCCAAAGAAGCAGATATAGGCATTGCCTGCGGCAAAGGTGAGGGCCTGATATTCAAACGTGGAGAAATACTGTACAAAGTAAAAGAAGAAGAGCTTGCCGACAGGCTGATCGAAGAAATTGAAAGAATGACCGGAGAAAAAATATGAGCGCATCCAAACCTATCCTGAGAGATTTGTTCTCCCACGTCAAGTCAGCGCATCCAGTTATGGAATATGATGTGCTGGCGGTTGGTGTAAAGGAGAATACTTTTACAGTAAAACTGTCTGGTGGAACACCTGACAGCGGTTTTGATGCGCTCAAATCCGACATATGCAGAGTATATAGCCTGGAAAAGATAGCTTTTGAGTTTGTCCCTGTGGCCAGCAAAAGCCGGGTTATCAGGGAGGAACTTTCAAAACGATATCCATCTCTTTCTTTTGGCGAAGATATGGTCAGTATCGTTGTTGCCGACGATGCAGTCAATATAGATATATTCTCATCGGCTCTGTTTGTCAGGTTTAATGACATGAAGAACGAGATCATGCGTTGTGTGCATGAATGCCTCGGCAATACATACCGAGTCTTTGTCAATTGCAAAGCGGATATAGAATCCGAAAACGAACAGAAGAAAAAACGCGACGAGCAATACAGTGCGTTGCTCAAAGAACTTGCCGAGCAGGAAAAAGCTGCTGCTGCCGCCGCACCCAAATATTCAGACAAGCCTCTTGTATTTGAGCCCAGACAGAGGCAGGAGGGAAAACGTGTTTCTGCTTCCGATCAGCAGGGAAATCTGATTTTTGGCAAGGTGCAGAACGGTGTTGTGCTTCCTCTTGAGGATATTGCCGCAGATTCTGGCAAAGTCACGGTTGAGGGTACACTGTTTTTCAAAGAAGAGCGTCAGCTGCCCGGAAAAAGCAAAACTGCCGTCAGCTTTGACATATCCGATGATAAGGGCGCGCTCAGAATATCCAAGGTGTTTGACAATGAGGTTGCCAAACAGCTTATGAGTGCGCTCAAATCAGGCATGCATCTTATGGTTCAGGGTATTGCATCTTTCAACAAGTATGAGGCTGACGTTACTGTTTCGCCGACGGCTATCGTAGAGATCCAAAAATCCGGACGAAAAGACACTGCCGAGAAAAAACGTGTTGAGCTGCACCTGCACACAAATATGTCCAATATGGATGCTCTGTGTGACCCGGGTGCTGTAATCAAGCTCGCCGCAAAAATGGGTCATCCCGCCATAGCTATTACCGATCACGGTGTTGTTCAGGCTTTTCCCGAAGCTGCATCTGCAGCAAAAAAGAACGGCATCAAGGTCATATACGGCATAGAGGCATATTGCGTCAATGATATAGGCAAGGGCAGAGCTGTCAAGGGCACGACAGACAATCTTATCAATGACGAGATCATCGTATTTGACCTCGAGACAACCGGTCTGGACCCCAAAAAGTGCGAGATCATTGAGATTGCCGCTGCCAAGCTTGTCAACGGAGAAATAACAGACAGATATCACAGATACGTTAAGCCTGCCGAGATGGTTCCGCTTGAGATCACCAAGCTGACCGGTATCACCAATGATATGGTAGCGAGTGCCGAATCCATCGATGCCGTTCTGCCTGAGTTTTTGGAGTTCTGCTCTGACAGCCCGATGTGTGCCCATAATGCCGATTTTGATATATCATTCCTTGTAGCAGCATGCAAAAAACTCGGGATAGAAAAGACGTTTTGCTCCATCGATACAGTCGAGATGGCCCGTGCACTTATGCCTGAACTCAGCAAGCATAAGCTTAATATCATCGCAGATGCCATGGGCCTCAAGTTCAATCACCACCGTGCATCCGATGACTGTGACGTTCTTGCCGAGATTTTCAAGGTATTTGTTTCCAGACTTGAGAGAGAACATGGCGTACACCGTATCGATGAGATCAATCAGACTTTGATTTCTCTCCGCTCGGGTGATAATTCGGTGCACGGCAAGACCCACCATTTTATTATCCTTGTCAAGAAGCAGGAGGGTGTACGTCAGCTGTACAAGCTCGTTTCGGATGCCCACCTCAAGCATTTTAAACGCGGTGTGCCTATTATTCCGATGTCCAAGCTTGAAAACTGCAGGGAGAACTTTATATTCGGTTCTGCCTGCGAAGCGGGTGAGCTTTTTGACGCCATCGTAAAGGGCAGACCCTGGAATGAGCTGGTCAAGCTTGCGTCTTTTTATGATTATCTTGAGATCCAGCCGATCTCAAACAATATCTTTATGCTCAACAAGGGTATCGTATCCTCCGTGGATCAGATCAAGGAGTTTAACAAGACTGTTATTAAGCTTGGTGAAGCACTCGGAAAGCCTGTTTGTGCAACGGGAGACGTTCACTATATAGAAAAGAGCGACAAGATCTACAGAGATATACTGATGAAGAGCAAAGGCTTTGACATCAACTCTGACGAGCAGGATTTCTCCTTTAAATCCACCGATCAGATGCTGGAGGAGTTTGCCTATCTGGGCAGCAAAAAAGCCTTTGAGGTTGTTGTCGAGAATCCCAATAAGATTGCCGATATGTGCGACGTGCTTGAACCGGTCAGGGGAGGCACCTATCCGCCGGCGGTTGAAAATTCGGCCCGTGATATAGAATATCTGTCTCGTACCAAGCTCAAGGAGCTCTATGAGGCTGAGGACGGTGTTCCTCAGCTTATATCAGATCGACTCGAAGCGGAGCTTCGTCCTATCATCAATCAGGGCTATGACGTTATGTATATGATTGCCCAGAAGCTTGTTGCCAAATCCAACTCTGATGGATATCTGGTCGGCTCCCGTGGTTCGGTAGGATCCTCATTCGTTGCGTTTTTGTCCGGAATTACCGAGGTGAATGCGTTGCCGCCCCATTACAGATGCCCCAACTGCAGAACCACCGTATTCGGCGATGAGGCTCTGTACGAGTCGGGTATAGATATGCCTGACAGTAATTGTCCCAAGTGCGGTACCAAGATGGTCAAGGACGGATTCAATATTCCGTTTGCAACATTCCTTGGCTTCGAGTGCGACAAGGCGCCTGATATCGATCTTAATTTCTCCAGTGAGTATCAGACACGGATCCATGCCGAGACCATACGTATGTTCGGCGTTGATCGCGTGTTCAAAGCAGGCACTATAGCCAAGACTCAGGACAAGACCGCATTCGGATATGTCAGACATTTTGTCGAAGAAGAAGGCATGGCACCCGGCAAGGCGGCTATGAACAAGCTTGTTCAGGGGTGTACCGGCGTAAAGCGCACCACAGGTCAGCACCCGGGCGGTCTTATTATCGTTCCTCACGATATGGAGATATACGATTTCTGTCCCGTGCAGCATCCTGCTGACAAGTCGGATTCTGATATCATAACCACCCACTTTGACTATCATTCCATACATGATAACCTGCTCAAGCTCGACCTGCTGGGACACGACGATCCTACGATGATCCGCAGACTCTATGATACAAGCGGCATCAATCCTCAGACCGTTCCTCTTGATGACCCTGCCACGATGTCCATTTTTACTGATATCAGTGCATTGGGCATTGAGACCGACGATATTCTGGAGCAGACCGGTGCTGCAGCTATTCCTGAGTTTGGTACCAAATTTGTCCGTGGAATGCTCACCGATACCCAGCCTCATACTTTTGCTGAGCTGGTGCGCATCTCAGGACTGTCACACGGCACAGACGTATGGCTGAATAATGCGGCAGATATCATAAAACGCGGTGACGGAACACTCAAGGACGTTATATGCGTTCGTGACGATATTACTCTCTATCTGATGCAGCGTGGCCTGCCTCCCAAAACCTCGTTTACAATTTCCGAGAGCGTCCGAAAGGGCAAGGGCCTCAAACCCGAGTGGGAAGAACTGATGCGTGAGCATAACGTGCCCGAATGGTATATCACATCCTGTAAGACCATCAAGTATATGTTCCCTCGTGCTCACGCAGTAGCATACGTTACCAATGCGTTCAGAATAGCTTGGTTCAAGGTGCACAGGCCTCTTGACTTTTACGGTGCGTATTTTGCCATCCGATCCAAAGCATTTGACGGTACCTATATGGGTGACGGTGATGCCGAGGTCTGCAAACGTTACAGGAATCTCAAAGCGCAGGGCAAACGTTCATCTCTCGAGGATGATGTTATGTCCACACTGGAGATCTGCCACGAGTTCTACAAGCGCGGATTTACATTCCTGCCGGTGGATATTTACCGCTCGGACGTCAAGAACTTTTTAATCGAAGGAAACGCGTTGCGTATGCCGTTTACATCTATCCCCGGACTTGGTGAGGCCGCGGCACAGAGCATTGTCGAGGAACGCAAAAACGGACGTTTTATGTCTGCTGAGGACATAATATCCCGCTGCGACAAAGTATCCAAGGCTGTTATCGAGTCGCTGGATATGTGCGGCGCGTTGAGTGGAATACCAAAAACAAATCAGCTGAATCTGTTTGACGGATTTTAAAAAAAACAGACCGCCATACCGTAGTTTCCAATAAGACAGTATGAGAACATTACTGGCATAGGGTAGCTGCCGTACAGGAGTGCGACAAGAAAAATTGGCGATACTTGGTTTTCAGAACCAGGTATCGCCTTTTTCTATCTTTAACAGAATGTTTGAATCTTATTGGAGGTACATATGATGCAGGAACTGAACTATATCCGTTGCGGTGATTACTATATTCCCGATATTCGCTTACCGGAGGAAAACAGACCTATTGGTCGGTGGGGACGGATGCACAGAGATTATATCAAGGAGCATAACCCTATCCGCTTCAATGATCTGTGCCTTAGTGGTGAACTGTGGACATATCTGGCTGATTTGAATGAGCAGGCACAGAGCCGCCTTGAACTTATCATCGAGCAGATGAAGGAATCTGAGGATGTGACGGAGCACATGAAGCAGCACGATCAGATGGCGTGGGTAGGTGCTATGAACAGTATCCGGAATCGTGCAGAGGAAATTGTTCTGCGTGAGATGATCTATGAGGAGGATGCGGTATGAGAATCCTCGAAGAGTTTTGGTACGGCAACATCGAGCCAACCGAGTATGACACATCCTCTTGCAAGGAATACAAAAAGCTGCTGGAGCTGATTTGCAGGAATGAAGAAAAGCTCAAAGCCACTATGACGGACGAGCAGAAAGAACTATTTGAGAAATATACCGATTGTGTGCGAGAGCATCAAACCAATACAGACTGTTTGATTTTCCAGAATGGCTTTAAGCTGGGCGCAAGAATGATGTTGGAGGTCATGGAAGAACTCTAATTTCACAAGTTGACGAAGCCGCTCTATGTTGCTTTTACGGGTAGCATAGAGCGGCTTTTTCTGCGTTTTCCTCGGTTCTATTGACTTTTTTGCCAAAATATGATATCATTATATCCAGATATAATGATATCATTTGGAGGTGGCAAGTGATGCAGAAAACAGATCTGAAATCGGATCGTGATAAGCAGGTACAAGTGCGTTTACCTGCGTCACTACACAAACAGTTGAAATTGGCGTTAATACAGGATGATAGCTCACTTGCTGATTTTTTCAATGAAGCGGCAGAAGCATATCTGAAAAATCCTGAAAAATACAGAAAAACAGTTGGAAACATAAACGGAGGAAAACGCAATGGCTGATATTAGAAAAGATCAAGAAAGAGATGAACTCCATCGTGCAATATGGGCGATTGCTGACGGCCTGCGTGGAAGCGTAGACGGATGGGACTTCAAGTCCTATGTGTTAGGCATGATGTTCTATCGCTATATTTCTGAAAATCTGACCAACTATATTAACGAGGGCGAAATCGAAGCCGGTAATGAAGGCTTTGATTATGCCTTGCTGCCTGACGAAGATGCAGAACAGGCTCGTGAAGATATGGTCAAGACAAAAGGCTTTTTCATTCTCCCCTCCGAACTTTTCTGCAATCTACGAAAAAAGGCAGCGGGTGATGAAAACCTGAACATGACCCTGGAGACAATCTCCAAAAACATTGAAGACTCTGCAAAGGGCAGTGAAAGCGAAGATAATTTCGCAGGTCTGTTTGATGATATCGTTGGCAATAGCAACAAACTAGGTGCTACCGTTGCCAAGCGTAACGCCA
>JAZOWC010000054.1:0-20308 GCA_045658985.1 Oscillospiraceae bacterium
TGGCGCAGCAGATAGATATAGAACACGCTGACCAGGAAGGGGATGATCAGTACCCTGAAGGGATTCATCCAGCCAAAGGAGTAGATGGTGGCATAGTTAGTGATGGTAAACAGCTCGCCGGGGATCATCATGGTTGCCAGCAGCGCGGCAAACATGGCGTTTTTGCCCTTGAACTCAAGCCGCGCAAAGGCAAATGCCGACAGAACGGTGATCACCAGAGACAGCAGGGTGGACACCACGCCCACGTATGCGGTGTTGAGGAACAGCCGTCCCAGATTTGCGGTGGTGAATGCCTCTGCGTAGTTGCTCAGCATAATGGTCTGAGGCCACAGAGTGGGAATAGTCAGACGGTACTCAGCCAGAGTTTTCAGTGAGGAGATGACCATCCAGTAGAAGGGGAAGAGCACAATCAGCGCCATTGCCAGCAAGAACACGTAGAGGGCAGCCTTGACCAGAGTATGGCCTACCAGCTGCTTTGCGGACATGGTCTTCATATTCCGCTCGTGCATTATGGTGTTTTCTTTGTTAGCCATAGTACACCTCTCAATAATGGACTCGTTTTTTGCTGACCTGCATGTTGATCATCGTTACGACAAAGATGATTCCGAACAGGATCAGCGCTGCGGCGCTTGCTACGCCGTAGTTCATCTTGGGCAGAGAGTCATAGATATAGCCGACTATGGTGTTGAGCCTGCCGGGCGCGCCCGCGGGGCCCATGTCCTCGCCGAATATACCGACTATGCTGGAGTATTCCTTGAAGCCGCCGATGAAGCCGGTGATTATGACGTATGCAAGCATGGGAGAGAGCAGGGGGACTGTAATGCGTGTGAATACTCTGGAACGGGGAGTGCCGTCAACCTTGGCAGCATCGTAGTACTGCTTGTTGATGCCCTGCAGACCGCCCAGAAGCACGAGGATCTTGAAGGGCAGGGCATTCCATACGATGTACACTACCATAACGGTAATGTTTGCCCAGTAGGAGGAGCCTGCGTTGATCCAGTTGATGGGCTCGCCGCCAAACAGCTCGATAACGTTGTTGATGATACCTGCGGTGATGATGATATCGTGACCGTCGGTACCCATATTGCCGACGATGTTGAACATTGCGGCAAAAACCATGCCTATGGCGATGGAGTTGGTGACGTAGGGCAGGAAGAATACGGTCTGCAGACCCTTCTGCAAAAACTTGATGGAGTTGAGAGCAACTGCGATAAGCAGAGCCAGAAGTGTGGAGATGGGCACGGTCAGCACACACAGCAGAGCCGTGTTGTACAGACTGCTTGTGAAGCTCGTCAGTCCCAGCACCCTGCGGAAGTTGCCGATGCCGAACTCAAAGCTTGCACCGCCCACGATGGCGAGGCCGTTGTAGCCCTCCATAAACGCCATTCTGACGGTATTGATAATAGGCCATACGGTAAATATCAGCAGCAGGATGATCGCCGGTGCCAGATATAACCAAGCCTTCCATTGCTGTTTGCTGTCAACCATATTACTTTACCTCGTAGCGGATGCGCTCTTCGGTCTGCTTGTTGAACAGGAAGAACTTGTGAGGCTTTACGTTGTAGCGTACCTCGGTCTTGGTGGTGTCCACCTTGTTGTCGGCGTTGATGATGGAGCGGATCTGGGGATTGAGGGATGCGGGATGGGTGGATACGATGCTTACGTCGCGGCCCATGACCTCCAGATTGCTCAGAGTGCATCGCAGAGCGCCGTTTTCGCTCAGCTCGAAGCCTTCGGGACGGATGCCCACATAGACCTCCTGATCCTCCACGCCGCCGACCTCAAGCACACAGTCCTCGCCTACGAATACCTTGCCGTCCTTGACCTTGCCCTCAAGCACGTTGATGGGAGGTGTGCCGAGGAACTTGGCAACAAACAGATTGGTGGGGTCGTCGTATACGTCCTGAGGCTTGCCGATCTGCTGAAGCACACCCAGCTTCATAACAACGATCATATCGGAGATGGACATAGCCTCCTCCTGATCGTGGGTGACGAATACGGTGGTGATGCCGGTCTCCTTCTGGATACGGCGGATCTCCTCACGGGTCTGCAGACGCAGACGTGCATCGAGGTTGGAGAGAGGCTCGTCGAGCAGCAGAACACGGGGCATCTTGACCAGTGCGCGGGCGATTGCAACACGCTGCTGCTGACCGCCGGACAGCTCGCTGGGCTTGCGCTCCATCAGCTCGTCGATCTGAACCAGCTTGGCAACCTCATGTGCGCGCTGAAGCATATCAGCCTTGCTCAGCTTGTCGCTGCCCTTGAGATTCTGCAGGGGGAAGAGGATGTTTTGCAGAACGGTCATATGGGGATAGAGCGCATAGTTCTGGAACACCAGACCGATGCCTCTGTTCTCCGTAGACAGTTCGGTAACATCGTCATCGCCAAAGAAGATCTTTCCCGAGGTGGGCTTCTGCAGACCGCTGATCATGTACAGGGTCGTGCTCTTGCCGCAGCCGGAGGGGCCGAGAAGACCGATGAGCTTACCGTCAGGAATCTCAAAAGTGAAATCATTGACAGCAACAACCTCTTTGCCGGCTTTTTTGTCGCGGCTGGGGAAGATTTTTGTCAGATTTTGCAGGACTACTTTCATACCAATTCCCTTTCTGTGTATGTTTTTTAATTATATTTATATAATAGGTATCAATAGGTCTGGCGGGCGGCCTTTTCGGCGGCCAGCTTTTTTTGGTGCTCGATGAGCTGAGTCTTTGATTCAAAAATCTGCTGGCTGTGCTTGTCCACCGCTACGGTGCCGGCCATCAGGTCGTGGAGCGCCGAGTTGGTGCGGGTGACGCACAGACAAACAAGCTGAGCTACAGCCAGTGCGCCGAGGATAATGATGCCTATCCCCGCGCCGCGCAGATAGAGCATCAGCACCGAGAATACGGGGATCATGGTCTCCACCGTGTATTTGCCCAGCAGAGTACGTGTCAGCAGCTGCAGGGAGTTGATTCTGACACCGTCTGTTCTCATGAGGCAGATGCCGAACATTTTTTTGCCCAAAGTCTGTCCGTTGCCCAAAAAAAGAGGCACGGCAAACTCCAGCACCAGCACGCCCAGCAGAATACCTATGGTCACTATGATCATGGTGAGATTGATGACCATATTATAGGCATACATCACGTCCTTGTCTTGTATCAGGGCGTTGTATGCGTTATCCCAATTCTGCCGTGCATCCGATGACAGAGCCTCGTGCTCCTCATAGGATATTTCAAACGAAACGCCGTAAAGCTCCTCATAATGGGAGTATCCGTCGTTGAGAGTTCGGTTGTAGCTGTCATAGCTTAGCAAAGAAGAAAGCAAAAAGCCGAAACCGGTGGCCAGGATGCATACCAAAATGGCATCCAACAGCCACGCTGCGGCTCTTTTCCATATGCTTGCTTTCTGTAATGAGTAATCCATCTCTATACACTCCGTATACGAACGATTTTCACCAATTTATTATTATAACATACCGTTCGACAATTTTCTACACAAAAATGTAATAAAAATGACATATTTAGTCGGATCGAGAGGATTATTTAAGCTCCAGAGTGTCTATGATCTGTTTTACTGTGTCCTCGCAGGAGCGGTATTCCACGATATAGTCGCAGACCTCGGCATTTTTGCGCTCCGATTCCAGAGAGCGGAGACGGTTGACCTTTTCGTGGGTGGAGATTTCTTTTTCCAGAATATCGGTCATAATGTCGTACTCGTCACGCTTGACAAAGATGGTTACCACGTTGGGGAAATGTGTCTTCATGGACATTGCGCCGCAGATGTCCATTACGGTGATGACGTGCTTGCCGCGGGCGAGGATCTCCTCTACGTCGCCCTTGCGCGAGCCGTAAAAATGGTTGGCGTAGTTGGTGGACTCAAACAGCTCACCCTGCTGATGCATCTGCAAAAACTCCTGCTCGGAAATGTGCTTGTATCGGTCCATGGTGAACATATTCATCTGCTCCACCGTGGTGTAGCTGGGCAGACGCTCAATGGTGGTGCAGGAGTTGACGAGAGAGCGCATAATATCGTTCTTGCGGCTGCCCGAGGGGCCGACCAGAACAATGACCGAAGGCTCTTTGAGAGAAAATTGTGTCTGCCTGACGCTGTAGCTGTCCGAGATGACCTCAACCAGCTTGAGAAACTCGTCATAGGTGTTGACGGCCAGTATGCCTGTGGCCTCGCGGTTCCAGGGACGGCGCATGAGGATGGGGTATGCGGCGTTGGAGGCAAAGACGTTGTGAGCGCCGTCATCAAAGAGTATGTCCACGTCGATCTTATCCTTGCGGGAGCCCATATATATATGGTTGGCGGGAATCTCGGGGAACTCCTCCATGATCCTCTGTGCCCGTATGCTCATAAACTGGGGATAGACTGAGGTGGATATAAACACCTCGGTCATCTTGGACAGCTTGCGGACAAACTCCTTTGCGCCCTGAATGACGGGCTGTGTGCGGAAAAACTCGGGGTCATTGAAAAACTCGAATATCACGTCCGCGCGTGTGCCCATTTTGCCCCATCTGTCCACCTCGTAGATGGAGAGGGGAGGATTGAAATTATATTTTTCGTTGGCAAGACGGATGGCGTATGGTACGCATTCCATCAAAAGATCGTCAACGTCCAAAGCCGTGGACAGCCTGAATTTTCTGTTCATAGATAACGCTCGCTTTCTGTAGTGCTACCCTTTATTGTATCAAAAATATCGACAAAAAACAACGGATTTTTGCTTTGTGCCGGCGTCTGCCGCTCAATGCACAAAAAAACTCGCCCGTTATTTACCTGAATATACCTCTGTGATCCGCCGGAGTATCTCCTCGTCGGCGGGGCAGAAATCATACACGGGGATCTGCGCGGGGGTGATCCAGCGGATGTCGTTGTGCTCAAGCTTTTGAGGGATGCCCTCGGCTATTGTGGCACAGAAGAGGGTCAGATGCACCGTAATGTCGGGATATGTGTGCACCACTTCCATAAAAACCTCGCCCACGCTCAGCCTTATCCCCAGCTCCTCGCGGCATTCGCGCACCAGCGCCTGCTGTTTTGTCTCACCGGGCTCAACCTTGCCGCCCACAAATTCCCAGAGCAGTCCCCGCGCCTTGTGCCCGGGCCGCTGACATATCATAAATCTGTTTTTGTCCCATATGAGGGCCGCTACTACTTCTGTCATATATTGCACCGCCGATCTTTGTCAGAATAGGATGAATGTCACAGATATATACTATCATATCCGCAGCAATAATCAAAGCAAAAATCCCGTCGCAATCACCCGCCTGCGGACAGAGGAGCGTATTGACAGACGGGATTTTTTGTGTTATATTGACCTTACCGTGACCGGCACAACAGGGTGCCGAGTATGGCAAAAAGGCCAAGGCGAGCTACTCGCCTTGGTCTTTTGCGCTTTTTTGGGCATTTTTAGGGGGTGAATCACCGTGCCGTCTGAGATTTTGAGCGTGGGTATCGACATAGGAACATCCACTACACAGGTTATTTTTAGTCGGCTGCTGGTGGACAATATGGCGGATTATTTTTCCGCGCCCCGTATTTCCATAGTATCAAAAGAACTGCTCTACAAGAGCGAGGTTCACCTGACACCGCTCAGAGACTCCTCCACTCTGGACGGAGAGGGAGTCAGACGGATAGTTGAGCAGGAGTACCGCCGCGCAGGCATCAGCCCGGGGGATCTGCACACGGGAGCGGTGATAATCACCGGCGAATCGGCGCGCAAGGACAACGCCGCCGCCGTCACCGAGCAGCTCAGCGGCTTTGCGGGTGAGTTTGTGGTATCCACCGCAGGGCCCGATCTTGAGTCGATCATCGCCGCCAAAGGCAGCGGAGCCTATCAGTACAGCATCGACCGCGAATGTTCGGTCATCAATCTCGATATAGGCGGCGGCACCACCAATATAGCCGTGTTTGACTGCGGCAGGGCAGTGGCAAAAGGCTGTCTGGACATCGGCGGACGGCTTATCCGCCTCAATCAGGATCTCACGGTCACTTACCTCAGTCCGTCGGCGCGGCGTATCGCAGACTCTCTGGGACTAAACCTCCGCGAGGGCCAAAAAACCACCCCGAATGCCCTGCGCGCCGTTACCGACAAAATGGCCGACCTGCTGGCTCAGGCTATGGGCCTGCAGGACAGAGAGCCGCTGTTTGAGAGTGTACGCACCCCGAGCAGCACCGACCTGAGTTTGAGCAAAAGAGCCGATTATCTGTGTTTTTCGGGGGGAGTTGCCGACTGTATATACACTCCCGACGATGATATTCTCCGCTACGGGGATATAGGTGTGCTGCTGGGTGCATCCATCCGCAGCCATCCACTTATCGGTGCCTGCAGACAGCTGCCCGCAGGCGAGACCATCAGGGCAACGGTGGTGGGCGCAGGCACCTACACCACCTCCATTTCGGGCAGCACCATCGCGTACTCATCCCTGCTCTTTCCCCTCAAGAACATCCCCGTGCTCAAGCTTGACGAGCGGGAGCAGGAGCATTGCTTTGCGGGGGATACAGAGTGGCTGAGTGAAAAAGCCCGATGGTTTATGGATCAGAGCGACACAGACCATTTCATACTTGCCATGCAGGGCAAAGCTGACCCCGATTATACCGAGATCAAGAAGCTTGCGGGATGTATCGCGGATGCTCTGGGGCCCATACTTCCCGACACCAAACCCATCCTTGTGGTGCTGGAGCATGATATGGCAAAAGCCCTCGGCTTTGCCCTCAGAGCTTGCGCAGACGGCAGACGCAAGGTGGCGGCGATAGATGGCATATCGGTAGAAGTGAATGATTTTGTGGATATAGGGCGGCCGCTTATGGACGGACTTGTGGTGCCCGTGATAGTCAAAACTTTGGTTTTTGGCTGAAGAAGGAGAGGATATTTATGGGATTTTCCACCATTATCGGGGGAAAGAAGTTTACATTCAACTCGGTCAAAGAGGTTCTGGCAAAAGCCAACGAAGAAAAATCCGGTGACATACTTGCAGGCGTGGCCGCCGCGAGCGATCTTGAGCGCATCGCCGCAAAAGAGGTACTCAGCCATATGCTGGTGCGGGATCTGCGTGAGAACCCGGTGGTGAGCTACGAGGACGATGAGGTCACCCGCCTCAATCAGGATTCTCTGGATATGGCCGTATATGACCGCATCAAGCATTGGACTATGGCCGAACTGAGAGAGTACATCCTCGGCTACAAAACCACCGAGGCGGATATACGCGCTCTCGGCCGCGGCCTGACCGCAGAGACGGTTGCAGGCGTATGCAAGCTGATGAGCAATCTCGACCTGATCTACGTCGCCAACAAGGTGCGCGTCACCGCCACCTGCAACACCACCATAGGACAGCGGGGCACACTTTCCACCCGCCTGCAGCCCAACCACCCCACCGACAACGTAGAGGGCATCACAGCCTCTCTGCTTGAGGGACTCAGCTACGGCTGCGGCGACGCTCTGCTGGGACTCAATCCCGTCAACGATACTGTGTCCAGCCTGTCCGAGGTCCTGAAGCGTTTTGACGAGATCAAGAACAAGTATCAGATCCCCACACAGATCTGTGTACTGGGTCATATCACCGCACAGATCGAAGCCATCAAACGCGGCGCACCCTGCGATATGGTGTTCCAGTCCATCGCAGGCAGTCAGAAGGGCAACAGTGCCTTCGGCTTCAGCGCCGACACGGTGCGGGAGGCACGGGCTCTGCTCAAAGAGCGGGGCACGGCCAAAGGCCCCAACGTGCTCTACTTTGAGACAGGTCAGGGCAGTGAGCTGTCCTCGGATGCCCATTACGGCGCCGATCAGGTGACCATGGAGGCCAGATGCTACGCCTTTGCCCGTGAGTTTGAGCCTTTTATGGTCAACACGGTGGTAGGCTTTATCGGCCCCGAGTATCTGTATGACAGCAAGCAGGTCATCAGAGCAGGACTTGAGGATCATTTTATGGGCAAGCTGTCGGGCATCCCCATGGGCTGCGACTGCTGCTACACCAATCATATGATGGCAGATCAGAACGATATAGAGAATCTGTCTGTGCTGCTTGCCTCTGCGGGCGTCAATTACATATTGGGCGTGCCTGCGGGCGACGATATTATGCTCAACTATCAGACCAATGCCTATCACGATTCGGCGGCTATCCGCGAGGTGCTTTCGCTGCGGCCCATCCGTGAGTTTGAGCTCTGGCTGGAAAAAATGGGCATTATGCATGACGGCCGCCTGACCGACAGAGCAGGCGATCCCACTATATTCACAGGCAGGAGGTGAATGGTTTGCTGGACGAAAAACTGATAAACCGCATTGCCGAAGAGGTAATGCGTCAGCTCAAGGAAAAAGGCTTTGTCATCCTGCCCGACGGTGAGCAGACACCTGCCCCCGCACAGTCGGACACCGCGCAGACGGATATCACGTCTCAGGAGGTCAAAGCCAAACCTCTGCTGAAGGATGCCTGCGACAACGAGTCGCTGCTCCGTATGAAAAAGACCACCAACGCCCGAATCGGCGTGGGAAAATCGGGTCCCCGTCTCAATACCCAGACCATGCTGGCCATGCGCGCCGACCACGCAAAGGCTCGGGACTCGGTGTTTGCCGACGTTGACGAGCAGCTTATAGAGCGACTGGGACTGATGACCGTGCAGAGCAAATGCGACTGCAAGGACACCTATATGACCCGTCCCGATCTGGGCAGAAAACTCAATGACCAATCGGCAGAGGCACTCAGACGCAGCTGTACTCCCAATCCCGACGTGCAGATATTTGCATCCGACGGCCTGAGCTCGGCGGCTATCGAAGCCAATCTCGAGAGGATATTGCCCATTCTTACCGACGGACTGAAAGCCAAGGGGCTCAAAGTCGGCACACCCTTCTATCTCCGCTACGGCCGGGTGGCGGCTGAGGATCACGTTTCCGAGCTGCTGGGCGCCAAAGTCGTCTGCGTGCTGATCGGTGAGCGCCCGGGACTTGCCACCGCAGAGAGTATGAGCGCATATATAGTGTACAACGCATACGTGGGTATGCCCGAGGCCAAACGCACGGTAGTGTCCAATATCCACCGCAACGGACTTCCCGCTGTGGAGGCAGGAGCATACATAGTAGAGGTCATAGATCAGATCCTGCGGCAGAAGGCCAGCGGCGTCGATCTCAGGAAGTGAGCGGTGAACAATGCGTGACGATGCAATGAAAACCACCGTGCTCAGCCTGCAGATGATCCCCAACGCAGACCCCACGTTGCTCCGGAGCCTCAAGCTGCCGCGCGGTATGCGCAGTCTGGGCATAATAACCACCGACTGCGACGACGTATCCTATGCCGCTCTCGACGAGGCCACCAAAAAAGCCAACGTGACCGTGGCCTATGCGCGGAGTATGTACGCGGGCGCGTCCAACGCAGGCACCAGGCTTGCAGGCGAGTTCATCGGCATACTTGCAGGCGAGGATCCTGCAGAGGTCAAAAGCGGACTTGACGCGGCCGTCAGGTATATTGAGCAGGATGCCCACTTTGTCAGCGCCAACGACGATGACAGCATAGTGTATTTTGCCCACTGCATTTCCCGCACGGGCAGCTACTTGTCAAAAGAAGCAGGAGTGCCCGAGGGAACGGCTATGGCATACCTGATCGCGCCCCCCGCCGAGGCCATCGTGGCGCTGGATGCGGCGCTCAAGGCAGCGGCGGTTGAGCTCAGACTCTTTTACGGCCCGCCCACCGAGACCAACTTTGCGGGCGGTCTGCTCACGGGCGATCAGGCGGCCTGTCTGGCGGCCTGCAGAGCCTTCGCAGACGCGGTGTGCTCGGTGGCGCAGAACCCCGTTATATCCGAATAAAAAATATTTTTGAATAAACACAGCAGATGAATATATCTGCGAAAGGAGGAAGATCGATTTTGGAGTTCGACAAGGATCTGCAATCGATACAGGAGGTTCGCAACCTGGTGGCAAAAGCCAAACAGGCGCAGAAAGAATACTCCCAATACACCCAGCAGCAGGTTGACGATATAGTCAGAGCGGTGGCTCTGGCCTGCGAGGCTCAGTGCGAGCGTCTGGCCAAGATGGCTTGTGAGGAGACCGGCTTCGGCGTATGGCAGGACAAGGTGCTCAAAAACCGGCTTGGCAGTACCGTGACCTATGAGAGCATCAAGGATCTCAAAACCGTGGGAGTGCTCAGCGAGGACAGCGCAACCGGCGTTACCGAGATCGGCGTGCCCATGGGCGTTGTAGCGGCGCTGATACCGTCCACCAACCCCACGTCCACAGTCATGTACAAGTGCCTCATATCCCTCAAAGCAGGCAACAGTATCGTCATCAGCCCCCATCCGGGCGCAAAAAACTGTATTTTGGAGACCTTCAGGGTCATCGGGCAGGCGGCCAAAGCCGCAGGCGCACCCGACGGCATCGTCCAGTGCGTGACCGTACCTTTGGCAGAGGGTACGCAGGCACTGCTCAGACACCCCGATATCGGCATTATTCTTGCAACCGGCGGCGAGGCAATGGTCAGAGCCGCATACAGCTCGGGCAACCCCGCGCTGGGCGTAGGCCCGGGCAACGGCCCCGCCTACATCGAAAAATCCGCCGATATCCCCACCGCAGTGCGCAGGATTTTTGACAGCAAGACCTTTGACAACGGCACTATCTGCGCATCCGAGCAGAGTATAGTCACCGAGCGGTGCATAGCCGACCGGGTGGAAGCCGAGGTTAGGAGGCAGGGAGGATACTTCCTCACCGATGAAGAGAGCCGTAAAGTCGGCGCATTTATCATGCGTGCCAACGGCACCATGAATCCCAAGATCGTTGGCAAGACCGCCGCGGCTATTGCCGATATGGCGGGCATAAATATCCCGCAGGGTACTCGGGTTCTCATCTCCCGTCAGAGCACGGTGGGCAAGGATAACCCCTACTCCAGAGAGAAGCTGTGCCCCATTCTGGCCTTCTACGTGGAAGACAGCTGGGAGAGTGCCTGCCACCGCTGTATCGAGATATTGAGTAACGAGGGCAGAGGCCACACTATGGTCATCCACAGTGAGGACAAGAGCGTTATCAGAGAGTTTTCACTCAAAAAACCCGTCTCCCGTCTGCTGGTCAACACCCCCGGCGCGCTGGGCGGCGTTGGCGCGACCACGGGACTTCAGCCTGCGCTGACTCTGGGCTGCGGCGCGGTTGGCGGAAGCTCTACTTCGGACAACGTAGGGCCTCTCAACCTTATCAATATCCGCAGAGTGGCATGGGGCTGTAAGGAGCTGAGTGACCTGCGCGGCACCGATGCTGCCGAATGTACTGCCGCAGACTGCTGCGGTGAGCAAAAGAGCGCAACCACTCTGACCCGCGCAGATATTGAGGCGATCGCACGTACGGTCATCGCGCAGATGACAAACCGCTGAAAAAAACATAAAAACAAATAAAAAATATTTATAATACGGAGGAAAAAATTATGGCAAACTTACAGGCACTGGGTATGATCGAAACCAAAGGACTCATCGGCGCTATCGAGGCGGCAGACGCAATGGTCAAGGCCGCAAACGTCAAACTCATCGGCAAAGTACACGTAGGCGGCGGTCTGGTCTCCGTTATGGTTCGCGGCGACGTCGGCGCAGTCAAGTCGGCAACCGACGCAGGCGCAGCAGCAGCTTCCCGCGTAGGCGAGCTTCTCAGCGTACACGTTATCCCCAGACCCCACGACGACGTGGAGTTCATTCTCCCCGCTCTGGACAATTGCGACCGCGCATAAGTTTTTGACAGACAAATTATATTTAACATTCAGGAGGAAAACAAAATGGCTAATCTTCAGGCACTGGGTATGGTCGAGACAAAAGGTCTCGTAGGTTCTATCGAAGCAGCTGACGCAATGGTCAAGGCAGCAAACGTCAAGCTCATCGGCAAAGTACACGTAGGCGGCGGTCTGGTCACCGTTATGGTTCGCGGCGACGTCGGCGCAGTCAAGGCAGCAACCGACGCAGGCGCAGCAGCAGCTTCCCGCGTGGGCGAGCTTCTCAGCGTACACGTTATCCCCAGACCCCACGATGATGTGGAGTTCATTCTCCCCACTCTGGGCGGCAAGGCCGAATAATATAACCTCGGCCTGCCTCTGCAGGCCATGTATCACAGGAAGGTGGACGGTCGTATGAAACAAAAGGTGCTGACAGATATTGAGCTGCGTGCCCGCTGCAGCGGCGGAGTCACCGCTTTGAGCGTGGAGAGGGGTACGGTCTTGACCCCTGCCGCGCGGGATTATTTGAGAGAACATAATATCAAGCTGGTATACACAGAGCCTTCTGCGGCGTGCGGCAAAATGACCGTCGACAATGCCTCCGCTTCGGGCAAAGCCCGATACCGTGATGCCGAAACGGGTGAGGAGATCGCGGACAAGGGCGAGTTTATGACCCATCTGCGTGGTAACCTTCTGGTGCCCAAGACCCACCCGCGCATCTTCCTGCGCGGCAAGATCGACTGTCTTATGGCTCAGCTGATAGGTGTTCAGTTGGTGGCGCGGGAGGAGGGCAAAAACAAGCTGGTGGACGAGCTGGAAGATCTGCTCGGCAATCTGCGGCTCATTCTGGCTGCCGAGGTCAAGGACATGCCCCTTGAAGAACGCAGGATGCTGGGTATGGACAGCGATGAGATACGCCGTGTTTCTCACAACGTCAAGGAGCACATAGGCATCGACCACCCCATCCCCAACTGCAGAATGTGCAGAACGTCCATAGCACTCAACCGCCTGCGTACTCAGGTGCGTGAGGTGGAGCTGGCGGCGGCACAGGCCTTCGCGGGGGATAAAAGAGGATGCTCGAGAGAGGATATTCTCAGAGCCCTCAACAGACTTTCGAGCTGTGTTTATATTCTGTTCTGCCGCGACGTGGCAGGCAGGTACAATGGGAGAGCGTGACATGAATTATTTCAGCGAAAAAGACATCAGAGACATAGTGGCAGGCGTTATATCGGGCGCGGGTGCGGGCGCATCCGTCTCCGCGGGACAGACCGTGCCGGTGGAGATCTCCGCCCGTCACGTTCACCTGACCGAGGAGGCCCTGAGCGTACTGTTCGGCGCAGGCTATCAGCTCTCTCAAAAACGCGACCTGAGCCAGCCGGGACAGTTTTTGGCGCAGGAGCGTGTCAAGCTTGTTACCCGCAAGGGCGAGATAGACAATGTGGCGGTGCTCGGCCCTGCCCGCAAGCAGGTGCAGGTGGAGCTGTCTCTGACCGATACAAGGAGTCTGGGCATCAGCGCTCCCGTCAGGCTGTCGGGAGATCTCAGCGGGGGCGGCGACGTGCTGATACTGGGCCCCGCGGGAATGTATGAGGCAAAAGGCTCGGTAATAGTTGCCAAAGCCCACGTGCATATGACCCCCGAGGACGCCAAAAATTACGGCGTGAGCGACGGACAGACCGTCCGTATCAGGCTGGATACCGCCCGTCCCGCCACCCTCGACAATGTTGAGGTGCGGGTCAGCCGCGCATCCAGACTTGCGGTGCATATTGACTTTGACGAGGCCAACGCGGCCGCCGTCGACGCAAACACACAGGGTATACTGATAAAAGGCAGGTGAAGAGAATGAAGGATACGGATATGCAGCAGATCATAGAGGCTGTCACCAGACAGGTGCTGGCAGCTATGGGCGGCAATGCCCCCACAGCCTGCGAGCAGGATGACCGTGTCAGGTATCTTGTTGTGGGCGACTGCGCTCAGGTGCCCTCCCGACTGTGTATGGATGCAAAGCTTGAGGGACTGGACGCATATGAGAAGCAGGCCGATATTCTCCGCTACGGCAGAGTGATAATCACACGGCTGGATCTTGTGCAGCTTGCCGATCTGGCTCAGGGCAGACCCTGCGGAAGTGCCTGCTGCGCTGTCATCGGCGCATTGCTCAACGGCATCGAGGTGGTTATGCTTGAGACCGCTCCGGAGCATCGCAAATATGCAGGCAAAAGCAGCACGGGACTGTATGCTGTGCTTGAGAACCACGTCAGGACCGTTCAGGGCTTTGGAGTCAAGCTGCTGACCCGTGACAAGCTCTGTGATACCCCCGTCCCCGCGGCCAAACCGCCCAGGTTCGGCGGGGCTGCGGCTGTGCCCGTTCAGGGCAGCGCAGGCACCAAACAGCGTGTCATAACCGAGCGTGACGCACTGGCGATGTCGGTGGGCGCAAAAGGCTCGGTGAGCGTGGAGAGGGGAACGGTAATTACCCCGTCGGCGCAGGATATATTCCGCAGAGCAGGACTGACGGTCGAGTATACAAGCCGATGAGAATGGAGAGAACGTAATGATTATTTGTAAAGTAATAGGCCACGTCTGGGCAACCAAAAAAGAAGAAAAACTGGAAGGCCTCAAGCTGATGGTAGTCAAACAGAGTCCCGAATACGGCGGCGGTGAGGACAGTGTCTTTGTTGCGGCCGACACGGTAGGCGCAGGCATCGGCGAGATGGTTCTGGTGGTCTCGGGCAGCACCGCACGCAAGGTGTTTGGCAGCGACGATGTGCCCTCCGATATGGCCATCGTCGGTATTATTGATTCGCTGGAGACCAAAGACTCTGCAAAATAACGGGAGAGATTGACTATGGGTTTGCTGGATATGATCGAGGCAGCAGGTGTCGTCGGCTGCGGAGGAGCGGGGTTCCCCACTCACGTAAAACTCAAGGGTGCATTTGAGTACCTTATAATCAACGGAGCGGAATGCGAGCCTCTGCTGCGCAACGATCGGTATCTGATGCGCAATATGGCCGAGCAGATCGTTTCGACCACCGATCTTATGGCAAAGGAGCTTAATATCCCCAACGCGGTGATCGCGCTCAAAGGCCACTATCACGAGGAGTGCTCGGCCCTCAGACGTGCAGCCGCCGATCTGCAGGCCAAGGTGCGGGTGTTCGAGCTGGAGAGCTTTTATCCCGCAGGCGACGAGCAGACCATAGTATATGAGGTAACGGGCAGGGTCGTACCTCCCGCAGGTTTACCCTCCCAGGTGGGTGCAGTGGTCAACAATGTTGCCACCGTATACGCCGTATATCAGGCGCTGTCGGGAATACCGCTTACCCACAAATACCTGACTGTCACGGGCGAAGTAGGCAAGCCCGCCATACTCCGCGTTCCCGTGGGAACGAGCCTTTTTGAGTGCATCGAGCTTGCGGGCGGCGCAAAGCTCGACGACTGCGTTATAGTCACGGGCGGCCCGATGATGGGCAAGGTGCTCTCAAAGACCGACGCCGAAAAAGCCGTGGTGACCAAAACCACCTCGGGCATACTGGTATTGCCCAAAAACAGCTATCACGGTATGGCTCAACTGGCCGATACCCGACGTATGCTCATGCAGGCCCGTTCGGCATGCATCCAGTGCACCAACTGCACCCAGATGTGCCCCCGTCATCTTCTGGGCCATCCTATAGAGCCCCACCGCATTATGCGCAAGATGGCCGTCAGCATAGACTGCGGAAATATGCTGGACGACAAGGACATCCGCAACGCGCTTTTGTGCTGTGAATGCGGAATCTGCGAGACCTACGCCTGCCCCATGGGACTTATGCCTCGCAAGATCAACGGTATGCTCAAGCGTGAGCTGGCGCAGGCAGGTATCAGATATCAGCGCACGGAGGATCAGTATACACCCGAGCCTGCCCGTGAGTACAGAAAAGCCCCCACCGAAAAGGTGGCCGCCCGCGCAGGAGTGCACAAATACTATAATTATGAGATAGTTGATCTCATCACTGCCGATGTGCAGAGGGTGGATATTCCTCTGAATATGCATATCGGCGCACCCGCCGAGGCCGTGGTCAGAGAGGGCGACCGTGTCCGCGCGGGAGAGCTTATAGCCGCACCTCAGCAGGGCAAACTGGGTGCCAACATCCACGCATCCATAAGCGGACGTGTTGCATCAATAGGCGACAGAATAACGATCATCAAAGAATAAGGGGTGGCGATTATGGAAACTATCGGTTTTTTGGAGCTTAACAGTATAGCAAAGGGTATCGAAACGGCGGATACAGTCCTCAAAACTGCCGACGTGGATCTGATATTCTCCAAAGCGGGCTGCCCCGGCAAATACTATCTGCTGTTCACCGGTGAGGTGGCGGCGGTCAAAGCATCCATCGACGCAGGCTGCGTTACAGGCGGCAGGCACGTGGTGGATCAGTGCGTGATCCCTCGGGTGCATCCGCAGGTGATCCGCGCGATCAATATGACCAATATGCCCGACGGCATCAAGGCTGTGGGCGTTATGGAGTTTTTCTCGGTGACGGCTTCGGTGTATGCCGCCGATGCCGCCGTCAAAGCCGCCGACGTGGATCTGATAGAGGTCAGACTGGGCACGGGCATAGGCGGCAAGTCCTTTGTGGTGCTTACGGGTGAGGTGGCCGCAGTCCGCGAGGCGGTAAACTGCGGTATCCATACTTCGCCTGCCGAGGGGATGCTGATCTCGTCGGTAGTCATACCCAGCCCTCACAAAGATCTTCTTTCAAGCTTGATATAAGGAGTGATACAGATGTTTGAATCGGAGAATAAACAGCGCATTATTCAGGAGTTTGTGCCGGGCAAGCAGGTTACGCTTGCACATCTGATCGCCAATCCCACCCGCGAGCTGTACAAAAAGCTCGGCGTCATCACAAACAACGAGGGCGCTATAGGAATTATGACCATTACCCCCGGCGAGGCCGCCATTATTGCCGCCGACGTGGCATCAAAAGCGGCCAACATAGAGATCATCTTTGTTGACCGATTCAACGGCTCGCTGGTAATAGGCGGAGACGTTGCAAGTGTCGAGGCAGGCCTCAAAGACGTGCTCGGCGTGCTCGAAAACGTGCTCAGGTTTGCCCCCACGGTTATCACCAGATCATGAAAAAAATCATGCTCATAGGCGCCGTCGGATGCGGCAAGACCACACTTTGCCAGCGCATTAACGGCATGAAACAAACCTACAAAAAAACTCAGGCACTGGTGCTTGTCAACAACACCGTTGACACTCCGGGAGAGTATCTGGAGCATCGCTCCTATTTCGGCAGTCTGCTTGTCACCTCTGCCGATGTGGATCTGGTGCTGTTTCTGCAGGATGCCACGCAGGAGAGATTTATGTATTCGCCATCTCACGCGGCATCTTTTCCCGTGCCTGCCGTGGGAGTTGTCACCAAGACCGACCTTGCCACCCCCGAGCAGCGCAGATGCGCAAGTGAGCTGCTGGAGCTTGCGGGCGCGCAGAAGATCTTTGAGGTATCGGCCGCAGACGGCAGGGGCATAGACAGCCTGCTTCGGTATCTGTCCGACGATACCCCGCTGTAAAACTTGAATTACCATAGCGATTATGCTACTATATGCATACAGTAACCTGCCCGCAGGGGAGAGTACCGACGTCGGCAGGTGAGCGAGGAGAAATTATATGTACCGTGTAGTGATTGCTGATGACGAACCCATTACCCGAATGGACCTGGCAGGCATGCTCAAAGAACTTGGCATGGATGTCGTGGGCGAAGCGGGCGATGGGTTTGATGCTATAGAGGTATGCAGATCCCAAAAACCCGACGTGGTGTTTCTGGATGTGAGGATGCCCGTATTTGACGGCTTCGGCGCGGCGGAGACCATCGTATCGGAGGAACTGGCGGGATGCGTGATCCTGCTGACCGCTTACAGTGACCGCGAAAGCATAGAGAGGGCCAAGCAGGTGGGCGTTATGGGCTATCTTGTCAAGCCCGTGGAGCAGAGGCTTCTGCTGCCCACCATAGAGGTGGCGGTATCGCAGGGACAGCGTTTGCGCCAAAGCCGAGAGGAGAACCAAAAAACACGCCGTGAGCTTGAGGACAGCCGTCTTGTGCAGCGGGCGCAGATGGTGCTGGCCCGTCAGGAGAATATCGGCGAGAGTCAGGCATACAAGCTGATGCGCCGGATGGCCATGGACAAGCGCGTGCCCATGACGGTGATCGCCGAGGCACTGCTCAGACAAGAAGCCGACCGCGACGAGGTGGCTCGGGCAAAAAAAATACTTATGACCCAAAAAGGCCTCACCGAAGAAGAGGCATTCAAAATGATTCAGGAGCGCGCAAAGCAGCTTGGCTGCACAAAAGAGCAGGCCGCCGCGCTGCTGCGCAGAGAGACAGAGAAATTATAATGGGAAAACTGAGAGAGCTGTGTACACAGCATACCAAGCTGACAAATACCGATATATGCCGTCTGGAGGAGTTGGAGAGGGTTCTGCCCCTGATCGCCGACGTGTCCAATGCCGACGTTTTTCTCGACTGCCTTGTTGACACGGAGACGGCGGTGGTGGTGGCGCAGGCGAGCCCCTCTCAGGGGGTGAGCGCCTACGAGAAGAACATCGTAGGAGAGTACGCCACAAAAGCCAATGAGCCTGCGGTGTTTCAGGCCTTTCATATGGGTGTGCCCGTATGCGACCTCAAAGCGGTCACACAGGAGATGCGCAGTGTCCGTCAGAACGTGGCACAGGTGCGCAACGATAATGACGAGATAATCGCCCTGCTCATCAGGGAGAAGGATATCAGCTCCGACCTGCAGCGTCAGCGCAAATACGAGGAGCTCGCCAAAGACCGCGAAGAAACCACCCTGCTGAGCCTCGGCACAGACTCCGGCAGCAACAGCGTGGCAGTCAGGGAGATGCACCACAGAGTCAAGAACAATCTGCAGCTGGTAGCCAGCATACTCAACCTGCAGGCAAGAAAGACCGACAACGAGGTGGTCAAGACCGCCCTCAGAGAGAATGTGAGCCGTGTTTTGTCCATAGCGGCGGTCCACGATATCCTGCTGAACAGCTCGGGGAATATGAGCACCCTCAGTATGCGGACACTGCTGGACAGCCTCAGACACAATCTTCTGGCGCTGGTGCCTCCCGAGAGGGACATCACCCTTTCGGTGACCTGCGATGACATAGAGCTTGACACCGATGCCGCCACCTCTGCTGCGCTGTGCATAACCGAGCTTGTGACCAATGCCTTTGAGCACGGATTCTGCGGCAGGACAGAGGGCAGGGTAGAGGTCATCGTGGGCAAAGGCGAGCTGTACCACACGGTTGCGGTCATCGACAACGGTGTGGGATTTGACCCTGCCTGCGTAGGAAGCGGCAGTCTCGGCCTGCGTATCGTCGAATCCACCGTCCGCGACAAGCTGAAGGGCAAAATGCATATTGCCACCACCCCCGGCGGCACCAAAATATCCTTCGATATCAAACGATAAACACCGATTATACAATACAAAGAGGGCCTTCGGCCTGCAGAATGCAGGCTGAAGGTCTTTTGCTTTCGGCCGGTCTGTGGGGTTTTCAAAAGTTTTTGCAGGAGAATACTCTGCGTATGTGCTTTTGCGGCAAACAAAGCCGTCATAATCACCAAATATCGGGCGTTGATACAAAGGTACACGGGTAGTATACACAAATTTGAAATAATCACAAAAAAGTGTTTACAAATCGCCGAAATATTGTTACAATCATAACCAAATTGGCGAAAATACCGCAGGTTTCGGCCTTTTTTGGACAATTGGCAGAACTGTTCAATACACAAGGACAGATTTGTACACGGTGTACAAAATATCGGGACAGTGCGGTAGCATAACGCAAAACAGACAGGAGATTTTTTATGAAAAAGCTAATCAACGCCTACACAGGCACACCTCTCATACTGCGCATAGCAGTAGGTCTTGTTATCGGTATCGTTCTCGGACTGTGGGTACCTCAGGCATCCTTCGTCACCATATTCGGTGATATTTTTGTCGGTGCACTCAAAGCTATAGCACCCGTTCTGGTATTCATCCTTGTCATCTCCTCGCTGGCAAGCGCAGGCAAGGGTCTGGGCAGCAGATTCTCCACCGTTATTTTTCTGTATATGCTCAGTACCTTCCTTGCGGCTGTGGCTGCAGTAGCTGCAAGCTTCATCTTCCCCGTCACCATCCCTCTGGCAGGTCTTGATGCTGCCCAGCAGGCCGCACCCGCAGGTCTGGCAGAGGTGTTCAGGACCCTGCTTACCAATATGGTGCAGAACCCCGTCTCGGCAATCGTCAACACCAATTATATGGGTATCCTCACATGGGCAATCTTCCTCGGTCTGTCTCTGCGCAAGGTCGCAGGCGACAAGACCAAAGAGGTACTCAATGATCTGTCCGGCGCCGTCTCCAAAGTAGTCGGCTGGATCATTCAGATCGCACCCTTCGGTATTTTGGGTCTGGTTGCAAGCTCGGTCAACGAGTACGGCGCAGCCATATTCATCGATTACGGCAAGCTGCTTCTGGTGCTGGTGGGCTGTATGCTGGTGGTCGCATTCGTTGTCGACCCCATCGTCGTTGCCATCGTGCTCAAAAAGAATCCCTACCCTCTGGTGCTCAAGTGCTTCAAGGAGTCGGGTATTACCGCATTCTTCACCCGCAGCTCGGCCGCAAACATCCCCGTC
>JAZOWC010000055.1:0-39520 GCA_045658985.1 Oscillospiraceae bacterium
ATTACCTGATTCACTAATTCGCCTCGTTCCCCGCAAGGCCCCCTCTGCCTCCCGCACAGAACATAGTGTGGTGGTGTCATCTATCCCCGAGCCATTGCATGCTCGGACTCACGCGCTACTGTCCCGGCGGCGGGTGCCGCGGAACTAATGAATTGTTCGGGGTCCCCGCGAGACCTGTCTCGTGGGGCATATAAAAAGTAGCCAAAACCAGTGGGGGACCCGGTACGGCTGAGAGGCTCAAAGGTCTCGCTGCGGCTCGGTCACGCCGCGGGTCTGACAGTCCACCGGACTGTCATTCAACACCGCGTCGCCGCTTCGCTACCCCACACCCCCTGTACGCTTGCCCCACCCGAAGAACGGCAGCAATGTTATGCTTGTGATGACACACGCGATCTGCGGATCGCGTATAACTTCTGCCGCAGATTGAGATTGTTCAATAAATCCTCTGCGCGGCAGGCTCGGCACCTAACCCGAGCGAGTGCCGCAGATCAGTAGTTTGTCTTTTCGCCCACACTTCGCTCATCCTTGCGGCAGAATGGCAATCAAGCAATATTTCTGCCACAGATCAAACCTGCACAAACTTGCCGCAAGACTTCCGCTCGTTGTAAAACCTCAAAGACACCTGCATCCGCCGCGCGAGGATTTATACTAAAGGGACGAAGGGAGTTCGCAGAACAGCAAAACTCCCCGTGTGCAACAAGCAACACGGGGAGTTTTTGAAGTAAGAAGTAATAGTTAATAGTGAACAAGTAATAAGCTTGGGGGAACGGGGTTTCGCGTATTATGGAAACAACCAACGCATTGACAGTACCGTGTGTACGGCAAGCGAGGCTTGTGCGGTTTTGGGGGAACGGGGATTTCGCGCATTATGGAAGCAACGCTAGCGAAGACAGTGCTTTTTGCACGGCGAGCGACGAGTTGCGAGCCAGAATCGTGAAATCAGTCCGTTCCCTACGCCTTTATTTGAAGTATTTGACTGCCGACGTAAACATCTGCATGTCAAATGTGCCCTCTACATTCTTGTACAGGCCTTCGCCGATACGCTCGCTGTGTCCCATCTTGCCGAGGACGCGGCCGTCGGGAGAGGTTATACCTTCGATAGCGAATACCGAGCCGTTGGGGTTGTGGCGGATATCCATGGTGGGATTGCCCTCCAAATCAACGTACTGGGTGATAACCTGTCCGTTCTGTGCCAGCTTGAGAGCAAGCTCGGGATCACAGAGGAATCGGCCTTCGCCGTGGCTGATGGGCACGGTGTACACGTCGCCTACCTGAGTTCCGGAGAGCCAGGGCGACTTATTGGATGCGATGCGGGTACGCACCAGAGCCGAACGGTGTTTGCCGATGACGTTGTAGGTCAGGGTGGGATCCTTTTCGGTGGTGTCGATGATCTCACCATAAGGTACCAGCCCCAGCTTGATCAGTGCCTGGAAGCCGTTGCAGACGCCTGCCATCAGACCCTTGCGGGTATTGAGCAGCTCGTTGATTCCCTCTTTGACTGCGCCGTTACGCATGAATGCGGTAATGAACTTGCCGCTTCCGTCGGGCTCGTCGCCGCCGGAAAATCCACCGGGAACGAACACGATCTGTGCGTCTTTCAGCTGACGGGCAAAATACTCGACCGAGTCGGAAACGTCCTTGGCGGTCAGATTCTTGATAACGATGATCTCGGGGTCTGCGCCTGCGCGGGCGAGAGCCTTGGCGGTGTCATATTCGCAGTTGGTGCCGGGGAATACGGGGATCAGCGCCTTGGGACGGTCGCACTTGATGATAGAGGGTACGCGCTCGATAGCGGGTGCGCTGAATACGGGCACCTTCTCCTCGGGCATTTCGATATTGCAGGGGTAGACGCTCTCCAGCTTATCCTCATAGGCCTTGGTCAGGCAGTGCAGGCACAGCTCCTCGCCGCGGTAGCTGACGCCGCTTTCGGTTGTTACACCGAGGATGTCGCCTGCCAGAGTTGCATCGGTCATCTCAAGCACGAATGCGCCGTAGTTGTAGCCGAAGATATCTTCCATACTGATCTTGTCAGCAAAGCAGAAGCCGATATTGTTGCCCACGCACATCTTGAGCACAGCCTCGGCAACACCGCCGAGAGTGGGGGTGTATGCGGCGGCAATCTTGCCCTGACGCATGAGGGTGGTGACGATCTCGTAGTTGAGCATCAGGCTCTCTGCGGTGGGCAGGCCGCTCTCGTCAAGCTGAGGCTTGAGCAGGCAGACGGTGTGACCCACGCCCTTGAACTCGGGCGAGATTATCTCGGGAGTTTTGCCCATGGTGACCGCAAAGGAGACCAGTGTGGGAGGCACGTGCAGATCCTCAAAGGAGCCGCTCATGGAGTCTTTGCCGCCGATGGAGGCGATACCCAGCTCCAGCTGAGCCTTGAGTGCGCCGAGGAGGGCGGAGAGGGGCTTGCCCCACTTCCTGCCGTCGCGGAGAGGCTTCTCAAAATACTCCTGGAAGGTCAGATATACATCCTCAAAGGAGCCACCGGTGGCGATCAGCTTGCTGACCGACTCAACAACGGCCAGATATGCGCCGTGGTAGGGGCTCTTTTCGGAGATGAAGGGGTTGTAGCCCCAGCTCATCAGCGAGCAGTCGTCGGTGTCCTGCTTCTCCACAGACACCTTGTTGACCATAGCCTGAATGGGGGTCAGCTGATGCTTGCCGCCGAAGGGCATCAGGACTGTGCCTGCGCCGATGGTGGAGTCAAAGTTAGAGCTCAGACCCTTCTTGGAGCAGGTGTTGAGGTCGCCGGCTACGCCGAACATACCGTCCTTGAAGGATGCGGGGATGGTCTTAGTGAAGCTCTGGGGAGCGGCGGGGGTGATGTCAATGTGCTTCTCTGCACCGTTGGAGTCAAGGAACTTGCGGGAGATATCGACGATCTTGTTGCCCTTCCAGTGCATGACCAGGCGCTTGTCCTCCTGCACTACTGCAACACGGGTTGCCTCGAGGTTCTCGGCGCTTGCCAGCTCGATGAAGCGCTGCTCGTCCTTTGCCTCGACCACCACGGCCATACGCTCCTGGCTCTCGGAGATAGCCAGCTCGGTGCCGTCCAGACCTTCGTACTTCTTGGGTACGGCGTCAAGATTGATGATGATGCCGTCAGCCAGCTCGCCGATAGCGACAGACACGCCGCCTGCGCCGAAGTCGTTACACTTCTTGATCAGCTGAGAGGCTTCTTTGTTGCGGAACAGACGCTGCAGCTTGCGCTCTTCGGGGGCGTTGCCCTTCTGAACCTCGGCGCCGCAGGTCTCGAGAGACTGTGGGGTGTGGGACTTGCCCGACCCGGTTGCGCCGCCGCAGCCGTCGCGGCCGGTTCTGCCGCCCAGCAGGATGACTACGTCACCGGGGGCGGGACGCTCGCGGCGTACGTTCTCTGCGGGAGCGGCTGCAACAACTGCGCCGATCTCCATACGCTTGGCAGCGTAGCCGGGGTGGTACAGCTCGTCGACCTGACCTGTTGCCAGACCGATCTGGTTGCCGTAGCTGGAGTAGCCTGCGGCAGCTGTGGTGACCAGCTTGCGCTGGGGCAGCTTGCCGGGGATGGTGTCCTCGACGGGTGCAAGAGGATCGGCGCCGCCTGTTACGCGCATTGCCGAATATACGTATGCTCTGCCCGACAGAGGATCGCGGATAGCGCCGCCGATGCAGGTTGCCGCACCGCCGAAAGGCTCGATCTCTGTGGGATGGTTGTGGGTCTCGTTCTTAAACAGCAGCAGCCAGGGCTGTTTTTCGCCATCGACGGTAACGTCGATCTTGACTGTGCAGGCGTTGATCTCCTCGCTCTCGTCAAGCTTTGTCAGCTTGCCCGTCTGCTTGAGGTATTTGGTGGCCACGGTTGCAACGTCCATGAGGTTCATGGGCTTGGTGCGGCCGAGAGCCTGACGGGTCTCTATATATCTGTCCCAAGCGCCTGCCAGCAGCTCATCCTCAAACTTAACGCTGTCGATGGTGGTGAGGAAGGTGGTATGGCGGCAGTGATCGGACCAGTAGGTGTCGATCATGCGGACTTCGGTGATGGTGGGGTCTCTCTGCTCGGTGCGGAAATAATCGCGGCAGAAGCGCAGATCATCGATGTCCATAGCCAGACCGTACTGCTTGAGGAATGCTGCCATATCGGCTTCCTGCATATCGCAGAAGCCTGTCAGTGTCTCAACCGTCTCGGGCAGGTCAAACTTGGTGACCAGAGTCTCATAGGTGTCCAGAGTTGCCTCGCGGCACTCCACGGGGTTGATAACGTACTTTTTGACTGCGGCTACGTCCGCATCGGTCAGATTGCCCTCAAGCACGTAGACCTTGGCGCTCTTGACCAGAGGACGGTCTGCCTGAGAGATCAGCTGCACGCACTGGCTTGCAGAGTCGGCGCGCTGGTCAAACTGACCGGGCAGGGGCTCGACCGCAAACACAACGCCCTCTGCATTCAGCTCGCGGCTGACCATATCCAGCTGGGGCTCGGAAAAAACAGTGCCCACGCAGTAGTCAAACAGTTCGGGAGTGATGTTCTCCACGTCGTAGCGGTTGATCACGCGCACGCCGGTGAGGGCGTCGATCTTGAGCAGGGTGCGGGCGTCAGCCAGCAGACCTCTGGCCTCGCCTGCCAGTTCTTTTTTCTTTTCTACATATACTCTGTATACCATATTGGGTCATACCTCCTTGGCGGCGCTGAGTGCGCGCTTGCCGATATCCTTGCGGTAATATGCGTTGCTGAAAGTGACCTTCTTGACCTCGCAATAAGCCTTGTCGATGGCCTCCTGCAGGGTGTCGCCGATGCAGGTGATGCCTGCCACTCTGCCGCCTGCGTTGACCAGCTTATTTTCCTGCAGCTTTGCACCTGCAAAATAAACCTCACCGCCAAAATCCTCGGCTACGGTGATCTCGTTGCCCGACTCGTACTTGCCGGGATAGCCGTCGGATGCCACGATGACACAGCAGGCGTGCTTGCTCTCAAACTCAACCTCGATCTCGCGGAGTCTGCCCTCGGCAACCGCCTGCATAACGGTGAGCAGATCGGACTTGAGCAGGGGCAGAACCACCTGAGTCTCGGGATCGCCGAAGCGGCAGTTGTACTCGATGACTTTGGGGCCCTTGGGGGTGAGCATCAGGCCGAAGTAGAGGCAGCCCTTGAAGGTTCTGCCCTCAGAGTTCATAGCGTGCATGGTGGGCAGGAAGATAGTGCCCATACATACGTCTGCGATCTCCTGAGTGTAGAAGGGGTTGGGTGCTACAGTACCCATACCGCCGGTGTTGAGGCCGCGGTCGCCGTCCAGAGCGCGCTTGTGGTCCATGCTGGATACCATAGGCACAACAACGTCGCCGTCTGTGAATGCCAGCACCGATACCTCGGGGCCGGTGAGGAACTCCTCGATGATAACGGTTGCGCCGCTGTCGCCGAAGATCTTGTCCTCCATCATGCTCCTGACTGCGGCGCAGGCGTCCTCATAGGTCTCGGCGATAACAACGCCCTTGCCCAGAGCCAGACCGTCGGCCTTGATGACGGTGGGCAGAGGAGCGGTCTTGAGATACTCCAGAGCCGCCGCCATATCGGAGAACACCTCATAGGCCGCGGTGGGGATCTCGTACTTCTTCATCAGCTGCTTGGAGAATACCTTGCTGCCCTCGATGATGGCAGCGGCCTTGTTGGGGCCGAAGCAGGGGATGTTCTTTGCCTCCAGCGCGTCAACCGCACCCAGCACAAGGGGATCGTCGGGCGCTACTACGGCAAAGTCTATATTATTGGTAACGGCGAACTCCACGATCTTGTCGATCTCCTTGGCGCCGATATTGACGCAGGTGGCATCTTTTGCGATGCCGCCGTTGCCGGGCAGAGCGTAGAGCTCGGTAACGATGGGATTCTGCTTGATTTTTTTGATGATTGCGTGTTCGCGGCCGCCGCCGCCTACTACAAGTACCTTCATCCTGTGTCCCCTACCCTATCAATGGTGGAACAGACGCATACCGGTGAATGCCATGGCAATACCGAACTTGTCGCAGGCCTCAATAACCAGATCGTCACGGACAGAGCCGCCGGGCTGAGCGATGTAGCTTACGCCGCTTCTTCTGGCGCGCTCAACGTTGTCGCCGAAGGGGAAGAATGCATCCGAGCCTACAGAAGCGCCGGTGCGGGTGCGGAGGTAGGCCTTCTTTTCTTCTGCAGTGAAGGGTGCGGGGCACTCAGAGAAGAAGGTCTGCCAGATGCCGTCAGCCAGCAGATCCTCGTCTGCCTGATCGCTGAGGTAGATGTCGATTGCGTTGTCGCGCTCGGCTCTGCCCACAGTGTCGAGGAAGGGCAGAGACAGCACCTTCTCGTGCTGGCGCAGATGCCACAGGTCGGCCTTGTTGCCTGCCAGTCTGGTGCAGTGGATTCTCGACTGCTGACCTGCGCCGACACCGATGGCCTGACCGTCGTATGCAAAGCATACCGAGTTGGACTGGGTGTATTTGAGGGTGATGAGGGCAACGATCATATCGCGGATGCCCTCCTCGGGGATATTCTTGTTGGCTGTTACGATGTTGTTGAACAGCTCGGGGGTGATCTTGAAGTTATTTCTGCCCTGCTCGAATGTCACGCCGTACACGTGCTTGCGCTCCTGAACGGCGGGGACATAGTCGGGGTCGATCTTGACTACGTTGTAGAGGCCGTTTTTCTTCTTCTTGAGGATCTCGAGAGCCTCGTCGGTATAGCCGGGAGCGATAACTCCGTCGGACACCTCGCGCTTGATGATGCGGGCGGTGGTCTTGTCGCAGATGTCGGAGAGAGCTATCCAGTCACCGAAAGAGGACATTCTGTCGGTGCCGCGGGCGCGGGCATAAGCCAGAGCCAGAGGAGACTTGTCCAGACCCTTGATATCGTCCACGAAGCAAGCCTTCTTCAGCTCGTCGCTCATGGGCAGGCCGAGAGCGGCAGAGGTGGGGCTGACGTGCTTGAAGGAGGTGGCGCAGGGGATGCCGAAAGCTTCTTTCAGCTCTTTGACAAGCTGCCAGCTGTTGAATGCGTCGAGGAAGTTGATATAACCGGGTCTGCCCGACAGGATCTCTATAGGCAGCTCACTGCCGTCGTCCATAAAGATCTTGGCAGGCTTCTGATTGGGGTTACAGCCGTATTTGAGTTCAAACTCTTTCATACTTTCTCGCTCCTTACTTCTGATTCTTGTTGATCATGCGCTCCTCTACGGTGCCGTCAGCCAGATCGACGTAACGCACGTAGATGGAGATCTTGTTCTGCTCGTTCAGGCTCTCCCAGATGGTGTTGGTAAACTCGTCGATATCATCGGCGGTCTCAACCTGCTCGGGCTCGCCGTAGAAGCTGGGGATGGGGTTGCCGTCGCCCATATAGGTGTGGATGAAACGTGCGCGGCCGGGTGCAGCTGCAAAGTCGAAGGTGAAGCGGTCGCACTCCTGATTGCCGACGTTCTTCTTGAGGATGCTCATCTTGTAGGTAAAATCGCCGTCAGCGAATGTAAGCATTGCGCTGATTCTGGGGGTAAAGTTGGGAGCATCGGGCTCAAAGCATCTTGTCAGCAGAGCCTGCTCAAAGGTCTTGCCCTCCTTGACAAAGTCATAAACGGTATCGGTCTGGTCGCCGTTGGTGACGATCAGGTTATTATCAATGGTACGGACGGGAGAATAGATGATGAGAGAGGGGTCGGCAACCTTGCTCTCATCAAAAGGATAAATGATGATGCCGCCGGGCTGTTTCTCGAAAATACGGTTGCGGCTGTTCTCGCTGCGGCCCATGATGAAATATGCCACAGCGGCTTTTTTGCCGTCGGGGGTCTTGCCTACGATAATGCCTCTGCCGGGGTATACGTTGGAGGTAAGATTCTTTTTGAGCTCAACCATTTTCCTTTTCCTTTCTGATCTGTCGGCATATTTTTTGTACCGCGGCGGGCAGTATTTTCCATTCTGCCTGCTCCATTACGCGGCGCTGAAGTGTCTCGGGGGTGTCGCCCTTTTTGATGCGTACGGCCTTCTGCTCGATGATCTGGCCGCCGTCGGGGATGCTGTTGACGTAGTGTACGGTGGCGCCGGTCAGCTTGACGCCATAAGAGAGCGCCGCCTCGTGGACTTTGAGTCCGTAGAAGCCCTTGCCGCAGAAGCTGGGGATCAGCGAGGGATGTACGTTGATCATGCGGTTCTCAAATCGGTCGGTGAAGTCGGCGGACAGTATGCGCAGAAAACCTGCCATAACGATCAGCTCAACGCCGCGGCTCTCCAACACCTCGATCATCTTCTGCTCAAACTCCTCACGGCCCGAGCAGGCTTTGCGGTCGACGGCAATAGCCTCTACCCCGTGATTGCGGGCGCGCTCGAGGGCGTAGGCATCGGGTTTGTCGGAGAGGACGCAGACTATCTCGCCGTCGGGCAGCTTGCCTGCGGCGGCGTAGTCCAGTATGGCCTGCAGATTTGTGCCGCCGCCGGAGACCATCACGGCGACTCGGGTCTTGGGGGCGATCATAATTCGATCTTCTCCTCGCCGCTCACGATCTCGCCGATGAGGTATGCATCCTCGCCGCACTCGCGGAGGATGTCGAGAGCCTTCTGAGCCTCGGCTGCGGGAACGACGATGCTCATACCCACACCCATGTTGTAGGTGTTGAACATATCTCTCTCGGGGATGTTGCCGAAAGATGCGATCAGGTCAAAGATGGGCAGCACCTTGACCTTGCTCTTGTCGATCTTTGCGCACAGACCGTCGGGGATGGAGCGGGGAATATTCTCGTAGAAGCCGCCGCCGGTGATGTGGGAGATGCCCTTGACGTCCACCTGCTCAAGGAGCTTGAGTACGCTCTTGACGTAGATCTTGGTGGGGGTCAGAAGGGTCTCGCCTATGGTCTTGCCGCCCAGCTCCTCGCGGGGGGTATAGAGCAGGGGGTCATTGTTGTCGATGTTGAATACCTTGCGGCAGAGGGAGAAGCCGTTGGAATGGATGCCCGAAGATGCCAGAGCGATAACAACGTCGCCTGCCTGCATACGGGTGTTGTCCAGAATCTTCTTTTTGTCCACGACGCCTACGGCAAAGCCTGCAAGGTCGTAGTCCTCCACGGGCATCATGCCGGGATGCTCGGCAGTCTCGCCGCCGATGAGAGCGGCACCCGACTGAACACAGCCCTCTGCAACGCCGCTGACGATGGCGGCGATCTTCTCGGGAATGTTCTTGCCGCAGGCAATATAGTCGAGGAAGAACAGAGGCTTTGCGCCTACGCAGATGATGTCGTTGACACACATCGCAACGGCGTCAATGCCTATGGTATCGTGCTTGTCCATAAGGATAGCCATCTTGACCTTGGTACCGCAGCCGTCAGTACCGGAAACCAGCACGGGCTCCTCCATACCTGCAAGATTCAGACCAAAGCAGCCTCCAAAGCCGCCGACGTCATCAAGGCATCCTTCGTTCTTGGTGCGTGCAACGTGTTTTTTCATCAGCTCAACGGCCTTGTAACCTGCGGTGATGTCAACACCGGCAGCGGCGTAGCTGGCAGACTGTGAAAGTTTGTGATCCATAGTGATTCTCCTTATGAAGATTATGTTGACTGAAAAATGAATTGAAAGCTGACGCTTTAATAAATTGCCATAGGCCCACCAAAGCCTTCTCCTACGAGGAGAAGGTGTCAGCGCAGCTGACGCTGCATGAATTGGCTTTGCCATGAATTGAGCCTTCGGCTCTTGAGTTGCAGACTCTGTCTGCACGAAGGTGTCGCTACTGTAGGGGAGGGCAGCGAAGCGGCGACGCGGTGTTGAATGACACCACGGTGTGGTGTCAGACCCGTGGCGTGACCGAGCCGCAGCGAGAACTCTGTGCCCTCCCGCAAGGCTCCCTCTGACGAGGGAGCTGTCAAAAATCTGTGATTTTTGACTGAGGGAGAGAAAAAACATATCTCTCCCGCCAAGAATACGGTATGGTGCTTTCATCTATCCCCGAGCCATTGCATGCTCGGACTCACGCGTGACTTTTGGTGGCAAAAGTCACCAAAACCAGTGGTGGACCCTAAACTTCGCAGAGGCTCGAGTCCCCCACACCCCCTGTACGCTTGCCCCACCCAAAGAATGGCAGCAGAGTTATTCCTGCGATGACACACGCGATCTGCGGATCGCATACATCCACTGCCGCAGAATAAGATCGCTCAATAAATCCTCTGCGCGGCAAGCTCGGCTTCTAACCTGAGCGAGTGCCGCAGATCTATAGTTTGTCTTTTCGCCCACACTTCGCTCATCCTTGCGGCAGAACGGATTTTCAGCAAGCTTTCTGCCGCAGAGCCTGCCAGTGCAAACTTGCCGCAAGACTTCCGCTCGTTGTAAAACCTCAAAGACACCGCGCAACCGCCGCGCGTGGATTTACACTAAAGGGACGAGGGGATTTGAGGTAAGAGGTAATAGTGAATAGGTAAGAAGTTTGGGGGAACGGGGTTTCGCGCATTATGGAAGCAATACGAGAAATCCGCGAACAGCTTTATCAAAGGCACGGATCTGCGGGAGGGGAAATCCCTCCCCTACACGCCTTTAACAAAACCTTTTTGGAGGAACGGGGATTTCGTGGATTATACAAAGAACAACGGCATTGGCAGTACTATGTGTACGGCAATGTCGGTGTTCTGCAGTAGAAACGCGAAATCAGTCCGTTCCCTGCATAAAGCCCGAACTCTTCCCTCTTTTATTCCTTACCTGTCCAGCAGTAGGTGCAGACTTTGTCTCTGTCCAGTCCGATTGCCTCAAGCAGGCCGTCGAGGGACTGGAAGCCGAGGGAGTCAAAGCCCAGATCTTCGCAGATCTTTTTGAGCATACATTTGCCGCGTTCGGTGGTGCCGTCGGCATATTCTTCCAGATGGTTCATGCCCTCGTCGCCCTCCAGCTTTTTGATGGTCTGGCGGGAGAGCAGCTCCATCTCCGACTTGCTGGAGCTGAAGTTCAGGTACTTGCAGCCGTACATGATGGGGGGGCAGGCAGAGCGCATATGCACTTCTTTGGCGCCGTTTTCGTAGAGGAAGTCTACCGTCTCGCGCAGCTGGGTGCCGCGTACGATGGAGTCATCGACAAACATCAGCTTTTTGCCCTCGATAAGCTCGTGTACGGGGATCTGCTTCATCTTGGCCACCTTGCTGCGTACGGCCTGATTGGAGGACATAAAGCTGCGGGGCCAGGTGGGGGTATATTTGATGAGGGGGCGTGCGTAGGTTTTGCCGCTCTCGTTGGCATAGCCTATTGCGTGTGGGATGCCCGAATCGGGGATGCCGGCAACGTAATCCACGTCGGGACAAGTGCCGTTTTCCTGCTCGGTGCGGGCCATGATCTCACCGTTGCGGCAGCGCATGACCTCTACGTTGATGCCCTCATAATTGGAGTTGGGGTAGCCGTAATAGGACCAGAGGAAGGCACAGATCTTCATATCCTCCCTCGGCTCCACAAGGGTCCTGACCCTGCTTGCGGTCAGCTCAACGATCTCACCGGGGCCAAGCTCGCGCAGATCGTCGTAGCCAACCTTCTGGTAGGCGAAGTTCTCCAGCGACACGCAGTAGCCTTCGTCGTTTTTGCCCAGCATAACGGGCAGGCGTCCCCACTTGTCGCGGGCGGCGATGATCTTATTAGGCAGCAGAAGAAGAACGGTGACCGTGCCCTCGATCTCGTCCTGAGCGTGACGGATGCCGTCGACCAGACTGTCTTTCTGGTTGATCAGCGCTGCTACCAGCTCTGTCTCGTTGACCTTGCCGTTGGACATAGCCATAAACTGATGGCCGTGGTCGGAAAAATACTTGTTGACCAGCTCCTCGGCATTACTGATCCTGCCCACGGTGGAGATAGCATAAATGCCCAGATGGGATCTCACCAGCAGAGGCTGAGGATCGGTGTCGCTGATGCAGCCGATGCCCGCGGTTGCGGTCATTTCTTCGATATCCTTCTCGAACTTGGTGCGGAAGGGTGTATTCTCGATACTGTGAATGGAGCGCTGAAAGCCTTTTTCGGGGTCATAAACGGCCATGCCGCCGCGGCGTGTGCCGAGGTGAGAATGGTAGTCGGCACCGAAAAAAACGTCCATCACCACATCACGTGTGGAAATTGCGCCAAAAAATCCTCCCATAAAGGGTAGTCCTCCAAAAGTTCCGCTTACGCGGAGTGATATTCTGCTTGCGCAGAGTGATGTTCCGCTTACGCGGAGTGATATTCTGCTTGCGCAGAGTGATATGTTGGCTATCGCCAACGCGATATGCCGTCTGCGACGGCGTGATATGTCATCGAAGATGACGTTGAGGTGTCCGCTCCGCGGACGGATTGAATAGCGGGAGGGGAAACCCCTCCCCTACATGCTAAGAACAAGCCTCGGCAGAAATCGATGGATTTCTCGGATTATGGAAGCAACACACCCATTGACAGTCGGGGCGTCCGGGAGGCCGCCCCCTACTGTGTGCCGCAGAGCATACTTTGCAAAAGCACCTCAGGGGTTTTTGAGGGATTTCGCGGATTATGCAACTAATGCAAGCGCAGACAGTACCGTGTGTACGGCAAGCGAGCATTAGGCAGCAGAAACGCGAAAGCACCAAAAACCAAAACTAATTAAGCAAAAAACAGCTTATTCAGCGTCATCGGATCGATGTACTCGCCGTCCTTGTATACACGCATGTTGCCGGAGGCGATCTCGTCGATGAGCATTACGTTGCCGTTTGCATCGTAGCCGAACTCAAACTTGATGTCGTACATATCCAGACCCTTGGCCTTGAGGTCGTCGGCAACGATCTTGGTGATCTTCTGGGTCATTTCCTTGAGGTCGTCGTACTGCTGGGAGGTCATAACGCCCAGATCTACGAGGCCGTCCTTGGTGACCAGAGGATCGCCCTTTTCATCGTTCTTGAAGGTGGTCTCAACATAAGCGGGCAGATCCTGACCGAGCTCGCAGTAATCGCTGTAGCGGCGGGAGAAGGAGCCGACAGCCTTGTAGCGGCAGATAACTTCCAGACCCTTGCCGAATACCTTGGCGGGCAGGACTTCCATAGTGGTGTTCTGCAGGTCGGCGGAGACGTAATGGGTCAGAATACCTGCTGCGTTGATCTTCTCGAAGAAGTAGATGGACATACGCAGGTTAACGTCGCCAACACCCTCGATGGTCAGGCCGACAGAGTTCTCACCGGGATCAAAAACGCCGTCTTTGCCGGTGCAGTCATCCTTGAACTTGAGGAGGTAGTTGCCGTTGTCCAGTGCGAAAACGTCCTTGGTCTTTCCCTGATAAACTTTTTTCATAATTTTTGCCTCACTTTATGATGATTTTTTATTTTAATACAGTTTGGATATCTCGGCGTCTTTGGCGTAGATCTTGGCGGCGGCTTTTGCGCGGGCGTCGGAGAGCTTCTGTGCCAGCTCGGGCTCGGTAATGGCCAGCATCTGGATGGCCAGCAGGGCGGCATTCTGTGCGCCGTCGATAGCAACGGTGGCGACAGGCATACCCGAAGGCATCTGCACGGTGGACAGCAGAGCGTCCAGTCCGTCGAGGGTGGAGGACTTGATGGGGATGCCGATGACGGGCAGAGTGGTGTTTGCGGCGGCGGCGCCTGCCAGATGTGCGGCTTTGCCCGCGGCGGCAATGATGGCGCCAAATCCCTGCTCACGGGCAGAGCCTATAAACTCGCGGACGATATCGGGGGTGCGGTGGGCGCTCATAACGCGCATCTCAAAGGGTACGCCGTATTCACGCAGGGTCTGTGCGGCTTTTTCGACTACGGGCAGGTCGCTGTCGCTGCCCATAATGATGGCGACTTTTTTCATAATAATGCTCCTTTGGAATAGTCTTAATCTACGAAATGAGATATTTCACGTTTCCGGCTCGCAATACTTCGCTTGCCGTACTCTCCCCACGAAGCAGGCTTCGTGGGGGCCCCGATTGATTAGATATTACCGAAGTCAATTCGGCAATATCTTGCGACGCACTCGCGTCGCTGGAGTACTGTCTTCGCTAGTGTTGCTCGCATAAGCCGCGAAATACTCATTTCCCGAGGCGTTTTTTCAAGTGGTTTTTTTGCACAGATTTCGTTCATATGCAAATAACGCGAGGGTTGGCAGTACTCTCTGTACGGCAACCCGAGAGTTATGCAGCAGATGGGCGGAAGATGTGCAAAAAACAAAAAGGGGCAGACCTATCCCTTGCACATAAACTACTGCGAGACAGGACTGCCCAGACGGTCGGCATTGTATATGATTTTTTGCTCCCCCGTGGTGTACCCCACTTGTTCCGTCAGTCACAAAAAATCTCCCATTTTTTATATAATAAGTATATAGCCTGATGCCCTCCGTGTCAAGAATTATATACTCTCCGCGGCTCAAAAACGGCCAAAAAATCCGCTCATTACCCGCTCTTTTTCACTGCGGATATTCATTTTTTCCTCACAGCTCCAAAACCGTGCCCACGCCCACTTCCCCAACGGGCAGACGGGACATCAATCTCGCCTTTCCCGTCAGGCTGACGCAATGGCAGGGATAGAGTTTCTGCGGGTTTTGGGCCGCCAGAAAGTCCACCGTTTTTGCAAGCTGAGCGTTATCCTCAAGCAGGTGAAATCCGCCCAGCACGCCAAGCAGGCGGCGGTCGGCGCAGACGCTCATGGCATAGCTGACGATGTTGCAGATGCCGCTGTGTGAGCAGCCGGTGATGATGAATATCCTCTTGTCGCTGCGGTATACCAGCGCCGAGTCATCGAGCAAAAAGTCCGGCTCGCTTTTGCCGCCGCGGCAGATTGTGCCTATGGGCTCTTTGGCTTCAAAATCGGTGACTCTCGGCACCTCGCCCAAAAACAGCAGATCGTCCGAGATGCGGTACACATCTTTTGTCAGAGTGCAGTTCCAGCGGCGGGCGGCTTCTTCCGCCGAGAATGGCGCGCCGATATCCTCCGCGCCATAAAACTTGCTCTCAAAGCAGTCGGGATGGGCAACAAGCCGCGCCTTTGAGTCGGGCAAAAACTGCAGGCCGCGGGTATGGTCGTTGTGGCCGTGGGACAGCACGATATGAGTCAGCCGCCCAAGATCGATGCCCATCGCGCTGGCATTGCGCACTGCAGCGTCCGAATATCCTGCGTCAAAGAGCAGGCGCACGTCCCCGTCTTCGATATAGTAGCTGACGGCAGGCTCGCCCAGATAGTATTGGTCAATATTGGTGTTGTTGTCAACGAGCACGGTAATACGCACGGCTGTCACACTCCTTTTGGCTCAAGTATACCATAGGGGGCGGTGTTTGTCATCTGCGCCATGCCCAATTCCCATCAAAAAAGTCCTCCGCTATTGAAAATCCCGCCAAAGAATACTATACTGTAGCTGACGGCACAGACATTTTGACACCCGGGACGTACGTGCCGCAGGAGGGCTTTGGCAGTGTACGATATTCTTATCAAGAACGGACAGATAATCGACGGCAGCGGCGCACCCGCTTTTTACGGTGACATAGCCGTCAAGGACGGCAAGATCGCACGCATCGCACCCAAGATCGAGGGTGAGGCCGCGCGGGTCATCGACGCTGCGGGCAAGCAGGTCACTCCCGGATTCATCGACACACACAGCCACAGCGACAATTTTGTATACACGGGCAGCGACTGCTGCAACTATCTGGAGCAGGGCGTGACCACTCAGGTGGCGGGCCAGTGCGGCGACAGTCTTGCCCCCTACTATCCCGAGCTCGGCAAAAAATGCCTGCTCACCTCCGAGCAGGAGGCCGAGTGGAGCAGCAAGGGCGCTACCCCGGCGACCTTCATGGCCGAGGCTCAAAAAGCCCGAACGGGCACCAATATGGCATATTTTATCGGCCACGCCGCCCTGCGGGGCAAGGTCATGGGTATGTCGGATGCCTCCCCCACAGACGCTCAGCTTGCCGAGATGCAGAGCTATTTGCGCGATGCCATGGAGGCAGGGTATCTGGGTATGAGCACCGGACTGGTCTTTCCCCCCTCGGTCTACGGGCAGACCGACGAGCTGACCCGGCTGTGCCGCGTTATGGCACCCTACGGCGGCATATACGTCACCCATCTGCGCGGCGAGGGCAACAATATCCTCCCCGCCCTGCGCGAGGCGATACGTATCGGCGAGGAAGCGGGTGTGTCGACCTTCATCTCACACCTCAAGGTCATGGGCGAGCGCAACCGCGGCGCGTCCGTGCAGCTGCTCCGCGAGATGGACGAGGCCATATCCCGCGGCCTCGATCTGTGGGCAGACCAGTACCCCTACACCGCAGGCTCGGCTCCCCTGTACACCCAGTTGCCTCCCAAATATCTGGTCGGCGGCCTCGGCGTATGGCTGGAAAATATCAAAAAACCCGAGGTCCGCGCACGTCTCCTGCACTCCATATTTAACGAGACAGAGGAGTTTGAGAGCGGCATACTGCACGCAGGCTTTGACCGCACTCTTGTTATAGCCGCGCGGCAGACTCCCCAATACGTCAACAAAACTCTGGAGCAGATCGCCCGCGAGCGGGGTGTTGAGCCTGTGGATGCCATGTGCGACCTGCTTTGCGCCAACAACGGCGTGGTGCAGTGCGTGTATTTCTATATCAACGTGCCCGATATGTTCAATATTATGGCTCATCCGCGGGTGCTCTGCGGCTCGGACACCTCCAACTGGGCCGAAAGATTCGATCCCGAAAGCATCGGCGGCGGCCATCCCCGCAGTGCGGGAACTATGGTGCGCAGGCTGGAACTGGTGAGGGATTTCAGACTGCGTACTATGGAAGAATCCATCAAAAATGTGACCTGGGATGCTTCCCGGGCACTCAAGCTGGGCAACCACGGCCGGCTGCGCCAAGGCTGGGACGCCAACATCACGGTTATGGAATACGACAAGCTCCACGCAAGCGCCGACTACGTCCATCCCCGCCGCAGAAATACGGGCATACATTGGGTGCTGGTCAACGGCGTCATTGCCGTGGAAAATGGCGCGTCCATCCCCAATGTGCGCGCCGGCAAGGTGATAAAAAGAGCGAGATAACACCCTCCCCCCACAAGCCTTCTCCTATGCAGGCAGCGAAGCGGCATCGTTTATGTCGCCGCTCTATGCAAAACCCGACCGATCTTATTATTTCGACAAATTACTCTCAGGAGGATTTTTATATGTACGACATTCTCATCAAAAACGGACAGATCATCGACGGCAGCGGCGCACCCGCTTTTTACGGCGATATCGCGGTCAAAGACGGCAAGATCGCACGCATCGCACCCGAGATCGAGGGCGAGGCCAAGCGGGTCATCGACGCTGCGGGCAAGCAGGTTGCCCCCGGATTTATTGACACACACAGCCACAGCGACAGCGCCGTTTACAGCGGCAGCGACTGCTACAACTACATCGAGCAGGGCGTGACCACTCAGGTGGCAGGCCAGTGCGGCTCGGGTCTGGCTCCCTATTACAGCGAGCTGAGACGCAAGCACCGCCTGACCGACGAGCAGGAGCAGCGCTGGGCGGAGGTGGGCAGACTGCCTTCTACATTCATGGCCGAGGCGGAAAAAGTCCCCATGGGCACCAACGTGGCATATTTTGCAGGCCATTCGGCCATCAGAGGCAAGGTCATGGGTATGTCCCCCGACGCACCCAACGAGCAGCAGATGGACGAGATGAGAGCCTACGTCAAGGACGCTATGGAGGCAGGCTATCTGGGTATGTCCACCGGTCTGGTGTATGCCCCCTCGGTCTACTGCACCACCGAGGAGCTGATCGAGCTGGCCAAGGTCATGGCCCCCTACAAGGGTATGTACGTCAGCCACATCCGCGGCGAGGGCAATAATCTTCTGCCCGCTGTGCGCGAGGTCATCCGCATTGGCGAAGAAGCAGGCGTGCCCGCATTCATCTCCCACCTCAAGGTCATGGGCGCATGCAACAAGGGCGCATCCGTGCAGGTGCTCCGCGAGATGGACGAGGCAGCAGAGAGGGGCGTGGAAATCTACGCCGACCAGTACCCCTACACCGCAGGCTCGGCTCCCCTGTCCAGCCAGATCCCGCCCAAATTCCTCGTAGGCGGCACAACCGTGTGGATCGAAAACATCAAAAAACCCGAAGTCCGCGCACAGATCCTGTACTCCATCTTCAACGAGGTGGAGGAGTTTGAGAGCGGCATATACCATTCGGGCTTTGACGGCGCGCTGATCACCAGCGCCAGGCTGACCCCCGAATACGTCAATATGACCATCGGCCAGATCGCCCGCCAGCGGGGCGTTGAGCCTATCGACGCCATGTGCGACCTGCTGATCGCCAACGAAGGCGTGGCACAGGGCGTGTATTTCCACATCAGCGTCCCCGACCTGATGAATATCATGGCGCATCCCCGTGTTTTCTGCGGCGCCGACACCTCCAACTACGGCAACAAGCGCCTCGACCCCGAAACCGTGGGCGGCGGACATCCCCGCTCCTGCGGCACAATGGTGCGCAGACTGGAGCTGGTGAGGGATTTCCGCCTGCGGACTATGGAAGAATCCATCAAAAACGTGACCTGGGATGCTTCTCAGGCTCTGGGTCTGGGCAACCACGGCCGGCTGCGCGAAGGCTGGGACGCCAACATCACCGTATTCGAGTATGACAAGCTCCACGCAAGCGCCGACTACGTCCATCCCCGCAGAAGAAACACGGGCATACATTGGGTGCTGGTCAACGGCGTCGTCGCCGCCGAAAACGGCGTGTCCATCCCGGGTGTGCGCGCCGGCAAGGTGATAAAGAGAGCTAATAGCTAAGAGTGAAGAGCTAATAGCGAAGGTGTCGGCAAGCCGACGAAAAAATAAAAAGGCTCCCCTTGTAAATCAAGGGGATCTTTATTTGTCATTTGTAAAACTCTGGAGGAAATCGATGGATTTCGCGCATTATACAAGTAACTGACGCGCAGACAGTACCGTGTGTACGGCAAGCGAAGGATTTTGTCAGCCATTGGCTGACCGAGTGTGAGCGAGGCGACGCGAGTGCGTCGCAAGGCGGAGGGCGGATTCATTCCGCCCGTGAGCATAAATTGATAGGGGACCCCGCAAAGCGTGTGCGCTTTGTGGGGAGATAAGGCGCGATTTCCAAAACTTACTTTTTCTTATTGTTCGATATAGATATTGCGGTAACGCCGCCCAAAATAAGCAACGCGCCTATAACCATCCATACCGTCAGCGGTTCGCGTAGGATTACCGCGCCGCTTATCATGGAGCAGAGGGTAACCACCGTTCCCAGAGTGGCGAGGACAAACACAGGCATTTTGCCCGCCGCATAGTTGATGAGCAGGTTGGCTATCAGCGAGGAGAACAGACTGAGGAATATTATGGTCAGGGTGTAGCTGGTGTGCTCAAAGGGCGATACGAACTTTGACATATCGCCGCCGCAGTAGATCATCGCCCAGACGGTAAAGAACACGGCGCACAGTCCGATAGCGCTGTAGGTGCGTTCGAATGAGGTGTAATGCTCGGCGGCGCTGCGGTTGGCGGTTTTGTAGAATGCCGAGCTGAGGCAGGCACCCACCAGCATCACCACGCCGATGGGCTTGACGATGCCCAGAGAGCTGCCGTTGAGTGTGACAAGCACCACGCCCGCGATGGGCGCCAGCACGTAGAGCAGCTGACGGGACGTGGGGCGCTCTTTGAGGAAGATCATTCCCACTATCATGGACACGGCGGGCACCGAAGCCAGCATAACGCCGCTGAATACGGCATTGGTGTGCAGCACGCCGTAGCTTTCAAAGATAAAACACAACGGCTCGGTGAGCAGAAACACCGCAAAGGCGCCCAGCGGCTTGCCTTTGAGGCTGATCTTCTGCTTGGTTATCAACATCATCAGGTTCATCAGCAAAAACGCCGAAATAAACCTGTGGCTGAGCAGCACGGTGGGCTCGGTGTATCTGAGGGCGGCTTTGGTGAACACAAAGACGAATCCCCACATTATATTGCCTGCCAGCACCGCAAGCACGGGCAGCAGCAGGCTTTGTTTTTTGGTTTGTTCCATATTTTTTCACCCCGAACTATCATAACACCGCCTCGGCCTATTGTAAAATGAAAAATCAGGGGTTATAATATTTGATATACTCAATAATTTTTGCAATAAGTGGGTGCGACCAATGACTCTTGCCGAGATAGAAGCTTTTTTGGCGGTATACAGGTTAGAAAATATTACAAAAGCGGCCGAAAGCCAGTACATCAGCCAGTCATCCCTGAGCCTGCGGCTCAAAACGCTGGAGCGGGAGCTGGGATGTGAGCTGTTCGTCCGCGGCAAAGGTCGACGCAGCCTTGAGCCCACCCAGCTGGGCAGGCGGTTTTATCCGCTGGCGCTGGAATACATCGACCTGCTGGACAAGATGAACACCCTCTCACGCGAGGAGAGCGCCGTGCTCCGCGTGTCGGTGATAAACAGCCTGGCCGAGTGCTTCTTCTCCCCGGTTTTTCAGGCTTTTCTCGGTCAGTACGAGCACTGCTCGCTGGACGTGCAGGACATGGATTTTGCCAAAGCCACCCCCGCTCTGCTGTCGGGCGAAGTCGATCTGTCCTTTACCGCCGACGCCTGCATCCACGGCAGGCTGATGTGCACGCCGCTGTTTCGGGAGAGGATGACCGTCATCTCCTCGCTGAGCGCCGACATAGGCGAAAGACCCACACTGAATGACCTCGACCCCGCCAAAGAGATCCACGTCAGCTGGTGCTCGGCGGTGGACAGCTGGCACGCAGAGACTTTTGGCAAAAACACCCGCGCCAAGGTGAGCATCTCGGTGATCCAGCAGCTGAAGTATTTCTTCGAGGGCCGCGACTGCTGGGCAATAGTCCCCTGCTCGGTGGCCGACTCGCTGGAAAAGAGCGGCACGGTCAAGCTGCACAAGCCCGAATTTGTGCTGCCCGGACGCGTGATACACTACTCGCGCAGACTCAGCGACGAGAATAATATCTACTCGGACGCGCTGATCGCCGCAGTAAGAGAGCATATAAAAACCACCCGCCCCACAGGCATCAAGCTGATGGAAGAGTAAGGGACGGGGTGGCTGCAGTGATTTTTTTCCTGCGGCAAAAGTAAAATCGCTCCGCAGTGAAATATGTTGCTCCGCAAAATGTTAAAGTGTCGCTTTGCGACAGATTGATTAGGCGGTCGGGCGCAGAGACCCGACCCTACGGGCTTTAACCACGCACCGTTTTTGTAGGGGTCGGCGTCCCCGACTGTCCTTATTCCATCGTTCTCCACAAGCCTTCCCCTTGATGGGTAGGGAGAGCCAAGATTTCGCCTCATCCACCGCTAAAGCGGTCCCCCTTCTCCCACCGGAGAAGGCTTTTTTATCCGTCCGCAGGACACCTACACTAAGCCTTCCCCTATGCAGGGGAAGGTGTCGAGCGAACGCGAGACGGATGAGGTGGTCACTCACGCCGCAGGCAAACTTCACCCCTACTCGCGCCGCAAGGCGCACATCTTCACCCCCCATCACGCAAAAAAACCTGCTTGAGAAGCAGGCTTTTTGATTACTGCGCGTATTATATAGACATTATATAACTTTCAGTTCTCACTTTGCCGTGTAAATCACTGCTTCGTAGTCTTTATCTTCCCGTTGACAAGTCGAGCTTAAACAGATATAATATAAGCGCAAAAAAATCGCCGGTGTGGCGGAACAGGCAGACGCAACGGACTTAAAATCCGTCGGTGGAAACACTGTACCGGTTCGACCCCGGTCACCGGCACCAAAAAATAAGCGGCATCTCTCGCAGAGGGGTGCCGTTTGTTTTTTTGGAATCGATAAATATGGGGAGAACCGGAGGTGAGACCCCGGGGAGCGACCCGAGCGCACCCGGTGGGTGATGAAGCGAGGGGAGCGAGTGGCAGCAACTTGGCGATTGGCGAGTGAGCGTTGCGAACGATGACAGAGCCGTAGTTGCAACAGGACACCGGCACCAAAAAATAAACGGCATCTCTCGCAGAGGGGTGCCGTTTGTTTTTTAGTACAAGTCGGTATAATTTATCATAGAGGCCAGCTTACATAACTCCAAAACAGCCTGCATGACCTCGTCAATGATAGATTTACACTTCTCAAACTCCTGCATAAAATCTATCTTCCATTCATCCTTGGCAAGTCTGACGCTGGCCGACTTGCCAGTAGGCAGTATCTGCATATTTACCGCTTTCTTATCACCGATCACCGCAAGAAGATCGGCAATTTTGTCCCCATATTGCGCAAACTCAAGATCAACATAACCCTGCTGCGATTTATATATCACCTTTACATTGGTCAATGCCGTTCTAAACTCAGGCCATCTTGCCGATGCTCCCTTGGGTGAGTCCTCTCCCATCATAGCCAACTGAGGGTAATTCTCCCGACAAAATTGCCGCAATTTGCTCCAAAACGCCGTTACCTCAGGCACCGGCTGTACCTGATATCCGGCCTTTTTCTTGGCAAGCGCGCTATCGATCATCGCAACCTTGAAGACTGCGTGCATACCATGCTGCCCGCTCAGATATTCTCTGATTTCCTCATAGCTGACTCTACCGTCGTACTCCGCATTCTTGTCATGCATGTGTTCCGTATGATAATCCAACGGCGCCGCAAGCACAACTCGGTAATCATCATATTCCCCTCGACGCACTCCGTTTTCGCAGCGTTTGCGATATCGGGCACTTTGTTCGGGCATTGTTGGTGCATCTATTTTATTTTCTATCATCAAAGCCATCTTCTTGTCGGGGTACTGTAAAATCAAAGTGATATCCGACTCTCCATCAGCGTCAGCTACAGAGTGCGCCGCCGTGTGAACGAAATAATCATCACCCAACTGCACTTTATCGAGAAAAATCCGAGCAAATCCCCTGTCTGCCAGAAACTCTTCGATAATCAGCATATCCATATCACGTTCGTAGACCTTCTTCAGCTCTATGGCAACATTTTGCATCCGCTGCACCTCTTTTCTCTCGGCTACCTGAATTATACCATAATCTGCCCAAACTTCCAATCAACTTCTTTCCGTTTAAAAAACTCCGCGCAGACTACTCAATCTGCCAAAAAATATGCTATAATACCCCCATAATCCTTTTGCGGGAGTGATGTGTATGACGGTCACAGTTGCCATAGATTCTTTCAAGGGCAGTCTCACCACATTCGAGGCGGGCGAGAGCGCCAAGGCGGGCATCCTCCGTGCCTGCCCCACGGCGCGCGTGTGTGTTGTGCCTCTGGCCGACGGCGGCGAAGGTACGGCGGAGACCCTTACCCGCGCGCTGGGCGGCGAGACTGTGACCGCGACCGTCACGGGCCCTCTTGGCGAGCCGGTGAACGCCCGCTACGGCATCGCAGGGGACGTGGCGCTCATGGAGATGGCGCAGGCGGCGGGTATCACCCTTGCCCGCGGCAGACTCGATCCCAGAGCCGCCACCACCTTCGGCGTGGGCGAGATGATACTGGATGCACTGGGCCGCGGCTGCCGAAGCTTTGTTATGGGAATCGGCGGCAGCGCCACCAACGACGGCGGCATGGGTATGCTTCAGGCGCTGGGTGTGCGGTTTGAGGACGAATGCGGCCAACCTCTCCCCTGCCGCGGCGACAGTCTGAGCAGGGTAAAAAAGATCGATATCGCGGGCATAAATCCCCTGCTGAAAGAGTGTAAATTCCGCATTGCCTGCGATGTAAAAAATCCACTGTGCAAAGACAGCGGCTGCAGTGCGGTATTCGGGCCTCAAAAGGGCATCGCTGCCGACGAGATCGCTCTTTGGGACGGATGGATGGCCGATTATGCCCGATGTGTGCAGCGCGTAAACCCCCATGCCGACCCCCTCGCTCACGGCGCGGGCGCCGCAGGGGGACTGGGGTTTGCCTTCCTCTCCTTTACCCGCGCGCAGCTGGTGTCGGGCATTGATCTGGTGATGCAGACGGTTGGTCTGGAGGAGCTGATCGGTGAGTCCGACCTGGTGATCACTGGAGAGGGCAGGCTGGACGGACAGTCCTGCATGGGCAAAGCTCCCTCGGGTGTGGCGGCGCTGGCACTCGAGCACCGCAGGCCCTGCGTTGCCCTGTCTGGTGCGGTCACCGAAGATGCCGTCGCCTGCAACGAGCGGGGAATCGATGCATTCTTCTCCATCCTGCGCTCGGCCTGCACGCTGGAGCAGGCTATGGACAAAGAAACCGCCAAAGCAAATCTCTCAGCCACCGCCGAGCAGGTCATCAGGCTGTATATGACCGCAAGAAGATAAACTGTAAGTTGAATAGTATAGAAATACAACAGTATGTATAATACATACTGTTGTATTTGTTTGCATTTATACCTAATGTATCGAATTATTGGCATTATTGCCGCTCCAACGCATTATACAACTTTTTGTATAGATACCGGCATATTATACGCGCAATTATCATAATTTGATTTGATACTCCAACAAACTGCAGCAGATGCAATCTCTGTCCACACCTTCTGCAAGGCTGCAGGATCTGCGGAAAATGACACATCGGCAGGGGCCTCCCACGTTCGATTATGACTCCTTCCCTCCCCCACGGCACTCTAACATCCACTCAAATCTCTCACATGTCTCAAACTCTTGTGGAAAACTTGTCGGCAAAATTGCACTCCCGCAAGCTTATTCATAGGCGCCCCAAAGACATCCTCTCCACCTCTGCTCACAGCGTAATCAGACTGCCGCAAAACGGTCAGCCAACCGTTTTGGCAAGAACATCGTCTTGATGCTCCGTAGACAAAATCACCTCTCTCCTCTGCCTGCGGTGCTGCGTAACAGATCCACCAACCTCGCATCTTACCTTCGTTTTGTTATCCGACCACGGCAACATAAAACACAACTCTCCGCACTGCTCCCCCGCCTAAAATCCGCAGAAACCAGCAGCATTTTCGCGAGTGTGTAGCAGTATCTTTTGTCCACTTATAGCATACAATATATTCCTATGAAATCTATCTTTTCATAGGGTTCTTTACTCAATAACAATGCCCGTATTGCAAAGCAATACGGGCATTGTTTTTACCTTAATCCGGTATTTTTTGAGCAGATTTCGATGATATACGAGCAGCGCCCGTTGTATAACGAGCGCTGTTGTTGCTGATTCTACAGGTATTTTTGAGATGATTTCGCGCTTTATACAAGTAATGCCCGCATTGGCAGTACTATCTGTACGGCAATACGGGCATTACGCAGTAGAAACGTGAAAGCGCTCAAAAATCAGAACTTGTTTTTCATATCCTTGGTGATCACTTCCACTCCGCCGAGGTACTTACGCAGAACTTCGGGCACGATGATGGAGCCGTCGGCGCGCTGATTCTGCTCTACGACTGCGGGCAGGATACGGGAGGTTGCCAGACCGGAGCCGTTGAGGGTGTGCATAAGCTCGATCTTGCCGCTGTCCTCACGACGGAAACGCATATTTCCGCGGCGAGCCTGATAATCACGGGCGTTGGAGACAGAGGAGACCTCTTTGTAGCCGTTCATGGAGGGGATGTGGATCTCGATATCGTAGGTGCGGGCCATGGATGCGGAGCAGTCGCCTGCGGCCAGCTTGACGGTGCGGAAGTGGAATCCCAGTCCGGAAACAAGCTTCTCAGCCTTGGTTACCAGCTCCTCGAATGCTGCATCGGAGTCCTCAGGCTTGGTAAACTGTACCATTTCGACCTTGTTGAACTGATGCCCGCGTACCATTCCGCGCTCATCGGCACGGTAGGAGCCTGCTTCGCGGCGGAAGCAGGGGGTGTAGGAGATATATTTGCGGGGCAGATCGGCCTCGGTGAGGATCTCGTCGCGGTGGAGAGCTACCAGAGCGGTCTCAGCGGTGGGCAGCATGAATCTGCGGCGCTCGTCCTCGGCGGTCTCCAGCCAGTACACGTCCTCAGCGAACTTGGGGAACTGGCCTGCGGTCAGTCCGCACTCGTAGGAGAGCATATGGGGAACGAGCACCAGCTCGTAGCCGTCTGCGATATGTGTGTCAACAAAGTAGTTGAGCAGCGCCCACTCCAGACGTGCGCCCCAGCCGCGATAGATCCAGAATCCGCTGCCGGACAGCTTGGTGCCGCGGGGATAATCGATAAATCCGAGGTCTGTGCACAGATCAACGTGGTTTTTGGGCTCAAAATCAAACTTGTGGGGCTCACCGAAGGTGCGGATCTCCTGATTGTTCTCCTTGCCGCCGCCGAGGAGGTCCTCATCGGGCAGGTTGGGCAGGCCCAGCATATAGTTGCGGTAGTCGATCTCGACCTTTTCCAGCTCGGTTTCGATGTTTTTGATCTCGTTTGCCAGCTCTTTCATCTTTGCAAAGACGGGAGCAACGTCCTCACCGGCCTTTTTCATAGCGGGGATCTGCTTGGAGACCTTGTTCTGCTCGCTCTTCATGCTCTCGGTCTTCTGGATGAGGGTGCGGCGCTGTTCGTCCAGCTCAAGGATCTTTGCGATCTCTTCGGCTGCGTCCTTTTCTTTTCTTGCAAACAGTTCTATAACCTTCTGGGGATTTTCCTTGATTTTTTTAATATCGATCATTTTAATTTCCTCACTTTATGTTTTTCAGGGCTTCACAGACCTTTTCCAGGTCCTCATTGCCGTAATATTCTATAGTCAGCTTGCCGCGCTTGGCGCCATGTCTGATACTGATGCGATGGCCGGTACTCTCGGACATCTCGTCCTCAAGCTTTTTGATATAGATAGCCGCCATATCGGTCTTTTTTGATGATTCTTTGGGTGCTTTGAGCAGGTTTTTGACCAATTCTTCGGTCTCACGTACGCTCAACTCGCCGAGAACCACCTTTGCCGCGGCTTCTTTTATCTTTTTTTCGTTCTCAAGGGGCAGCAGCGCACGTGCGTGACCTGCCGTAAGTTCCCCGGCTGAGAGCATCTCCTTGATTTCCTCGGGCAGCGATAACAATCTGATAGAGTTTGCTATCGCCGATCTAGATCGTCCGACCCGTTCGGAGGCCTCGGTCTGGGTCAGTCCCATCTTCTCGATGAGGGTAAAATATCCCTCTGCCTCTTCCACGGGATTCAGGTCTTCGCGCTGAAGATTCTCAATGAGCGCCAGCTCGAAGGTCTTCTTCTCGTCTGCTTCCAGTACGATCGCGGGGATCTCGGTGAGTCCTGCCATTCTTGCAGCACGCCATCGACGCTCGCCGGCGATGATCTGGTAGGTTTCCCCTGTTTTTCGCACGGTGATAGGAGTGATAACACCGTGTGTTTTGATGCTTTCGGCCAGTTCTGACAGCTTTTCTGCATCAAAATCGTGACGGGGTTGGTCGCGGTTGGGCTCAATATCGCTGAGTCGCAGGCCTTTTACGCTCTTTTCTTCGGTTGCTTCGTCGCCGAAGATGGCATTAAGTCCCAGAACCTTTTTACCCAGGCCCTTACCCGTTGTCACATCTATCCCTCCCTTTAATTTTTGGACACGAACTCGGCGGCAAGGGCGTTGTATGCCTCCGCGCCGCGCGAAGTACGGTCATATCCTATAATCGGCAACCCGTGCGAAGGCGCCTCAGAAAGACGCACGTTGCGCGGAATCACCGTCTTATACACTTTTTTGCCGAAATACTTCTTGATCTCCTCGGCAACCTGAATGGTCAGGTTGGTTCTGCCGTCGTACATTGTCAGAACTATGCCTTCTATGTCGATTGCGGGATTGATCTTCTTTTTTACCGTCTTGATGGAGTTGACCAGCTGCGAAAGTCCCTCCAGCGCGTAATATTCGCACTGCATGGGCACCAAAACGGTGTCGCAGACAGCCAGCGCGTTGAGTGTCAGCATGCCCAACGAGGGCGGACAGTCGATAAAAATGAAGTCATAGTTGTCCCGACAGCTGTCAAGCACCGATTTGAGGCGGTACTCGCGGTCGTCCATCAAAGCTACCTCCTGCTCTGCGGCGGCAAGACGGATGTCTGCAGGCAGAACGTCGCACCATTTGGTGGGTTTTACGGGGACGTCAACACCGGCGACAATGCCGTCGTAGATGCTCTCGCCCTCTCTGACCTCCACTCCAAGCCCCGACGTGGCGTTGCTCTGGGGGTCAAAATCGCACAAAAGCACCTTTTTGCCGTTTGCCGCACAGCAGCAGGCAAGGTTGAGACAGGTTGTAGTCTTTCCGACGCCGCCTTTTTGGTTGGCGACAGCTATAATTTTGCCCATTTTGCCCTCCTTGAGTGTAGTACTTCTATTATAGACTCAACAAGGCAAAAAAGCAATAGAAATAAGGCTTTTGGCCGAATAAAAAAGCTAAATGTTTCACGTGAAACAGTGCGGACGAAGTCCGCAGCTAAATAGACTGCTTCGCAGGCTGCTGATTTATGCCTGCGGCGCTATTAAGCTGCAGACGGAGGCTGCTTGTGTTTCACGTGAAACATCTCCCCTATCCTCTGCCGATCCTCACCGTCACCACCGTGTCCATATCCACCACAGTCTGCCGAACGTCCACCGCAAATCCGGACATCTCCATAGTTTTGGCGGCGCGGGCGAGGGTATTAAGGAATATCCTGACGTCTTTTATGTATACAGTTTCCTTGCAGGGTGTTTTAGCGCCGCGGTCGTTGGGTTTCGGCTCCTTTTGCGCCTGCACAAGCATATTATCCACCATTTTTTCGGTCTGCTCCACGTTATATCCCCTGATTACCGCCGTTTCTGCGGCAAGACTCTGCTCCTCCTCGGGCAGCCTGAGCAGAGCGCGGGCGTGACGCTCGCTGAGCCCGCTCTCGCGGATCACCTCTACGGCTTTGGGCGACAGTTTGAGCAGGCGCAGTTTGTTGGCCACAGCACTCTGGGTCTTGCCGATCTTTTCGGCGGTCTGCTGCTGGGTAAGGCCGTATTTGTCTATGAGACTGCGCAGAGAGAGCGCCTCCTCAAAGAAATCCAGATCCTTCCTCTGCAGATTCTCCACCACCGCCATAAACGAGCTGCCTTTTTCGTCGGTTTCCAGTATGTAGCAGGGCACCTGCCTGAGTCCCGCCAGTCTGGATGCCATCAGCCGCCTCTCCCCCGCTATCAGCTCGAACCCGCCTTTTTCCGAGCGGCGTACCGTCAGCGGTGTAATGATCCCACAGCTTTTTATGCTCTCGGCAAGCTGAGAGATGGCATCGGGGTCGAATATTTTGCGCGGCTGATTGGGGTTGGGGGCGATATCGTCTACGGGAATCTTGCGAAAATCACGGCTTTGCAGCAGGGGCATATCATCACTCCTTTTGTGCCAAGAATAACACAGGGAAATAATGAATATTCTCGAAAAATACTGTATTTTTCACATTTCGTGCGACAAATAGGTCTAAAACGCATCTAAATATGCCCTGTTTGCACATTTCCCATCATCACCCGACAGGAGCAAACATACAAAAAGACCGCCTTTTCAGGCGGTCTTTTGTGTTTTGCTTTTTTGACTTACTTCTTCAGGGAGTCACGGATCTCTCTGAGCAGAGCCAGTTCTTCCTGTCTGAGGGCAGCTTCTGCAGCAGCCTTCTCAGCGGCGATCTTGTCTTCTTCAGCCTTCTTTGCGGCAGCAGCGGCATCGTCAGCAGCCTTCTTGGCAGCGGCGGCAGCTTCTTCCTCAAGACGCTTCTTCTCGCCGGCCTTTGCGATCAGGCGAACGACCACAAAGATAACGAATGCGATGATCAGGAAGTTGATGATCATCTGGATGAAGTTGCCGTAGCGGATAGCGTTGTCGATGACTTCTACGCCGTCAGCGTCCAGATGGGACTTGAGCACCCACTGCTTTGCGGTAAAATCGATGCCGCCGGTGCAGACGCCGATAGCAGGAGTGATGATGTCCTTGACCAGGCTGTTAACGATAGCGGTGAAAGCGGAGCCGACTACGACGCCGACTGCCATGTCAACTACGTTGCCTCTGGTGATGAACTTCTTGAAGTCCTGGAAAAACTTTTTCATGTGAAAAATCCCCCTGAAAAATATGTATTTGTGATAATATTGTACACTTTTTGTACGCCGAGGTCAAGACTCTTTTCATTTTGATTAAAATGTGTTATAATTATAATGTATAAGTATGTTTATATGAGGTGACTCAAGTGAACAAAGTCATTGTTGCGCCCTCCGGCGGCGGTCTGCCTGCCGCAATAGGCATAGTCAGGCTGTCGGGCGAAGATACGTTTGCGGTACTGGACAGGATTTTCAAGGCAAAATGCCGCAAAAACGCCGCAGACAGACAGTTTACCCGACTGTACTACGGCACGCTCCTCTCCCGCGACGGCAAAACTCTCGATCTGTGCATGGCGGTGTGTTTCCGCGCTCCCCACTCCTACACGGGCGAAAATATGGCCGAGATCTACTGTCATGGCTCGAGCGCCGTGGTTGCGGCGGCTATCGAGTCGGCAATCGGCGCAGGTGCGCGGTTTGCCGAGCCGGGAGAGTTCACCCAGCGAGCCTTTTTGAGTGGTAAGCTTGACCTGACTCAGGCCGAAGCCACCGCCGATCTCATTCATTCTACCTCCCTGCTGGCGGCGCAGGCGGCGGCAAGCCAGCTCAGCGGCACGGTCAAGGACGAGATCTCGGTGCTGAGACAGCGGCTGAGCGGACTTTTGGCGCATTTTTATGCCGTGTGCGACTACTCGGACGAAGATATTGAGCCATTTGAGTACGAGCACGCCGCAGAAGAGCTGAAGGACATAGGCAATCGGCTGAATAACCTGCTCCAAGGCTATGAGCGTGGCAGCGCCATCAAAAACGGCATCCCCGTAGCCGTGATCGGCCGCCCTAACGCAGGCAAAAGCTCCCTCTTCAACGCTCTTGCAGGCTTTGACCGCGCTATAGTAACCTCGGAGGCAGGCACTACCCGCGACGTTATCGAGGAGCAGATCACCATAGGCGGCGCGCTGTTCAGGCTGCTAGACACGGCGGGCATCCGTCAGGCCGAGGGTCTGGCAGAGAGCATGGGCATCGAGCGCTCCCGCTCGGCGGCAGGCAGCGCAAAGGCGGTGATATGCGTCTTTGACGGGTCTGAGCCGCTGTGTGACGAGGACTTTGAGGTCCTCGATCTTGTCCCCCAAAACGTGCCCGTATGCGCCGTGATCAACAAGCAGGACATAGCCGCAAACCCGCTCACCGAGCAAAAAATCCGCGCAACCGACATTGCAAATATATACAAACTATCGGCCAAAACCGGTGACGGACTGCAGGCGCTGACAGCGTGGCTCACCGGCCTCATACCCTCCTCCGAGGGCGTAATAATCACCAGTCCCAGACAGGCAAACCTGCTGTTGTCGGCGCGGGATGCCTGCGCTCTGGCTCAGCAAAGCGCTCTTGCAGGACTGACCGCAGACGCGTTTTTGAGCGATGCGGAGCGGGCGCTCAGCGATCTTGGCAAGATAACCGGCGACACCGCCCAAGCAGATATCGCAGGCGAGATATTCAGCCGATTCTGTGTAGGCAAGTAAGCAAACGCGAGAGGCAGAATGTCCACTTCGCGGACGTGAGGCGCGCGTCAAAAACGTGCATGATATGCGCCTTCGGCGCGTTGAGGTGTCGCTCCGCGACCGATCGGTCAACCCATCGGGAGCAAGCCCCATCGCCCTGCAAGGCGAACTCCGAACCGCCATTGCGTGAGCAAGCCACCCCCTAAGCACCAATAATCCCTTGTTTTCTCACAACTCTCTGTAATATATCCATAGTTTTATACTATACATCATCACTTTTCCCTATTCCGCGGCAGCCAAAACCTGCCGCGAGACAGAGTCTCTCAAGGAGGCGTATTTTCAGTATGAGCTATTTTTCCGGACATTTTGATATTATCGTGGTAGGTGCGGGACACGCGGGCATCGAGGCCGCGCTTGCTCCCGCCCGTATGGGTCTGCGCACCCTCTGCCTGTGCACCAGTCTGGATGCGGTGGGCAATCTGCCCTGCAACCCCTCCATCGGCGGCACGGCAAAAGGCCAGCTCGTCCGCGAGATAGATGCCCTCGGCGGCGAGATGGGCAAGGCCGCCGAGCATGCCTGCCTGCAGTTTCGGATGCTCAACCGCGGCAAAGGCCCTGCCGTATTTTCTCCCCGCGCACAGAGCGACCGTATGGCCTACCGCGCCTATATGCGCCACGCCCTTGAGAGCCTTCCCTCCCTCTCCCTGCGGCAGGGCGAATGTGCACATATTTGCAAACTTCCCGAGGGCGGCTGGAGGGTCGATCTTCACGGTGAGGCATACTACACCTGCGCCGCCATCGTCCTTGCAACGGGCACATATCTGCGTTCCACCACCTACACCGGCGCCGTTATGCGGCATATGGGCCCCGACGGAATGTATTCGGCAGATTTTCTCAGCGACTCGCTGAGTGAGTTGGGGTTGTCTCTCCGCCGCTTCAAGACGGGCACTCCGCCCCGCATCGACGGCAGGACGGTGGACTACTCAAAGATGACCCCCCAGTACGGCGACGAGGACGAGGAGGGTTTCGTCTTCAAGGTCGGCCATCAGCCTCTGCGCAACGAGCTGTGCTGCTATATGACCTACACCAACGCACGCACCCACGAGATCATTCAGGAGGCCATGCCCCGCTCTCCCCTCTACAACGGCACAATCGACGGCGTCGGCCCCCGCTACTGCCCCTCCATCGAGGTCAAGGTGCGGCAGTTCCCCGACAAAGAGCGCCATCAGCTGTTTTTGGAGCCTTGCGGACTGGACAGCTGCGAGATCTACCTGCAGGGTCTGTCCACCTCCCTGCCCGAAGACACCCAGCTGAGCATGATCCACTCCATCGAGGGACTGGAGAATGCCGAGATCATGCGTTCGGGCTACGCCATTGAGTACGACTGCATCGACCCCCTCCACCTGACCCACGCCCTTGCCGTCAAAGACCACCCCGGCCTCTTTGCCGCAGGTCAGCTTTGCGGAAGCTCGGGCTACGAAGAAGCCGCCGCTCAGGGCCTGATCGCGGGCATCAACGCCGCACACTATGTGCGCGGCCTGCCGCCCTTTGTGCTCCAGCGCGCCGACGGCTACATCGGCACGCTGATCGACGATCTGGTCACCCGCGGCACCAACGAGCCTTATCGCATGATGACCTCTCGCTGCGAGTACCGTCTGGTCTGCCGTCAGGACAACGCCGACGCGCGTCTGATGGAAAAAGGCCTTGCCCTCGGCCTTGTGCCCCCCGAGCGGGTGGAAAATATGAAGCTCGAGCAGGCTCAGGCCGCCGAGGAGATGGCGCGCCTGAGCAAAACCACCGTCCGTCCCTCCCCCGAGCTTGCCGCAATGATGGAGTCACGCGGCACCACACCCATCGAGCACGCCTGCACCCTTGCCGACCTGCTCCGCCGCCCCCAGCTGGATTATCTGTGCCTTTCTCCCTTTGACCCACGCCGTCCTCAGCTGACCAAGCGGGTGTGGAGCCTTGCCGAGACCGAGATCAAGTACGAGGGCTACATCAAGCGCCAGAAGAGCGACATCGAGCAGCAGAAGAAGCTGGAAAACTCCCCCCTCCCCGCAGACATCGACTATATGAGCATTCAGACCGTCCGCACCGAGGCCAGAGAAAAGCTGCAGCAGGTGCGCCCCGAGACTTTGGGGCAGGCATCCCGCATCAGCGGCGTTTCTCCCGCCGACATCGGCGCGCTGATGGTATATCTGAGCCACAGAGGTGACAAAAAATGAAAATATCCGACACAATCCGACAGGTCTGCGCCCCTTGGGGACTGGAACTTGAAGAAAGCGCCCTCGCAAGATGCGAACAGTTTGCCGACCTGCTCATCGAAAAAAACAAGGTGATGAACCTGACCGCCATCACAGAGGAGGACAAAGTGGCACGCCTGCATTTTGCCGATTGCCTGTACCTGCTCTCCTGCTGTGACCTCAGGGGCAAAAAAATCATCGACGTAGGCTGCGGCGGCGGCTTTCCCAGCCTGCCCCTGCTCTGCGCCGAGCCCGGGCTTGACATTCTGGGACTGGACAGCACCGCCAAGCGGATCAACTTTGTCACTGAAAGCGCCGAGGCGCTGGGTGTGGGCGGAAAATTCGTGGCCGCCCGCGCCGAAGAATATGCCCTCAAAAACCGTGAGAAGTTTGACATCGCCACCTCCCGCGCCGTTGCAAGCCTCAACGTGCTGCTTGAGCTGACCCTGCCATTTCTGAAGGTGGGCGGCAAGCTGCTGGCTATGAAAGGCATGAACGAGCTTGAGGACGAGGACGCCAAAAAGGCCCTGCAGGTGCTGGGCGGAAAGATCGTGGAAACCAAAACCTACTCGGTAGGCGATGAGTTCCCCGAAAGACGTGTGGTCATTGTGGAAAAAATCCGCAAAACCCCCGACGCATATCCCCGCCGCTATGCCAAAATCTCCGCAAAACCGCTGTGAGAAGAAGTTAGTCTGAGATAAGGGAACGGACTGATTTCGCCCATCTACTGCCTAACTCTCGGGTCGCCGTACACAGAGTACTGCCAACCCTCGCGTTAGTTGTATATGAACGAAATCCCCGTTCCTCCGAGTTTGCTCTGTGGCATGCCCCGCCGCGTCATCCTGAGCGTAGCGCAGCGGAGTCGAACTGCGCAGCAGCACCGAGCACAGCGACGGTGGGATCTCGGCGCAAAGCTCCCCCGCAATTAATCACATCGCACCGTCATCGCTTGAGACCCCAAATGTGCGATGCACATTTGATCCTCGCCTTGCTCGGATTTCGACAAGCTCAGGGTGACAAGCGAACGAACCCGCCACAAAAAACTCCACCACCCGGAGGACTCATGTATTACGTTTATATACTTACCAACGCAAATAATACCGTAATATACATCGGCGTTACCAACGATCTCCCCCGCAGACTTTCGGAGCACAAAAACGGAGCCGTTGACAGTTTCACCAAGCGATACCATGTACATAAACTGGTTTATTTTGAGGAATACCTCAACCCTAACGATGCAATCTCCCGAGAAAAACAGCTGAAAGGCTGGCGACGCTCCAAGAAGAATGCACTTGTGGAATCCACAAACCCAAGCTGGAGCGACCTGAGCCGATGACCACACCTAAAGGAGTGCCTCCCATGCCCCCTAAAGTAACCCAGCACACTTTGCACTATCCCCAAGGGTATGCGCCCGATCATATCGACCCTGCCAAGTATTCGTCGTGCAGATTCGCATTGGGCAAGCTTGGTACACACCCTTTGGTCGTCATCTGTATGAACCCTTCCGCCGCAGAGGACACCCTCAGTGATATGACAGTCAACCGTATTATCAAAATCGGTCAGGCATTGGGCATGGACGGCTGGATGATTTTTAACACCTATCCGGAAAGGGCAACCAGCGCCAGATCCCTCACCGTTTTTGACCAAAATCTGTGCCAAAAAAATCTGACCGTAATTGCCGATTTTTTGAGAGAACATAACATTACCGAGGTGTGGGGCGCATGGGGTAATGCTGACCATCCAACCGTGACAGAGGGCAAAAATCGGCTGATTTCCCTGCTGAAAAATATGGGTATAAAAGTCTACTACTTTGGCACTCTGACCAAAAACGGCAACCCCCGCCACCCGCTGCAGCGATACGAAAAGTGGGATTTGGCCGACAAGCATTATCTTGATTTTTAGCCGCGCCGCGTCATCCTGAGCGGAGCGCAGCGGAGTCGAACTGCGAAGCAGCGACAAGCGTACGCGCAGTCGGGATCTCGGCGCAATACTCCCCCGCGCGTCATTCGCTTGAGACCCCAAATGTGCGATGCACATTTGATCCTCGCGCCGCTCGGATTTCAACTGTGCTCAGGGTGTCCTCCCCACGAGACAGGTCTCGCGGGGGCCCCGATTAAATAGATATTGTCGGAATTAATCCGCCAATATCTTGCTACGCACTCGCGTCGCCTCGCTCACGCTCGGTCAGCCAATGGCTGACACCTTCATTGTTCATTACTCGTTTAGCTTTCACACACCAAAAAAACCTGCCGGTTGGCAGGTTTTTGATTATATATGGTATTATCCGCATTATATATTACGCGCAGTTATAACTACTACGGCATATTTCCCCATTCATCGCGGCGTTTCCCTCACTTGCCTGTGGGTGGCGTGCCGTATTTTGCCTTGTAGGCCTTGCTGAAATACAGCCCGTCCTCAAACCCCACCGCTTCGGCCACCCCGCCGATGCTGTCGTACTCGCCGCTGTCCAGTATGGCTTTTGCCTGACTGAGTCGGCTGTGGAGCAGGTATTTTTTGGGCGGCATACCGAATCTTTCTTCAAACAGCCGCCTGAAGTAGGTATCCGACACTCCGCACAGCTGGGGCAGTTCGCTCACGCGCAGGCTCGGGTCAAAAATATGCTTTTCCAGATGGTGCAGGGCAGGCTCCAGTATTCGGTGGCTGTGGGGTCGGTCGCCGCCCGCTTCTTCGGCAAAATGGGCCAGCAGCTCCCACAGCAGAGCCATGCACCGGCAGCGGTTTGCCCCCGTCTGCACCGTCCAGCAGCGGTAGATCTGCTCTATGAGCCGCGCCGTCTCGCCGTTTTTACGCAGGACGATGGCTCGCGGAGTCCTGTCGGGCAGCTCCCCCGAGAAGTTTATCATCAGCGACTCGCCCCTCTCCTCATTGGGGTAGAGGGCCTGATAGGGCGGGCTGTTTACCAAAAATATTGTATCACCCGGCTCGCCGCGCATCCGCTCATTCTGCATCACGTAGTCCAGGTTGGCGCTGAGCCGCAGGATTATGCGGTGGGGGTAGGTCGTGTGTACTGCGCCGTGACGGGAAAACTGCCGCGTCACCGAAATCAGTTTGATTTTTTCTATATTCTCCAACATCAAAATCACCGTTTTTATTGTACCACACGGCAAATATTTTTCAATATTTGTTCGGTTTTTTCCATATAATTATTTTTTCTCCATTTACCTGACGGCTCGCCCAAAGTATAATCGAGGCATAAATATCAAAGAAGGTGACCCTATGTTTATCGTCATGCAGCAGGTGCTGCTGCTCATTCTGTTCGCGCTGGTGGGCTACACCCTGTGCAAGCTGGGCAAGGTCAGGAGCGAGCATACCAAGCTGCTTTCCACCCTGCACGTCTACGTGTTTCTCCCCTGCTCGGTGCTCAACACCTATGCCTCCAACTTTACCCCCACCTACATCCGCGAAAAATACCCCCTGCTTATCGCCTCCATCATCATTATCGTCTGCACCATCGTGCTGGGCAGCCTGCTGTCAAGGGTACTGACCAAGCACCCCTATCAGCGGGCCGTGTACAGCTACAGCCTCAGCTTTGCCAACTACGGATTTTTCGGCTATCCGCTGGTCGAAAGCCTGTTCGGCTCGCTGGCTCTGCAGAACGCAATGGTGTTCGCCCTGCCCATCTCCCTGTGCACCAACACATGGGGCTACGCCGCGCTGACCAAGACCAAGTTCTCTCTCAAGCGCATCTTTACCCCCGTGGTCTGGGCCACACTCATCGGCGCGGCCATCGGCCTGACGGGGTTCAGGATGCCCGACGTCGTTCAGTCGCTGGTCAGCAAATCGGCATCCTGCATGGCGCCTATCGGTATGCTTCTGGCAGGAATGGTTGTCAGCGAGTTTGAGTTCCCCTCCCTGCTCGGCGGCAGAAACAACTACCTCATCTCGGCAATGCGCCTGCTGGTCATCCCCTGCGCCATCGCCCTGACCCTCAAAGTGCTGGGATTTGAAGAAATGGTGCTCACCGCGCTGATGATGCACGCCATGCCCTGCGGTATGAATACCATCGTGTTCCCCAGACTGGTTGGCGAAGACTGCAAAGCCGGCGCAAGTATGACGCTGATATCGAGCCTGCTGGCTGTACTGACCATCCCCCTCTTAGTTGCTGTGTTTTCTTAAAATAAAAATGGTGTAGGGAACGGGATATTTACGCGTTTCTACTGCGTAACTCTCGGGTCGCCGTACAGATAGTACTGTCAACCCTCGTGTTACTTGTATAATCCGCGAAATCCCGTTCCCCTGAGGCTTGGTTTTACCTCTTCCCTCAAATTCCCGTTCCCCGTAAAAAGCCTTCTCCTATGCAGGAGAAGGGGGACCGCTTGCGGTGGATGAGGTGGAAACCCGCTCCTTTGGTCATCCTGAGCGGAGCGCCGCTGAGATACCACCATCGCTTCGCTCGGTGCTGCTGCGCAGTTCGACAAGCTCAGTATGACACAGCGGCGCGCAGTCGAACCCGTAGGGCGCGCTTTGCGCGGGATCTCTCCCATTCTGCGGTGCTCCGTAGGGGCGATCATTGATCGCCCGCAATATTTGCGTTAACCATATTCTGCGCCGTCTTATCCAATCGGTCGCACAGCGTGCGACACCTTAACGTCATCGCAGATGACATATCACGCGCCGCAGGCGCATATCACGCTTGCAAAGCAAGCATATCACGCACAACATCGTTGTGCCATATCACGAAAGCCAACGGCTTTCTATATCCCGTCGGCTCTGCCGACATCTTCATTTTGCATTTCTCACATCGGAGGTTATAATATGAAAAATATCTTTCTCATCGGTGATTCCATCCGTCACGGCTCTTATGTAGAGACCCTCGACAGCAAGCTGAGCCCCGGCTACGGCGTGTACGTCAAAGAAAAGCTGGAGAGTGCCGGACTTGCCAACGTCTGCTCCCCCGACGAAAACTCCCGCTGGGCCCAGTACACCCTGCGTTTTCTCCACAAATGGGCCAAAGAGGTTCCCGACCCCGAAAAGGTCGACGTGGTGCACTGGAACAACGGCCTGTGGGACGCGGTGCGTCTGTTCGGCGACGAGCCGCTGACCCCCATTGAGTTTTATGAGCTGATGCTGCCCCGCGTTTACAACCGCATCAGACTGCTTTTCCCCAACGCCAAGATCATTTTTGCCACCTCCACCGCCGTTATCGAAGAAATGTCCCGTCCTCAGTTCACCCGCCGTAACGAGGAAATCAAGCTCTACAACGCAATTGCCAAAAAAGTCATGGCTCAGCTCAACGTGCCCGTCAACGATCTGTGGGCGGTGACCGAAAACTGGGGCCCGGAGATGCACGCCGACTGGGTGCATTTTAACGAAGAAGGCTGCCGCATCCTGGCCGACAAGGTCATCGAAGCCATAGACACATTGGCGTAAACTATCGAACGGGAGGTCTTTCGCCTCCCGTTTTTATTCCCATCCGCCGCTACGTCTCTCGTCCCTTTAGTATAAATCCCCAGCGGCGGTATGTCTTTGCACCCTTCGCCGCAGGCGCGTGCAAAGACCGGCATGTATTCTGCGGCACAAGACTTTATCACCTATCCATTCTGCCGCTTGGGGATTTATTGTGTATGTGCGCTCTGCGGCAGGATGTATGGGGCGCTTCGCAAAGCGCCGTTTATCCGCAGAGCCGAGTTATACACCTTGCCAGCTCTGGGTAAGCGACACTGGGGGTGTGGGGTAGCGAAGCGGCGACGCGGTGTTGAATGACAGTCCGGTGGACTGTCAGACCCGCGGCGTGACCGAGCCGCAGCGAGACCTTCGAGCCTCTGCGAAGTTTAGGGTCCCCCACCGGTTTTGGTGACTTTTTATATGCCCCACGAGACAGGTCTCGCGGGGGCCCCGAACAATTCATTAGTTCCGCGGCACTCGCCGCGGGGACAGTCACGCGCGGGGAGCGATGGGAGCGCCGCGGGTGGCGGATGCAGCGACCTGAGCGAGTGGCCGCAACTTGGCGATTGGCGAGTGAGCGTTGTGAACGATGACAGAGCCCTAGTTGCAACAGGATCCGGG
>JAZOWC010000056.1:0-48498 GCA_045658985.1 Oscillospiraceae bacterium
CAAACCCCCAAAAAAAAAAATCCGGCCCCGCAGATATGGTTCTGGGGAGCGTCATTTTTTATTGGTGTTTGTGTAGGTGCTTGCGGGCATTTTTGAGGAAGCGCTTCAGCGAAGTTTTGTGACTGCACAGTTTTTCGCGGCAGTTTTCGCAGGAGAGACTGCAGTTGGTTCTTTCGAGGAACCGTTCGGGGTAGAGCTTTTTGAGTATCTCCCACTCGATGACCAACGCCAGTGACAGTCCCAGCAGACTCCATGTATAGAAGTTTGGGATAAATATGAGGGGCAAAAACATCATAGGGTAGTCCCAGTTGTATATCTGGCAGGTGACACAGCATTTGTTCTTCATGATCCACTCCTGGAAGGGGCAGAAGAACAGTATGCACACCATATCCACGATGGAGAAGAACAGACAGATGATGAATATTATCTCCTCGTCAATGAGGTGGGTATAATAGAGCAGACCGACGATTGCCGCCGCAAGCACGGTGATGAGGGCCACGGTGATTGCCGAGTATTTTTTGTGGGTGATGACATCCTCTTTGGATACCTCGCGGGGCTTGAAGTTGCGTTTGAACTGCTTTTGACAGCCCATGCTCTCCAGCCGTGAGGGGAAGAACCGCAGGAATATCTCCACGATAAAAACCGCCCATATAATACGAAAAACTATCGGTCTGTCCGAAAAAATATCAAGCAGATAGCTGTGTCCGGTAAAAAAGTCCGCAAGATATGCCGCAATTGCACCCAAAAACAGCAGGCTGCGAAAACCAAGCTTGATATAATGAATGTTTGAGATCAGGGACAGAACTTTTTTTGCTTTTTTCATATATATTTACCCGTCTTTGACAATTTGAGCCTATTATAACACAATTCTTCATAAATCGCAAAGAAAAATCCGACGAGAAAACCGCTCCACCGATATTGGCGGAGCGGTTTTCTTTGGATGGAGAACAAGTTATGAAAAAAGATGGATGTACTTTTTTCTATGTATATCAAGTATAGCAGAAACCCTGACAACATTCAACGATGCATTGAGCTTGATTTGTTGCGCGCCCACGTCCCTCTGTGACACCTGCCGAGGACACAATCAAAAAACCGAGAGGGGAGTGCCCTCTCGGTCTGTTTGCTGCAGTGATTCAGTTTTTGAATATCTCGTTTGCGCTGGTTGCCAGTCCGGCCAGAGACTGGATCTCGGAGGGGATGATGATCTTGGTTGCCTGACCGTCGGCTGCCTGAGCGAATGCCTCCAGAGCCTTGAGCTTGACCACATTATCCTGAGGAGAAGCCTCGTTGAGCAGCTTGATGGAGTTTGCCAGAGCGGTCTGCACGGCCAGCAGAGCCTCAGCCTCACCCTCAGCCTCCTTGATCTTCTTCTGCTTTGCGGCGTCTGCGCGGAGGATGGTGGACTCGCGCTCACCCTCTGCGATCAGGATGGCCGAACGCTTTTCGCCCTCTGCCTTGAGGATGGATTCACGTCTTTCGCGCTCCGCCTTCATCTGACGCTCCATGGCATCCTGAATAGCGGCGGGAGGAATGATGTTCTTCAGCTCCACGCGGTTGATCTTGATGCCCCAGGGATCGGTAGCCTCGTCCAGTATGGCGCGCATTTTGGAGTTGATGATGTCGCGGGAGGTCAGGGTCTGATCCAGCTCCAGATCACCGATGATGTTACGCAGGGTGGTAGCGGTCAGATTCTCGATAGCGGCCATGGGGCTGACGATACCGTAGGTAAACAGCTTGGGATCGGTCACCTGAAAATATATGACCGTGTCGATCTTCATGGTTACGTTATCCTTGGTGATAACCGGCTGCGGGGGGAAGTCGCCCACACGCTCTTTGAGGGTGATCTTGTTGGCGATGCGCTCAACAATGGGTATTTTGAAATGTATGCCGGTGCCCCACGTGGTCTGGTATGCACCCAGACGCTCAATGACGTAGGCATTGGCCTGAGGTACGATAACCACGTTGGCGGCAATAAGTGCAATAATAAATACCGCAACAGCAATGATAATGGCGAGTTCGATCATGATATTTCCTCCTTTTAATTAATAGGCTTTACAACAGCTTTTACGCCTGCGATGGACAGTACCTCTACCGTAGTGCCTGCGGGGATTACGGCATCGCAGTCACTCTTTGCCGACCAGATCTGTCCGTTGACACGGATCTGACCGACATTGGCCATATTGTCGATAGCCTCGGTAACAATACCCTCACAGCCGATGATGCGGTCTGCGTTGGTAGGCTGATGGCGTCCCTGAATGTACTTTTTGACCAGAGGCTTGGTATACAGCAGGGTGACTGCCGTAACCACAACAAATACCACAGCCTGCAGCCAAATCCGTCCGCCAAGCATGGCGCAGATCATAGCCGCCAGCGAACCTACCGAAAACCAGATAAAATTGATGCCCATGGTAGCCGCTTCAACGATAGCAAACAGCACCACCGCAGTCAGCCAGAAATAAGACATATCACAGCACCCCTTTCACTATATATTTACTATATTATGCCATATTTCAGAGCCTTTAGTCAATAAATCAACCCCCGCAAAAAAGTAAAATATTTACAAAAAAGACTTGATTTTACACGGATATGTGGTATCATATATCATGTAGTTAGCACTCAAAGGCCAAGAGTGCCAAAAACCGACAAAAATAATTATAAAATAAAGAAACGAGGTAAAAGTTATGAAGCTCATCCCCCTTCAGGACAGAGTGGTCGTCAAGATGACCGCAGCTGAAGAAACCACCAAGAGCGGCATTATCCTTGCCGGCAGCGCAAAGGAGAAGCCCCAGATCGCCGAAGTCGTGGCAGTAGGCCCCGGCATTGACGAAGGCGACAAGAAGATCCCCATGAACGTTCAGGTTGGCCAGAAGGTCATCACAAGCAAGTACTCGGGCACCGAGATCAAGCTGGACGGCACAGAGTATATCATCGTTAAGCAGAGCGATATCCTGGCCGTCGTAGAATAAGGAGGCATACTGTTATGGCAAAAATGATTCTGTTTGGTGAAGAAGCTCGCCGCGCTCTCGAAAACGGCGTTAACAAGCTTGCCGACACCGTAAAAGTCACCATGGGCCCCAAAGGCCGCAACGTCGTTCTGGACAAGAAGTTCGGAGCACCCCTCATCACCAACGACGGCGTGACCATCGCCAAGGACGTTGAGCTTGAGGACGTATTCGAGAACATGGGCGCACAGCTCGTTCGTGAAGTAGCAACCAAGACCAACGACATCGCAGGTGACGGTACCACCACCGCAACCCTGCTTGCTCAGGCTTTTGTCAGAGAGGGTCTCAAGAACGTTACCGCAGGCGCCAACCCCATGGTAGTCCGCAAGGGTATCGCCAAGGCTGTTGACGTAGCCGTTGAGCAGATCAAGGCCAACTCCCGCAAGGTTTGCGGCAGCGAGGATATCGCACGTGTTGCTGCTATTTCTTCCGGCGACGACAGCGTAGGCGCTCTGATCGCAGAGGCTATGGAGCTGGTCACCGGCGACGGCGTTATCACCATCGAGGAGTCCAAGACCGCAGAGACCAAGTGCGACACCGTCAAGGGTATGCAGTTTGACCGCGGCTACATCACTCCCTATATGGTTACCGATACCGACAAGATGGGAGCAGTCATCGACGACGCTTTCATCCTCATCACCGACAAGAAGATCTCTGTCATTCAGGAGATCCTGCCCGTTCTGGAGCAGATCGTACAGAGCGGCAAGAAGCTGGTCATCATCGCTGAGGACGTAGAGGGCGAGGCTCTGTCCACCCTGATCGTCAACAAGCTCCGCGGCACCTTCACCTGCGTTGCTGTCAAGGCTCCTGGCTTTGGCGACAGACGCAAGGAGATGCTCAAGGACATCGCAACCCTTACCGGCGGCACAGTCATCTCCGAGGAGCTGGGCTATGAGCTCAAGGATGCTTCCATCGAGATGCTGGGCAGAGCAGGCCAGGTCAAGGTTCAGAAGGAGAACACCATCATCGTCAACGGCGCAGGCGACAAGGAGCTGATCGCAGCAAGAGTCAGCGCTATCCGCAGCGAGATCGAGAACACCACCTCCGACTTCGACCGTGAGAAGCTGCAGGAGCGTCTTGCCAAGCTGGCAGGCGGCGTAGCAGTCATCAAGGTCGGTGCAGCTACCGAGGTCGAGATGAAGGAGAAGAAGCTCCGTGTAGAGGACGCTCTCAACGCTACCCGCGCAGCAGTCGAGGAAGGCATCGTAGCAGGCGGCGGTGTTGCATTCATCAACGCTATCCCCGCTGTCAACAAGCTGGTCAATACCCTCGAGGGCGACGAGAGAACCGGTGCACGTATCGTTGCAAAGGCTCTGGAAGCTCCCGTACGTCAGATCTCCTACAACGCAGGCATCGACGGCAGCGTTGTCATCGAGAAGATCAAGAACAGCCGCAAGATCGGCTACGGCTTCGACGCATACAAAGAGGTCTACTGCGATATGATCTCCAGCGGTATCGTCGATCCTACCAAGGTCACCCGCACCGCTCTGCAGAACGCAGCTTCCATCGCATCTATGGTTCTCACCACCGAGAGCGTAGTTGCCGAGAAGAAGGAGCCCGTAGCAGCCGCTCCCGCTATGGGCGGCGACATGGGTATGTATTGATCCCAAATCACCCCATATACAAACAAAACCACCGAGGATGAACTCGGTGGTTTTTTGTATGTACAGGTATTTTATTTGGCCTGACTGCTGAGCAGGATCCCGCCCACATAGCATCCCATAATGAAGCAGGCGGTGTTGCTGGAGGGGAGCATCATGGCGTGGAGCAGGTCGATGAGGCTCACGCTGTCGCCGGGTAGAAAATCTTTGGTGTAGAATCCCGAGGGGAACAGGTCTATCATATCCTGAGTTACAGGCAGTCGGGTGTTGAGATCATCAACATACTCCAGCACGGTCAGAGCGGTCAGCAGCTTGGTCGTGGACGCAGGCATAATGCACTCGTCGGCGTTTTTGCTGACCAGTACCTTTCCGTCGGCAACGCTGCACACGTATACCGACTGCGCGCATATTTCGCCTGCCTGCCCTCCGCGCAAGACCTCCAGAGCGGCATCAACCGCCTGTTTTGTTGCCTCAAAACGGTTCAGGGGCCCGTCTCCCGAGTCTGCTGCCTTCATGACCACGCAGGCCAGCTCGGCATCCGAGTCGGGGAGCCTGACTATGCTTGCCAGATTGAAGATATGAGGCTTTGTGAGAGTTCCGCCCTTTGCAGCCGTCAGGTCATAGTAGTCGCGCAGGCATCTGTATCCCTTGCCCACCTTGGCCTTTGAGTCGAATGTATATTCACGGGGCTGCTCGCCCTCGATATGTGCCGTGTATACTTCACACTTGAGCACGTTTTTGATAATTTCGTTTTTGTATGCCGCCTGAAGCGCCTGCATAATATCAAAAGCGGTGGAGTGGTTTGTAATGCCTGCAGGATCGCCAAAACACGAGCTGCACATACCAAGCTCCTTTGCCTTTTCGTTCATTCTGGCGCAGAATGCGTCCAAACAGTCTTTATGAGAATAATTGCTCATATCCGTTCCTCCGTTACTTGCGTCTTACGTTGTTGTCTACGCCGATTATAGCACGGAGAAAAGGTGATTTCAAGCCGTTTCAGCCTACCACAGGCTGAAGCTGTCTGCCCTCCAGCGCCGCCTCAAGGGCGCTCTCGCACCTGTCCCAATATGCGGCCATTGAGCGCGGCTTGTTTATGGGATCATCCTGACCGAATGGCACAAAATACACGTTCTTGCGGTTGAGCAGCTCGCCGATATTGCCCGCGGCGGCAGAGAGTGCATCGTTGGTGGAGAAGGCGATCACCACCGGCCTGCCGTTTCGCAGATGAGCTTTGGCGGCCATCAGCACAGGCGTGTCGGTGATGCCCAGCCGCAGCTTTGCCATAGTGTTGCCCGTGCAGGGTGCGATCATAAACACGTCAAACAGCTTCTGCGGCCCTACCTGCTCGGCCTGCGCGATAGTGGTGATAGCCTCTCTGCCCGTAGCTTCGGTCACGTCACGGACAAAATCCTCCGCCTTGTAAAACCGTGTGTCGGTGCTCTGTGCGGCATCGGACAGAACCGCCGTGACCTGATTATCTTGCGCAAGATCGCGTATAATTGGCAGAATTTTTGAGAATGTGCAGAATGATCCGCAGATGCCGATGCCTATCTTTTTGTTTGTCATAATATCCTCTCCTTGATGAATGAGCGCACGCAGGCGCGGATGATTTTTGCCGATGTTTCAGGCATATATTTGCCGGGCAGAGCCAGCGCATGGATCACGGAGATGCCCAGCTTTTCCGCACATTCCTTGTCCACGCCTCCGGGCAGGGAAGCAAGATCGATAATAATCGCGCTGTCGGGCAGAGCGCGCAGCGCGGCCTCGTCAAAAATACGGTGAGGCACGGTGTTGAATACAAGTTCATACTCTCCGCCCAAGAAGCAGAGGTCTATCGCCACAAACCCCATCAGCCGCGCCCGTGTCCGTGCCGCGGCGCTTCGGGCACAGAGGGTGACGGAGGCCCCTATATCCCTGAGCCGCCCAGCCAGGGGCATGGCTATACATCCGCTGCCCGTAACCAGTACGCGGCTGCCCGCCAAAGCAAATGGCGTGTGTGCGACAGCCTCGGCAATGGCGGCCTCGGCGGTGAGAATGCCGTTGCACTCCTTAAAATCCTGCCGCCCCAGATATTCTATGGGAGTAATGCCTCTGCTTGTGAGCCCCGAGCGGTCACGCGCTTTGGGTGTTATGTAGTAGTCCGCTCTTTCGGCTTCCTCCTCTTCGCAGATGCGGGTCTCGTACCCGTCAGCGGCAAGCAGACGCGCCAGTATCTCGTGCTTGGCGCCGCCGGGTGAGACGGCAAAAATCAGTTTCCTCTTGTTCATGTTGATCCCTCCTCATACAAATATAGTATTCAAGGGGCAAAAAAATGTTTAACTTTTGCCCGAGATGTAATATAATAAAGGGTATAGAGGTGAGACTATGCAGTACAGTGATTTTACAGACCTGATTTCTTCGGGTAAGAATATATTCCTCAGCGGTATAGGCGGCGTGTCAATGCGCGCTCTTGCGGGCCTGCTTATGGATATGGGCGCTTGTGTCAGCGGCTCGGACAGAGACGACAGTCCCGTGCTCGGCAGTCTGCGCAAGCAGGGAGCAGCCATCTACACCCCTCAGCGCGCCGAGAATATCGAGGGTGCGGCCCTCATAATCCGCACCGCCGCAGTCCACGACGATAATCCCGAGATCGTGGCTGCCCGCGCGGCAGGTATCCCCGTGATGGAGCGCAGCGAGGCTTGGGGACTGCTTATGCGTGAGTATGACCGCGCCGTATGCGTGGCTGGCACCCACGGCAAGACAACCACCACCGCCATGCTTGCCACTCTGGGTATGAGCGCAGGCCTCGACCCCACCGTAATGGTGGGCGGCGACCTGCCCGAAATATCGGGCACGCTGCGTATAGGCGGCAGGAACCTGATGGTTGCCGAAGCCTGCGAGTACAAGGACTCGTTTTTGCAGTTTTTCCCCACGGTTGCCATAATCCTCAACGTGGAGTTTGATCATCCCGACTATTTTGCCGATCTGGACGCGATCAAGGAGTCTTTCAGGCGCTTTGCTCTGCGTACTCCCGAGGACGGCACCGTGATAGTCTGCGGCGATGACAAAGACGCTCTCGACTCGGTCAGAGATGTGTCCAGACGCAAGCTGACCTTCGGTTTTTCGGAGGATTGCGACGTGCGCGGAGTCAATGTCCGTGAGGGCAAGAGCGCAGGCTGCGATATATATTACCGCGGCGAGTTCTGGGCAAAAATGGAGCTCTCCGTACCCGGCAGACACAACGTCAGCAATGCCCTTGCCTGCGCCGCGGCGGCAATAGCGCTGGGGATCGAGCCGGACAGCTACGCCCGAGGCATTGCCCGATACAGCGGCGTAGGCCGCCGTATGGAGCGTATGGGCAACATCAGCGGCGCTGAGATTTTTGATGACTACGCCCACCATCCCTCTGAAGTAGAGGCTACCCTCAAAATGGCCAAAAGCTGCACAGATGGCAAGGTGCTCTGCGTGTTCCAGCCTCATACCTACTCGCGTACAGCATCATTGCTTTCTGAGTTTGCATCGGCTTTGTCCATTGCCGACAGAGTGATGATTTGTCCTGTTTATTCTGCCCGCGAGACCGACACACTGGGTGTATCGGCAGAGAGTCTGGCCGCGCTGATCCCCGACGCGCTGACCGCGCAGGGGCTTGAGGACGCCGCCGAATGGGTGGTGGAAAACGCCTGCGCAGGTGATACCGTCATCACAATGGGCGCAGGCGACGTATACAAGACCGCCCAGATCATAGCACAAAAGGGAGTTGAACGTATGCATATCATATCGGTGAGAGAAGAACCCGAGTACAAAGCCGCCGCTGTCAGATACATTCAGCAGGTCTTTGGCACAGACAAGAACTCCAAAGTCTACGAAAACTGCATCTCCTACAGCCTGCATACCGACGCGCCTCTGCCTCATTGGTATCTGCTGGAGGATGATGACAAGATCGTCGGCTGTGCAGGTCTGATAACCAACGATTTTATCAGCCGTCAGGACATCTGGCCGTGGATCTGCGCCGTGTATATCACACCCGAATACCGAGGCAGAGCGCTGGGCGGCGTACTTCTGGACAAAGCCCGTGAGGATGCCGCAAAAGCCGGATTCAAGAAGGTCTATATAGCCACCGCCCATATCGGCTACTACGAGAACTTCGGCTTCAAGCATATCGGTACAGGTTACCGTCCCTGGGGCGAAAGCTCAAGGATATACGAAGGCAGCACAAGCATAGATAACAAATAACAAACAAGCCGTGCAGGTGTTCTGCACGGCTTGAATTATATTTGTCTGTCAGTATCCTTTGGCAAAATCTATCCGATGTTTTAGAGGTGTGCCCTCTTTATCGCGGCGAAGATTGTCGACAAAGATGTTTATGATCTTGCGCCGTGTCAGGTCGTTTTCGCCCCAGCTGATGCCGGATACGTGGGGTGTGAGTATCACGTTGTCCATATTCCGCAGAGGATGACCACAGGGGAGAGGCTCGGGATCGGTCACGTCCAGCACCGCGCCGCCCAGCTGTTTTGCCTGCAAAGCCTCTGTCAGCGCCTCTGTATCTATGACAAAACCGCGGCCCACGTTGGCAACGATGGCATGCACGGGGATCATACCAATGCGCTCGCTATTCAGTAGCTTCTTTGTCTCGGGTGTGCCGGGCAGAGTGCTGATGACCATATCGGCCTTTTTGAGCTGCTCGTTCAGCTCGGATGTAGTATAGCACTCGTCATAATACTCGGCACTCTCACGCTTGCTTCTGCCGATGCCCACGGTGACGGCACCGAAAGCCTTCAGCTTTCTCGCGGTGTGTGTGCCGATGTCGCCCATACCCAAAATCAGCGCGCGCTTGCCCTCTATGGAGTCGTCGCCGCTGAGCAGCTGCCAGCCGCCCTGCTGCAGCTGTGCGCGGTATGCGCGCAGGTTCTTGTATAGCGCCAGCAGACCTGCCATAATATGCTCGGAGATCACGCCGCCGAATGCACCCGACGCGCTGGTCAGTGTTACGCCGCCGGGGTAGTCGGGGGAGGAGGTGTACTTGTTTGCGCCCGCCCATGTCATCTGCACCCAGCGCAGGTTTTTCAGCGCGTTGACGGTACTAACCTCCGGCTCACCGAAGATTATCTCCACCTCCTGCGCGTGTTCACTGCGCACAAGCTCCTGCTCATCTCCAAAAAACAGAACCTTATCGTCTGCCTCTGCCGCAGACAGGATCATGGCTTTTTCCTGCTCTTTGCAGTCTTTGAGTATAGCAATTTTTCTCATTGTTATCACCGCTTTGTCTGTAATGAGTACATTATAAGCCATAACCCACTTTTTGTAAACGGCAAAGCTGCCCCAAACGGTCGGGCACAAAAAAACTCCGTATGATCGCTCATACGGAGTTTTGAAGTTTGATTTGACTTATCAGGAGAACATCAGCATTGTGCCCAGATCATAGGTCTCGACTGCCATATCCTTGGTCTGCTCGTTGTAGTACTCGTTGTATTCCTCAACGGACAGAGCCTCGCGGATCTGAGCCTCATACTGCACAAGACCCTCGCCTACAAAGTACATGATGTGGTAGCCGTAGTCATTGCTCTTGATGATGTCGGTATCGCCTGCCTTGCGGCTCTCATCGAAGCACCATGTATCGAAAGCTTCGACCATATCGCCCTGTGCAACGTTCTCATACAGACCGCCCTCGGTTGCGCTGCCGGGATCCTCGGTGTACTTCTTTGCCAGCAGTGCAAAGCTTTCTTCGGTAGCGGCGCCGTTCTTCCACTCGGTGTAGATGCGCTCAGCCTCAGCCTTGGCATCTGCGTTGGCCTTTTCGATCTCAGCCTTCTGCTCAGCGGTGGCATCGGAGGGGATAGCCTGAGTGTTGATGAGGATGTGACGTACGTTGATAGTATCAACCTCGGGCAGGTAGCGTCTGTTGTACATAATAACGATGAACTGGCTGTTGTCGGGATCGGCCAGAACGTCCTTGAAGCCCTGAACGTTGTTGCCCTCGGTGGACAGCCACTTGCCGATGAGAGACTCGATGTCGGATGCGGTGTAGGTGGTCAGAGCGGTGGTGAACTCCTTGTCGTTGTCCTGCTCATCCCAGTACTTCTTTGCAACGGTCTCAAAGTTCTCCATTGTGACCTCTTTGTAGATGGAGTTGGCCAGATTCTGTGCGTCTGCGCGTGCGTCATCGGTCATCTTGGTGGCTTCTTCGGTGCTCTTGGGCTGACCTGCGGGAACAGACTGACCCTCGGCAGGAGCCTTGTAGGTGTAGGTGGTGTAGGGAACCTTGATTGCATAGTACTCATGCATATCGTAGGTGTTCTTGTTCTTTTCGTAGTATGCCTGGACCTCGTCGGCGGTGATGCCGTCGTAGTAACCCTCGGTCAGGTACTCATAGTATGCGTTGGCATACTCGGAGAGCAGGGCGGTCTTTTCCAGATCCTTGAGAGAGGTGCCCTTGCCGTATGCGTTCTTCAGGTACTTCTTGACCGAGATGCCTTCTTCTTCGGCAGCGGCCTTGACGTTTTCGATATAAGCAGCTACGTTCTCTTCGGCGTTGGGAGCTGTAAAGCCGGCCTTCTCACCCAGAATTTTCAGAGTCAGAACATTAGAAGCCTGAGTAAAGCCCTGATTTACAAAATACTGGCCCCAGGTCATGGTGTTGTCGAGGAGACAGACCTGAGAGTCGATGGTGGACAGATCATAGCCGTACATCTCGAGAATATAACCGTACTGATAGAGGTAGCTGTTGCGTGCATCGTTGTAGAAGATACGCAGATCCATAGCGGAGAGCTTCTCGCCGTCAATTCTGACAGCCTTTGCGGCTCTGTGTACGACACCTGTGGTGTAGCGGAGTGCGGAGAATGCCAGCACAGCCACAAAAACAGCGATAAACGCGATAACGCCTATCTTGATGAGGATGGACTTGGTGCTGCTTTTGGGAGCGGCAGTTGTTGTCTTAGCCATTGTTTTAACCTTCCTTGTACAAATTGTCAAACACTATTATATAGTATTACGCCCGTACAGTTGTTACGAACATATAAATTATCCATTATTTAATGGGATATGTCAATCTTTTTTATCAATTATTTCAAAAAATCCTGTAAAAATCAAAAAAAAAGATTGCATTTTTGAGCTTGTTGTGATATGATGGCTTTTGTCAGACAGTATAATTGTGCGAGGTGAAAAAGATGAAAGAGGGAATCCATCCCCAGTACAAGACCACTACAGTCAAGTGCGCATGCGGCAATGAATTTCAGGTAGGCTCCACCAAGGAGAACATCCGCGTTGAAATATGCAGCAATTGCCATCCTTTCTACACTGGCAAGCAGAAGCTGGTCGATACCGGCGGACGTGTTGACAGATTCAAGAAGCGCTTCAACATGGACAAGTAAGTCAAAAACTCAGGACGGATATTTCCGTCCTGTTTTTTGTTTTGGGAGAGATCGGATATGTGGGTATATTCTGTAATAATGCTTATCGTGGCGGCGGGGCTCATTGCCGTAGGCGCTGCGACATACGGCGGCAGGACCGAACTGATACACAGCTATCATCAAAAACGCGTCACCGACAAAGCCGCCTACGGCAGGGCCATGGGCAGGGGACTCATCGTTATGGGCGTGTTTTTCACCGCATCCGGCGTGTTCCCTCTGTTTTTCCGCGGTGAGAGGGTAATGCAGTGGGCTATGTGCGCTGTGGCAGTGGGACTGGCGGCAGGACTCGCGCTTATCATACGCGCGCAGATCAAATACAACAAGGGCATCTTCTGAGGTAATACCTATGATAATACTGATATCGGGCGCATCCCACACGGGCAAAACCGCCCTTGCCCAAAAACTTCTGGAGCGGCATCATTATCCCTATCTGTCCATAGATCACCTCAAAATGGGCCTTATCCGCAGCGGCATGACCGACCTGACACCCCTCAGCGCCGACGGAGAGCTGACAGACTATCTGTGGCCCGTGGTGCGTGAGATGATCAAGACCGCCGTGGAAAACTCCCAGAACCTCATCGTCGAGGGCTGCTATATACCATTTGACTGGCAGAAGGATTTTGACGCACGTTACCTCAGCCATATCAAATATTACTGCCTGGTAATGAGCGAAAAATATATCCGCACCCACTTTGCCGATATCAGGCAATACGCCAACGTCATAGAAAACCGTCTGTGTGACGATCTGACACTTGAGCAGGCCATCTTTGACAACGCAAGGATGCATAACGGCGCTCTGGAGCACGGCCTCAATATCCTGCTTATAGACGACAAATACGATATAGAGATATAAAAAATACCGCAGAGCATTCGTCTCTGCGGTATTTGCCGTTGTATGGTGCGACGCAGGCAATAAGCGCGTTTGCCCGACTTGAGCAACCTGCCGCTCAGTCCTCCCGTCCGGTCAGCTGACCCGAGCTTTCCAGCCCCTCAAAGCCGTTTTGCCGCAGCGCCTCAAACAGCGCCAGAGCCACCGTATTGGACAGATTGAGACTGCGCGCCCAGGGTAGCATAGGTATGCGCACCGCGTGGGCGTAATTTGCGCGGAGCAGCCGCTCGGGCAGTCCGGCAGTCTCCCGCCCAAACATGAGAAAATCCCCGGGGCGGTATTGTACGTCGCAATAGTTCCTGTCAGCCTTGGTGGTAAAATAGTATATATTGGCATCGGGATTGGCATCAAAAAACGCCTGCTCATCATCGTACTCGCTGAGTATAAGCTTGGGCCAATAATCCAGTCCGGCGCGGCGCACGGTGCGCTCGGACAGCTCAAAGCCGTAGGGTTTTATCAGATGCAGAGCCGTGCCCGTAACGGCGCAGGTGCGGGAGATATTGCCGGTATTCTGGGGGATTTCGGGCTGATGAAGAACGATATTGAACATGTCCCGTCCTCCTTTTTGGTTAGTTTTTTGTTAAGTAGATTATACTATCCCGTAATATCTTTTGCAACGATGTTTTTTGCAAGAAATTTATTGAAAAAAATCAAAAAAAGACTTGCAAAATAAAAGCAATGGTGCTAATATTGGTTTTAATCTTTTTATTTTTTAGAAGATATAATAAGTATTAGAAAAATCATATAGGAGGCGCGTTTTTATGAACAGCTATGTTCAGAGCGTAATCGAAAAAGTCAAAGAAAAACACGGCAGCGAGCCTGAATTCGTTCAGACTGTAGAAGAGGTATTTTCGTCCATAGTGCCTATCATAGATAAGCATCCCGAGTACGTCAAATATGACCTGCTCAACCGTATGGTCGAACCCGAGCGTATGTTTACCTTCCACGTGGTCTGGATGGACGACAACGGCAACTATCACACCAATATCGGTTACCGCTGCCAGTTCAACGGCGCCATCGGCCCCTACAAGGGCGGCCTGCGTTTCCAGAAGAACGTCAACCCCAGCATCATCAAGTTCCTCGGCTTTGAGCAGACCTTCAAGAATGCTCTCACCGGCCTGCCCATCGGCGGCGCAAAGGGCGGCTCCGACTTTGATCCCGCAGGCAAGTCCGATGCAGAGATCCTGCGCTTCTGCCAGAGCTTTATGACCGCTCTGTACCGCTACATCGGCCCCGATATCGACGTTCCCGCAGGCGATATGGGTGTCGGCGGCAGAGAGATCGGCTACCTGTTCGGCCAGTACCGCCGTCTGACCGGCGCATGGAAGAACGGCGTTATGACCGGCAAGGGTCTGGCATCCGGCGGCTCGCTGATCCGTCCCGAAGCTACCGGCTACGGCGCTGTTTACTACCTCTGTGAGGTTCTCGCACACGAGAACGATACCATCGAGGGCAAGCGTATCGCAGTTTCCGGCTACGGCAACGTGGCATGGGGTATCATGAAGAAGGCCGCCGAACTGGGCGCCAAGGTCACCTATATGGCAGGTCCCGACGGTTACGTTCACGATCCCGACGGCATCAACACCGAGGAGAAGCTTAACTTCATCCTCGAGATGCGCGCCAAAGATCCCATGCACTGCAAGCCCTATGCCGAAAAGTTCGGCTGTGAGTTCGTCCCCGGCACCAAGCATTGGGGCGCCAAGGACGTAGACGTTGTTATGCCTGCAGCTCTGCAGAACGACGTCACAATGGAATGGGCAGAGAAGATCGCCGTATCGGGCGCCAAGTACTATATCGAGGTCGCCAATATGCCCACCACCAACGACGCTCTCAACTATCTGCGCGAGCAGAAGCATATGATCGTCGCTCCCTCCAAGGCTGTCAACGCAGGCGGCGTCGGCGTTTCGGCTCTTGAGATGTCCCAGAACTCCGAGCGTCTTGTCTGGACTGCAGAGGAGGTCGATCAGCATCTGCGCAAGATGATGATCGAGATCCACAGAGCATCGGCCGAAGCAGCAGAGGAATACGGTCTCGGCTACGATCTGGTAGCAGGCGCAAACCTTGCAGGCTTCAAAAAGGTCGCAGAAGCTATGATGGAGCAGGGACCCTTCTAATAACCCAAAAACAAAATCTCTCACGGTCATCCGTGAGAGATTTTTTGTTATATATAGAATTCTTTCATATCGTCCAGACGCAGCAGGGCAGGAGAGCCGCCGCAGGCAGCGCCCGTGTCAATGCATATCCAGCCGTCGGCGTGCAGGATCTTGCCTCGGTATTCTTCACCGAAATACTCTGTGGGCGTGTGTCCAAGTACCACCGTAGCATCATCGTAATACCTCGTCTGCAGGGTGGGGCGGGCCCATATCAGCTCGTCGGGGGAGTAGTCGTCGAGGGATTTTTTGTCTTCAAAGTTCTCTATTCCCGCGTGTACCAGCACAAACCGCCGTGCGCCAACCTCTATCTCCTCGTACAGGGGCGCATCCTTGAGGTAGTCGAGGATACCCTCCAGTATGTCGGGTACTTCTTTTGAGAGTGTACGCAGGCCGCTCAGGGTTGGCTGTGCGCCGTTTTGCAGCCACGCGGACAGCAGCTGAAGCTTTTTTGTGTCCAGTCGGCTCAAACTATCGTCGGTGACGGTCTCAAACACAAACTCGCAGGCAAGCATCATAGCCTCGTGATTGCCGAGTATGAGCTGCACGTTGGGCTGCTGACTGATCCACCGCAAAAGCTCCACCCCGTGCTCGCCGCGGTCTATAACGTCACCCAGCACAAACAAAAAATCCCGCTCTCCAAACCCTGCCTTGTCCAGAAGCTCCAGAAATCCGCTGAGAGGATAGCCGTGCAGGTCGGATGTTACGTATATCAAATCATTACCTCCCTGTCAAACAAATATGCAAAGGCCGCACGAGCCTTTGCAATATATATTATACCACATTTTGCCCAAAATTTCAATATTTAACCCCCATCCCGCGTGACGCAGGACGGGGGCAGAGGTGATATTTTTGCGCAGCCTCACTCTATGATCTCACCGTCAGCGGTGACAGTCACCACACGCCACGGAATAAACTTGCCGCTCTGCTGCAGAGCGCGCTTGACGGCGTTCTGAATACCTCCGCAGCAGGGCACCTGCATACGCACCACGGTAACGCTTTTGATGTCGTTTTTGGCTATGATCTCGGTCAGCTTGTCTGTGTAGTCTACCATATCCAGCTTGGGACAGCCTATCAGCGTCACCCTGCCGCGCATAAACTCATGATGAAAGTTTGCATATGCGTAGGCGGTGCAGTCGGCGGCAACAAGCAGGTTGGCCCCGTCAAAGAAGGGGGCGTTCACAGGCACAAGCTTGATCTGCACAGGCCACTGCATAAGCTCGCTCTGCACCTCTGCGCGTGGAGCCGAACGGACGGGGGAAACGCCGCTGCCGCGGTTTACTGCTCTTGCCGCCGAGCCGGGGCAGGCGCAGGGGGCGGGGGCAGATTTCTGAGCCTTGGAAGCCAGCACCGCCGCCTCGTCGTATGCGGGAGCCTCACGCTCCTCAAATGTGATCGCACCGGTGGGGCAGGCGGGCAGACAGTCTCCCAGCCCGTCGCAGTAGCTCTCTCGGGTGAGCTTGGCGACTCCGTCTATCATCTCGATGGCGCCCTCGTGGCAGGCAGAAGCGCAGGCGCCGCAGCCGTTGCATTTATTTTCGTCGATTTTTATGATTCGTCTTATCATTTTTTTGTCCTCCCTTGATTATCTGAGCCTATTATAATATAATAATTATAATAAATCGGTTGTTTTTACAACAGAAAGCAGGTTTTTATGAAAAAATATATACCCATCCTCAAACGCTCGCGGCTGTTTGGCGGAGTGGGGGAGGATGAGATAGAAGCCATGCTCACCTGTCTGGGAGCGAGAAAACAAACCTACAAAAAGGGCGAATACGTGCTCCGTCAGGGAGAAAGCCTCCGCGAGATAAGCCTGCTGGCTGAGGGCAGCCTGCATATCCAAAAGGACGATTATTGGGGCAACCGCAGTATATTGGGCAATATCGCGGCGGGCGAGATGTTCGGCGAAAGCTTTGCCGCGTCTCAAAGCGCACCCCTGCTCTATGACGTGGTGGCCGACCGCGACAGTGCGGTGATCTTCTTTGACGTGATGCGAGTCATCACCACCTGCTCGAGCGCCTGCCGTTTTCATGCGATGGTCGTGCAGAATCTGTTCGGCGCAATGTCGGACAAAAACCGCAAGCTGGTGCAAAAATTAGAGCATATGTCCAAACGCACCACCAGAGAAAAACTGATCTCCTACCTGTCCGAGGAAGCCAAAAGTCGGGGCACAAGCGAATTTACCGTACCCTATAACCGTCAGCAGCTTGCCGATTTTTTGTCCGTGGACCGCAGTGCTATGTCAAACGAACTGAGCAAAATGCAATCCGAAGGCCTGATAGAATACAACAAAAACACCTTCAAGCTGCTGTGAGATCAAAGATCAAACAAGCTTGCGGAAATATCGCAAACGGCGCTATCGCGGATTTGCGGTGAGTTCAACTATACCGTTGCATTTAGCAGAAAAACGCCGTATAATAAACTCAAACACAGAAAGGCGGAGATATATGAAAACCCTGATCGAGCTGTATGACGAGCGCGCTATTGAGAACATCCTTGCACCCGATATGTTCCGTCCCGAGCGCATTATATACCTCTGTCCCGGCGAGGTAGTGCAGGACCGCAGCCGTCAGGACAAGCTGCGGGCCTTCTTTACGCGCCGCGGCTGGCAGCCCGAGGTGATCTTTACCGAGGTCAGTCTGTTCAAGGCCGATTCTATCCTCCGCCAGCTGCTCAAGATCGGTCAGAAATACCCCGACTGCGCCCTGGACGTTACCGGCGGCAGTGATGCGGCCCTCTTTGCCGCGGGTATGTTCACCGCGCAGACGGGTGCACCTGCGTTCACCTACTCCCGCAAGCGCAACCGTTTTTATGACATCAGCGGCGCGGATTTTGCCGACGATCTCAGCTGCACCCTTTCTTATTCGGTGGAGGAGTTCTTCCTTATGGCAGGCGGCACTCTGCTCCCCGGCAGGGTGGACAACGGCATTCTCCGTGATTACCTCCCCGATTTTGATCGGTTTTTCGGAGTTTTTCTCCGTTTTCGCCGCAAGTGGCACAGGATCATCTCCTATATCCAAAAAATCTCCCCCACCGAGTACGGCAAACCCTCCCCGTTGTCGGTAGAGGGCAAATACACGGTCAAGGGCGAGTACGGCTCACGCAATTCGGCCAACGAGGATGCCCTCCGCGCTCTTGCCGACATAGATTTTATCCGCGAGCTCAAGATCGTCACGGGCGAGTCGGTGTCCTTCACCTTCCGCGACGCCAACGTCCGTGCGTGGCTGAGAGACGTGGGCAGTGTGCTTGAGCTGTACGCCTTCAAGGCCTGCATAGATGCGAACATCTTCAATGACGTTATCAGCAGCGCCGTGGTCAGATGGGACGACGTGCTTGGCCACGGAAGTGTGTCCAATGAGATCGACGTGATGGCCGCCCGTGGGGTGGTGCCCATCTTTATCAGCTGCAAGACCAACGAGATCAAGACCGAGGCCCTCAACGAGCTTGCTATTCTGCGCGATCGCTTCGGCGGCAAAGGCGCAAAAGCCGCCATCGTCACTACCGAGCCCTGCAACGCCGCCGCGCGTCACCGTGCCGCCCAGCTGCAGATCGCCGTTATTGATCTGGAAGAACTCAAAAACGGCCAGATGTCCCACCGCCTCAAGGTGATTATGAAGGTCGAGTGACCCTGTCCGATGCCCATACCCGAACAAAAAGGAGAGAACATTATGAAGTTTACCTTTGCACACAATAATTTCAACGTCCGCGATCTTGATAAATCCATGGCATTCTACAAAGAAGCCCTCGGTCTCAGCGAGGTTCGCCGTATTACCGCCGAGGACGGCAGCTTTATTATAGTTTATCTGGGCGACGGCGGCGGAAGCATCCACTCGCTTGAGCTGACCTGGCTGCGCGACTGGGACAGAGCCTACAATCTTGGCGACAACGAGTTCCATCTTGCCTTTACTGTGGAGGATTTTGAAGGCGCACACGCCCACCACAAGGAGATGGGCTGCATCTGCTTTGAGAACGAGGCGATGGGCATATATTTCATCACCGATCCCGACGGCTACTGGCTGGAGATCATCCCACAGAAATAACCAAAAAACGGCTTGCAATTATGCAAGCCGCTTTTTTATCTATACCTAATTCAAAGGAACCATCGGCGCCGCCACAGGCGGACTCATAAGATCGCCGTCGCTGGCGATGGCATACTCAAAGAACTCCTCGCTCCGCCCCAGATTATCGGTCACGGTCAGCCTGACCGACAGTTTGTCGTGGTTTTTGAGGGTGAGGTCATAATATCCGCTCTGTAGTTCGGCCACAAACACTCCTTTGTCTCTGCCTGACGGTGTGATGGTCAGCGCTTCACATAATATCTCCGTGTCGTTGACATAGGCGCGCATCTCGGCGTGTATAGGCCTGAATATCTCCGGATATGACGAGGTAATAGTGACCCCTGCACCCTCTGCCCTGACTGTGGTGGAGGTAGTACCGAATCCCTTTATTGTCACCGCGAACGGCACGGTCAGGTTGTAGGCATTGAGAATGAAGCTGTCGGGATGCAGCGAGTATATACCCTCGTCCACGGGCTGCTCGCGGATGTTGCCGACAGAGTCCTTGACCCGTATGGTGAGCTCGGTGAAATGATTCATCGGCAGGGTTATCAGGCTGGAGAAATCAGGTCCCGCCACCCATTCGCTCACAACCTGCCCCTCGGTCAGGTCGGTAGTCTCGTATTTGGCACAAAACTGCATCTGGCTGCCTGCTGTGTACTCCTTCATGGTGGCATCAAGCTGCAGAGTGGCAGTCTTGTTCTCAAGGTCGAGATCGCTGATCTCCCAGTCAAAGGTATTGAGCAGCCGCGCCTCCTCTGCCAGAATACTGTGTATGGTGTTGCGTATCTGCCCTGTGAGATTGCTCTGGCTGTTGTTGACGCTCACCTGCAGATTGGACAGATCACTGCGCAGAAGTCTGACCGTATTGCTCAGCGAGCCGAGCCGCACGAACATCACCGCAAAAATCACCGCCGCCACAACTCCCGCTGCGGCGAGCCGTTTGATGCGGTCGAGCCGCGCGCGGTCATCATCTTTCGCCTTCTGCTCGGTATATCGATGCAGCACCGATTCGATCCTGTCATCGTCGGTATCACGCGTGATATCATCTTTGTTATCCGCCGAGTCGTTTTCGGACGCCTCCTCCACACCCAGCAGCTGTCCCACCGTTATGCCAAACAGTCTGCTCATGGCAATGAGGGTGTCCAGCTCGGGAATACCGTTGTCAAGCTCCCATTTGGATACCGCCTGACGTGAGACCCCGAGCGCCTCGCCCAAAGCCTCCTGAGACAGCCCCTGCTGCTTGCGAAGCTCCTGTATACGTTGACCCAATGTCATATTTGTCGCCTCCTACTCATATGCAGAGTACCCCAAAAACCCGATTTTGTCCACCATCATGCCGTTTCTTTTTGTCAACCGTGGGTTGCGCGGACTTTTTTTCAGTATACCACAGATGCCGAGAGCGCAAAAGTCCCAATTTTTTCCGTCCGTCGTGCAAAAATCTGCCCCATAGGCGTGGGTTTTGCCAAAATTCCGTGTATAATGTAATATAACAAGCTTGCAGAGAGGGGGCGTGAGAGGTGCACGAGCGGGAAATAGTCGAGCTGCTTATGAGCCGTGACGAGCGGGGCATCGAGCAGCTGATGCTTCATTACGGGCCGCTGATGCGCTATATCATCGCGCCCATTCTGCCCGATGCGCGCGACAGAGAGGACTGTCTCAGCGAGGTGGCAATGCGTGTCTGGGACAGGATCGACACCTATGACGACCTCAAAGGCGGCTTTAATGGGTGGCTGACCGCCATCACACGCAATGCCGCTCTCAACCGCGCCCGCGGCGTGACACGGATATGCAGTACCGAGGATATACCCGAATCCACCCCCTCAAGCCTGCCCACACCCGAAGAGGCTCTGCTCCTGCAGGAGCGCAAAGCCGCCCTGCTGCGCGCTCTGGAAGGACTGTCGACCCGTGACAGAGAGCTGTTTTACCGCAAATATTATTATATGCAGCCTACCTCCCAGATCGCCGCCGAATTGGGCATGACCGAGCGGGGCGCGGAGGGCAGACTGTACCGACTGCGCAAGCGTCTGCGCAGAGAGCTGGGAGGTGACGAGTATGAGTGACCGCAAGCGCAATATTCTGCTTGACGATGATTTTGACCTCCTGCTCAGCAGCGTTCTGCCCGACACTCCTCCCGAGAACATCGCAGATTCGGTCACCCCGTGGAAAAAGGCTATGGATCGGGTGGTCATAGGCTTTGCTATGAGCGCGGTCACCTTCAATTTTGCGCTCCTCAACTACATCCTGCCTGCCATCGGTATGGTGCTTGTGCTGTTGGGATTCCGCGCACTGCGGCGGGAAAACAGATTCTTTACCGCCTGCTACGCCGTCACATTCATCCGCGCGGCCTATTTCTTCCCACTGCTGGTGCTCAACACCACTATTTATCAAAGCGCCTTTTATGCCTCAAGCCGGGTGCATCTGCTGACCGTGCTCAATCTGGTGCTGCAGTTTGTGCAGTATTACTGTTTGTGGCGGGCACTGAAAGAGGTTAAGCAAAAAGCCGACCTGGAACCCGATGCCGCATCTGCGGCGTGGCTGATGGTGTGGCACGTGGTCACCTGCGTGCTCGGCCTCATCCACTACAGCGGCTGGCTGATCTTTATCGGTATGATCGCAGCCTATATCTGCATCGTCCGCAGTCTGCTCAAATCTGCCAGAGAACTGGACGAAGCAGGCTACGCCATCTGCGCCGCACCTGTCAGGCTGACCGACCGCGCCCTTGTGATTATCATTGCGGTGGTGTTTATCGGCGCAAGTGTCTGCGGATATGTGTTCGGCAACAGTTACAAAATGGACTGGACACCCCGCGATACCGCCGAGCACAGCGAGGCAGAGGCCGTCAAATCCCACCTGCTTGAGCTCGGCTTCCCCGAATACGTGCTCTGTGACCTGACCGAGGAGGAGATCTTGGCCTGCGACGGTGCAAAGCTGGTGGTGCATGACGTTATGGATCACCCGATTAACCCGGGCAGAAGGGTCGAACAAAAACTCCCCGCCAAAGACGGCAGCTCGGATATAAGATACGAAATCACCACCGTATACGACAAAAAGGAGCTCCGCATCACGGGTGTTGCCGTGCTTTTGCCCTGCGAGCGTGAGACGTGGATGATATTCCAGCATTTTCTGTGGACGGAGAATCCGGGATTCTTCGGCACCGAATGCATCCAGCTGTGGCCGCCCGATCATTTTGATCTGGCGTGGAGCACGTCCGATACCGTCAGCGGCAGACTGCTCTATGACTGTGACGGCGAGACCTATGTCTCGCCCTATCACTCGCTGGGCAGAGAGACTTATGAGAGCAATCCCATATTCTTCGGCAAAAGCACCCGAACCGATATTTTTGCCGCCTTCTCTCTGCCAAACAGAGGCAGCGGTCACCGAGGATATATATCCTACTCGGTGGAGGAGATGCAGGATGGCTGGATCATGGATTGCTGGATCAACTATCTCCATCACGGCAAATATATCGAGTACCCCGCCTACACCGCTATTGAAAGACGCAAAAACGGCAGCTGGAGCGCGGACAAAGTATACAAACTGGTTCAGGATGCTCTGCAGTTTTATCCCTATGACCGCGGCGCTCAGCTCATCAACTGAAAAAACGGCTTGCAGCATACACTGCAAGCCGTTTTCAGCTTTATTATTACTTATTTGAGGTGCTTGTCCAGCCAGGAGAGGATCTCTTCCATACGGCGGACGCGGTTGCGGGGCTTGCCCGAGCGGGACAGCTCGTGGTTTTCACCGTGGAACAGTACCATCTTTGCCTCGACCCCGCTGTTTTTCAGCGCGGTGAACATAGATACTCCCTCCACCTCACAGCACCTGAAATCCTCATCCGAATGAATGAACAGGGTGGGGGTGGTGCAGTTGGGGGCGTACTGCAGGGGAGAGTGCTCCCACATCTGCGCTGCGTTTTCGCGGGTGGTTGAGCCCTGATGGGTGTGGGCAAAGTAGTAGCCGATATCCGAGGTATGCTCAAAAGTCACCCAGTTGGATATGGAGCGCTGGGATACGGCGGCGGCAAACCGATCGGTGTGCCCGATGATCCAGTTGGTCATAAATCCGCCGTAGCTGCCGCCTGCAACGCCCAGTCGGCTCTCGTCGATGTCGGGGTATTTTGCGAGCATCTGATCGACAAACTCCATAATGTTGCGGTATTCCACAGTGCCGTACTTGCCCTGAATATATCCAAACTCGTTTCCTCTGCCGTCACTGCCGCGGGGATTGCAGAATATTACAAAATATCCGGCATTTGCCCACATCTGCATCTCGTGATGGAAAATATCGCAGAATGTGGTTCGGGGGCCGCCGTGGATGTGCAGTATGGCAGGGTATTTTTTGCCCGCCTCATAGCCTGCGGGTTTCATTGCCCAGCCGTGTATCTCAAATCCGTCCGAGGCTAAAAACTCGTGGTACTCGGGAGTTATTACGCTGTGAGAGTTCATCCACTCGTCATTGAAGTGGGTCACCTGCCTGCCGTTGAGGTACAGTTCGGGCAGCTTCTGCCCGTACATTCCGCAGACGATCGCGTCATCGCCGCATACGTCAAAGCTGTCTGCCGATCCGTCGGGAGTCAGCAGGGGAGAGAGTGTGCCCGATTTGTCTATGTATCTCAGGTATCCGCAGTCACCCAGCGTGGTCAGGAAGTAATATCTGTCTCCCTGCAGCTTGGTGCCGAATCCGCCGCCCAACCGTGCATCCGAGCCGGTGGTGCTGCTGCCAACCTCTGCCTCATAGGGCACAAAGGGACTGATGCAGCCCTTTGCGATGTCGAGGGTGTAGAAGTCCACAAACTGCATCCGTCCGTAGCGCGTGTCATCGGCGGCGGCAACCAGCGCGGTGGTGTCGTCCCACAGACAGAATGACTGTGTACGGATGGTGCCGGGGGCAAGCACCTGCCTCGTCTCGCCCGATGCCAGATCATACAGCCAATATCCGTCGTAGTTGAGCCGATCCTTGGCGCCGCGCCACTCGGAGCCTTTGTAGAGCAGTTTGTCTCCGCGGACAGAGTAGCCGGTAGTGTCAAACCACTCACCGGTTATAGTCGTCAGCTCACCCGTGGAGCGGCGGTACAGGTACAGACGCTTGCGCCTGCCGGCGGTGAAGCCCGATACTCCGTTGGCGCGGAAGGGCGTCTCCTCTATGACCTGACAGTCGGCATCGGTAAAATCTCCGCTGCCTGCGGCGTTCTGATGATTTGCGGTGATGATGAATCTGTCCGAGTCAACGGGATAGAGCTTGGTCACCTTGAGAGGGATGTCGAAGGCGGGCCTTGCCTCGCCGCCGCGGGGGTCGATCTCAAACCAGTGGGAAACGCCCTTTTCGGGAGCGGTCACACCGCCGTCACGGCTCGCGGAGAAGAGGATGGTGCCACTCTTGCTCCACACAAAGCTCTTTGCATCCCCGCCCTGTGTCAGCTGACGGCAGCCACTGCCGTCGCGCTCCATGATCCAAATATTGCCTATGTATTTGTTCTTGTCAAAGGAGGGGGTCTGCACCACAAAGGCTATCTTGCTCCCATCGGGAGAAAAGGCCGGCGCAGAGGGAAAAACAAACTCCAAAAAACTCCTGATCTCTATCTTGTTCATAGCATCCTCCGTATATTTGGATATAGGCTCATTATACATTATATATAACTCAATGTAAACCTGTCCCATATATGAAAAAACGGCAAGCAACCCTTGCCGTTTTTTCATATGTACAGTATTATTCCATACTCAGTATCGCGCCTTGGTTCAGCAGTTCGCGTCTCAAAGCGGAGACGTCGATGTCTTTGACCTCACAGCCGTTTTCCAGTGCCATACAGGCGCCCAGACCTGCCGCCTGACCCATTGCCATACAGCAGGACATAACTCTGGTTGAGCCTATTACGTGCTCGTCCACCGAGATATTTCTGCCCGCAAACATCAGATTGCTTCTGTCGCGGCTGACCAGCGCACCGTAGGGCACGCCAAAAGGCTTGTCCACCGTCTTAAACAGCGTGCCGCCGGGGCCGTTGTAGTGGATGTCGATCTTGTAGCCCGACAGACAGACGGTGTCCTCGGGCACGCTTGCGCTGAGTGCATCCTGATGCGTCACGTATCTCTCGCCCATGAATCTGCGTGTCTCTCGCACGCCCAGCGAGGGCGCGATGGAGGATATGTAGCAGTTTTCAAACCCGGGCACGTACTCCCTGAACACCTCCACCAGCTTTTTTAGCTGCAGGTGTCCCTCGATCTCGGCGCGGGTCAGATCGAGCACGTCGGTGGCATCTACATCAAGCAGACGGGTGGTGTTGACGTACATCTGTCCCTTGTGCACGCCGTTGATAACGATCATATTGCCTCTCGCTATGGGGTTTTTGCCCTCTTTTTTCAGGCGGTCAAAGAGACTTGTCATACCCACGAATATATAGTTGGGATCAGCCTTGAAGTAGGCCGCGTCATAGCCTACGGGCGCGTCTATGGTGGCGCACATGGGTCGCATCTCGTCGGGATGCTTCTCTACGTGATCAAGCAGCTTGCTGTCGTCCACACCCTCTATGGTGCACATAACCGTAGGTGGCATCAGCTCGCCCTTTTCGCCGCGGCCTTTTTCATATTGGCAGCCTGCAAGATAGCTCAGATCTCCGTCGCCCGTGCAGTCGATGAATATATCGGCCTCCACTGTCACCTCGTTGCATTTGCCGTAGAAAACTGCACTCTTGACGGCGCCGTTTTTGCACTCGACAGACAGAGTCTCAAGATGCAGAAGCACGTCCACGCCGGCCTCCTGACACATCTCGAACGCGGCGATCTTTACGTATTCGGCATCCAGATTGGATACCGAATTGTGCTTGGGACAGTAGCGGTGGCCGTAGCAGGCACCGTCTTTTTTCAGCCGGTTTATAAACTCCTCACCAAAACCCGCAATACACTGTCTGCCGTTTTCGTCCAAAAATCCCAGGGGAGGTATACCGATGGTCAGATTGCCGCCTAAGTAGCCGTTTTTTTCCACGATGACCACCTTTTTGCCGCGGCGTGCGGCAGTAATGGCTGCGGCAAGTCCCGCAGGCCCTCCGCCTATTACGGCAATATCATAGCGGTAGCTGTATCGGTTCATATTGAGGCCTCCTTGACTGTAGTGTGATGGGTAACAAGCCGATTTATATCAGAGCAGTGCGGTAAAATCCAAAGATGCCTGAGTGATTCTGTCCCACTCGCCGTTTTTGACCCAGTCTTTTTTGAACAGGCAGCTTGCCACGCCTGCGCCCACTGCGCCTGCGGACAGATAGTCTCGGACGGTATTGCCGTCAACGCCGCCAACAGCCAGCATACGCACGTGGCTGAGAGGAGCGGCAACGTCCTTGATGTAGCCGGGGCCCATGCGGTTGGCGGGGAAGACCTTGACAAAGTCGGCACCAAATCTGTGTGCCTGAGCTATCTCGGTGGGGGTGAGGGCGCCGGGGATGGAAACCAGACCTGCCTCAACGGTAGCCTTGATGACCTCCTCGCAGGTATCGGGGGAGATAATAAAGGTCGCTCCCGCGTCCTTGGCCATCTGCACCATTTCCACGGTGGTTACAGTACCTGCGCCAAAGAGCATTTTGTCGCCCATCTCACGGCAAAGCAGCTTGATGGTCTCGGCGGTTTTTTCGCGCTCGAGCTGACTCCTCTGATCAAATGTAGCCTCAAGCAGCTTGACCCCGCCCTTGTACAGAGCTTTTGCAAGATTGAGGCAATCCTCGCCGTAGATGCCGCGGACAATGGCGATAGCCTTGTATTCCAGTATTTTTTCGATGATATGCTGTTTCATAATTCCTCCGTATGATTTGTTTTATTTCATTTTGTTCGGTGAATATTCCGATGATTTGTTTTGTGTCACTTGAGATTTACGATGCCGCAGCCATTTTCGTCCACGGTGATTTTTGTGCCGTACTCTGCGCTCATCTCGGCGTAGCGCTCGATGATGCCCTTGTCGGGGCAGAAGACGGGGTCTCCCGTGCGGTAACGGGGTTTATTAAATCCCAGCTCGATAGGCATCAGCTCAAGCTTGGTCAGCCTGCCGTCATCGAACTCAAAGCAGGGGATCACCGCCTCAAGCATACGGTGGTCGGTGAGCAGTCCGCAGGTGTAGCCGCGGGAGCGTTTGCGGTAGACCTCGCACAGAGGGTCGTCGGAGGTGAGATGGTATTTCTCATAGAAATCCTCGGGAGAGCATTCAAAGCTCTCGTTGTGGAGCATAAAGTCGCCCAGCGAGTAGAATATGGGTCTGCCCTCGTATATCTCAAGGGGCCTAAGCAGGTGAGGGCCGTGACCGATGACTGCGTGAGCACCCATATCTATGGCGGTGTGGGCGAACTCGCGGAGGAACTCGGGTACGCTCTCTTTGGTGTCGCCGCCCGTCTGGTGGGCGTGGATGCTGATCACTATGTAGTCGGCCTGTGCCTGAGCCTCAATGATGGATTTCTGCAGACGTGCCATGTCGGTCTTGTTGCAGCTTGCGTGGTACTTGAGCTTGTCGCCCTTGACAAACTTCATCTTGTTGAATCCCAGTATGACCTCGGTGTCGCTCTCTTTGGTCTGGGTGTAGCCCTCCTTGCGGGAGATGGTCACCGACGCATTGATACCGCTGTTGCGGCTGATGTCCTGCAGATATCCAAAATGCTCCTCAGGCACCTCAACGTACTCGGTCAGACGCAGACCGTTGACGCCGGGGCGGCCAGGGAATCTCCGCGACTGCCTGCCAGCCAGCGCGGCATCGTTGACGAATGACGCCGTAAAGCTGATCAGCGCCACACGGGAGTTCTCTGTCTCGATATACGCGGGAGCGGCAGCCTCGTCCAGATTCCTGCCCACACCCGTGTGGACAAAATCGGCATTGTCAAGCTCGTCCAGCGTGGATATAAGTCCGCCGTAGCCAAAGTCGAATGTATGGTTGTTTGCAAAAGACATTGCATTAAACCCGAACTCCCGTGCGATCTTCAGCACTCTGGGGTCGGAGCCGTGGAATGATCCGCCGTTGAACTGGTTGCCGTAATTTTCGCCCTTTTTCTGCAGTACGGTCTCCAGATTGCAGAATCTGACGTCGCCTTTTTTGATGAAGTCGGCCACCTCGGCAAAACCCTGATAGGTGGTGGGGATCAGTCGGGCTGCCAGCATATCGCCCGCGCAGGTAAACGTGGTCTTGGGGAGTGTCATAGCTGCCTCCTTGTATGTAACAATATAATAATTATGTATACAACATATTATTATAAACCCAAACCTCGGTTAATTAAATACCCAATTACAAAAAAATCCCCGATTTTTCGCCCGTTAATATATTTTGGTTGAAAAATCCTCAGCCAAAGTATATACTAAAACCCGGAGGCGATAATATGACAGAAAAAGTATTCAGATACATGGAGGAGCACGAAGAAGAATATATCTCCCTGCTCCGCGATATAGTCATGCTCGAAAGCTACACCCCCGACAAGGCTGACGTGGATAAGCTGGCAGAGTTTATCAAAGAGTTTGCCGAGAAAAAGGGCCTCAACGTCTTTGTCAAGCAGTTTGAAAAGGCCGGCAACGGCCTGCTTATTACCATGAACGAGCAGGCTTCCATGCTGCCTGTTGCTTTTACCGGCCATCTTGACACAGTGCATCCCCGCGGAACCTTCGCAGATCCCGTCTGCCGCATAGAGGAGGGCAAAATGTACGGCCCCGGTACGGTTGACATGAAGGGCGGACTTGTGATCGGTCTTATGATCATGGTGGCGCTCAAAGAGTGTGGCTACAATGCCCGTCCCATCAGATTCATTATGATCCCCGACGAGGAGCTCAGCGAGGGACTGTCCCTGGAGGAGGGCAAAGACTTTATCCGCAACAATGCCCGCGGCTGCGCCGCCGCGATCACCCTTGAGGGCGGCGACGGCAAGACTATCACCGTAGGCCGCAAAGGCTCTATCCGCTACAAGGTCTACGTCAAGGGCAAAGCCACCCACGCAGGCTCTGCCTATGCACAGGGCATCAGCGCCATCAAGGAGGCTTCCCACAAGATCCTGGATATCGAGGCTCCCTCCGATCAGGCACAGATCACCTACAACTGCGGTATGATCCAGGGCGGCACGTCCCCCAATACCGTTCCCGGTGAGACTATGTTCACCCTCTACAACCGCTATTGGCGTCTTGAGCAGCGTCAGATCATCCGTGATCACGTAGAGGGTATCGTGGCCAAGTCCTATATCCCCGGCACCGAGTCCCGTTTTGAGATAGTAGGCGAGCGCCTGCCCATGGACGCTACCGAGGATAACTACGCTCTGGCCGCCCATATCAGCTCCGTGTCCGAAAAATACGGCTTCGGCGCACTGGAGCCCAAGCTCAAGTCCAGCGGCTCGGATGCATCCTACACCACCATGGCAGGCGCACCCAGCGTGTGCAGCGTAGGCCCCTCCGGCGGCAGAGCACATTCTCCCGAGGAGTTTGTCAATATTGAGTCTGTTGCAAAGCGCGCCAAGGTGCTGGCAGCAGCCATTATCGAACTGCCCGAAGCCTTCCCCGCCAAATAAGCTGCTCAAAACCTCCGCTCGAAGTGTGCGGAGGTTTTGTTGACTAAAACAGCGGTCTGTGATATAATTTGCACAAAACTCTACGAAAGGGGAGCTGTCCGTGAACCGGGGATTCAAAACCGGCCTGTTCGGCTTCAAAAAGAAGCAGGTCATAGAATACCTCTCGGAGCAGAAAAGTGAGCATAACTCACTTATGTCGGCTGCATCAAAGGACACCGACAGACTTGTGGGCATCAATAGCGAGCTTGAGCGGAATATAGCTGTGCTCACCCGTCAGACCGACGAGCTTGCCGCAGAGCGGGCAGCCCTTATTGCACAAAAGGACGAGATATCGGCCTCTTTGCAGCAGAAAGAAGCTGAGGCAGATGCCCTCAAAGCCGAGCTTGCCGACATCCGCAGCAGCTGCGACAGCCTCAAGACCGCCCTTGCCGCACAGATCGATGAGTGTACCGCGCTCAAAAATGAGCATACCGCTCTGCAGGCTGAGCATCAAAAATGCCTGATGCAGGCAGGCGAAAACGCCATCACGTCCGAAAGAGAAAAAACACAGCTGAATGCAGAACTTTCGGAGCGGGAGGAGCGCGTCAAGGCTCTGGAAGCAGAAAACGCCCTTCTCAGGCGTCAGCTTGAGCGCAAGCAGCTCACCGCAGGTCTCAAGGCCGATCCCGTGCGTGCCATTTTGTCCTACGTCAAAAAGAATAAAAAAGGGGAATAACTATGTTCTGGAAGAGAAAAGGCGCAAGACTGCTCAAAACCCTCAGTCCCTATGACAGAATACTCTGCCACGTTATGACCAAGCGCTCGGACGCGCAGGTGTATTTTACCGATTATGTGGATTGCGCACCTATTGACGAGTATATCAAAAAAGTCGAGACAGAGAATGGTGTCAGACTGTCCTATCTGGACGTGGTCAACGCCGCTCTTATCCGTGTGTATGCACAAATGCCCGCCCTCAACCGTTTTGTTATGAACGGCCGTATTTTTGCCAACGACGATATCAAGATCGCCATGGCTATGAAAAAATCCATGCGTGACGACGGCGGCAGCACCACGGTCAAGGTCTCCTTCACCGGCCACGAGAATATTCTCGAGGTGCAGGAAATGTTCCAGAAAGAACTCTGGAAGAACAAAGAAGCCGACTCCTCCAACTCCACCGACAAGCTGATGGAGACACTTATGTCGCTGCCCACACCTCTTTTGAGAATTATCGTAGCTATCCTCAAGTGGCTGGACACTATCAGCGCGCTGCCCCAGTCTCTGCTGGATGCGCTGCCCTTCCACAGCAGCATTTTTGTCACCTATCTCAAGAGTATCGGCATCCGCGGTATCTACCACCACATCTACGATTTTGGCACTATCGGTATGTTTATGTGTATCGGCAAGGAGCAGTATATGCCCGTTGTTGACAAAAAGACCCTTGAGGTCAAGGGTGCCAAGATGCTGGAACTGAAGGTCGTCTGCGATGAGCGTATCTGCGACGGACTCTATCACGCCCGCGCAATGCGCCTGATCAGAAAGATCCTGGAGAATCCCGAGCAGCTCTCCGAACGTCTGGAAAAAGTCGAGAGAGACGTTGATTGAGTCATTTATTTGAATATTAGCGCAAAACGATGTCAAAACGCCCTTGTTTTTGACATCGTTTTTGATTTTGAAACCATTTTTCTGTTTTGCTTGATAATTTTGCGGCTATGTGATATTATTTGTATGAAAATAATACACTGCACAGAGGAGTGTTTTTTGTATGAATGAGATCGCAGATAAGCTTATGACTTCCTACGCGTCAGCCGTATTCAACGAGACGGCTATGCGCAAGTACCTCCCAGGCGAGACCTACAAGCAGCTCAAAAAAACCATCGACAACGGCAAACCCCTTGAGCCCTCGCTGGCAGACATCGTCGCCAACGGCCTCAAACGCTGGGCGCTGGATCAGGGTGCGACCCACTATACCCATTGGTTCCAGCCGATGACAGGCTTTACCGCCGAGAAGCACGATTCATTCATCAACCCTCTGCCCGACGGCGGCATCATTATGAGCTTTTCGGGCAAAGAGCTTGTTCGCGGCGAGTCGGACGCATCCAGTTTCCCCTCGGGCGGTCTCCGTGCTACCTTTGAGGCGCGCGGCTATACCATCTGGGACTGCACCTCTCCCGCATTCGTCAAGGACGAGACCCTCTATATCCCCACCTGCTTCAGCTCCTTTACGGGCGAAGCTCTGGATATGAAGACCCCCCTCCTGCGCTCCATGGAGGTTATCAACGCTCAGGCTATGCGTATAGTCCGCGCCTTCGGTGACACTGATACCAAGAGGGTAGTGGCTATGGCAGGAGCCGAGCAGGAGTACTTCCTCGTTGACAAGAAGCTTGCCTCCAGGCGTCTTGATCTCATCACCTGCGGCAGGACTCTGTTCGGCGCCCGCCCCGCCAAGGGTCAGGAGCTTGACGATCATTACTACGGCAACATCAAAGACCGGGTTATGGCTTTTATGCGTGAGGTGGACAACGAGCTGTGGCGTCTGGGTGTACCTGCCAAGACCGAGCACAACGAAGCCGCACCCGCACAGCATGAGCTTGCCAACGTGTACAGCTCGGCCAATATCGCCTGCGACCAGAATCAGCTGGTTATGGAGACCCTCAAAAAAGTCGCTCTCCGCCGCGATATGATCTGCCTGCTGCATGAAAAACCCTTCGAGGGCGTCAACGGCAGCGGCAAGCACAACAACTGGTCTATCAACGCCGTAAATGCCGACGGTGCCAAGAGCCTGCTGGATCAGGGCAAGACCCCCGTCACCAACGCACGTTTCCTGCTGCTGCTGGCAGCGGTTATCTGGGCGGTGGACGAGTATGCTGGCCTGCTCCGCGTGTCTGTTGCATCTCCCAGCAACGACTGCCGTCTGGGCGGCCACGAAGCACCTCCCTGCATCATGTCCATATTCTTGGGCGATATGCTCACCGACGTGCTCTGTGAGATCGCAACCGGCGGCGCATCCAATATCCGCGAGGGCGGCAATATGCAGCTTGGCGTGACCACCATGCCCAACCTGCCCAAAGACGTCTCCGACCGCAACCGCACCTCGCCCTTTGCCTTCACGGGCAAAAAGTTTGAGTTCCGTATGCAGGGCTCCAGCTCCTCTATAGCCGAGTGCAACACGGTCATCAATACCATCGTTGCCGAGACCCTCAGCAAGATAGCCGACCGTCTGGAGAAGGCCGAGGATATCTTCCTGGAGACCAACGCCATCATCTCCGACGTTATGCGCGACCACAAGCGCATCATATTCAACGGCAACAACTACTCCGAGGAGTGGCGCAAAGAAGCCAAAGAGCGCGGCCTTGACGATATCCCCGATGCCGTCACCGCCGCCGCCGAGCTGCTCAAGCCCGCCGCCGTGGAACTGTTCGAAAAATACGGCATCTACAGCCGCAAGGAGCTTGAGGCCAGATACGAGATCCGTCTCGAGAGCTACATCAAGCACTGCAAGATCGAAGCCGAGACCATGCTTGAGATGTGCAACCGCCAGATACTGCCTGCGGTCATCTCCTTTGCATCCTTCCTTGCAAAAACCATCGTAGATATGCGCGACACAGCCATCGCGCTGGATATTTCTGCTCCCTCTGCCATCCTCAAGGACGTCTCTGCGGCTACAGCAGGCCTGCGCAGCGCAAGTCAGAAGTTGACCCGCGCCCTGCAGAGCGCCCACAAGGCCGAGGGCAATATCGCAAGAGCCACTGCCTACCGCGACAAGGTCCTGCCCGTTATGGCCGAAATGCGCGAATACGCCGACAAGCTGGAAAGCTGCGTTGACGAAAAAACCTGGCCCTTCCCCAGCTACAACGCCCTGCTCTTCGGCGTGGAATAAGCACTACAGACTTACCTCCCCGTTGAGCTTTTTCAGCGCGGGAATATCGAGATAGGGCAGACAGAGCCCTTCCAGCGCCTTGTGAGCCTGCTTTGCTCTGCCCAATTCGCTGCAGGCCTGCCCGAGCAGCTCATCCTGCAGTTTTTCAAACAGCCTGATCTTGGCCTTGTTGCCGTGCAGGCTGTTTTGGTCTGTGTATGCGGTCAGGTGCATACGTCTGTATGACTCACCTCTGTATTGACTCAGCCGGTCGCTTGTCACGAATGCCAGCTTAAGCTCGGGCACTATCAGGTGCCGCACCTGTGCAGGCTCCATGGGTGAGAGGCAGGAGTATACCTCATACCCCCGCTCAAGCAATCCCTTTTCCAAAGCCTCAAGCAGAGGCGCAGCCAGCGAGAGCCTATCTTCGATCGCGTATACTCTCGATGCCAATGCGTCCACCGTATCCCATAATGTCATCATCCCGTCGGGAGTCCATGCGTCGATGAATCTGCGATGCACCCGGCCTTGGCAGGCTTTTGGCTTTGCCTCCCGAGACAGTATACCGTCGGCACGGCGGCAGAGCCGTTCTGTGCCGAAGTCTATCAGCGTTCTTGCGCAGTCCCGTGCGTATTTTGCGCCCCTCAGGCAGGCATACACCTGTCTGTAGGCCTGCTTTTTTGCATCCTTCAGCGCGGTGATCTGCTCCCTGTGCGTTCCTATTCCGTCCCTGGCAGGCGGCATAAGTATGTACCTGCCCAACCCCGCAGTCTCGGCTGTGTGGGGAGCGGTACCGTCCACGGCGGCGGTGTTCAGCGAGTGGAAAACTACTCCGTCGAGAGAGTCCGGGTCGCCGGAGCACAGTATGCGCTCGCACATTCCCTCAGCCGCCGTTTTGGATATAATAGTTTTGAGCAGTGTGGACTTGCCGCTGCCGCAGCTGCCCTTTATAACGTGCAGGTCAAAGGCCGAAAGCTCATCAAAAAGCGAATAAAATCCCTCGGGCGTATTTGCGCCCAAAAAGAAGGAACAAACCATAAAAAACCCCCTAAAGCTCTTTGCCACAGTATACGGAAGAGTTACAAAAGAGGTGCCCGATATGCAGCAAAAACTTGAAAAAATATTAAATCGCGCAGGGGAGATAGACGGCCTGCTTGCCTCGCCGGAGGTGTACTCCGACCCCTCAAGCTACGCCGCCCTGATGCGTGAAAAACGCTCCCTCGAGCCGGTGCTCAGCGCTTATGCAAAGCTTGCGGACGCGCAGAGCCGTATAGACGGTGCAAAGGAGCTTATGGCGGACAGAGAGCTTCGTGATCTGGCTCAGGAGGAGCTTGCTCAGGCCGAGCGTGATCTTGAGTCTGCACGCGCCGCCCTCGATGAGGCACTCAATCCCAAAGACCCCGACGGACAGAAGAGCGTTATCGTTGAGATACGCAGCGGTGTGGGCGGGGGAGAGGCCGCGCTGTTTGCCTCCGATCTCTACCGTATGTACTCCATGTACGCCGAGAAAAAAGGCTTTGGTGTAGAGGTGCTCAACGCCAACGAGACCGAGCTGGGCGGATATCGGGAACTGACCTTTATGGTGGAGGGCGACGGAGCCTTTGCCCGATTCAAGTACGAGAGCGGCATCCACCGCGTCCAGCGCGTACCCGAGACCGAAAGCTCGGGCAGAATACACACCTCGGCCGTCACTGTAGCGGTGCTTCCCGAAGCCACCGAGGTGGAGCTTGAGATCAATCCCTCGGACCTGATGATAGACACCTTCCGCTCGGGCGGTGCAGGCGGTCAGCACGTCAACAAGACCGAGAGCGCCATACGCATCACCCACATCCCCACGGGTGTTGTTGTAGAGTGTCAGGACGAGCGCTCCCAGCACAAGAACAAGGACAAAGCCATGAAAGTCCTCCGCTCCCGCCTGCTTGAAGCCGAAAAAGAAAAAGCCGAAGCCGAGCGCGCAGGCGAGCGGAGAGAGCAGGTAGGCTCTGGCGACCGCTCGGGCAGAATCCGCACCTACAATTTCCCTCAGGGCAGAGTCACCGACCACCGCATCGGACTTACTCTGCACAAGATCGAACAGATAATGAACGGAGACCTTGACGAGCTTGTGGAGGCTCTTATCAGGGAGGGCAACAAATGAAAACACTGATGCTTAACGGCAGCAATGCCGATGATATCAAGACCGCGGCGGAGATACTCTCCTCGGGCGGTCTGTGCGCCATACCCACCGAGACTGTCTACGGACTGGCCGCAGACGCCTACAACGGCGAGGCGGTCAGCAAAATATTCTCGGCCAAAGGCCGTCCTCAGGACAACCCTCTGATCGTACATATAGCCGATCTGTCCACACTCTTTGATTTGTGGGAGAGCGTGCCCGAGCAGGCTCTGCGTCTGGCTCAGGAGTTCTGGCCCGGGCCTCTCACTATGGTTATGAAAAAGACCGACAAGATCCCTCCCGAGGTCAGCTGCGGCCTTGATACGGTAGGCGTGCGTTTTCCCGAGCATCCGGTAGCGCAGGAGGTCATCAAGCTGGCAAAAGTCCCCCTCGCCGCACCCTCTGCCAATCTGTCGGGCAAGCCGTCGCCCACATTGGCCTCCCACGTTGCGGAGGATATGCAGGGCAGGATCGACGCCATACTGGACGGCGGAGCCTGCGGCGTTGGTGTGGAGTCCACAGTTGTCGATATGACCGGCGACGTGCCCCGTGTACTGCGTCCGGGCGCCATAACCGAAGAAATGATAGCCGATGTACTTGGAGACGCCTTTACAGACCCTGCTGTAGAGGGCGGCCTGAAAGAGGGGCAGGAAGTCCGCTCTCCGGGTATGAAATACCGTCACTACGCGCCCGAGTCTCCCGTGGCCCTCTTCTGCGGCGCACCCGACGACACGGCAGAGACGATAGCCGAGCAGCCCAAAGCCTCGGTGATATGCTTTGATGAGTATGCCGAAGGTTTTGAAAAAGCAGGCTTTGCCGTCACCGCCATCGGTGCAAGCTGGGATCACGCCATGCACGCCCGCAGGATATTCGACGCTCTGCGTATGTCCGACGGCGGCGAGAGGATATACATCCAGTGCCCCCGCAGAGTAGGTATGGGCGCGGCATCGGTCAACCGTCTTATGCGCGCCTCGGGCTTTGATTTCTGCGCCTGCACCGATTATCCGGTGATCGGCGTGACAGGACGCTCGGGCAGCGGAAAAAGCTACCTGTCCAAGCAGCTGTCTGAGATAACTTCACTGCCCGTTTTTGACTCGGACATGGAGTACAAAAAGATGCTTATGTTCAATGCCGAGATGACGAGCGCCATACTCAGAGCCTTCCCCGAAAGCAACGTCTGCGGCGCCGTTGACCGCAGAGAGCTGGGCAATATCGTATTCCGCGACAAGGAGAAAAAATCCCTCCTCGAGAGCATCACCCATCCGCTGGTGGCCAAGGCGGCCTATGACTTTGCATGCGCCAACGGCGGCGCCATACTGGACGTGCCTCTGCTCTTTGAGAGCGGAATTGACAGGATGTGTACCGCAACTCTGGGCGTGGTTGCCGCCGAGGAGCTTATACACAGCCGCATCTGCACCCGCGACAGCATCTCTCCCGATGCCGCCGCTCTGCGCCTGAGCGCTCAGCCGGATATCAAATACTACTTCGACCGCTGTGATATAGTGGTCAAAAACAACGGCGACAGCAATCCGGACCTCAAAAAACTTGCCGCCAAACTGACTAAAATCTGATTCACAGGGGTAAACTACCCCTATGAACAATACAAAAAATAATGATTCGGTCGGTGTCACAACCGACCTGGGGGACACGCCGTCTCCATCTGCCCAAAACCGCCGCCATAATATCCACTGCCTGACCGTTATCGGACAGATAGAGGGGCATTATGAGCTTTCGTCCCAGACAAAAACCACCAAATACGAGCATCTTCTGCCCGATCTTGCTGCTATAGAGGAGAGCAGTGATATAGACGGGCTGCTTATCCTTATCAATACCGTTGGGGGAGATATAGAGGCGGGACTTGCCATAGCCGAGCTTATCGCGGGCATGAGCAAGCCTACCGTATCCCTCGTACTTGGCGGAGGGCACTCTATAGGGGTGCCCTTGGCTGTTTCCGCAAAACGGTGTTTTATTGCACCAACCGCATCAATGACCCTGCACCCCGTGCGCCTCAGCGGCACCGTGCTGGGTGTGCCTCAGACCGTGTCCTATTTTGAACGCATTCAGGAGCGGATCGTGGATTTTGTCACCGCCAATTCCCGTATCGATGCCGACTGCATGAAGAACCTTATGATGCAGACGGGCCAGCTGATGGGGGATATAGGCACGGTGATTTACGGAGAGGATGCCGTCAGGCTGGGCCTCTGTGACGGGGTAGGGAGCCTCAGTGACGCCCTGAAGTGCCTGCACAGTATGATCTATGAGAAAAAGGTCGCAAAAGGTCTGTGAAAATAATTTGCAAAAATACAGCAAATGTGCTATAATCTGCCTGTAAAGTGAACTTTGGGCTTGACTTCTCAAGCCTGCATATACAAAAACCAAACATTCAGCTCAAACCGCCCGCGCGGAGAATTATGCGGGCGGCTCTTGTTGCATTGCAAAAAAAGGAGATTTTATGGCCGAAAAAACAACAAAAAAAGACAAAAAAGACAAAGCTCCCCAGATCAAGAATAAACCCCGCAGGAGCGCAAAGACCAAAGACGCCGCAGTAAAGCCCGAGAAATCCGAGAGAGCATCTGTCCCCGCTCCCGAGCGCAAAAAGCGCCGCCCCGCCACCAAAAATACCGGAGCCAAGAAACTCAAAAAATCCGCCCAAAATGCGGATCTGTTTGATATGGAGCTTGAGGAGCAGATCATTCCCCAAAAACCCGGCAAATACCTCCGCGTCATCCCTCTGGGCGGCGTAGGCGAGATCGGCAAGAATATGACCGTGCTTGAGTACGGCGACGAGATCATCGTCATCGACTGCGGTATGACCTTCCCCGACGATGAGCTTCTGGGCGTCGATCTGGTCATTCCCGATACCACCTACCTGCAGAAGAATCAGGACAAGGTCAAAGCTGTCTTTATCACCCACGCCCACGAGGATCATATAGGCGGTCTGCCGTATTTTCTGCGTAATTTCAACGTGCCCATCTACTGCACCGCCCTCACCGAGGGACTGGTATCCCTGCGCCTGCAGGAGCACAAAAACCTCAAGGACGTCAAGTTCAAGGTGCGCAAAGCAGGGGATATAGTCAAGCAGGGCAGCTTCTCCGTGGAGTTTGTCAGAGTCAACCACTCTGTTCCCGATTCCTGCGCCCTCGCCATCAAGACCCCCGTGGGCACGGTTGTGTTCACAGGCGACTTCAAGATAGACACCACTCCCGTAGACGGTGAGATGATCGATCTGTACCGTTTCGGCGAGCTGGGCAAAAAAGGCGTCGAGCTGCTTATGATGGACTCCACCAACGCCGACAGAGCAGGTATGGCAATGAGCGAGCGGAGGGTCAGCGACTCCTTTGAGCGTGAGTTCAAGGACTGCAAAAAGCGCATTATCGTTGCCTCCTTCGCCTCCAACGTCCACCGTATCCAGAAGATCATCGAGATAGCCGCCAAGCACGACCGCAAGGTTGCCGTTTCGGGCAGGAGTATGGAGAATATCCTCAAGGTCGGCAGCGAGCTCGGCTATATCCGCCCCGACAAGAATCGTATGATCGAGCTTGCCCAGATCAAAAAGTTCCCCGACGACAAGGTTGTCATCATCACCACCGGCAGTCAGGGCGAAGCTATGAGCGCTCTCTACCGTATGGCATATTCCAGCCACCGTCAGGTGGACGTTGGCCCCAATGACAAGATACTTATCGCCGCAAGCCCCATTCCCGGCAACGAAAAATCGGTCTATCATATGATCAACGAGCTTATCCGCAAGGGCGCCGAGGTGGTCTACGAGCGCCTTGCCGACATCCACGTGTCCGGTCACGCCTGTCAGGAGGAACTCAAGCTGATGCTCTCGCTCATCAAGCCTCGGTTCTTTATGCCCGTCCACGGCGAATACCGCCACCTCAAATGCAACGCATCCCTGGCTCAGCAGACGGGTATGGACTCGGAGAATATCTTCCTCACCGATCTGGGCAAGGTCCTCGAGATCGGCAACGGTAAAGCCCGCTGGGGCGCATCGGTGCCCTCGGGCAGAGTGCTGGTGGACGGCTACGGAGTCGGCGACGTGGGCACCTCGGTGCTTCGCGAGCGCAGACTCATCGGTCAGGACGGCGTTATCGTTGCATCCGCCGCCGTGGATATGTATGAGCGCAGAATACTGACAGAGCCCTTTATCGCATCCCGCGGATTTATTTTCGTCAAGGAGGCCGAAGAGCTTATTGCCGAAATGGAAGAGGTCACCCGCGACGCACTCAATTTTGCATTGGGAAGAAAAGACGTGGGCATCAAAGCCGTCCGTGACGCCGTCAGTGACAAACTCTCCGACTTCCTCTACAAAAAGACCAAGCGCAGCCCCGTAATAGTGCCCATAATTACAGAGATAGAATAAACTACAGCCGCCGAGCATATAACGCTCGGCGGTTTTTTCTTGTCTTTGGAAACGGACTGATTTCGCCCATCTGCCACGCAACCCGTCGCTCGCCGTACACACGGTACTGTCTTCGCTAGTGTTGCTCGCATATGAACGAAATCCCCGTTTCCCCGGAATAGCACTCATAAGCCGCGAAATCTTTGTTTCTCTCCCCACAAAGCATCCGCTTTGCGGGGTCCCCTATCAATTTGTGCTCACGGGCGGAATAAATCCTCTGTTGCGGTGCCCGAAGCAGCCGTCGGGCTTACGCTCTCCCTCGGCTGCCTTCGACCGCGGCCACTCGCTCAGGTCGCTGCATCCGCCACCGGCGGCGCTCCCATCGCTCCCCCTCCGCCTTGCGACGCACTCGCGTCGCTGTAGGGGAGGGCCTCTGCGCCCTCCCGCATCATAGTTTACATACCAATCCTGATCGGCACCACCGTTGTAGGGGGCGGCGTCCTCGACGCCCCGCACCCCGTATCTGCACAACTTCCTCTTGACAACCAACTGTATTAGCTGTATAATACAGTTACAAACTGTACTACGCGACTAATACAGTGAAAGGCGGTGACCAACCTGTGATATCCTTTGATACCTTCAGTCCCCGGGATGGGATACCCATATACCTGCAGATCATAATGCACGTCAAGCAGGGGGTTGCATCGGGTGTCATTCAGTCGGGTGACGAGCTTCCCTCCCGCCGCGTACTGTCCACACTGCTGGGCGTCAACCCCAACACGGTGCAAAAAGCCTACAAGCTCCTCGAGGACGAGGGACTTATCATTTCCCATCCGGGCGCAGGCAGCACCATCATTATCGATGAACAACGCAAACAGGCAATACGGGCAGAGCTGACCGCCGCCGAAATAAAGCAGACTATCCGCTCGCTGCGTTCTCTCGGCCTTGACAAAGCCGCCGCCCTCAGCCTGATAGACAAGAATTGGGAGGAATCAGAGTGAAAAACACCAACATAAACAAGCATCTGTCCGTGCTCGGACTTTTTTGCCGCAGTACTCTGTGGCGCCTGCTTGCAGTCAGCCTGCTTGCCATAGCTGCCGAGGTGCTGATGTTTTTGCCCAAGCTCAAAAGCTCGGCCTTCCACGGCATAGAGGCCTGCATACAGTACTCAAATATCCGCTGGGTGCTCTGCGTGTGGTATCTGCTCTTTTTGGTCATACTTTCACTGCCGGGCACAGACTTCGGCAGCAAGAGCATCTACACCTACCGCCGCCTGCAGATCTCCGAAAAATGGGTTTTTGTCTGGCAGTGCATCTACAATCTGCTGGCTTTTGCACTTTTGTGGATGCTGCAGGTAGTCACCGCCTACGGTCTGTGCAGACTGTACACCGCCATTGCGCCTGCCGAGTTTGTCACACAGCAGAGTGTTTTCCTCGCATTCTATCGCAGTGATCTGCTCCACAGCATCCTGCCTCTTGAGGAGACCACCCGCTGGGCCGTCAATATATTCATCCTCATCAGCAGCGCGGTCAGCACGGCATATTTCCCCTTCAAAAACCGCCGCGGCAGCTTTGCCCTGTCTGTGGTGCTTGAGGCACTGATCGTTATAATCTGTTTTGTACGTCCGCTTGGCAACTTTGGTCTGCTGCCCCTTGTCCTGCCCTTTGTTGCGGCGGTGGATCTGTTTATGGTATTTGCATGGGAGGAGGAAGACGACGATGTCCAGAGAGAAATCAAGCAAGCCTCGGACGGCGCAGTTATTTGAGCGCCTGATGCCGCCGGGTGCACCCCTGCGCCCATTCTTTGAGACCTTCTTCTGGGGCATCGGCATATCGGCAATATGCTCCGTGGGCTTTCTCATCCGCTTCGCAGACAGAAAATCCGATCTGTATTACAAAGACGCTTTGGGCATCGTGCGTATGAGAGGAGACGCAGTTATGCCCGACTTTGTCAGTATTCTCGGCGGCTGCCTCTGGGGATTTTATCTGACGGCGCTGGTGATGCTGGCCTTTATCCTCATCAACTATACCTACTACCGCCGCGGCACCAAAAGCATCTACACCATGCGCCGCCTGCCGAGCCGCCGGGAGATACACAAACGCAGCCTGCCTCTGCCCCTGCTTGCCGCAATAACTGTAATGGTGTTGGCCTTTATAGTCCTGATGATATATTATGCCATCTATATGTGCGCAACACCCGAACAATGTCTCAGACCCGATCAATGGGCAAAACTGTGGAGGGAAATATTATGATAAAAATAGAAAACCTGACCAAAAACTACGGTACCAAAAAGGCCCTCAATGACATCTCTCTGGATATTCCCCGCGGAGAGATAATCGGTATCTTCGGCGAAAACGGCGCGGGCAAGACCACGCTGATGAAGAGCATCCTCGGCTTTCTGCCATATCAGGGAACCATCACCCTCGACGGGGAGAAGATCACCCACCGCAATATAGCAAAGATATCCTTTGCCACCAGCGAGCATTCCTTCTTCGGCAATCTGACCGCCAAAGGCCACAGAGACTTTTACAGCGAGCATTTTGAGAGATTTTCCGACAAGCGGTTTTCATCCCTCATGGACTTTTTTGAGCTGCCGATGAACAAGCCCATCAGGAGCTTTTCCACCGGACAGAAGAACCAGTTTGAGGTTATTCTTGCCCTCTGCCAGGGCGCCGATTATATACTGATGGATGAGCCGTTTGCAGGCAACGATATTTTTAACCGCGAAGATTTTTACAAAGTCCTGCTTGGCATCCTCACCGAGCGTGAGACGGTGCTGCTCAGCACTCACCTCATCGAGGAAGTATCCGACTTTATCGGCAGAGCCGTGCTTTTAAGTCACGGCGAGATAGTTGGCGACGTGTACACCTCACAGCTTGAGGACGAGGGCAAAGATCTCATGACCTACATCAAGGAGATATACCGCTACCGCGCCGACCGCGTCAGCCGCGCACTCAGTCAGCTCAGCGGGGAGGAGGCAGAGCAATGAAGCACCTTTTGCGGGTACTCTGCCCCATACTCGTGCTGCTTATTGCCGCCACCGTATTTGTGGTATGTGATGTTATGTCGGCTCGTGATCAGGTCACCGTGGAGTGCGAGACCCTCTACGGCGACCGCAGTCAGGCCCACGGCATCACGTTGGACATGGAGGCCACCTACGAAGGCCATATGTTTTGGAATACAAGCTTCACCGAGGCCGCTGTACCCACAATACAGACCGAATACACGTTTTATGGCATTGAACGCAGATATGACTTGAGACTCAACAGAGACCCGCTTGTTATGTCGCTGGATATTCCCCGCGGCGACGAAGCTGTAAAAATGTGGAATCTGGAAAATTTGTACAGCGAGGATATTGCTCAGCTTGAGCCGGGAGAAAAACTGGAAAAGACGCTTGCGATCTGGAAACACTGTGAGTATTACCCGATCTCTGTGTCTGTCAATCTGCCGCATAATTATCAGAGATGGACGGGCAATGTGCTGAAGCAGGAGGAACAGTCTCTTATCGACGGACACGTTGACGTTGCTGCGGCGTTCAATGAGTTTTTCAGGATTCCCGTATGGGTCACAGAATTTTATACTGTATCCTTGAGCAGAAGCAGTAACGGTGCGGCCAATATCTCCGCCCACCGTGCAGCGGGAGGAGACAGCTTCGATATTGAGACCCGGAGCGTTCAGAGTGACGATGCCTTTTTCTTTGTGTTTGATGTCCATACTTTCCGTGGGTCGGTCACTGACACGAGGGATATAAAAGGCGGCTTCGGCATCTACAGGCTGCCCTACGGATTTGATGATAAGCATGGCGATTTGGAGCTGTATGCAGACAAGCTTGAGACCGTTTTTGCTCTTGATCCACGCAACTATATACTTGATCTTGAACTCAGCGAGGATGGGAAGCTGCTCTATCTGACCACGGTTGAGTATGATATTCTGTGTATCACCGTCATCGAGACAGGTGCCTTTGCTCAGGTGCAAAAGGTTGCGGTGTCTCAGGTAAAAAACCGCGGCTCACAGGTCAGCTGTTATATGAGCAACGGTCATATAGCGGCTATGACCGATGATAAGTGGCTTCATGTGCTCAGCTACGATGAGCAGGGGAGACTGAAGATCGATTTTTCTGCCGAGTTGGACGCCGACAGCAGAGAGATCATCCGGATGTACGACAAGTTTGTTATGGGATACGACGGTGAGCGGCTGGTATTGTGTATGCAGGGTTTTAATGAGACCCCGTGTATTTATATGAACGTATATACCGAACAAGGCGTAGTTTTCAAAGGCAAATATACCACCGGCCTGAACAAAATGCGCGTTGGAGATACATCCATTTATGGCAAGGATTTTATGACGATCTCATTTGAATAAGCAAAAAGACTCTGGATGACAGCGGCGTGGCATATACCGCTTCGCCTGACGCAAACCTGAGGAGGAAATTACCGTGAAAAAACACCCAAACATCATCATAAACCGCACGCTCAGCGGGGAGGAGGCAGAGCAATGAAGCACCTTTTGCGGGTACTCTGCCCCATACTCGTGCTGCTTATTGCCGCCACCGTATTTGTGGTATGCGATGTCATGTCGGCTCGCGATCAGGTCACCGTGGAGTGCGAGACCCTCTACGGCGACCGCAGCCGGGCCCACGGCATCACGTTGGATATGGAAGCCACATACAGACGGCACCTCTACTGGAACACCCGTTTTTCGGAGGGCAATGAGCCAAAAGCCGAGACCCGATACACCTTCTATGACATTCAGCGCGATATAGATTACAATCACCCCACAGACCCTCTCAGTATGAATGACGACGTCTATTACGGCATCGGTGAGGAGGACGGATGGGGCCTGCCCAAGCTGTATATGGATATGCTCAGGCAGGTACCTGCAGGGCAGGAGTCGGAGCGAACGGTCAGACTGCTGGACTACTATCAGTATTATCCGCTGTCCGTGTTTGTCAATATCCCGTCCAACTATCTGGGCTGGTCGAGCAATATCGTATACTCGGGGGATCATTCGCTGATGTCGAGATACGGTGATTATATTACCGCATTCAACGACTTTTTCAGGATCCCCGTGCTGCCGACCGAGTATTTTACCATTGCCGTAAGACGCAACACCGCCGAATCCACCTATGCAAGCTACGACCGCTCGGGCGAGGATGTTTTTACCATGGAGACCCAGAGCGTGCAGAGCGAGGACGCATTCTATTTTGCATTCGATGCACATACCCAGTCAAAGAATCCCTATAGCGGGGAATACAGTGACCGCACCGTTGATACAAGCTATATAAAAGGCGGCTTCGGCATCTACAAGCTGCCCTATACGATGGGCGAAAAGCGCCTGAACGATATAGATATCCAAGTGGACGGACTCAAAACCGTGTTTCCGCTTGATCCTCACAGCTATATCGTTGAGCTCAAGCTCAGCGAGGACGGCAGCCTGCTCTATCTGTTCACCATCGAGAACGATATACTCTATATCACCGTGATCGATACCGAGACCTATACCATGCAGCAGAAACTGCGCCTGGGCAGCGCCAAAAACCGCTACGGCATAGAATATTATGTGTATGAGGATTTTATGGTGATATACAGCGATTATGAGCAGCTGCTGTACGTGCTCAGTCGTGACGAGCATGGCCTGCTCACCTTTGATTTTGCCGCTGAAATGAACAGACACGATGAGAATATTATGCACGAGCAAAAAACCTTCGGCTACGACGGCGAGCGGCTCGTGATGTGTACCCCGCACAGCGGCAGAGGGGATACCTATATCAAGATGCTTGTATATACCAAACAGGGACTTGTCTACCACGGCCAATATACCCTCAGCCTCTCCAGCGGAGAGTGGAATATGTACAACATCGTATTTTCCGACAGCCATTTTGCCGAGGTATCATTTGAATAACTGTCCCCCAAATACAGCTCCCTCTGACGAGGGAGCTGTATTTTTGCCTTTTGGCAAAAATACTGAGGGAGAGAACCCCCGCTTCGCATGCCCGTTGTCACGGTTTCCTCTCCGATTGCGTCTTTACTGTACTTTACATCCCGAGCAAGCCGTAGTATAATTACAAAAAGAGGTGATAGAGATGGACTCTGTGATATTCGATCCCATGGAGGAGTTTGACAGCAAATACAAAGCCAAACACCTCGAGCACACCACGCGGTTTTTTGACTCCCTTGTCAAGCAGTCGGGTGTGGATATCGAGCAAAACCGCAAAACCGTCGCTCTGTATGAGCAGCATTGCGAGCGTCTGGCCGAGCTCCGCAAAAAGCTGAATTGGCTCAGGGTATTGAGAGTGATGATGTGCATAACCCTCGTATTGATACCTCTGGTCATCTTCAAACTTACCCCTCGCATCCGCGCCCTCAGGAGCGAGATCGAGGAGGCGGACAAGCGGGATGACGAGCTCCTGCAGCAGGCGCAGCAGCAGATGGAGCCACTCAACAGACTGTTTTCCGACCGCGACTCGCTGACTCTCATCGAGTCGACCCTGCCCTCTCTCAGGTTTGAGCCCTGCCTCTCGGTCAGGCAGGAAGCCGATATGAAGATCAACTATGACTTCGATGGAGACAGCGATATCGAGGAATCCACCATAGACGTGTTGGCAGGCAGCTATAACGATAACCCGTTCTTGTTTGAGAACAAGCTTATACACACAATGGGCACCGAGACCTACCACGGCTACCGCACTATCCATTGGACAGAGACCTACCGTGACTCCAACGGACATCTCAGGACCCGCACACGTAGCCAGACCCTCCACGCCACGGTCACCAAGCCCAAACCCTTCTACGGTACCCGTGTGGTGCTCAACTACTGCAGTCAGGGCGGCCCCGATCTCAGTTTCAGCCGCGACGCCACCAATCTTGACGAAAAAAACGAGCGGCAGATCGACCGCTACGTCAGGCGCGGTGAGCGACGGCTCAAACGCAAAACAGACCGCGCCATCAGCGACGGCGGAGATTTTATGAGTATGTCCAACACCGATTTTGAGGTGCTGTTCGACGCGCTGGACAGAAATAACGAGGTGCAGTTTCGGACTCTGTTCACCCCGCTGGCCCAGAGCAATATGGTCGATCTGCTTCTGTCCAGGACCGGCTACGGCGATGACTTCAATTTTGTCAAGTGTAAGCGCACCAACCGCATCATCTCCGAGCACAGTCAGGGCAGAGATATGATACTGCAGGCAGAGAGCTACCGATCTCACTCATATGACGTCATCAGAGGCAATTTTATAGACAAAAACACCGAGTTTTTCAAAGCCGTCTACTTTGACTTTGCGCCGCTCTGGGCCATCCCTATGTATCAGGAGCGTCCCGTGCACTCCCTCAAGCCAATCCCCGATTATACCCAGCTATATTCGCTCAAAGAGTCCGAGGCGCTGGCAAACCTGCTTGACCGCAGTCAGGTGGTGCATCCGCAGACCAAAACTCAGGCCATCCTCAAAGCCTCCTTTGTCAGCTCCCGAGGCGGCGTTGACAAGACCAAAGTCACCGCCTATTCCTATGATATAATCGGGCGGGTGGACATCATTCCCGTGCTGGGCGGCGACGGACGTTTTCACAACGTGTCGGTGCGGTGGGATGATTATATCCCCCTCGTTTCCCGCAATGATTTTTATATTGCCGATGCCGATTCGGCAGCAGACAAACCCGTTATGGCAAGGCGCAACGGCCTGTGCATATATGATTCTTAAACAGTAAAGGAGAAGCAAAAATGGCAAATCAGCTTGACGAACTCAATCCCGAGATCAGAGAAGAAGGTCTCGACACCAACGTTATCGCAAAAAAGCTTCCCGCCGAGGTCGGCACAGGCTCCAAAATCTTTGAGATCGCACTGTGGGTGTGCGGCATTCTGCCCGGCCTGATCTTTTTGTTCATGAAGATCGGTGCACAAAAGCATTTTGATCAGCTTCAGCAGAAGATCCAGCGCAACGCATCCCAGATCGACAACTATCTTGAGCAGCGTGTGATGGTACTGCAGAACTGTGCCCGTCTGCTTGACAAAGCCATCGATCTGGACAAGAGTACCTTTGAGAATATCGCCAGATACCGCTCGGGCAACGCAGGCGATCTCGACACCGCCCGCAACGCGCTCAGCGGTCAGGTGGACAACCTGTCCAGAAGCATCAACGTGGCTGTGGAGAGCTATCCCGACCTGCAGGCTCACCGCGAAATAGCCGATGCAATGCAGCAGAATATGTACCTGCAGAGAGAGATCACAGCCGCAAGAGAGCTGTACAACGACACCGTCGACCAGTGGAACAGAGACATCTTTGCATGGCCTACCAAAAAGATCGTCGCCGCCAAAAACGGCTACACCACCCGTATCCCCTTTATCGCCTCCAGAGAGATCAAGGAGCAGGCCAAATCGGTATTCTTCTGATAATCAGACAAAATACATACAAAAAAGGATCGCACGTCTGCGTACCTGCCATAGAGCAGGTACGCATCGATATAAATCCGCAAATGCGGATTTTCGATATACGCTGACGCGTTCGATATATTGCTGATGGCAACTATGTACCATCAGCAACTCGATATGCTCACTGCGTGAGCGCGGATTTATGTCATATCGAGT
>JAZOWC010000057.1:0-76219 GCA_045658985.1 Oscillospiraceae bacterium
TACATTGAGAAACACAAAAATTTTAACGTAATTCGGTTTTTAGTATTATACTGACTATTCTACAGTATACTAATAGGAATAAATGATTAACTTGAAAGGAGAATGTTTTCGTGGATAAGAAAACTAATATGACCGAAGCTCAGATGCTGGATGCATACTGGAGAGCATCAAACTATCTTTCTGCGTGCCAATTATATTTATTGGACAATCCTTTGCTTGAGAGACCTCTCAAGGCGGAGGATATCAAAAAGAAGATCGTCGGCCATTGGGGCACAGTTCCCGGTCAGAACTTTATTTATACTCATTTGAATCGGATCATCAACAAGAACGATCTCAATATGATCTATCTGTCCGGACCCGGTCATGGCGGCAATGCTATGGTTGCCCAGACCTATCTGGAGGGTACCTATTCTGAGGTGTATCCCAATATTACAGAGGACAAGGACGGCCTCAAAAAACTGTTCAAGCAGTTTTCTTTCCCCGGCGGTATCCAGAGTCATGTAGCGCCTGAAACCCCCGGCTCTATCCATGAGGGCGGTGAGCTTGGTTATTCTCTGGTGCACGCTTTCGGTGCTGTGCTGGATAACCCCGATCTGATAGCAGCCTGCGTTGTCGGCGACGGCGAAGCTGAGACCGGCCCTCTTGCCACCTCCTGGCAGCTGAACAGATTCCTGAATCCCAAAACCGACGGCGTGGTGCTGCCCATCCTTCATCTTAACGGATACAAGATCGCCAATCCCACTCTGCTGGCACGTATTCCCGAGACAGAACTGGAGGATTATCTCCGCGGCTGCGGCTGGAAGGTATACTTCGTAGAGGGCGAAGAACCCATCGAGATGCATGAGAAGATGATGAAAGCCCTCGATTCCTGCGTCAGAGATATCAAAAAGGTCAAGAAGTCCGATGAATATATACACTATCCCATGATCGTGCTTCGCACTCCAAAGGGCTGGACAGGTCCAAAAATGGTGGACAACAAGCAGATCGAGGGTACCTTCCGTGCCCATCAGGTGCCTATCAGTATGGAGAACAAGAGCACCCATCTTGGACTTCTGGAGTCCTGGCTGCGCAGTTATAAGCCCGAGGAGCTGTTTACCGAAGAGGGCAAAGTTGTGGATTGGATCAAGGCTATGGCACCGAAGGGCAATCGCAGAATGGGCGCCAACCCTCATGCCAACGGCGGACTTCTGCTGAGAGACCTCAATGTCCCTGATTTCAAGGATTATGCTTTTGATATCGGCAAGCACGGAGAAAAAGACGGTCAGGATATGATCGAGCTGGGCAAGTTTGTCAGAGATATTGTCAAGAACAATCCTTCAAACTTCCGTGTGTTTGGCCCTGACGAAACAATGTCCAACAGACTGGGCAGTGTGTTTGAGGTCACCGACCGCAGCTGGAACTCCAAAAAGTATGACAATGACGAGTTTTTGGCTGTCGACGGGCGCGTAATGGATTCTATGCTTTCCGAACACGTGTGCGAGGGTATGCTGGAGGGCTACGTGCTGACCGGACGTCATGGATTCTTTAACAGCTACGAGGCATTCATCAGGATCATCGACTCTATGGCCGCACAGCACGCAAAGTGGCTTAAAGTATGCAATGATCTCAACTGGAGAGCGGATATTGCTTCGCTGAACCTGATACTGTCCTCCAACGTATGGCAGCAGGACCACAACGGTTATACCCATCAGGATCCGGGATTCTTGGATCATATCGCAAACAAGAAGGCCGATGTCGTCCGTATGTACCTCCCGCCCGATGCAAACTGTCTGCTGAGCTGCTTTGACCACTGCATCAGGAGCAAGAACTACGTCAACGTTCTTGTCACATCCAAGCACGCCCGTCCTCAGTGGCTGTCAATGGATGAGGCTGTCAAGCACTGCACACAGGGTATAGGCATCTGGCAGTGGGCTTCCAATGACAGCGGCGAGGAGCCTGACGTTGTTATGGCTTGCGCAGGCGAAACTCCCACGCTCGAAACTCTGGCCGCAGTCAAGATCCTGAGAGAGGCCATCCCCGGCATCAAGATCAGAGTGGTCAACGTTGTTGACCTGTTCAAGCTGCAGTCCAGTGAGCAGCATCCTCACGGCCTGACCGATGATGAATACGATATGATCTTTACCAAGGATAAGCCTATTATCTTTGCTTTCCACGGCTATCCCACGCTGATTCACGAGTTGACCTATCACCGCCACAACAAGAATATGGTGGTCAAAGGATACAACGAGGAGGGCACCATTACCACCGCGTTTGACATGCGTGTTCAGAATGAGATCGACAGATTCAATCTGGTCAAGAACGTGGTATACAAGCTTCCTCATCTGGGTAATACCGCCGCCGGTTTGGTTCAGGATATGAACGACAAGCTGGTAGAACACAAGCAGTATATTGCTCGGTTTGGCGAAGATCTGCCCGAAGTCAAAAACTGGAAATGGTAAACTAAAAAGTCGTCTCAACTCGAGACGACTTTTTGCTGTTCATATTATATGATACTGTGATATAATAATAAAAATAGATTGCCGAATGTAATTGATTGTTCGGCGGCGTGAAAGCCTATATCACGGAGAGGACAGATAATATGTACGAATTGGTTCATGTCACAGGCAGCAGCTATTATATACAGAGTCCTGCAAAAATCGGCCTTGTAAAGCTTAATGAAAGTGAAGTTTGCCTCATTGACAGCGGTAACGACAAGGACGCGGGCAGAAAGGTGCGTCAGATTCTTGATGCAAACTCGTGGAAGCTGAGGGCCATATATAACACCCATTCCAATGCCGACCATATAGGCGGCAATCAGTATCTGCACAAGCAGACCGGATGCACTATCTATGCGCCCGCAATTGAGAGCGCGTTTACGCGGTACCCTGTTCTCGAACCGTCATTTTTGTACGGAGGCTATCCGCCCAAAGATTTGAGGCACAAGTTTTTGATGGCTCAGGAGAGCGAGGCAAGCCTGCTCACTCACGATGTTTTGCCGGACGGCTGGCAGATAATTCCGCTGCCGGGACATTTTTTTGATATGGTCGGTTTCAGGACGCCCGATGATGTGGTTTATCTTGCCGATTGTCTGTCTAGCCGTGAGACGCTGGACAAATACCAGATAGGATTTATATATGATGTCGGCGAGTATCTCAAAACTCTGGAGAGAGTCAAGCAGATGACAGCAAAAATCTTTGTGCCTTCTCACGCCGAAGCTACCGATAATATTGCGCCGCTGGCTCAGTATAATATCGACAAGGTTCATGAAATCGCGGATAGGATCGTGGAGATATGCACCCGGCCCGTATGCTTTGAGCATATTCTTCAAAAAGTCTTTGCCGAATATAACCTGACCATGAACTTTGAGCAATACGTGCTGGTTGGCAGCACAGTGAGATCATATCTCAGCTGGCTCAAAGATACAAACAGAGTTGCTGCAGTCTTTGACAACAATATGCTTCTGTGGCAGCGCGTATGAGAAGAATCATTGTAATAGGCTGCCCGGGCAGCGGAAAAAGCACGTTTTCAAAAAAACTGCATCATATAACAGGAATTCCGTTGCACCATCTGGATATGATGTACTGGAACGCAGATAGAACCAAAGTTGACAGGGAGGTTTTTCTTGAGTCGCTGGCCAATGTACTGCAGGAGAGTGAGTGGATAATCGACGGTAATTACAGCTCCACCATGGAGCGGAGGATACAGGCTTGTGACACGGTGGTTTTTCTCGATTATCCCACAGAAGTATGCCTCGGCGGAATTATGGAGCGCATAGGAAAGGTTCGTACCGATATACCTTGGACAGAGCCTGAGCAGATAGATGAGGCGTTTGTTGAAACGGTGCGGAACTATAACAAACAAAGCCGCCCGCAGGTGCTGGAACTCATTGAGAAATATCGGAACAAGCAGATAGTTATATTTACAAGCTGCAATCAGGCAGAGGATTTTTTGCATAGGATCAAGGCACAGAACGCCTGACCCAATAATAGCAAAGGAGAGACAGTATGAGCGCATGTATATTTATCGCATCGGACTATCCGCTGCCCGAGGCGGCACCCTCGCGTGAGTATCCTATTGAGATCAATATAGATACGGGCACCGTATTCGACGGCGGAGCAGACGATAATTACTTTCTTAACTCCTTTATTGACGTAGGTGACTATTGCGACAAACAGTACGGAGTATCTTTGGATTGGGAGTATACAGACGGCAGAGCAGATATGATAGTAGAGTATATCAAAGACGCTCTGTGTTATACCGACTGTGTGGAGCTTTGGCGTGTGTGGCTGGGTACGTGGTATGATTATGAGGACAGCCCCGTCGTGCACAGATCGACTGTCATATCGGGCGAGCTTACCGCAGAACATATCAAAGCCGTCAACGATGCCGTGATATGGAACAAACTCGACAAAAACAACCCAAACAGACCCTCACATTATTGCCTGAGGATCATAAAACAGGAGGCACCACTATGAAAAATACCATCCGTGAGAACGTCAATACTCCCTATAGCCTCCACGATATGAACGTTGAGGCTTTTGAGATCAGCGGCGACGATTTGATCATGCGGATATCCGGCCTCATAAAGGTATCTTCGCCCTGCGTGCAGACCGACGGATACGTTGAGTTTCACGGGGTGAATTGGGATTTCAGTTATGTTTATCTGCTTGGCATAACGGGCAACGAAGGCTCCTTTTCGGGACACAAGATGTCTTTGAGGGAGTTTATAGACAGATACAGGCAGTTCGGTTTTTCTGTTATAGATGAGACTTATGGATATAATATGTCAAAATACAACGGATTCTTGCTTCTTCCCGGCAGACAGCACTGCGAATGTAATATCGAAATATCCCACAGCGGAGATATGATCTACGTCACAGAAGCCTGACTGTGTGATATAATCAAACCGGGCGAACCAATAGTTTACGGAGGTATAATATGAGCCATACCGAGCTTGAAACTATGCTGAAAAAACGTATTAAACGGCATAGAATAATTGAATTAACATTATCTTCCTTGTTTTTTGTGCTGCTGGCAGTATTTGCTCTGCTTTACTGGCAGAGCAGGGAGGTCAAAGAGGTCGGATTCTGGCTGCTGAAGCACCAGACGGTAAGCTATAATGACAATTACCTGTGGGGTGTGCTGGCGGGAGTGCTTGGTCTGACTTTTTCGGGTGTGTTTTTGATGACCGACCTTTTGTTCTGCAAGGTGCGCACGGTTGAGGTCGGAGAAGATCAGGTAACCTTGTATCGTGGACTGGCACACACACATCTGTATATAAACGGCACACTGCAGGACAGCCTGTCGGCTTTTGGATACTATCTGGAGGGAACACTTTCCGATAGGTCAAAAGTAAATGTTGCCCTGAGCAAATGGTCTGCGCACCTGACATTCTCAAACGGATATGATTCCGTGGATATGTAAAAAGGAGAACTTTATGATAGCATTGATCGTCGCACGTTCAAAAAACAACGCAATAGGCAAAAACGGCAGCATTCCATGGCGAATAAAAGGCGAGCAAAAACAGTTCCGTGAGCTTACCACAGGCCACGTAGTGATCATGGGCAGAAAATCCTATGAGGAGATAGGCCACCCTTTACCGAACAGAAAGAATATAGTGGTGTCAACGACCCGACAGTTTTCGGGTGAGAACCTTGTTACGGCAGCCTCGCTCAAAGAGGCGCTGGATATAGCATCCGGTGAGGACGTCTTTGTGGCAGGAGGCTACAGACTCTTTGAGGAGGCAATACCTTTTGCAGACGTTATGTACATCACAGAGGTAGATACGGTGGTGCCTGACGGAGACGTGTTTTTTCCGCCATTTGACAAGGATGATTTTGACCTGACGGTTGGAGAAACTGCCGGAGAGGATATCAAGTATACAAGAATTATTTACACAAGAAAAAAGCTGTAACATAAGGAGCAGTTCAATGAATATTACACAGACCTTTTATGACAATCTTGCTACCAATTACGATAAGCTGTTTTTGGACTGGCAGGCCACCACAGCCGAGCAGGCGGGCATTATGGACAGACTGTTTGCTCAATACGGCTTTGACAGATCTGCGCAGCTCCTCGACTGCGCCTGCGGAATCGGTACTCAGGCCATAGGTCTTGCCGCTATGGGGTACAACGTGACGGGCTCGGATATCAGCCGCGGTGAGCTTCTGGAGGCCAACAAACGTGCGCTTGACAGACGTGTAAATATAGCCTTTGATTATGCAGATTTCTGTGCGCTGGAGGATGTTTACTCACGGCAATTCGATATAGTTATCGCTATGGACAATGCTCTGCCTCATATGCTTACTGCGGCTGACCTCAAAAAAGCCGTTTCCAGCATAATGGGCAGGGTTGCATCAAAGGGCGTATTCGTGGCAAGCATACGTGACTATGACAGCCTGCTTGAGAGCAAACCGCCCTATTCTCCGCCCTATATACACGAGACGGAAGAGGGCAGGCGTGTGTCTTTCCAGACGTGGAAATGGTCGGGTGACAACTACAGATTGACTCAATATATTATTGACGATACTCACAGCCTGAGTGTGAGCAAGTTTGATTGCGAATACCGCGCAACCCGTCGTGAGGAGCTGACGCAGCTGCTTCTGGAGAGCGGATGTGAGAGTGTGGACTGGAAGTTTATGGACGAAACCGGCTTTTATCAGCCCATAGTTGTAGCGCGTAAAAAATAAGGAGTGAGCAGATATGATCTTGCATACGGAGAGGCTGATTTTGCGCCCATGGCGTGAGTCGGACGTCGAGAGCTTGTTTAAGTATGCCAAAGACCCTGACGTAGGCCCGATAGCAGGCTGGCCGCCGCACAAAAACGTGGAGGAGAGTCTGGATATAATCAAAAACATTCTGTCAGGTCCCGAATGCTATGCCATCTGCGAGAGGGGGAGCGTTAAACCCATAGGTACCATCGAACTGAAACTCAATGGAAGAACGGATATGACCGACCGTGATGACGAATGTGAGATGGGGTATTGGCTTGGCAAGCCGTTCTGGGGCAGGGGATATATGCCAGAGGCCGCACGTGAGCTGCTGCGGCATGCCTTTGAGGATATAGGCATGACGACCGTATGGTGCGGTTATTATGACGGAAATCACAAGTCCAAACGGGTTCAGGAGAAGGTTGGATTTATCTATCATCACACCTGCGCAGATGTGCCCGTGCCGCTGATGAATGAGGTTAGAGTTGGCCACACCAATTACATTACCAAAGAGCGCTGGCTCGAAATGACAGATGAGGCGAGATGATTATGGAGTTTAATGAGAAGCTTCAGCAGCTGCGCAAGCAAAAAGGACTTACGCAGGATGAGCTTGCACGTGAGCTGTACGTGTCCCGTGCCGCGGTCTCAAAATGGGAGTCGGGCAGGGGATACCCGGGTATCGATTCTCTCAAAGCCATTGCGGCGTTCTTCTCCGTCACCGTGGATGAGTTGTTATCGGGTGAACAGGTTCTGCATATTGCTCAGATCGACAGCAGACAGAAAGAAAGTCATATACGGGATATGGTGTTTGGATTGCTCGATTGCAGCGCGGCATTGTTTATGTTTATGCCGTTTTTTGGCAGAGAGCTTGACGGTGCGGTGTCGAGCAGCTCCCTGCTCACACTGACCGACACGGCTATATATATCAAAGCGGCTTATTTTGCCGTGGTAATAGCGATTATGATATGGGGGATACTGACTCTTGCACTGCAAAACTGCCACAATTCTATCTGGAATAATATCAAATCCAAGATATCGCTTATCCTCAATATCGCCGCAGTTCTTTTGTTCGTAATCAGCTTGCAGCCTTATGCTGCGGTATTTGTGTTTGTTTTTCTCGTTATCAAGGCAATGATGCTCATAAAAAAGCCGTGACACCATAAGTATCATGGTTGTGACGGCAGGTTTCTTGATGATTGTTGCAGAGTGTACTATGGTGTATTGGGGAACAAACCCAATACATCAAATGAGAGGGATCTGCAATGAACAACAAAAAACGCCTGATCTGCGCCGTCTGCCTGCTTTCGGCTTTCGTCATATTCACCGCGCTTGTATGCTGTGTTGATGTCAAAGCCGTAGGAGCGGATAACACCAACGTAGGTTTTGCCGGACTCAATATGTACGTACACCGCCTGACGGGGGTGCATCTCGGCTTGTATCGTCTGACCGATTGGCTCAGCTTGGTGCCGATGGGGGTTGTGGCATCACTTGCGGCGATGGGACTGATTCAATGGATACGGCGTAAAAGCCTGCTCAAAGTCGATCGCAGCCTGCTTACGCTCGGCGCTCTTTATGTACTTGCAGGGGCAGCGTATTTGCTGTTTGAGTGCATTGTCATCAATTACCGTCCCATACTTATGGACGGGGTGCTTGAAAGCTCATACCCGTCATCTACCACGATGCTGGTGCTGTGCGTGGTGCCGTTTTCGGCAGCGTATATTGCGGCACGGGTAAAAAACAAGACATTCAAACGGATGATTGCTGTAATGTCTAATAGCTTTACTGCACTTATGATTATAGCCAGATTAGTTTCGGGTGTGCATTGGTTTACCGATATTGTCGGTGCGGTACTTGTAGGACTGTCGCTGGTAATGCTATGCAGATATATTGGGGAGGCTGAGGATGAAAAGGATGAATAATTTGCTCAATATCATTATTGGGGTATGCTTTGGAGTATTTATAGGACACGGGTTGTACGTCACTTTTGATTACTATAGCAATCCTGAGCTTTATGCTTTTCAGTCCGCGCCGTGGTATACGAGTATTGTGGTATACGGGGGATTTACGGTTGCTGTAGCAGCGGTATGTATCATCATTAAACTGTGCATCAAATATATGGGCAGAAACAAATAAACAACAAGCATCGGCAAATTATGCCGATGCTTTATTTGTATCTTTGCGCAGTTTTTTGCGTAGTGCGAGGGAAATAAGCATTACAAAAGGAATGCCGATGAGTGTGAAACATATAAAGCTGCGCAGATAGAAGTTCGAGATAATCAGGTCATAAGCGTCACCGTAATTGAGCAAAGTCAAAAAACCTGACAGCATAGGAAGGGCAAATGGCCAAACCATCTTTGTTTTTGGAAAGAACTCTGTCATCATACGCCCCGCAAATCGCAGGCACATGGCAGATTTGATAGGCTGACAGAGCAAAAAAGCCTGAGTCATCACAATCTCCATGCCCTGAAACAGATCACCCATATTTATCTGGGTCAGTGCAATGTAGTTGGGAAATCTGAACAGACTGACAGAAGGGTATCCAAGAATAAGAACGTTGCGCAGATGGGCAACCATCAGCAAAAAGCATGCGCAAAGAAGACCGGCACTGACGGCACGGCTGACTTTTCTGCTGCCGCTGCATCTGGCAGTGGAAAATACCAAAAAAACCAGCGGCGCCACCTGAAATCCAAGAGAGGTAAATATACCTTTTGCGATATTTGCATATCCGTATTCGGCAACGGGCAAAACTGAGCCAAAATCCATATGTTTGATGGATGCTATGAATGATATAATCAGCAAAATTGCTATCATGGGGAATGTTATAGTTGAACTGCGCCCGAGAGTGCCCTCCGACACACTCATCAGCAGTGCAATGGTGATACACATCACGATTACTGAGGGAACAAGCAGATTGTTTTCTACCGGAGTGGAGGATATAAATACGGTAAACAGTGTTACTCCGCTGGATGCGATAATGACAGCAACGACGATAAGCAGAATTATAGCCGCAATACCAAGAACTTTTCCAAGAGACAGATAGAATACGTCTTTCATTTTATCCTCGCCGTCGATGCGGATCATAGAATACATCCGCACAAGCGGGAGACCGAGCAGCGGCACAATAATAAACACAAGCCATATATCACGTCCGACAGCGCTTTCGCCGATGAGGGAAAGTCTGCCAAACAGTATAATTGCCGCCAAAAATGCCAGCTGGCGCGATGTGAGTTCTTTTTTCATTAGTTATCCTTTCCGGCAAGCTTTGGAGAGGGGACCATGGATACTTTGACGTTTGTCTCGATCGGGAGCGAGGAGTAAATCTGCGCCCATCTGTCGGGATATATATCCGCCCAGTATGCGGGGTTGCTCCGCTTGATGCATCTGCCCATACCGATGGGATCACAACCTAATGATTTTAGCTTGTCTATCAATTTTTTCATACCTTGCTCAATGTCGGTTCTGACGATTTCCTCAAGCTCCTTGTTGCTCTTTTTGGGCCCTTCAATCAGTGACAGCTCGATCTTTATATCGAATGCGATTTTGCCGTCAAGGTATTTCATATTTGACTTTCCGCTGTTTATGAGAAAGGAGTGGCTGCCTGCGGAATAAACGGCATTACTAAGCTTTTCTTTTGCAAGAAGCAGATATTTTGTCTCAACATCTGTAATGCTTCCAACCATTACAGAGTCTTTGAATAAAGCAGTTCCGCACACAAACGGGAGAGATACATCACCGTTTTCATCTACCCTGAGTAATGGAAGTATTCCGTCTATTCCGCTTTCTAATGTGTCGTTGAGAAATACATAGAACGGCACGTCGGGTGCTTTAAGCATACGGTAGCTTTCGGTTATCGAGTCGCGGATGGAGAATGCGGATATGGGGTCTGTATGAGGTTGTGTTTTGAGCAGGGTACTGGCGTCTCCGACAGTGGCCGCAAGCCGTATGGACGAGCGGAATCTTGGGGCCATATTCAGCAGATCCATCAGATGGGCAGCCTCTCCGTTCCGGAGCTTTTTTGAGCTTACCAGTATGGTTTGGGCGTGGGTAAAATACAGCTTTTGCCCCTCAAGCTGCGACAGCGACGCCATTGCATCCGCCACAGTATCTCCTTCGGTTTCAAGCAGTATGGGAGACAGATTGTTCTGACTTGCATCCTGCAGGTTTACGATTTGACTGGTTATCTGATACTTATCATCTCCGTCTATAGACAGCCCCGATACGATCATAAGCTTATCTATCTCCGTGGAGGTGGAGCAACCGCAGAGCAGCAGGCAGATTATGGGGATTGCACACAGTTTTTTCATAGTGTTTCTCTCTTTCCCGACAGAAATCTTCCGCGGTTTTTCATCAGGTGGAAGGGGAATCGGATTATACTGTCTTCGGCAGACCCGAGGCTTACCATGGGCATGTTGGACAGAGTAGGCACTCCAAATGATGATTGCTCAGCCAGCAGAAGAAGCAGCCACAGCATTCCCAGAATATATCCATACAGTCCGAGGAACATACTCAGTATCATCAGTCCCAGACGTATCCAGATTATGCTGGATTTCAGTTTTGGTGCGATCAGCCCGGTTATACCCGAAAAAGCTATAACTATAAGCATGGCGGGGGATACGATGTGAGCATCAACCGCCGCCTGCCCCACAACAAGACCGCCCACCACCGACAAAGTCTGTCCGAATGATGCGGGGGTGCGTGAGCCTGCTTCGCGCAGTATTTCAAAAGCCAGCAGAAGCATTATTGCCTCCGCCGTGATGCTGAACGGTACTCCTTGTCTCGAGGCAGCCATTGACAGCAGAAGCTGAGAGGGGATCAGCTCGCGGTGAAATCTCATCAGAGCAATAAATATAGGCAGTATGGATATTGATAGCAAAAATCCCAGTATTCTCAGCGAGCGGTTTATTGCGGCAAAGAAGAAATTTACGTAATAATCCTCGGGCGACTGAAAAGCTTCAAGAAAAATATAGGGAACTGTCAGCGCCACCGGCGTTCCGTCAACAAATATGACAATACGCCCCTCAAGCAGTTTTGCCGCGGCTACGTCTGGGCGCTCTGTGGAGCCGGTGTTGCGCAGGGGAGACCATTTGGTTTCCCGAATATGCTCGGCAATATAGTTGGTGTCAAGTATTCCGTCACGGTCCACCGAGTTGAGGCGGTTTTTCAGCTCGTTTACTATTTCGGGTTTTGCGCACCCTTCCACATAGCATATACAACAGGTAGTCTGGGTCACACTCCCGAGCCGAAAATACTCAACCTTTAGCTTTCGGTTGCGGATCTTGCGGCGGAGCAGGGAGATGTTCATGAGTATCGGCTCTGTAAACCCCTCCCGGGGGCCCTTGAGCAACGGCTCGTTGGGCGGCTCCTCGGTGCCTCGCCGCAGAAAGTTTTTGGTGCCCACTATCAGAGCCTTGGAGCAGCCGTCGCAGAACAGAACGGTATCTCCGTACAGCAACGAGTATATGATTTTTTCATAGTCATCCGACTGAGAGGTTTCGTTTGCCTGCAGAACCCTTTGCTCGATGTAGTCAAGCTTGTCTCTGCCTATTGCCACAGTGGGGCAGTGTGTGACAACCGGACGTATGATATTGTCATTGACCAGTGGGGAGTTGACCATTCCGTCAACGAAGAACAGACAGCAGTTCAGCATGGCCGCACTCTTGTCGGCAGGGCGGAAATAATGCAGTTTTACCGTTTTGTCATCACCGAGCAGGGACTGCATTATTTTTATGTTTTCATCCATATTAGACGTCATTTTTTGAGTGTTCATCTTTTTGCCTCCCGTGATATTATTGCCACGATAAAGTGTGATGATACAAAAAGATGCAAACAATTAAAAATCCTTGATTTTGTTGGGGTAAGAGGCAGGTTTGCAGATAAAAACAGTTGACAATATTCGCTCGTTTGTACTATACTAATAGGAGAAAAAGCGATGAAAAGCAGGAGTACCGTTTTGCAGATGCCAAGAGAGGATGCGGTTGGTGTGAGCATTCGTGAAGCGAGCGGGAAGGTCGGCTTTGAGCTGCACGGCTGAACTGACAGTAAGCTGTGCCGTATTCCGCGTCAAGGATCAAAAGTGCGCCCTCATTGTGGGGCGAATATGGGTGGTACCGCGAGAGTTTTCTCGTCCCGTAGCCTTTGATGGCTGCGGTTTTTTTATTTTGTAAAATAAGAGAGGAGATATATTCCAATGATCAAAGAGCTCCCCAAGGTTTATGAGCCCAAAGATACAGAGGACAAGCTGTATCAATTCTGGATGGACAACGGTCTGTTCAATGCCGAAGTCGACAAGAACAAGAAGCCTTTCTCCATCGTAATTCCCCCTCCCAATGTCACAGGTCAGCTGCACATGGGACACGCACTGGACAATACTCTGCAGGATATCCTTATCCGTACCAAGCGTATGCAGGGCTACAGCACTCTGTGGATGCCCGGCACCGACCACGCAGGTATCGCAACTCAGATCAAGGTCGAAGCTGAACTCCGCAAGGACGGCCTGACCCGTTACGATCTGGGCAGAGAGAAGTTCCTCGAAAAGGTCTGGGAGTGGAAGGAGACTTACGGCTCCCGTATCATCAATCAGCTGCACAAGCTCGGCGCATCCTGCGACTGGCGCAGAACCCGCTTCACCATGGACGAGGGTCTGAGCAAGGCTGTACGTGAGGTTTTTGTTACCCTGTATGAAAAAGGCCTTATCTACAAAGGCAACCGTATAATCAACTGGTGCCCCGAATGTACCACCGCACTGAGCGATGCCGAGGTCGAATACAGCGAGCAGGCAGGACATCTGTGGTACATCAAGTATCAGATCGAAAACAGCGACGAGTATCTGGAGATAGCTACCACCCGTCCCGAGACCATGATGGGCGACAGCGGTATTGCCGTTAACCCCAAGGACGAGAGATATAAGCACCTCATCGGCAAGAATGCTATCCTGCCCTTGATGAACAGACCTATTCCCATCTTTGCTGACGATTACGTTGAGATGGACTTTGGTACCGGCTGCGTAAAGGTCACTCCCTGCCACGACCCCAACGACTTTGACATGGGCAAGCGTCATGATCTGGAGTTTATCCTTGTTATGGACGGCGACGGCAAGATCAACAAGAACGGCGGCAAGTACTGCGGTATGGACCGTATGGAGGCCAGAAAGGCTGTTGTCAAGGATCTGGAGGAGCTTGGACTGCTGACCCGCACCGAGGATTACAAGCACAATGTCGGCGCCTGCTATCGCTGCGGCACCAATGTTGAGCCTATGACCTCCGCACAGTGGTTTGTCAAGATGGCTCCCTTTGCCGAGCATGACATCGAAGCTGTCAAGAGAGGGGATATCCGTTTTGTCCCCGAGAGATTCACCAAGACCTATATGAACTGGATGGAGAACGTCCATGACTGGTGTATCTCCCGTCAGCTGTGGTGGGGTCACCGTATCCCCGCATGGTACTGCGCAGACTGCGGTCATATCACCGTAAGCCGTACCGATCCCGACAAGTGCGAAAAGTGCGGCAGCGTACACATCAAGCAGGATGAGGACGTTCTGGATACTTGGTTCAGCTCGGGTATGTGGCCCTTCAGCACAATGGGCTGGCCCGAAAAGACCGAGGAACTTGCATACTACTATCCTACCAACGTTCTGGTTACAGGCTACGATATCATATTCTTCTGGGTCGCACGTATGATTGCATTCGGCCTTGAGGTTATGGAAGAAAAACCCTTCAACGACGTATTCCTCCACGGTATAGTCAGAGACAGCCAGGGCAGAAAGATGAGCAAGTCTCTGGGCAACGGTATCGATCCTCTGGAGGTTATCGAAAAATACGGTGCCGACGCACTGAGATTTACTCTGGTAACCGGCAACAGCCCCGGAAACGATACCCGTTTCTACTACGAGCGCGTTGAGGCAAACCGCAACTTCTGCAACAAGATTTGGAATGCTTCCCGCTTTGTAATGATGAACCTGACAGTTGACGATTTCACCCTGCCCGAGAATCTGGCTATTGAGGACAAGTGGATTCTGACTCTGTACAATCAGCTGGTCAAGGAAGTTACCGAGAATATCGAGAAATACGAACTGGGCGTTGCAGCCGACAAGCTGTACTCCTTCATCTGGGACAAATACTGCGACTGGTATATCGAGCTCTGCAAGACCCGCCTCTCCGCAGATGCAGACAAGCAGGCCAATGAGTGCGCACAGAAGGTGCTCGGCCACGTACTGGTTGGTACTCTCAAGCTGCTCCATCCCTTTATGCCCTTTATCACCGAGACCATCTGGCAGGCACTGCCTCACGAGGGCAAGTCCATTATGGTTTCTGAGTGGGAGAAGTTTGATGAGAAGCTTGTATTCCCCGATGCTGTCGCAGAGATGGAGCAGATCATGGACGTTGTCAGGGTTGTACGTAACCGCCGCAGCGAGATGAACGTTCCTCCCTCCAAGAGAGCATCCCTGACAATTGTCACCGAGTCTCCCGAACTGTTTGCACAGGCAGAGCCCTTCCTCAAGAAGCTGGCTTGGGCAAGCGAGGTTATCGTATGCTCCGATATGCCTGCAAATGCTGACAGCATGGTATCCTGCGCTACCAACGTAGCTCACGTATTTATGCCTCTCAGCGAGCTTGTCGATACCGAAAAGGAAAAGGCAAGAATTAACGGCGAGATCGAAAAGGCAAAGAAGTTTGTTGCATCTCTGGAGGCAAAACTCTCCAACGAGAACTTTGTTGCAAAAGCTCCCGCAGCTGTCGTTGCAGCTGAGAGAGAAAAGCTGGAAAAGAATAAGGCTCTCATAGCCAAGCTGGAGGACAGCCTCCGCCTGCTCTAAGAAAGGATCTGTGTTTATGGACTATCGTCAAGCAGTAGAATATATTCATAATTGCTCACACACCGGCGGCAGAGCGGGCAGAAAACGTATCGAACCTCTGCTTGAAAAGCTTGGCAATCCGCACAAAAAAATGAAAATCGTCCATATAGCAGGCTCAAGCGGCAAAGGCAGCACCGCAGCTATGACAGATGCGGTGCTCCGTAAAGCCGGATACAAGACCGGATTGTACATGTCTCCCTACGTCTATGACTTCCGTGAGCGTGTACAGCTCAATGGTCAGCTCCCGGACGGACAGCTGATTGCTGACGCTCTTGAGAGCATGATTCCCGCCCTCGATGAGATGAAGGCTGAGGGCAGAGAGTGTACCGAGTTTGAGACTCTGACTGCGCTGGCATTTGTTCTGTATGCGCGCGAGAACTGCGACTTTATGGTTCTTGAGGTCGGTATCGGAGGCAGAGGTGACGTTACCAATGTCATCGATCCTCCCGTAGTTGCGTGCGTCAATAATATCGGTCTTGACCATACAAATATCATAGGTCATACCATTGCCGAGATCGCATACGAAAAATGCGGCATCATCAAGCCCGGATGCAGAGTTGCCGCATACTGCGATCTGCACGAAGACGCATATCGCGTGCTTATGGATACCGTTAAGGAGTTTGGAATAACTCCGCGCATTGAAAATCTTGGTGATGTAAAGAATCTTTCCTGTACAGGCACGGGCTCTGAGTTTGATTATCTCGGACAGCACTACAGCCTGTCTATGGTAGGTATGCATCAGGTCAAGAATGCCCTGAGTGTTATTGCAATATGCACTGAACTCAATGCTGCAGGTTACAGCATCTCTACCCAGACTATCGCAGACGCGCTCAAAGACGTCTCGCTTGCGGGCAGATTTGAGATCGTGCACAGAGATCCTCTTTGCATCGTTGACGGAGGACATAATCCCGACAAGATCGGCAGCGTTTGTGATGCTATCGACAGATTTTATTCTGACAGAAAGATCATATCCGTGTTCGGTATGCAGCGCAAAAAAGACTTTATGTCATGCATACCCAATGTTGCAAAACGCAGCAGTGTTTTTGTTGCAACCGAGCCCCGCGATGTCAAGGACGCTTTGACCGCAGAGGAGATAGCTGAGATCGCATCTCAGTATTGCGATAACGTTGTGGCGTGCAAGAATCCCGTTGATGCGGGAGCATTGGCTTTCGGTATGGCTGACAAGAACGATGTTGTCATATCCTGCGGCTCGCTGTATCTTGTTGCAGATGTCGAAAAGGGTATAAACAAGCACAACTGACCGACATCTTTCCACAAAAACCTCATACACAATAATATAAAATAACTATGGGACAAGCCCATAGTTATTTTTTTTATGCGGAGGGATATGATGACTGTTTCATACAATGAGGACAGAGGCAAGCTTGAGATTGAGCTGTTTGGTGAGCTGGGCCATGTTGAAGCGTTGGAGGCTATTGACAATATTTCGGCCTTATATGAGTGTATAATGCCGGTAGAATTAATTTTGGATATGGGAGGGGTATCTTTTATGGACAGCTCGGGAATCGCCGTTGTGATGCGGGCAAAACGTATGTGCGACACAGACGGCATAGCTATGGCTGTAAAAAACACGCCAAAACACGCACTGAAGGTGCTTTCTGCGGCGGGCATTACAAGGCTTGTCAGCTTTATATAACGGAGGCAGAACCGATGAAGAACGTAATCAACAAGATGACTATGACTTTTCCCAGCAGAAGTTCCAATGAGGGGTTTGCAAGAACGGCTGCGGCAGCGTTTGTCGCACAACTTGATCCTACGGTAGACGAACTAAGCGATATAAAGACCGCCGTGTCAGAGGCTGTAACAAATTGCATCGTTCATGCGTACAAGGACGGTGTTGGAGATATACAGATGTGTGTGGAGATTGGCGCTGATAATATGGTGGAGATAACGGTCAAAGACAAAGGCTGCGGTATTGAGGATATCAAAAAAGCCTGTGAACCTATGTATACAACCGGCGGGCAGGAACGCTCCGGGATGGGATTTACCATTATGGAAAGTTTTATGGACAGTATGCGTGTCCGCTCGGCACCGGGCAGGGGAACCAGCGTCAGGATGAAAAAGCGTATCAGCATCCGAGGAACCTATAGATGACAGACTTGCTCTGTGCAGCTCAATGCGGCGACAGAACTGCCATGGATGAGCTGATCAGGTCAAACTCTCCGCTCATATACAGCGTGGCACGGAGATTTCTTGGCAGAGGCGCGGACATAGATGATCTGTATCAGCTTGGGAGCATAGGGTTCATAAAAGCCGTACGAGGCTTTGATCCCGCGTTGGGGACGCAGTTTTCTACATACGCTGTGCCGAAGATAGCCGGAGAGATAAAGCGGTTTCTGCGGGATGACGGCATTATCAAAGTCAGCCGCACCATCAGGGAGAATGCGGCCAAAGTCAGCTCGGCGGTGTCAAATTATGAAAACACCCACGGAACACAGCCGAGACTGAGCGATATTTGCGCTCTAACTGGTCTCGAGCGTGAAGACGTGGCGGCGTGTATGGATGCTCCGAGCACAGCGCAGTCGCTGGATGCCGAGATATCCGAGGGGCTTCGGCTGATGGATACGGTGGACAGTGGTTTTGAAGAACAAAAACTCGTCGAGCATATTGCCCTCAGGCAGGCAATGGATGAACTCGACGAGTTATGGCGTACGATAATAATATTGAGATATTTCAGAGGCCTGACTCAGCAGGAGACGGCCGGAAGAATGGGCATAAATCAGGTTCAGGTATCCAGAATCGAGCGAAAAGCCTTTGAAAAAATGCGGAAAAGACTGGTGACTATATAATACCGAGAGAGCTGTACAAAAACACCCAAACGAATATCGAAAAGCAGGACAAAGCCGACGCAACGATAACCGATTCACCGGCAAGTGTGGAGTCGCTGTCCATTTGCTGTGCCATAGTAAAGGACGATATGGCGGGAGGTGCGGCAAATGCGATAAGCATAGAGGTAAACTCTATACCTCTGAATCCTGCGGCAATGGCCAGCAGAGAGCCGACCAGCGGCACTGCGATAAGTCTGCCGAAGGTGCATATCAGTACGTCTTTGATATCATGCCTGACGTTGTCAAATCTGAAAAAAGCGCCCAGCAATACGATTGACAGGGGAGATGCGACAGCGGCTACGGATGATACGGTTGAGTCGATTACGGAAGGAAGATTCAGACCTGACAGATTGACCGCAAATCCCAGCAGAGTTGCCAGTATCAGGGGATTGGTGACGATGGATTTGAGGATTTTAGAGAGCTTTGGCTTTTCTCCGCGGAAGACTTCCAGCGTAATAACCGCCAAAAGGTTGAACAGCGGTACTACTATAGCGGTAAGGAGTGCTGGTACGGCAGATGGCTCATTACTGTATATTGTTGAGATGATGGGGATACCGAGAATAACAAAGTTGCTGCGGAATATGGCCTGTATCATTGCGCCTCGTCTGCGGTTGTCCTTGCGCAGCTTGAGTATAATCGGGATGGAAAGCAGATAAAGTCCTATAACAACTGCGGGAGCAAACAGTATCAGCTTGATATTGAACACACTCTTGAGCTGAGAGGTGTATACGTTCTTGAACAGCAGCGTGGGCAAAAATACCTTGAACACAAGCTTGTTTACTTTGGTGATCATCTCATTGTCAATCAGCTTCAATTGCTTGAGCCCAAAGCCGAGAGCGAGCATCAGGAAAATAGGTAAAACGGCGTTAACGGCAATAATAAAACTTTGCATCTGTACACCTCTGCATAATATTTAAGCGGGTACTGTGCGTACCCGCTTGTAGGTTAGGATTTGAGATCGGTCCAGAGCTTTGCGTAATAATCGTTGATCTCCGTAGGCAGATTGATATATATCTGGCACTTGTCAAGAACGTCATCTGAGGGGAACATAATGGGATTGTTCTTGACCTCATCGGGGAGCGCATCATATGCGGGCTTGCTGGGAGTTGCATAGCAGGTGACATCCATGTTGGCGAGGCACACGTCGGTCTCGCACATAAAGTTGATGAATGCCTCTGCGTTGTCTTTGTTCTTTGCGCCCTTGGGGATGCACATTGCATCAATAAACATGTTGCTGCCGGATTCGGGGATGACAAACTTCAGATCGGGATTGTTCTCCATCATCAGCAGCGCGTCACCGGCATAATAAGCGCCGATAGAGGCCTCTCCGCCTTCCAGCTTGTCGTACATCTCATCCATAAAATAACCCTGCAGAATGGGCTTCTGCTGCTTGAGGAGCTCATATGCCTCGTCGATCTGAGCTTTGTCGGTGGTGTTGACGTCATATCCGAGGATGAACAGCGCACTTGCAAAAGCGTCACGGGAGTTGTCAAACTGCAGTATCTGACCGGTGTATGCGGGGTTATACATTGCAGTCCAGTCGGTTATATCATCCTTGATGGTCTTGCTGTTGTAGATGATGCCGGTTACGCCCCATGTGTAGGGGACAGAGTACTCGTTCTTGGGGTCAAATGCCTGATTGAGATATCTGCTGTCGATGTTTTTGATGTTGGGAACGTTGTCAAAGTTGATCTTCTCCAGCATATCCTCGTCGATGAGACGGGAGATCATATAGTCGGAGGGGATAATAACGTCATAGCTGGATCCGCCCTGCTTGAGCACCGAGTAGAGCTGCTCATTGGCCTGATATGTTTTATAATTGACCTTTATGCCGGTCTTTTTTTCAAAATCGTCAAAAATACTCTCATCAATATTTTCACCCCAGTTGTAGACGTTGACTTCACCGTTGGGGTAATTCTTGCCGCAGGCGGGAAGCAGAGCAAACAGCATAACAGCGACAATAATAAGGGCGATTTTTTTCAATTTTGTATCTCCTTTCATTCTGTGGGTGCAGAGTCGGAGGTGAGAGCACGCATTCTTTTTTCTGCGGCCTTTTCCTGGCGAGCCTGACGTACGTTGATAATTATCAGCAGCACGAGTACTGCAATGAACATAATGGTCGAAAGCGCGTTGATCTCGGGGCTGATACGCTTTTTGGTCATAGCGTAGATTTCCATACTCAGAGTCTGGACTCTCGAGCCTGCGGTAAAATAGCTGATAACAAAGTCGTCAATGGAGAGTGTAAAAGCCATAATAAGACCGCTGACGATGCCGGGGCGTATCTCGGGAAGAATGACTTTGAAGAACGCCTGCATCCAGGTTGCACCGAGATCCTGAGCGGCTTCAAACAGGTTTTTGTCCAGCTGACGAAGCTTGGGCAGTACTGACAGGATGACGTAGGGGATATTAAAGGTGATATGAGCTATCAGCAGGGTGCCGAATCCAAGCTCTATCTCCAAGCCTAATACACGGTTGAGAATGGAGAAGAAGGAAACAAAAAGCAGGCTCAAAGAAACACCGGTGATGATATCAGCATTGATAACGGGAATGTTGTTGACTGCCAGTATGGCATCCCTCGTGCGGCGGCGCATGCTGTAAAGGCCTACAGCTGTAAAGGTGCCGGCAACTGTAGCCACAACGGCAGCAATAGCAGATACCAGAAGGGTGACCCAAAGAGCGTTCATTATGCTCTCGTTCTGGAACAGCTTGATGTACCAGTCAAAGGTGAAACCCTCGTATACGGTACGGCTGCGGTTTTCGTTAAAAGAAAAGATGATCAGTATGAATATAGGCGCGTAGAGGAAAAGAAAAATAAGAGCTTCAAACAATCTTGAGCCGACACGACGCTGTTTCTTCATAACAGCACCGCCTGTTCTTCACCCTCGCCGAAGCGGTTCATCAGGTGCATACATATCATAACGATTATCATCATTACCAGAGAGAGTGCACTGCCCAGATGGGGATTGTACGCGCCGCCGAGGAACTGCATCTCGATAAGGTCGCCGAGCAGCAGGTCTTTGCCGCCGCCGAGGAGCTTGGAGATAGCGAATGTGCTGATGGAGGGAACGAATACCATGGTGATGCCCGAAAGCACACCGGGCAGGCTGAGGGGGAATATTACTCTGAAGAATACGTTGAACGAGTTGGCACCAAGATCCTGCGCAGCTTCAATAACCGAGCGGTCAAGCTTGATTATGACAGAGTAGATGGGCATTATCATAAAGGGGAGATAGTTATACACCATACCCAATACGACAGCGCCGTCTGTATTGATCAGAGGTATGTAGTCAACACCCAACGCGGCAAGTATACCGAGCTTGCCCAGAAGCTGGTTGATAAGTCCGGTGTTCTCAAGTATGCTCATCCACGAATAGGTGCGGAGGATGAAGTTTATCCACATGGGGAGCATAATGAGCATCATTGTGATACGCTGCATAGCCGCACTCTCTTTTGAGAGAATGTAAGCAAAAGGATAACCGATGATCAGAGAGATAATCGTTGCAACGAATGCCAGCCACAGACTCCTGCCGAATACGTTGGCGTATGTACCGAGACCCGATATATTGTCAGCGGTAAAATTGCCGTCGGGAGCGGTGAATGCGTATATCACTATCAGCACAAGAGGAATAACCACAAAAAGAGCCATCCAGACTACGTAAGGAATGGATAAAAACTTCTTACGCATTTTTATCCTCCTCTTTGGGAGTCTTGTGCATAATGTGAATATCATCGGGATGCAGATATATACCCACGTTTTCACCGACCGATGCATTGCGGATGGAGTGTATCGTCCAGACAAAGTGCTCGCTCTCAACGAGTATCTCATAATGTACACCCATAAAGGTGACCGAGGTGACCTTGCCGGTTATCTGACCCTTGTCGTAGGGAGTGAGGGTGATGTCCTCGGGTCTGACGACTATGTCAACCGGCTCGTTCTCACTGAAGCCGGTATCGAGGCAGGGGAAATCGGTACCGCAGAAGTTGACCAGCAGGTCTTTTTTCATGGTGCCGTCTATAATATTGCTCTCTCCGATAAAATCGGCGACAAAAGCATTCTTGGGCTCATTATATATATCTACGGGGGTACCTATCTGCTGGATGATGCCCTTTTTCATGATAACGATGGTATCACTCATTGTGAGAGCTTCTTCCTGATCGTGGGTAACGTATACGAATGTAATACCGACCTGCTGCTGGATAGCCTTGAGCTCACGCTGCATTTCTTTGCGGAGCTTGAGGTCGAGAGCGCCCAGAGGCTCGTCCAGCAGGAGCACCTTGGGGTGGTTGACCAGCGCACGGGCTATTGCGATACGCTGCTGCTCGCCGCCCGACAGGTTGGAAACATGTCTCTGCTCATATCCGGTCAGGTTGACCAGCCTGAGCATCTCCTTGACCTTGGAGCGGATCTCCGATTCGGGGCATTTTGCGATGCGCAGACCAAAAGCAATATTGTCGTACACATTGAGATGTGTAAACAGCGCATATCGCTGGAAAACAGTATTGACGTGGCGCTTGTGAGGAGGAACGTCATTGATGACCTTTCCGTTAAAATATATATTACCGGAATCAGGGGTCTCAAAGCCGCCTATAAGACGCAAAGTCGTGGTCTTGCCGCAGCCGGAAGGACCAAGCAGAGTGACAAACTCCTTGTCCCTGACGTACAGGTTCAGGTTCTTGAGAATCTGCTTTTCACCGTATGATTTATTGATATTTTCCAAGAGAATAAGACGTTCAGACATGATACCCTCCCATAATATACTTTGTCAGGTTGAGTATAGCACTTTTTCAGCATTTGTCAATGATTTTTTGTGCAAAAATCCAATAAAACAAGAGAAAAACGAACGCTGATTTATGAAAGCTTTAAAAAGCTCAAAAATGCTCCGTTTTTCTCTTGAAATCTTATGTATTGATATTTTAATAATTTTTGTAGAACCAGTCCTTGAAATCGATGTTTTCCACTTCAAAACTTCTGCCGTTCAGATAATTGAGGACACCTGCATCGGTTTTGAAAGCAAAAACAAGTTTATACGAGCATAGGGCCTGATACTTGAAGGGCAGACCGCGGTTCATCGCAGCTGTTCCGTACTTGGTGTCTCCGGCAAGCGGATGACCTGCCTCGGCAAGCTGTGCACGGATCTGATGGGTGCGGCCGGTGAGCAGACGGCACCTGAGCAGAGACAGTCCGTTTTTGGAGGCTATTACGTTATACTGTGTCTCTGCGGTCAGAGCGCCGCGGCTGCGGTCTTTGTCTACATATACACGTTTTTCGGCGGTGTCGCGTCGCAGAAAGTTTTTGAGTACACCCTTCGGGGCTTTTGGGGTACCGTGGACCAGGCAGAGGTAGTATTTGTCGATCTCACGCTCTTTTATCTTTTCGTTGAGTATACGCAGAGCTTCGGCGGTCTTGGCGGCGATAACGATACCCTGAGTGTTGCGGTCTATGCGGTTGCACAGCGAGGGAGCAAAAGGCGAATCCAGCGGATCCCACTGACCGTTGTTGTACAGATGCGCTTTGATGCGGTTTATCAGAGTGTCATCCTTGCCGCTTTCGTCCTCGTGCACGACCATACCCGCAGGTTTATTGACAAGCAGTATGTTGTCGTCCTCGTACACAATGTCGATAACGTCGCTGACACGCTTGTATGCGCTCTCGGCATCGGGCTCTGCAAAAAACTCGTCATTGATGTACAGCTGCAGTACGTCGTTTTCGCAGAGTTTTTCGGAGGGTTCGCAGCGCTTGCCGTTGAGTTTGATGCGCTTGAGACGGAAATATTTGTGCATCAAAGAGGCCGGTAGAGAGGGGAGCGCCTTGGAAAGATACTTGTCAATCCGCTGTCCTGCGGAATTTTTGGTAATAATGTGTTCTTTCATAACAAAAAATCCTTGACTTTTAGTGTTTCTATCAATATAATATAAGTTGCGTATTTGTGAAAGGACGAACTATGAAGGTAAGCTTAAAAGAGCTTCGGTCAGGAGTTTGCTCTCACATCGACTTTGATTATACCATAGATTTGTCAAAAGAGGAAGTAAACTTTGAGTTTCCTTTTGAAAAACCTGTCAGATTTTTCGGAAGTATTTCAGATATGGCAGGTGTCCTCAATCTGACAGCCGACATTGATGCACAGGTTTTCAGCAAATGTGCCAGATGCGGCAAACCGGTGGAGTATCAAAAACAGGTTCAGGTAGATTTTGTGCTTGTTTCTGAGAATGACGGTACAGCAGACGAGGGAGACGGTGTCTTCACTGTGGGCGACGAAGTTGATCTGGATGAGATTCTTGTATCTGAGCTGATACTCAACATGGATATGATTACATTGTGCAGCGAGGATTGCATGGGCCTGTGCTTCAAGTGCGGAGCCGACCTTAATCTTGGCGAATGCGGCTGTGACAGATCAGGTAAGATCAGTCCCTTTGCCGATTTGGCCAAACTTTTTGCAGACGACAATAATTAAAAATGTTAACATACTTAGGAGGTGTACCCCATGGCAGTACCAAGAGCGAGAATATCCAAGCAGAGAAGAGACAAGAGACGCAGCGCTAACTGGAAGCTTGCGTTGCCCGGCGTTTCCAAGTGCCCCAAATGCGGAGAACCCGTACTCTCTCACAGAGCCTGCAAGGCTTGCGGCACTTATAACGGTCGTGAAGTTATAAAAGTGAACGAAGAGAAATAAGCAGATGGAAACGGAGAGGGTTATTGTGCCCTCTCCGTTTTTTTGGAGAAAATTATGAGTGCATTGATTAAAGCAGTAGAAAAACGCAGTGCCGCCGACAAAGCGGGAATAAAAGCAGGAGAAAAGCTTATATCTATAAACGGCAAGCCTATCCGCGACGTGCTGGATTATGATTTTTATTCGTATGACAGCAAGCTGCTGATCGAGCTTGAGAGCAGCAATGGTGTGCGTAAGGTAAAGGTTACCAAGTCCGAAGGCAGCGATCTTGGACTTGAGTTTGAGACCTATCTTATGGACGCGCAAAAGGGCTGCTCCAACAAATGCGTTTTCTGCTTTATCGATCAGTTGCCCCGCGGAATGAGAAAGACTCTCTATTTCAAGGACGACGATGCCCGTCTGTCTTTCTTGCTGGGCAATTATATTACTCTCACAAACCTCAGCGATGAGGATGCCGATCGCATTATCAAGATGCGTATCTCGCCCCTCAATGTTTCGGTGCATACCACCGATCCCGAGCTCCGCACACTGATGCTGGGCAACAAAAACGGAGGTCCTTCGCTGAGGCACCTGTATGCATTCTGCAAAGCCGGACTCAAAGTCAAGGCGCAGATCGTGGTGTGCCCCGGGCTTAATGACGGAGCCCAACTCAAAAAGACCCTCACCGATCTGTCGGCGCTTTATCCGTCCATTGAGAGCATTGCCATTGTTCCCGTTGGTTTGACCAAGCATAGGGACGGACTCTATCCTCTCAAGCCTGTAGATCAAACTGCGGCAGGGGAGATCATTGATATTGTTGACGAGGCCAGACGTGCAAATCTCAAGGCCAAGCGTCCTGCAATGTGCTGCGCCGCCGACGAGCTTTATCTCAAAGCGGGAAGAGAACTGCCCGATGTTGACTATTATGAGGGATTTGCTCAGCTGGAAAACGGTGTGGGACTTATGACGTCCTTTGCCGATGAGTTGGAGCTTTGTCTCAGGATGGAGGATGAGTTTGCTCCTCCCGAGCCCTGGTATATCTGCTGCGGATTATCTGCAGAGAGTTTTATGAACAAAATGGTGGAAAAACTCAGAACCAAGTGCCCCAAGCTGGACTGCAAAGTTGTGGGTATACCCAACGAATTCTTCGGCGGTATGGTGGACGTCAGCGGTCTTGTGACCGGAGGCGACCTTATCGCAAGAATGCAGAAAGAAGAAAAACGCGCAAGAATACTCATTCCCGACGTTATGCTCAGACACGGGGAGACGGTATTTCTGGATGATGTGAGCATACAAGATGCCGAGGATAAGCTCGGTATGAAAATAGATGTTCTCAAAGTAGACGGCGGAGAGTTTCTCGATGCCTTTATAACAGGAGGTCAGAATGGATAAGCCTGTAGTTGCCATAGTTGGCAGACCCAACGTGGGAAAATCCCTTTTATTTAACCGTATTACCGAAAAACGCCATTCCATAGTAGAGGATACTCCCGGTGTTACCCGTGACCGAATTTACGGCGATGCCGAATGGCGCGGCCGCTCTTTTACCGTCATTGATACCGGCGGTATCGAGCCCCATACCGAAAACGAAATACTCAGATTTATGCGTGAGCAGGCTCTGATTGCCATAGACCATGCAGACGTTGTTGTGCTGGTTGTTGATATTCGTGTAGGTCTTACTGCTGCAGACGAAGACGTTGCAACCATGCTCAAAAAGGCAAAGAAGCCCGTGGTAGTCGCAGTCAACAAGATGGACTCGCCCGGAGAGCCTCCCGCAGAGTTCTATGAGTTCTACAATCTCGGCCTCGGCACTCCCGTGGGTGTATCCGCAATGCACGGCAGCGGCACGGGAGATCTGCTTGACGAATGTTTTGCATATTTCCCCGAGGAGACCGAAGCAGATACAGATGAGCAGGCACCCATCAAGGTTGCCGTCATAGGCAAACCCAACGCGGGCAAAAGCTCTCTCATTAACTATGTCACCGGTGAGCAGCGCGTTATCGTCAGCCCCATGGCGGGAACTACCCGTGACGCCATTGACTCTATAGTCGAGCGGGGAGAGGATAAATTCCTCTTTATCGATACCGCCGGCATACGCAGACAGTCCAAGGTCGACAAGCCTATCGAGAAGTTCTCGGTCATGCGCGCACAGATGTCCATCGAACGCAGTGACGTATGTATCATTATGATCGATGCGGTGGACGGTGTTACCGAGCAGGATACCAAAATAGCAGGCTATGCACATGATAACGGCAAGGCAGCCATTATTGCTATCAACAAATGGGATCTCATTGAAAAAGAAACCGGCACTCAGGCCGAGTACGAAAAACGCGTACGTCAGCAGCTGGCATATATGCCCTATGCTCCCGTGGTTTTCATATCTGCCAAGACCGGTCAGAGAGTCAATGACTTGTACGCACTCATCAAGACCGTCTATGCAAACAGCTGTATGAGAATCACCACGGGCGCACTCAACTCCATTCTTTCTGATGCAACCGCCCGCGTACAGCCTCCCACGGACAAGGGCAAGCGCCTCAAAGTATTCTATATCACACAGGCATCCGTGCAGCCTCCCACGTTCGTGTGCTTCTGCAACGATGCCACATTGTTCCATTTCTCCTATCAGAGATATCTGGAGAACAAGATCCGTGAGACATACGTGCTCAGCGGTACACCTATCAGAATGGTTATCCGCCAGCGCGGTGAGGATATATAAGTTATGGTAGTCAGACTTCTTGTTTCTTTGGTCATTGGTTATCTTTTCGGTTCGGTCAGCGGATCTATTGTGACCTCAAAACTGTTCTTTAAGTCCGACATCAGACAGCACGGAAGCGGAAATGCGGGTATGACAAACTCGCTGAGAGTTTATGGTGTGGGTGCGGCAGTATCGACCACCCTGATCGATGCCCTCAAGTCTGTTGCAGCAATGGTTATCGCAGGGCAGATTGGCGGAGCGGATGCCATGATCGCAGCAGGTGCAGGAGTTATGCTTGGCCACGCATATCCTCTGTATTTTGGTTTCAGAGGCGGCAAATGCGTTGTCTGCATTGCTGTCGTCGGCTCGTTTATCAGCTGGCAGACAGTCCTCATCGCCATAGCTATGTTTGCGATAATTGTTTTTACCACAAAGATCGTATCCGCATCCTCCTGCGGTGCTATGCTCACGGCTATGCTTGCCGCTGTGATTCTTGGAGTTGAGACCAAGCAGCTGATCTTTATAATCGCGGCTTGCTCGTTTGTTATATTCCTTCACAGAGGTAATATAAAGCGTATAATCAACGGTACAGAAAAGAAAATCAAGCCCAAAGGAGGTCAGCAAAAATGAAGGTAGCGGTTATAGGCAGCGGCGGCTGGGGAATTGCTGCGGCAAAGCTGCTTTGCGAGAACGGTCACGATGTAACCCTGTGGAGCTTTCTCGAAGAAGAGGCACAACTGCTCAGAACACAGCGTGCCAACGAGAAGCTTCTTCGCGGTATCGTATTGCCCGAAAAAATCGAGATAACCACCGACCTCAGATGCGCCGAGGGCAGGGATCTTATAGTTATGGTAACTCCTTCTTTCGGTATAAGAAGTACGGCACGCAATATCAAACAGTACATAAACAGCGCCAAAGCCGTTGTTCTGCTTACAAAAGGCTTTGATGCAGAGGCGAATTACTGCCTGCTCAGCGATACGCTGGAGTCGGAGATCAAAGACGTACCCGTGGTCGCTCTCACCGGCCCCTCTCACGCGGAGGAGGTAGCAAGACGCATTCCTACAGCCGTGCTTGCCGCATCCAAGGATAAAGCTGCCGCCGAGATCGTGCAGAATACTTTTATGAATGACTATTTCAGGGTCTATACCTCTCCCGACATAGTCAGTGCCGAACTGGGCGGAGCAATGAAGAATATCATGGCTCTCGCGGTCGGCATCAGTGACGGAGCAGGCTTCGGCGACAATACAAAAGCTATGATTATGACCCGCGGAATATCAGAAATGTCCCGTTTGGGTGTCGCTCTTGGTGGCAAGGCATATACCTTTGCAGGCCTTTCGGGAGTAGGTGATTTGATAGTTACCTGCGTATCCGAACACTCGAGAAACCGTAGGGCAGGTCTGCTTATAGGCAAAGGTGTTTCCCCCGAGGATGCACTCAAGCAGGTTGGCGCTGTTGTAGAGGGTTACTATGCTACCAAGGCCGTTCACGAGCTTGTTATGGGTATGGATATCGATCTTCCCATATGCAGCGGTATGTACAGCCTGCTTTATGAACACAAATCTCTCGGCGAAGTGTTCAGGGACCTTATCGGCAGAGACAAACGCGCGGAAAGTGAACTGGATATCTGGTAAATATATTTTCATATAGTATCAAAGACCGCTTTTTGCGGTCTTTTTTTCTGTATAAAAATCCCTTGTATATATTCCTCTTAACAAGAAAATATAAGTATAAAGTAAAAAGTGGGAGGAATAACAGTGAAAAAAATTATAGTATTTATACTTGCGGGCTGCATCATATCGGCATCTTTTTATGCTTTGGGAGCTGATGACACAGCTTCGGTGGCCGCATTTGCCAAAAGCGAAAAGCAAGGGGGAGTTATAGTTTTTGACGTCGCGGATTTTACGGTCAGCGCGAAGTCCGGAAACTGCCTTGATGCAATACAGATTACAAGTATTCCCGAAAGGGGCAGACTGGCTGTGGGTGATAGTGGCGTGACCGCAGGTGATATCGTAGATATTGATGATTTATCGCGCATGACATTCTCGTCTACCGATTCAGCGGATTTGTTCGAAACAATGACGTTCAGACCCGTGTTTTCAAAAACAGGCACATCTGCAGATGATGTCAGAGTAACGTTATCACTGAGCAACAAGCCCAACAATACTCCTGTTGCCGTTAATGCTGAATACAAGACCTATACCGACATCAGGCTGTGCGGGACTCTCAAATCGGTGGATACAGATGGAGATGAATGCACTTATGAGATAACCAACAGCCCCAAAAAGGGTGATATTACTCTCGATGGCGCCGAGTTCGTATATGTGCCCAAGCAGGGCAAGAGCGGAAGAGACAGCTTTGAGTTCAAAGTAACCGACTCACGCGGCAATACGTCCGGTTCGGCAAAGGTTAGCATACTGATATGCAAACCTGCGTCCAAAGAAAGCTTTTCGTACAGTGATATGCTGGACAGCCACGCCCACTATGCAGCACTCTGCCTGAGAGAAGAAGGTATAATGGTAGGGGAGACATTTGGTGAGGAGAACTTTTTTTATCCCGATGAGACGGTCAGCAGAGCGCAGTTTGTGGCGCTGATATCATCCGTAGCAGAACTTGCGCTTCCAACTGTATCGGTAGGCACGGGACTCAAGGACAATGAAGCAATACCTGTATGGGCCAGACCGTACGTGGCTGCGGCCATTAATTGCGGAGTGATCAGCGGTGAGACCTGTGATGACGGCAACAAGGTGTTCAGAGCCAATGACCCCATCACCCGCGCAGAAGCGGCATCTATCATGGACAAAGCCATGAAACTGGCATCGGACGGCAGAAAAATGACCTTTGACGATACGGATAACGTTCCTGCGTGGGCGGAGCAATCAATTGTCAATACAACGGCAGCGGGAATATTATCGGTGTTTGATGATAACACTGTGCGTGCGTCGGAATATGTAACCAGAGAGGATGCGGCAATTATGCTGCACAAGGCGGTGTGTCATGTTCAGAAAAAGACCAAGGAAACCGGCCTTTTAGCAGGCTTGTTTGACTAACAAAAGAGCGTGCAAAGTGCACGCTCTTTTTGTAAAATTGTAAATTATTTATACTTTTGTTTGACATTGTATAGATATTATTATACAATTAATGTGGTTTAGGAGGCGATTTCGGTGAATCAAATCAATCTTTATAAAAAAATAATAGATAACTGTGACGAGGCTTTGCGTGAGGCTTTTGTTCACAGAATGAATATTGCGGAGAATCTGGCGAGCGCAAAGATACAGAGCGGTATGCAGATATCCAATGTCCAGAAGGATGAGGAGAACGTGCAGCGCGTTACTTTTGGTGTTCCCAGAGATATCAAGCCTATGGCGGTCTCTCTTTGGAGATCGCTCTCCCGTATGAATCGCGGCAGACAGTATGCCTACTTTATCCGTAATACCGAGTGCCGGCTGAGCTATGACGGATTTATGGTTGACGCTTTGCCTGACAGTACGGTAATTTGTTCTTCGGATATTGCCCGTGATGTTTCTTCCAGATTCGGCCTTGTTGCCGAGGGATGTGCATCCATGAGAGAGGCTGTTTCCAGACTCGCCGAGGGTACATATGCTATGGCTGCGGTCAAAACTAACGGTTTCTACGATACAGCATGGCTGTACAGCATGATCCTCGACAAAGATATTTTTATCAACAGATTTGAGTTTTTGGATGACGGCAGCATGATCGCACTGCTGTCCAACAAGCTCGTCAATTCTCCCGACAATACAATTATCACCGTTGCATTCTCTATTGTGATGAACCAGCCGGGTGATATTGCACAGAAAGTATCGATTTTTTCTGAAGCAGGGATGAACATAGAATACCTTGCCGTAAAAACTCAGGACATTGACGATGACGATCGAAGAAACATCAACATTGTTTTCTGTGAGCTCTCCGGCGGCGGTCTTACATCGGTCAATTCCAGAGCGGCGTTTATGCAGCTGGAGAACGAATGTACAATTTTCCGTATTCTCGGCAGCAGAAAGAGCGTGTAAAAACCGAATATTAAAAGACGCAGACAACAGTCTGCTTCTTTTGTAATTTAAAGGGTTATTTTTCGAGGAGTTTCTCTACTGCAGCAAGCTTGGTGCATATACAGAATACTTCCATAGCGGCACGGAGCTCCTCAACAGGGGGGAGTGAGGGCGCGATACGGATGTTCTTGTCTTCGGGATCGATGCCGTAGGGATAAGTAGCACCTGCATTGGTAAGAATCACGCCGGCGTCGGCACAGAGCTTGTGTATGCGCTTTGCACAGCCGGGGAGCGCATCAAAGCTGATAAAATATCCGCCCTTGGGGGCCAGCCAGCTTGCAACACCTGTATCACCAAGCTCGCGCGTAAGCATATCGTTAACCGTGTCAAACTTGGGCCTCATCAGCTCGGCATGCTTCCTCATAAGTGCGTCGACTGCTTCTGCATTGGGCAAAAAACGGCTGTGGCGCAGCTGATTGATCTTGTCGGGACCGATTCCCTGAACGGTCATGATCTTCTTGCACCATTCAACGTTGGTGTCCGAACATGCCATTGCGGCTACACCCGCGCCGGGGTAGGTAATCTTGGATGTGGATGTGTATATGAGAACTCTGTCGGGATTGCCTGCCTGAGCGCACTCATTATATATGTTAAGCAGCGCGGGGCGCTCATCTGTCAGATGGTGCACGACATATGCGTTGTCCCAGAATATACGGAAATCCTCTGCACCGGTCTTCATATGGGCGAGACGGCGCACACAGTCATCAGAGTAGACATATCCCTGAGGGTTGGAGTACTTGGGTACACACCATATGCCTTTGACAGCTTTGTCTGCGGCGAGAGTCTCGACCACGTCCATATCGGGACCGTCTTCGGTCATAGGCACTGGAATCATTTCTATGCCGAGCTGTTGACATATGGAGAAGTGACGGTCGTAGCCGGGGACAGGGCAGAGCCACTTGACCTTTTCTTCCTGAATCCAGGGGCGTTTGCTTTCGGGTGCGCCGAACACCCAAAGTCTCATAATTGTGTCGTACATCATTGTGAGACTGGAGTTGCCGCCTGCGATTACGTTGCCGACGGGGACTTCCAGAATCTCGGCAAACAGCTCGCGGCTTTCGATGATACCGGTCAGGATACCGTAGTTTCTGGTATCTGTCTCTCGGGATATTGCCTGCTCGTTGGTCGACAGAACGGTAAGCATAGGCTCTACAATATCAAGCTGAGCGGCGCTGGGTTTGCCTCTGGACATGTCAAGCCTGAGGCCTTTACTGCAGCAGGCGTTATACTGCTCTTTGAGCTGCGCGTAAAGTGAGTTAAGTTCGGATTTTGATGCGTTTACAAGGTTCATTGTTTTCCTCCGTTATTTTTGCCGTATATGGCAGCGCCAATGGCGGTTGCAAAGTCTGAATTGTCAGGGATGATGAATCTGCAGCCGTACAGATCCTCAAGCTGGCGGTATGTGGGCAGGGCATTTTCGACTACAGACAGTCTGCCTGTAAGAATAATATCCGTTGCGCCCTGATTCTTGGCAGCAAATGCCGCAAGAATACCTATATTCTGAATGATCAGGTTAAGAACACCTGCTGCAATGTCTTCGTGAGAGGCGACGTCGCTGGATTTGCCGAAGTTGGATGCAGTTATCTCGGTATTCATATTGGACAGCTTGGTCTGTGTTATATCACCGATAGTCAGGTCAACATTGGATGTAACACCCTTGGATGCCATTTTGATGATATTATCAAAATCACGGACACCCACCAGCTTGTCGCACAGACCGATAAGTGTTCCTCCGCCTATGCCCGAGCCGCCTACGTGCCATATTTTGTCGTCTTTGACGCCGACATAGGCCGTACCGGTGCCCATGCTTACCACAACAGCATTGGTGCAGGAGGAGATAAACTTTCCGCCGAGACCGACGCACATAAATTCGTCAGCCATATAAGTAGGAATGCCAAACATTGGCTCCTTGATCAGCGAGGAACCCACACCTGTGCATATAATGGCATCTATCTGGGAGAGTGATAGGGAGTTGACGGCCATATATTTGCCAAAAGCTCCGTATGCGGAGGTAAACGGATCTCCGGCACGGACGATGTCAGGAGAGACGATTTTGCCGTCCTTGAGACCAACTATTTTGGTGGTGCTGCCGCCTATGTCGATGCCTATAATATATCCCATTATAACACCTCTTTACAGTATATTGTCAGCGGGGATTATTGCTTATACAATGGTCTTGAGTGCCTGTGCTATCTGGTCGGGGCAGGAGGTGGGTTTGAGACCGCAGGTTGTGCCTTCCATGCGCTTGATAGCATCGGATACTTCCATACCGACAAGCAGTCTGGATATACCGGCAAGATTACCGCTGCAGCCGCCCTCGATCTTTATGGCTTTGATTATGCCGTCTTCGGTGGTGATATCGTATTTTCTGGAGCATACGCCCTTGGGGTAATAAACGGTATTTTTTGTCATAATAAACCTCCGGGATTTTCTCTATAGTAATCTATCACAAAATATGCATCTTGTCTATAATTAAAATACTTATTGTGGCTATATGAAGACTGATATAGATGCAATGGCATTATCTGCCGCTTTTCAGCTTGTCCCAGTATTCTTTTGCCTGAGATTCGGATTTGTTTTTGCCCGGTTCGTAGTATACGGTATCCTTGAGTATATCGGGGAGATACTGCTGAGACACATAATTCCCCGGGAAATTATGGGGATACTTGTATGTGAGCCCGTGACCGAGTTTTTGTGCGCCGCCGTAGTGTGCATCTTTGAGATGTGCGGGGATATCGCCGTAGTTGCCGCTTGTTACGTCTGCCATAGCGGCATCAATAGCCGTGACCACCGAGTTGGATTTGGGCGCCGTGGCAATAAGCAGAGCTGCCTGAGTCAGCGGCAGACGTGCTTCGGGCAGACCGAGCTGCAGAGCGCTGTCGCAGCAGGCTTTGACAATAAAAGCTGCCTGGGGATATGCAAGTCCCACGTCCTCGCTGACTGCGCATAGCATTCTGCGGCAGGCCGAGGCAATGTCTCCGCCTGCGAGTATTCGCGCCAGATAATGCACAGCGGCATCGGGGTCGGAGCCTCGCAGAGATTTGTGGAATGCAGAGAGTATATCGTAGTGGCTGTCCCCGTCGCGGTCGTATTTGGCAGAGGATTTCTGGGTGATCAGCTTTGCGTCCTCCAGTGTCACAAATATAGAGCCGTCATCACCGATTGATGCTGCCGAAAGCAGCTCCACAGCGTTGATGGATTTGCGAACGTCACCGCCGCAAGCCAAAGCAATATGAGCACACACGCCCTCGTCTATGGAGATTTTTGTCTTCATTCGCTTGGCACAGATGGAGAATGCTCTGCGTACCGCCTTCTGTACGTCCTCCTGTGTGACAGGTTTGAACTCAAATACCGTGGATCGGCTCAGAATGGCATTGTATACGTAAAAATACGGATTCTCCGTAGTGGATGCTATCAGGGTGATCTTGCCGCTTTCTATAAACTCCAGCAAAGACTGCTGCTGTTTTTTGTTGAAATACTGTATCTCGTCCAGATACAGCAGGACTCCCTCGGGTGCGAGCAAGGTATCAAGTTCTCCGATGATGGACTTGATGTCTGCCGTGGATGCAGTGGTTGCGTTGAGCTTGTACAGCTTGCGATTGGTCTGCGAGGCGATTATCTGCGCAAGTGTGGTTTTGCCAACCCCTGAGGGGCCGTAGAAAATCATGTTGGGGATTTTTCCGCTCTGTACAATACGCCGGAGTATTCCGTTTTCGCCAATAAGATGTTCCTGTCCAACTACGTCGTCAAATGTCATAGGGCGGATCGAATCCGCAAGCGGCTGGTACAAAAAAACACCTCCAAACAATCAGTTTACGTGAGTACACAATTACACACTTTATATAATAATACATAAGCTCAATTTATTCAACAAAAGATTGCATCTTTTCTCAAAATATGGTATTATACAAAAAGTATAGTCAAATATATAGCTTTTTTAGGGGGAAATGAATATGAGATGCCCGTTCTGCGGTTATCCTGAGAGCAAGGTTGTGGATTCCAGACCTACCGACGAATCCAGCAGCATTCGCAGAAGACGAGAGTGCCTGTCCTGCGCCAAGCGTTTTACAACCTATGAGACGGTGGAGAGCCTGCCTCTGGTAGTTGTCAAAAAGGATGGCGGCAGAGAGACATTTGACCGCAACAAGATACTCAACGGACTTGTCAAAGCCTGTGAAAAACGTCCTGTACCTATTGCTGTGCTGGAAAAAGCGGCATCAGATATCGAGCAGCAGCTGCTCAACTCTCTGAATCGCGAAATCAAGACCGAATATATCGGCGAGCTTGTTATGGAAAAACTCAAAGATATCGATGAGGTGGCATATGTACGTTTTGCCTCGGTTTACAGACAGTTCAAGGACATCAATACCTTTATGAGTGAGCTTTCCAAACTGCTCGGCAATCATATCAAATAACACAAAGGCGCTTCGGTAAATCCCGAAGCGCCTTTTGATTTTCTGTTCAGAATAAGGTCCGGAAGGTGGGGGTATCATATCTGCCGATGATATTAAACTGATGGAGTATGCTGCTTATCTCGGCATCAAACTCGTTGCGGTCATTATTGTTCAAAAATGACAGGGCGCGGTTGAGTGTCTGAGTGAGCTCGTCAATATGCTCGTGGGGGATAAATGCGGACAGCAGGGATACCTTGCTGTCCCATTTTTGCTTTATGGCACAGAGCATCGAGGGATCGTATTTTTTGGCCGCGTACTGAGTCTGCTCGGCCAGTGTGCGGCACAGAGAGCGTGTGTACAGCGTGCCGGAAACACCCGCACATACGGCTAAGATCAGGCACAGCACGGATGCTATGAGCCGTATTTTCATGTCAGTCTCCTCCTTTTTTGACGAAGATCAGGTTATTGTTTCCGTCGCAGGCAAGCAGAAAAACCTCGCTTATGCTTTGTGCTCCGTTTTTGCGGATGGTGTTGTGCAGCCATTTGCGGCTTGCTTCTGATTGCGTGTATGTGCGATCTACCAGCTTACCGTCGCATATTATCGGGCAAAACGGCTCTGACGGGCTGACTTTGACGGACAGATCTTTGGCCGATGGCGGCATATATTCTGCGTCCACCAGCACGCTGAGTCTGCCGTTTGTCTCCATTTGTGCGAGCCTTACTGTGCGCAGATCGTATACGTCTTTGAGCCTCAGATCTTCCATAAGATCATCCAGTGTTATACGCAGTGAGCGCATGGCACGCTGGTCTATATTGCCGTCACGAATTATTGTTATGGGTCTGCCGCTTATTAACGTGCGCAGTCGCGGACATTTGAGCGACAGAGAAGATATAATCACCTCTGTTGACACAAGAGTTATTATTGGAATAATGCCGTGCACCAACGGAAGTTCTATATCCTGCATAGGCACCGATGCCACAGCGGATATCAGGATGGTGATCACGAGCTCTGCAGGCTGCATTTCGCCAACCTGTCGCTTGCCCATAAATCTCATGGAAAGAATAATGAAAAAATACAGTATCAGTGTGCGGATAAGCGGTATAAGCATAATACACCTCCGGGGATACGGTTAGTATAACCCCGAAGGTGTAAAAAATTACATTGCGTGGTACAGAACCGACAGAAATACATCGACAATTGAACTGGTCGCGCGTTTGGCGCGAGGTTTGCACATGGATGTATCGGGAATATCCGAGCATACGGTGTACAAAAAGTCCGGCAGACTGTAGATTTTGTATCTGTCTGCGCCCAATCTGATCGCCCGGTTTTCCAGCGCCGCAATGAGAATATCGTTGTAGCTGCATGAGTCTTCCAGCTTGAGCAGCTGGCATATATAGGGCAGGATATCCTCGAACAAAAGCCGTTTTCCTGTTTTGTCGGAATCTATATGCAGGGTGCATGCCAGTCTGTCTATGCCGCCCGGGCTGATCTGTGAGATACAGCCAAAACCTATATCCGGGTCAAAGCCTTCTATGCAGTATTTGATACCGGCAAGCTTTTTGAAATACCTCAGGGTATCGTAGTATCCCATTTGTATGTTGTTCTCTGCCTGCTTGCGCGAGAAGCCCAGAATGGCGCCCAGACTGTCACTGGGCTCAATGTAGTGGACCGTACGGTCTTTGCGGGCAGGGCCGCGGAAAATACCGCCGCCGAAAACTCTGACCGCAATAACCTCATCGCACCCTCTGTCAAGCAGCATATTGATGGGGCACGAGTCGTACGCGCCGCCGTCTATGTATTTTTTGGACTCGATTTCCGTAAGCTTGAAGCCGGGGAATGTGGCACTTGCCAGAATATACCTGCACAGATCGTCGGATGGGATATCATCGCGCCAGATGTGCAGAGGCTTAAGATCGGGGAAAGACACCGTGACAAGACCAAAGTCAACCGGACTGTTTTTCAGCTTGTCGGTGTCGATCAGCTGACAAAGCAGACTGTACATACGGGTAGTGGAGATACCCTTGCTTTTCAGAGTGGAGTAGAGGGTGGATTTGAGCTTTTTGAGTACGGCTGAGTTGATCTCTCCGTTTATGAGCTCAACTATAGGCTTGTCGGATGGATCAAACAGATCGTCAAAACTTATATTCAGCCAAAAGTCACACAGCTTATCAATATCACCCTGAGCCGTGAGAGCGCCGTTGATGGCGCCGATTGAGCTGCCTGCAACGGCGGAAAACTCAAAGCCCAATTCTTTTACCGCTTTGAGAACACCTGCGTGGTAGGAGCCTTTTGCTCCTCCGCTCTCCAATGCAATACCGAGCATATGATCACCTCTGTTTTATTCTATACGGAATGTTAATAATAATCAAGCGCCGTAACAGATTTACGGCGCCTGACGTCGGTTTTTACAGCTGGATTCGCTTCTGAGAGCCGATATTGCCCTGATGATCGTTTTTCATATTGGGCTCGGTTTTGCTTTTCTGATTTTCGTTCTTGTTCTTCTGCTGATTGTTCTGCAGGTTTGACTGCTGCTTGTTATTTTCCATGGTTTCCATCTGAATCACCTCACTCGATATTACACCAATAGTGTGAGTATCAAACGGGGAGAATATACCCTGGACATAAATCAATTTATTTCTTCAATTAATATGGTACTTTTTTGAAGAATGATATTGTCTAAACAATAAAAATATGATAGAATAGCAGAGAATGAAAACAAATTAACGGAGGTCATTTATTATGTCCGGACATTCCAAATGGCACAATATTCAGAAAACCAAGGGCGCAGCTGACGCCAAAAAGGCCAAGATCTTTACAAAGTACGCCCGTGAAATGGCTATAGCCATTAAAGAAGGCGGCGGCGCAGATCCCGCAAGCAACTCCAAGCTTTCTGCTGTCATCAGCCGTGCAAAGAGCGAAAACGTTCCCAACGATAACATCAACCGTATCCTGCATAAGTACCAGAGCGGTGCTGCAGCGGAGAACTACGAGCATGTTACATACGAAGGCTACGGCCCCTGCGGCATAGCTGTTATTGTCGAGACCCTTACAGACAACCGCAACCGTACAGTTGCAGACGTCCGTCATTATTTTGACAAATACGGCGGAAATATGGGCAACACCGGCTGTGTTTCCTGGCAGTTCGATCAGAAGGGCGTTATCGTCATCGACGGCGAGGATCTGGATGAGGATACCGTTATGATGGAGGCTCTTGATGCCGGCGCAGAGGATTTCTCCGCAGAGGATGGCATCTTTGAGGTTTATACATCCACAGACAGCTTCGACGAAGTCCGTGAAAAGCTCAAGGAAATGGGCTATGAGTTCATGGAAGCTCAGGTGCAGATGGTACCTCAGAATTATATGACTATCAGCGGCGAGGACAACCTCAAGAATATGCAGAAGATGCTGGAAGTTATGGAAGAGAACGATGATATCCAGAACGTCTGGCATAACTGGGAGCAGGAATAATATATCTGTATGATAGATCGTTCTAAAATCAGAAACTTTTCGATTATTGCTCACATAGATCACGGTAAATCTACTCTTGCCGACCGTCTTCTGGAAAAATGCGAGGCAGTATCACAGAGAGAGATGACCTCTCAGCTGCTGGACAACATGGATCTGGAAAAAGAGCGCGGCATCACCATCAAAGCCCGCGCCGTCCGTCTGGACTACAAGGCAAAAGACGGTGAGATTTATGAGTTTAACCTGATCGACACACCGGGACACGTGGACTTCAACTATGAGGTTTCACGTTCTTTGGCTGCCTGTGAGGGTGCTATACTGGTAGTCGATGCGGCGCAGGGTGTGGAGGCACAGACCCTTGCCAACACCTATCTGGCGCTTGAGAACAATCTTGAGATACTGCCTGTGTTCAACAAGATCGACCTTCCTGCCGCCGACCCCAAAAAGGCCAAGCAGGAGGTTGAGGATATCATAGGCCTTCCTGCTATGGATGCTCCCGAGATATCCGCAAAGCAGGGTATCAATATCGAGGACGTGCTCGAGGATATCGTTGCGAACGTTCCTGCACCCGAGGGTGATCCCGATGCTCCTCTCAAGGCTCTGATCTTTGACAGCCAGTATGATCCCTATGTTGGTGTTATTGTATACTTCCGTGTTATGGATGGCAAGCTTCGCCCCGGTATGAAGGTCAGGATGATGGCATCGGGCGCACAGTACGAGGTGCTGGAGTGCGGATATCTGCGTCCGCTGGGTATCGAGCCATGTCAGGAGCTTGTTGCTGGCGAGGTCGGATATTTTACCGCATCGATCAAGACAGTCAAGGATACCTCTGTGGGTGATACCATCACCGAGGTTGACAGGCCTGCCGCTGAGTCTCTGCCTGGTTACCGTCCCTCTCAGCCTATGGTCTACTGCGGTGTTTATACAGAGGACGGCTCCAAGTATCCCGACCTGCGTGATGCGCTGGAGAAACTTCAGCTCAACGATGCGTCACTGGTGTTTGAGCCCGAATCTTCTGCCGCACTGGGATTTGGTTTCCGTTGCGGCTTCCTCGGAATGCTCCATATGGAGGTCATTCAGGAGCGTCTGGAGCGCGAGTTCAATCTTGATCTTATTACCACCCTGCCTTCGGTTATTTATGAGGTAGACAAGACCGACGGTACTCTGGTATTGGTTGATAATCCTCATAATTACCCCGATCCCGCGCATATTGCCGAGTCGCGTGAGCCTTATGCCAAGGTCTCGGTTATTTCGCCTCCCGATTATGTCGGCAATATTATGCCCATGTGTCAGGAGCGCCGCGGCGAGTTCAAAGATATGCAGTATCTGGATACACATCTCGTTGAGCTGCATTACCGTATGCCCCTCAATGAGATTATATATGACTTCTTTGATGCCCTCAAGGCTCGCACCAAAGGCTATGCATCGCTGGATTATGCCATGGACGAGTACAGAGCTTCCGATCTGGTTAAAGTCGATCTGCTGCTCAACGGTGAACAGGTCGATGCACTCAGCTTTATCGCTCATAGGGAAAAAGCCTATGCACGTGCCCGCCGCATATGCGAAAAGCTGAAGGAAAATATACCCCGTCAGATGTTCGAGGTTCCCATTCAGGCAGCCATAGGCGGCAAGGTCATTGCCCGAGAAACAGTCAAGGCTATGCGTAAGGACGTTTTGGCCAAGTGTTACGGCGGCGATATTACCAGAAAGAAAAAACTGCTCGAAAAACAGAAAGAAGGCAAGAAGAAGATGCGCTCTCTCGGCACCGTTCAGATGCCGACCGAAGCCTTCATGGCGGTATTGCGTCTTGATGAAGATTGATAAAAATGAGTATGTGGGCATTTATGTCCACATACCTTTTTGCCGCAGAAAATGCGACTATTGCGATTTTTATTCCATATGTTCTTTTGATGATGATCTTCTTGACAGGTATCTCAAAGCTCTCATAAAGCAGCTTGACGATTATGCCGTCGGAGGGCTGAGATATACCTGCGATACTCTGTACATAGGCGGGGGAACACCTTCCGTGTTTGGGGGTAAGAGGATAGCTGCTCTTGTCAAAGAAGTTGGCAAGCGGTTTGACTTTACACGCGATGTAGAGATTACTGTTGAGGTCAATCCTGAGAGTGCAGACAAACAGCTCTTCAAGCAACTCAAAAGAGCGGGAGTAAACCGCATTTCCATGGGTGTGCAGTCGTCCAGCAACAGTCAGCTTGCATCTTTGGGCAGACTGCACGATTTTGCTGCGGCGGAACGAGCCGTTATGTTATGCAGGCAATACTGTACGGACAATATATCTCTCGACCTTATGTACGGACTCGAGGGGCAGACTATGGACAGCTGGCTCCGGTCTGTATTGGATATTGCGGCGCTTGAGCCAAAGCATATTTCCTGCTACGCGCTTTCGCTGGAGGAGCATACTCCGATGTTCAGGCGCAATCCCGCTTTGCCTGATGATGATACGGTTGCTGATATGTATTTTTCGGCTGTGGCCAGACTTGCACAGCTTGAATACGAACAGTACGAGATATCCAATTTTTCGCGCAGAGGCTATCGTTCTGCGCATAACAGCAGATACTGGGATCTTAGGCCCTATATCGGCATAGGCGCGTCTGCGCACAGCTTCTTTGGCTACAAGCGCTACAGCAACGTCCGGGACGTTGATGAGTATATCGCGGGCGTGATGGCAGGGGAGTCGGTCGTAGACGATGCCGATGAGATGGCGGTCAAAAATCGCAGCGGAGAATACGTTATGCTCAAACTCCGCACCTGCGAAGGCATTGACGAGGCTGAATACGAAAGACGGTTTGGCCTCAGTTTTGAGCCGTACGCAGAAAAACTTAAAAAATATGTTCCCACAGGCCATGCAGAATGCGGCGGGGGAATACACAGACTTACGCCAAAAGGCTTTTTTGTATCCAATAGCATTATATGTGACGTATTGGATATCTGAGTTTTAGTAGAAATGGGGGTACGAATATGAAACTTCTTGACCTAATGCGTGAATATTATTCTGTATCCATAATCGGTATGTGCAAAAACGCGGGCAAGACCACCGTTCTCAACAGGATCATTGCCGAAATGTCCGAGGAGGATATTACCTTTGCTATTACCTCCATCGGCCGTGACGGAGAGGGCAGTGACGTGGTAACCGGTACACATAAACCGGGTATTTACGTTCCTGCGGGCACTCTTGTTGCCACCGCCTTTGATATGCTCAAATACTGTGACGTCACCAAAGAGATCCTCGACGCCACCGGTATCTCCACCCCGGTGGGTGAGGTTATTATTTTCAGAGCCCTAAGCGACGGAAGCGTGCAGATCGCCGGACCTTCGCTGGTTGCACAGCTGGAGGTAGTGAGAGAGAAATTCCGTGAGTTTGGCGCCGAGAAGGTCATGATCGACGGCGCGCTGAGCCGCAAGAGTCTGTGCACGGTCAACCTGTCCGATGCTACAGTGCTGTGCAGCGGCGCATCCTATAATAAAGATATGGACATTGTTGCCGAGGATACCGGGTATATATCCGTGCTACTCACTCTGCCCGTCATCAAGGACGAGCAAATGGAGAATATCATCGGTACCTACGAGGCCAGAGCGTGTATTGCCGTATATGAAGACGGAACTCATACTCAGTGCGACCCCAAGAAGCTTGATCAGACCATCAAGAATGCGGACAAAAAGATCAGATACATATACTTTGGCGGAGCGGTATCCGACGTTATCATCAAGCCTCTTGTTATGTCAGGCGCTTCTTTTGAGGGCATAACCTTCCTGGCGTCTGACAGCAGTAAGTATCTGCTCAGCCGACATCTGTTTGACAAGATCCGCGCCAAGGGCGGAGAGTTTGCCGTAATGAGCGGGGTCAACCCCGTTGCGGTAACGGTGAATCCGTTCTCTGCCTACGGATTCCACTTTGACAAGGATGCATTTTTGGCTGCGGTAAGAAAAGAAGTAACGGTATTGCCTGTGTTTAATGCGGAGGATATGAAATGAAACTGAGTTTTGATAAGAAATGTGAAATAGGTTTTCAGTACGTGCTCGATCTGCTTGAGCCCTGCTCCTGCTATGGCTCGGAGCATATCAGAACACTTGCACCATACACCTCGGCACAGCGCAGCGAGCTTGTGCGCGAGCTTGACAATATCCAGTGTATTATATCTGTGTATGAAGATAAAAAGAGCGTTATAACCAAGCTGGAATATTCTTTTATGCATCTCAAGGATGTCAGACCTATCATCAACAAGTGCCGAAACACCTCCCTCAACGAGGTTGAGCTTTTTGAAGTCAAAAGATTTCTGCTCACCTTCAGGGATATTTATCCTGCCTTCTGTGAGCTTAAAGCTGCCTCCGGTACAGAGGGACTTGAGGCGAGGGAACTTGCACAGGCATTGGAGATAGTCGACCCCGACAAGACCGGTGTCCCCAGTTTTTATATCAGTGAGACCTGCTCTCTCAAACTCCGTGAGATCCGCAAAGAAAAGAAAAATATCGAGCTGCTTATCCGCTCCAAAAACGGAAATATGGATGAGCTGATGATTGCCCGTACCAAAATCGCCGCAAAAGAAGAAGAAGAAGAGCTGGCGGTCAAAGCACGTATGTCCGAGAGTTTGAGAGTGTATCTTGATGATATGCTTTTTGATGTGGAGACAATTCGCGCACTGGATGTTATTCTGGCAAAAGCCAAGCTTGCCATCGACAGAAACTGCTGCAAGCCCACGATAGGGGAGGACAGCTTTGTTCTTGAGGATATGGTCAACCCCAAGATCGGAGACAACCTGATCGAAAAGGGCAAGACTTTTACCCCTGTATCCATATCCGTGCAGCGGGGCGCCACCGTTATTACCGGTGCAAATATGGGAGGAAAGAGCGTTGCGCTCAAAACTACCGCTCTCAATATCCTGCTTGCGCTCTGCGGTATTTTCCCGTTTGCCAAGAGCGCCGAGGTAGTTCTGCTTGACGATATCTACATAATCTCCGAAGACCTTGAATCCATCGACAGGGGACTGTCCAGCTTCGGCGGCGAGATTCTCGAGTTCAATAACGTGGTCAGGAAGCTTGATTCTTGCTCTATGGTCGTTCTTGACGAGTTTGCCAGAGGCACCAACCCCGATGAGGGTGCGGCCATTGTCAAAGCGGCAACCAAATGGCTGCAGGGAAAGAGCTCGTTCACCCTTCTGTCCACCCACTATGACGGTGTTGCGGAGCATGCAGGCGCCCATTATCAGGTCATAGGCCTCAAGAATATTGACTTTGCATCCCTCAAGTCAGAACTTTCCTGCATAGAGACCGAAAGAAGCGCCGACAGAATAGCCGAGCACATGGATTACGGCCTCTACAGAGTGCTGGAAAAGCAGGATTGCCCCAGAGATGCACTCAATATATGCAGATTGCTGGATCTTGAGCCCGAAATCGTGGAAATGGCAGAAAAAAATATTGACAATTTGATTTAAATGTTATATCATTATAGCAGTTAAATAGATTTGTAATTTAATATCTTTCAAAGGGATAGAGGCGCGAGATACAAGGTATCTGCTGTATGCTAAGGATGGGACGTTCAATGACAGCAGGGAATGTGTGTTTCGCCGAAAGTTCGGATGTTGTTTCCGCAGCCGCGCTTGGGAGCGAGGTTCAGTACCTCGGTCTTGTCATGTGTAACATGAAGAGCTATCAACAACTTATTTGTGTTGTTGATAGCTTTTTTTACTACCATGGAGCGCTATTGCGGCAATATGCTCAATCGCGCTTTTTTATTTTGTCGTTTTATAATTTTATAAATAATTTTATGGAGGTAATTACCATGGAAATGAAATCTATGATCAGACTGCGTATGAGTGCTAAGGATGCTCATTACGGCGGAAACCTTGTTGACGGTGCACATATGGTTCACCTGTTCGGCGACGTAGCAACCGAGCTGCTCATTCTGCAGGACGGCGATGAGGGCCTCTTCTGCGCATACGACAACATCGAGTTCCTGGCTCCTGTTTATGCAGGCGACTACATCGAGGCTGTCGGTGAGATCACCAAGGTTGGCAACACTTCCCGCAAGATGAAGTTCGAGGCTCGCAAGGTTATCGTATCCCGCCCCGACATCAACGATTCCGCTGCTGACGTTCTCGAGGAGCCCATCGTTGTTTGCCGTGCAACCGGTACCTGCGTAACTCCCAAGGACAAGCAGAACGTACCCCGCAAGTAATTTGCACAGTACCTACAGAAAGGATTACTGAATAATGGAAAAGCTTATTATTACCGCTGCTATTTGCGGTGCTGAGGTTACCAAGGAGCACAATCCTGCTGTTCCTTATACCAAGGAGGAGATGGTACGCGAGGCTAAGGCTGCTTACGAGGCAGGCGCAGCTGTTATTCACGTACATGTCCGTACCGACGATGGCAAGCCCACTCAGGACAAGGAGCGTTTTGCTGAGATCCTGCCCGCTATCCAGGAAGCTTGCCCCGATGCAATTCTGATCCCCTCTACCGGCGGCGCAACCGGCATGACCCCCGAAGAGAGACTTCAGCCCACCGAGCTTATGCCCGAAATGGCAACTCTGGACTGCGGTACCTGCAACTTCGGCGATGACATCTTTGTCAATGATATGCCCACAATGCGTGCTTTCGGTAAGCGCATGATCGAGAACAACATCAAGCCCGAGTATGAGTGCTTCGAGATCGGTCATCTGGACACCGTTGTCAACATGGCAAACAAGGGTCTGGTTCCCGGCGCTCCCATGCAGTTCAACTTCGTTCTCGGTGTTTCCGGTTGTACTCCCGCAACTCCCGAGAATCTTGCATTCCTCGTTAACAAGATCCCCGCAGGTTCCACCTGGACTGTTACCGGTGTCGGCAGAGGTGCATGGCCCATGGTTGCAACCGGTATCATCATGGGCGGTCATGTTCGCGTAGGTTTCGAGGATAACATCTACCTCGAGCGCGGCAAGAAGGCTAAGTCCAACGGCGAACTGGTTGAGAAGGTTGTTGCATTCGCAAAGCTTCTCGGCAGAGAGATCGCAACCCCCGCTGAGGCTCGTGAGATCCTCGGTCTGACCAAGTAAGTTAAAAATTATTTTTTAAAAAATAACAAAAATCAGGAGGAAAATTATTATGGCAGAGCTCAAAGGCAACAAGTATGGCGTACATCGCGTTATCGAACCCAAGGGTGTTCTTACTCAGGCAGCTTGGAAGATCGACAACGACATGACCAAGGTTTATTCCAACGAAATCGTTTGTGATGTTACATCTCTGAACATCGACTCCGCTTCTTTCACTCAGATCGAGGAAGCTTGCGGCGGCGATGAGAAGAAGATCGGCGAAATGATCATGGGTATCGTCGCAGAGCGCGGCAAGCAGCAGAACCCTGTTACCGGTTCCGGCGGTATGTTCAAGGGTGTTGTTGCTCACATCGGTGAGGACCTGCTGGCAAAGCCCGGCTTCGACCTCAAGGTTGGCGACAAGATCGTTTCTCTGGTATCCCTCTCCATGACTCCCCTCAAGATCGAAAAGATCCTGGCTATCCACAAGGATATCGACCGTGTTGATATCGTAGGTAAGGCTATCCTGTTCGAGTCCGCTCTGTATGCAAAGATGCCCGAAGATATGTCCGAGCCTCTCGCTCTGGCAGCTCTGGACGTTGCTGGTGCTCCTGCACAGGCTCGTAAGCTGCCCAAGGAAGGCGACGCAGTTCTGATCCTCGGCGCAAACGGCAAGTCCGGCGTTCTCTGCGGCTGGGAAGCAATGAAGAAGGTTGGCCCCAACGGTAAGGTTGTCGGCGTTGTCCGTAACCCCAAGCAGGTTCCCGATCTGATGGAGCTGGGCGTTTACACTGATGTTATCGTTGCTGACTGCACCAAGCCCGTTGAGGTTATGGAAGCTGCTCTGGCTGCTAACGGCGGCAAGGAGTACGATCTGTCCATCTCCTGCGTAAACATCGAGTCCTGCGAAATGTCCGCAATCCTGCCCGTACGTGACGACGGTAAGGTTTACTTCTTCTCCATGGCAACCTCCTTCACCAAGGCTGCTCTGGGCGCAGAAGGCATCGGCAAGGACGTTGAGATGATCGTTGGTAACGGCTACACCAAGAACCACGCTAACATCACTCTGGACGTTCTCCGCGAGAACGAGAAGCTGCGTAAGCTCTTCGACGAGAAGTATTGCTAATTTTCACATTAACCGAAAACCTGCCTTAACAGCAGGTTTTCGGTTGTCTAAAAATATAAATAAAGGAGATAAACTATTATGCTTAAGAGCAGAATGAACGGCCTGTTTGCAAACGTTCCCGAGTCCGATTGGAACGATTGGAAGTGGCAGGTTAGAAACCGTATAGAGACCCTCGAAGACCTGAAGAAGTATGTTACCCTTACTCCCGAAGAGGAAGACGGCGTTTCCAAGTGCCTGGGCACTCTGAGAATGGCTATCACTCCTTACTACCTGTCCCTGATCAACCTGAACGATCCTAACGATCCTGTCAGAAAGCAGGCTGTTCCTACCGCTGCTGAGCTGCATCAGGCTGAAGCTGATCTGCTGGATCCCCTCCACGAGGATACCGACTCTCCCGTACCCGGCCTGACCCACCGTTATCCCGACCGCGTTCTGCTGCTCGTTACCGACCAGTGCTCCATGTACTGCCGTCATTGCACACGCCGTCGTTTCGCTGGTCAGCACGACGCTGCAGTTGATATGTCCCAGATCGATAAGTGCATCGATTACGTCAGAGAGCATCCCGAAGTACGTGACGTCCTGCTGTCCGGCGGTGACGCTCTGCTGATCTCTGATGAGAAGCTCGAGTACATCATCAGCAAGCTGCGCGCTATTCCTCACGTTGAGATCGTACGTATGGGCTCCAGAACTCCTGTTGTTATGCCCCAGCGTATTACTCCTGAGCTGTGCAACATGCTCAAGAAGTATCATCCCATTTGGCTCAACACCCACTTCAACCATCCCAACGAAGTTACCGAAGAAGCTGCACGCGCTTGCGCAATGCTGGCTGACGCTGGTATCCCCCTCGGCAACCAGACCGTTCTGCTCGCAGGCGTTAACGACTGCGTACATGTAATGAAGAAGCTTGTTCACAAGCTGGTAAGCATGCGCGTACGTCCCTACTACATCTATCAGTGCGACCTGTCCATGGGTCTTGAGCACTTCCGTACCCCTGTTTCCAAGGGTATCGAAATCATCGAAGGTCTCCGCGGCCATACTTCCGGCTACTGCGTACCCACCTTCGTTGTTGACGCTCCCGGCGGCGGCGGCAAGACTCCCGTAATGCCCAACTACGTTATCTCCCAGACCCCCAACAAGGTTATCCTGCGTAACATTGAGGGTGTTATCACCACTTACACCGAGCCCACCAACTACAAAGAGACCTGCCAGTGCGAAGTTTGCAGAGGCGAGAAGAAGGTCGAGCTGGTCGGTGTTGCAGGTCTTGAGCAGGGCCAGGCTCTCTCCATGGAGCCCGCAGACCTCGCAAGATCCAAGCGCGGCCGTCATTAATCGGTAGGTGTAAATATGGCTAACAAACTTAATCTTGATCTGTCCCTTGTTGAGCAGGCAAGAAAGAGTGCGGCCAAGGTTGCTGATGATGTGCAGGGCTTTATTGACCTGCACACCACAGTCACCGTTGAGCGTGCTGTCTGCCGTCTGCTCGGCATTGACAATGTTAACGACGTTGATGTTCCTCTGCCCAACGTGGTAGTCGATCATCTGGTTGAGAAGGGTATCCTCGGCGGCGGCGTTTCTTTCTACATTGGTAACGCTATGGTCGAGACCGGCCTCAATCCTCAGGAAATCGCTGAGAAGGTAAGCACCGGCGAGCTGGATCTGTCCAAGCTGCCCGTACACAATGCAGAAGAGATCCGTGATGCTGTTATGGCTGTTGCAGTAGCAACCACCGAGCGCATCAAGGGCAATGTTGCAAAGCGTAACGAGTACCTGGCTCAGTACGGCGATAAGGAAGGTCCCTACCTTTACGTTATCGTTGCAACCGGTAACATCTACGAAGACGTTACCCAGGCTGTCGCTGCTGCAAAGCAGGGCGCTGACATCATCGCTGTTATCCGTACCACCGGTCAGAGCCTGCTGGACTACGTTCCTTACGGCGCTACCACCGAGGGCTTCGGCGGCACATACGCAACTCAGGAGAACTTCCGCATCATGCGTGCAGCTCTCGACGAAGTTTGCGAAGAAGAGAAGAGATACATCCGTCTGTGCAACTACTGCTCCGGTCTCTGCATGCCTGAGATCGCTGCAATGGGCGCTCTGGAGAGACTGGATGTTATGCTCAACGACGCTCTGTACGGTATCCTCTTCCGTGATATCAACATGCAGCGTACTATCGTTGACCAGTACTTCTCCCGTGTTATCAACTCCTATGCCGGCGTTATCATCAACACCGGTGAGGACAACTACCTCACAACCGCTGATGCTGTTGAAGAGGCACACACCGTTCTGGCATCTCAGTTCCTCAACGAGGCATTCGCTCTCAAGGCCGGCCTCCGCGAAGAGCAGCAGGGCCTCGGCCACGCTTTTGAAATCTCTCCCGACGTTGAGAACGGCTTCCTGATGGAGCTGGCTCAGGCTGAGATGGCAAGAGAGATCTTCCCCAAGGCTCCTCTGAAGTACATGCCTCCCACGAAGTTCATGACCGGTAACGTTTTCCGTGGCCACGTTCAGGATGCTCTGTTCAACATGGTTACCATCACCACCGGCCAGAAGCTGCACCTGCTGGGCATGCTGACCGAAGCTATCCACACTCCCTTTATGTCTGACCGTGCTCTCGCTATCGAGAACGCTCAGTACATCTTCAGAACTATGAAGGATTTCGGTTCCGAAATCGAGTTCAAGCAGGGTGGCTTCATCCAGACCCGTGCACAGACTGTTCTTGCTAAGGCTGCTGATCTGCTCAAGCAGATCGAGAAGCTCGGCCTGTTTGGCACTCTTGAGAAGGGCATCTTCGCTGACATCAAGAGAGCTAAGGATGCAGGTAAGGGCCTGTCCGGCGTTGTTACCAAGAACGACGTTTACTTCAATCCCTTTGTTGACCTTATGAAAGGAGGCGTTTGCCTGTGAGTTCCGGACTGTATAATCTTCATAAGGCTGACTTTGACAAGACCCTTGATCTTAAGAAGCTGAAGCCCTACGGCGATACCATGAACGACGGTAAGGTTCAGATGAGCTTTACTCTTCCTGTAAAGGATGACGAAAAGGGCATCGAAGCTGCTCGCCAGTACGCCAGAAAAATGGGTATCGATGAGCCCAACGTTGCTCATCACATGCCTCTTGACAAAGAGTTCACTTTCTACGTTGTTTACGGCTCCTGCGTACATACCATTGACTACGATGATATCCACGTTCTCACCGTTGAGTCCGATGTTATGGATATGGAAGCTGTTAACGAGTACATCAAGGAGCATTTCGGCAGAAAGCTGACCTTCATCGGCGCTTCCACCGGTACAGATGCTCACACTGTTGGTATCGACGCTATCATGAACCGCAAGGGCTTTGCAGGTCACTACGGCCTCGAGCGCTTTGAAATGATCGAAGCTATCAACATGGGCAGCCAGGTTCTCAACGAAGAGTTCATCGCTAAGGCTGTTGAAGTCAACGCTGATGTTCTGCTCGTTTCCCAGACTGTTACCCAGAAAGACGTTCACATCCAGAACCTCACCGAGATGATCGAACTTCTCGAGGCAGAAGGTCTCCGTGATCGTTTCATCGTTATCTGCGGCGGTCCTCGTATTACTCACGAGCTGGCTAAGGAGCTTGGCTATGATGCAGGCTTCGGCCCCGGCAAATTTGCTGAAGATTGCGCTTCCTTCGCCATCACCGAGATGGTAAAGCGCGGCCTGGGCAAATAAGCCTCAGACAACTTAATAGTTCTTCGGGGCAGGGTGAAATTCCCGATCGGCGGTAAAGTCCGCGAGCGTAAGCATGAACTGGTGTGATTCCGGTACCGACAGTATAGTCTGGATGATAGAAGATTTTAACGCACATATATTTGTGCAGCTGATTATTAAAGCGCCCGAAGTTTATTCGGGCGCTTTTTTTATCAGAGGAGGTTATTATGAAAAGAAAAATTAACGTCAAAATGCTCGTTACTCTGGGAATGTTTTGCGCGATAGCATATGCGCTTATGTTCTTCAGCCGTTTTACTCCCGCTATTGCAGCAGGATTTTTGAAGTATGACCCCAAGGACATTGTTATTGCAATCAGCGGCTTTATCTATGGTCCTGCAGCTGCATTGGCAGTATCTGTTGTTGTTGCTTTTCTTGAGTTTGTAACCGTAAGCACAACCGGATGGATCGGTATGATTATGAATATTTTGGCATCGGCTGTGTTCGCTTGTACCGCATCTCTCATATATAAGAAAAAGCACACGCTCAAAGGAGCGGTGCTTGGTCTTGTGTTTGCATGTGTATTGACAACGGGCATTATGGTGCTTTGGAACTATATTATGACTCCCATCTATATGGTATATCCCAGAGCAATGATAGCCAAGATGCTTGTGCCTGTTTTCTTGCCTTTTAATTTTGTTAAGACTGTTGCCAATGCATCTTTCACCATCATGCTCTACAAGCCTCTTGTCAATGCGCTGCGTAAAGCTCACCTGATCAATCTTTCAAGCAGTACCGAGCAGAAGACCAGGAACAACAGATTCCTTGTTTATGCTCTGGCTATCCTTGCAATTTTGAGCTGTGTGCTTATTGTTCTTGTGATTAACGACATTATTTAAACTCATACATTACCCAACCGGCATCACGGCGGGTGGCGCACAGCGTCATTCCGCCGTTTTTGTATGCCTCGAGCACCTCATCGGCTCGTGAGTCTATGATACCTGAGATTATAATTCTGCCATCGGGCTTGAGCCAGTTTTTGAGATAGGGGAGCATGGGCATCAATACGTCTGCTACGATATTGGCAACTATCAGATCAAAAGGAGCTTTTGCGGCGATCGTGCTGCGTACGTTCTCATCGGACAGAAGGTCGCCCAGCACAGTCGTCCATTTTTCCTGATCAATATTATTGAGGGCCATATTTTCGGCGGTAGCGGTCATGGCATTTTCTTCGATATCGCAGGCGATGACATGTTTTGCACCAAATAATAATGTGCAGCACGCAAGTATACCGCTTCCGCATCCGGCATCAAATACATTCTTCCCTTCGAGATCGAGAGACTGAAAATGCTCGAGGCACATTTTTGTGGTAGCGTGTGATCCGGTGCCAAAGCTGGATGCGGGGTCTATTACCAGTTCTGTTTTGTCGTGTTCTTCGGTCTGTTCCCAGGAGGGACGGATTATGAGTTTTTCTCCTACAGGGAAGGGCTTGAAATACTGCTTCCAGTTATTTGCCCAATTCTCGTCCTCGACGATCTCACGCTTTTGCTCAAGCGTGCCGTAGAATCCCGTTTCGTTCTCCTGACGGAGCTCTTCGAGTACTTCATCTACCTGATTGAGTATTTTCATACCGTCATCACTGTTTTCTGTCCAGAAACACACTGTTACAGGTCGGTCGGCATTCTCGAATACTTCTTCGCCTATGTAGTCCCAACGGGGAGAGGGAGCGGCAATGAGCTCGTCAACGGTTTTGGGGTCGTCGATGACACATGCACCGGTGATGGGGGACAGGCTGTCGGCAATAACGTCAGCGGCATCATGGGTTGTGGTTATTGTTACTTTGAAATAGTTCATAATTTTTCCTCACAAATGTTTTATAATTAGATTATAGCAGAAAAAATTAGATTGTAAAATACTATTATTAGGTTTATAATGAAATAACAGTAGTTTGTAGTTGTGCGTTAACAAAAGCGAGTGGTTTGCATAGCGCTTTTGTTTTTATTTTTGTATATGGAGGGCATAATGAATCTTTGTGATATTAATACCCTTAAACCCTTGCTCAAACGTCACGGATTTACATTTTCCAAAGGTCTTGGCCAGAACTTTTTGTGCGAGGAGAGCATACCTGTTGCCATAGCCGAGGGAGCGGGGGTTGACAAGGATACCTGTGTTATTGAGGTCGGCCCCGGCGTAGGTGCTCTGACAAAAGAGCTTCTTGTCCGCGCAGACCGTGTTACCGCGATAGAGCTTGACAAGAGGCTTCCCGCGCTGCTGAATGAGACAGTAGGGGATTTTGACAATTTTTCTCTTGTTGAGGGTGATATACTCAAAGTTAACCTTCCCGAGATATGCAGCGGATTCAACGGCAAAAAGACTGTTGCATGTGCCAATCTTCCGTACTACATCACTACGCCTGCTATCACAGCTTTGATCGAATGCGGATGTTTTGAGAGCATCACGGTCATGGTGCAGAGAGAGGTTGCCCGCAGAATATGTGCCGGACCTGCAACGTCGGATTACGGAGCTTTTACAGTCTATATCAACTATCATGCCGAAGCCTCGGTAGTTACAGAGGTAGACAGAGAATGTTTTATTCCGGCACCGAATGTTGATTCCACCGTCGTAAGGCTTGATATCCGTAAGACTCCGCCGGTAACCTCTGACAAAAAGGAGCTTTTCAAGCTCGTCAAAGCCGCGTTTGCACAGCGCAGAAAGACTCTTGTCAACTGCCTCAGCTTTGCATACAAGGACAAAATCGCAAAATCCGAACTTGAGGACATACTTTTGTCTATGGGATTGTCCAAAAATGTACGCGGAGAAGAATTATCACTGGCAGAATACGCAGAATTATTAACAAAATTGCCTTAAGTTGTTGAATAATAAAGAACATTGTGTTATTATTAAGATAAACTCATTATACTGTAATTTCATTGAAAGGATGAATAAAAAATGGCATTAACAACCAACAAAGCTGTCCTTGAGTTCGTTGACAAAGCAGTCAAAATCGCATGCCCCGATAAAGTGCTTTGGATTGACGGAAGCCAGGAGCAGCTGGATGCTCTCTATGCCGAAGCATGCGCAACCGGCGAAATGATCAAGCTCAACGAGGAAAAGCTCCCCGGATGTTATTATCATCGTTCTGCTCTGAACGACGTTGCACGTGTTGAAGGCAGAACATTCATTTGTACCAGAGAAGAGAAAGACTGCGGTCCCACCAACAACTGGATGGAGCCCCAGAAGGCATACAAGATGGCTGAGGAGATCCTCACCGGCTCTATGAAGGGCAGAACCATGTATGTTATTCCTTTCTCCATGGGTCCCATTAAGTCCAACTTTGCAAAGGCCGGTATCGAAATTACCGACTCCATCTACGTTGTTGTCAGCATGGCAATCATGACCCGTGTAGGCAAGGCTGTTTTGGACAAGCTGGGCGACGGCACTGACTTTGTTCGCGGCTTCCACGGCAAGTGCGAGCTGGATGACGAGAAGAGATATATCCTCCAGTTCCCCGAGGACAACGCAATCTGGTCCATCAACTCCGGTTACGGCGGCAACGTTCTGCTGGGCAAGAAGTGCTTCGCTCTGCGTATCGCATCTTTCCAGGGCAAGAACGAAGGCTGGATGGCTGAGCATATGCTCATTCTGGGCATCGAATATCCCGACGGTAGCATCAAGTATGTTACCGGTGCATTCCCCTCCGCTTGCGGCAAGACCAAGCTGGCTATGCTGATTCCTCCCAAGTACTACTCTGACAAGGGTTACAAGGTATGGACTGTCGGCGACGATATCGCATGGATCAGAATCGGTGCAGACGGCAGACTCTATGCTGTTAACCCCGAGAAGGGCTTCTTCGGCGTTGCTCCCGGTACCAGCGTAAAGTCCAACTTCAACGCTCTGGAATCCACCAAGAAGAACTCCATCTTCACTAACGTTGTATACAATCCCAACGACGGTACAGTGTGGTGGGAAGGCATGGACAAGAATCCTCCCACAAACGCACTCAACTGGAAGGGCGAGCCCTGGGATCCCTCCAAGGGCGAGAAGGGTGCTCATCCCAACTCCCGCTTCACTGCTCCCGCTGAGAACTGCCCCTGCATCTCCAAGTTCTGGGAAGATCCCGACGGTGTACCTCTCTCTGCAATAATCTTTGGCGGCAGACGTGCAAAGACTGCTCCTCTGGTTTATCAGGCAAGAGACTGGAATCACGGTGTATTCGTTGGCTCCATCATGGCATCTGAGACCACCGCTGCAGCAGCAGGTGCTGTTGGTGTTGTTCGCCGCGATCCTATGGCTATGCGTCCCTTCATCGGCTATCATGTAGGCGACTACTTCCAGCACTGGATCGATATGGGCAAGAAGATCACCAACAAGCCTCTGATCTTTAATGTTAACTGGTTCCGCCTTGATGAAGAAGGTCACTTCATGTGGCCCGGCTTCGGTGATAACTTCCGTGTTCTCGAGTGGATCATCAAGCGCTGCGAAGGCAAGGTTGATGCTCGCGAGACCGAGATCGGCTTTATGCCCTATGCTGAGGACATCAACCTCGAGGGACTGGATTACACCATCTGCGAAGGCAAGAAGTTTGACAAGGCTGCTCTTGAGTCCATCCTGACCGTTGACAAGGAAGCTTGGAGACAGGATGTTGAGAGCATTGCTGACTTCTATGCAACAGTTGGCGACAGACTGCCCAAGGAGCTTGCTGACGAGCTTGAGACACTCAAGAAGAACATCGCTGAATAATGCCTGAGCTTTTAGCTGCTTGTCTGTGTGCCGTAAATATACTTTAATTTGTTATTTGCGGCTTGGATAAGCACTATGCAAGAACAGGGCATCGCAGAATACCCGAGAGGACACTGCTTATGTCAGCCTTTCTGTTTGGCAGCTTTGGTATGCTGAGCGGAATGCTGGTGTTCAGACACAAAACTTTACATTGGAAGTTTATTGTTCCGGTGCCGATATTCTGTATAATCCATGCGTGTGTTGTTATTCTTGCTTTCAAGTACAATTTGATATAATGAAACTGCTCTCACTTTTGTGAGAGCAGTTTTTGCAAAAAAAACCCTCCTCAGTCATCCTGAGGAGGGACAAATCTTATTTTGCAAGAATCTTTTTGAGTTTTGCAAATCTGGGTATACCGTTCTCCCACTTGATTTCGGGCTCACCCTCAATAAGGGGGAGTACGTAATTAAAGAACGCCGAGGAGATGCCGTTGCCCTCCGCGGTGATCCACTCCAGGGGGAATTTCTTTTCTGCATTGGCAACTACGTCCAGATTAAGAAGTATGGGCTTGACACGGTAGCCGTCACAGTCAGAAATACGCTCGATAGCCACCATTTTGTCGGTGACACCGCTTATTGCAGCCTTGGCAGCCTCACAGCCCATCATGTATGCCTCTTCGATATCTGTGCGGGATCCGCAGTGTGCGCCGCAACGCTGCAGCAGTGACAACTCTATGCCGCGTACTTTTGCGCCTGTATGCTCTTTGACGAGGCTTGCAAGATAGGATGCTACGCCACCCATCTGCTTGTGGCCGAAGGAGTCGACCGCGCTTGCGCTTGCTGTAGCGTATTCTGCAATAAACTTGCCGTCCTTATCCTTGATACCTTCGGATACTACTACAAAGCAGTTCTTGGTGGAGTCGTATCTTTCTTTTACATCTGCAAGGAACTTGTCTATATCAAAGGGAACCTCAGGCAGATAAATAAAATCAGGTGCGGTGCCATGGAGCGCGGGGATAGCGGATGCAGCGGTGAGCCAGCCTGCGTTTCTGCCCATGCACTCAAGTACGAGAATCGAGCCTGTATCATATACGTGAGCATCACGGTAGAGCTCTGCGGTTGTGGTTGCTATGTATTTTGCAGCGCTGCCGAATCCGGGGCAATGGTCAATGCCGTACAGATCGTTGTCTATGGTCTTGGGGACGCCGATAACACGGCATTCATAACCCTGAGAGAGCAGATATTTGGATACCTTGTTGCAGGTGTCCATGGAGTCGTTGCCGCCGTTGTAGAAGAAGTATCTGACATCGTACTTCTTGAAAATCTCAAGTATACGCTTGTAGTCGGTATCGTCCTTGGCAGCATCTTTCAGCTTATAGCGGCAGGAGCCCAGAGCAGAGGAGGGAGTGTTGAGAAGATATTTGAGTTCTTCGGGATCTTCAAGACCTATATCAAAAAGTTCGTCATTGAGAATACCCTTTATACCGTAAGATGCACCAAGAACTCTTGTGATGCAATCGGATTCCAAAGCTGTCTTGAAAACACCGTAAGCACTGGAGTTGATAACCGAGGTAGGACCGCCGGACTGGCCAAATATACATGCGCCTCTGAGCTGCATAGAAAATACCGCCTTTCAAAACAATAATATTATAGTAATTCTATCATATAGCAAAAAGAAAATCAACGGCGTTAAACTTGATTATTGGTATTTTATGTGATAGTATATATACATGAAACAATATTGTTTTGGAGGGTAAATATATGCCATTGGTAACAACCAAAGAAATGTTTGAAAAAGCCTACAAGGGCGGATATGCAATCGGTGCATTCAATGTCAATAATATGGAAATAATTCAGGGCATCACCGAAGCTGCCAAAGAAGAAAAATCTCCCGTCATTCTGCAGGTTTCGGCAGGCGCACGCAAGTATGCAAAGCACGTATATCTGCTCAAGCTGGTTGAGGCAGCAGTTGCCGATACAGATATACCCATGGCACTCCATCTTGACCACGGTGAGAGCTTTGAGATATGCAAGGATTGCATTGACGGCGGTTTTACATCGGTTATGATCGATGGCTCAAAGTACAGCTTCGAGGAGAATATCGAGATCACACGCAAGGTCGTTGAATATGCCCATTCCAGAGGCGTTGTCGTAGAGGGTGAGCTTGGAAAGCTTGCAGGTATTGAGGATGCTGTTAACGTATCCGAAGCCGATGCTCAGTTCACAAACCCTGCTGAGGTAGAGGAGTTTGTTACCCGTACCGGCGTCGACTCTTTGGCCATTGCTATCGGTACAAGCCACGGTGCATTCAAGTTCAAGCCCGGTCAGAAGCCTCAGCTCAGATTTGACATCCTTGAGCAGATTCAGCAGCGCCTGCCCAATTTCCCCATTGTTCTGCATGGTGCATCCTCTGTGCCTCAGGAGTTCGTCAAGATGGTCAATGAGTACGGCGGAAAGATGCCTGATGCTATCGGTATCCCCGAGGAGATGCTTAGAGAAGCTGCAAAGATGGCAGTCTGCAAGATCAACATCGATTCCGATCTGCGCCTTGGCATGACTGCATCCGTGCGCAAGCATCTTATTGAGAATCCTGACCATTTTGATCCCAGACAGTATCTGGCAGATGGCAGAACCGCTCTCCGCGAGATGGTACGTCACAAGATCAGAGACGTTCTTGGCTCCAGCAACACTATCTGAATATAGTTTATTGAATATTCGGCCTGCGGTATACACCGCGGGCCGTTTTTGTTTGCATATTTTTGCCTGTATTGCAATAGAATGTTTGCAGGAGGACAGGAATATGAGAAGTGATTTTTCAAAAGCTTTTTTGTCTGCGACCGCATATTTGCCTGACAAGCTCTGGCGTGCGGCATTCTCTCTTACGCCGGACCAAAGAGCGGAATGCGAAGAAATACGTATCAGAACCGGCAGATCACCCAAAGCACTCGTTGGAGGCAGATATATCAGCCTGACGTATAACGGTGAGCTGCTTGAGGTATCTTCTGATGATATCAGCGAGATAGTAACGAGAGCGACGGGCAGGTCTGTGCATACATACTCGGGTCAGATTAACTCAGGATTTGTTACGACTCCGGAGGGACACAGAATCGGCCTTGTCGGAGAGGTTAATGCATCGGGTGATGATGTGCATTCGGTGAGGAATATAGCCTGCGTAAATATCAGGATCGCCAAGCCTTGTGTCAGGCTTGCAGATGGTATAATTCCGGCTTTGTACAAGAACGGTTTTGAAAGCACTCTTATAATATCACCTCCGGGTGCTGGCAAAACTACTCTGCTTAGGGATATGACGAGATTGCTGTCATTTCGGTACAGTACTTCAATAGTGGACGAGCGTTATGAGATAGCAGGCAACAGAGCGGGACGTGGGTGTTTTGATGTGGGTGATTGTGATGTGTTGTCGGGAGCAGGCAAATCGTCATCTATCGAGACCCTCATCAGAGCCATGTCTCCTCAGATAATTGCTCTTGATGAGATAACTCAGGAAAACGACGTGGAAACCATATGTCGATGCGGGTATTGCGGATGTCGGTATCTGGCCACTGCCCATGCATCCGATCCGGAAGAGCTCAACAGACGTCCTATATACAAGCGGCTTATGGAAAGTGAAGTTTTTGGCGTCATTATTTTTATCAAAAACCACGAAGGTAAACGGCAGTATTCTGCCTATGTTAAGGAGTCTGCGTACAATGCTGAAGATAATGGGAATATTGCTGATAGTGGCATCATGCTCGGCAATCGGTTTTTTGCAAAGCAGGAGCTATAGGCAGAGGTCGGATGGAATCAGAAGTTTTATAGATGCTTTCCGTATAGCCAAAGCTGAAATAGTGTTCAAAAATACACCGGTATACGATGTGTTTGGGGTGCTTGAACAGCAGGCAACGGGCACGGCAAAAAGCTTTTTTTCGTACATAAAGTCGGATGACAGCCTATCTGCTGCGGGTATATTAAAACACGCCAACCTGAAGGAGCAGGATAGAGGGGAGATAGATACTTTTCTATCTGTGCTTGGAAGATATGACAGCACAAATCAGGCAGAAATGATAGACAAAACTATATTGCGTCTCGAAGAATTGCATAAGCAGGCCGATAACGAACTGGCCAAAAACGGCAGAATAAGCAGCGCTTTGGGATTAACCTGCGGAATAGTAATAGCAATACTGTTGCTTTGAGGTAGAGTAATGCAGATAGATCTGATTTTCAAGGTGGCAGGTGTTGGAGTTATAGTTGCTGTGCTTAATTTGCTGCTTACGCGCTCGGGCAGGGAGGAGCAGGGGATGATGACCACTCTGGCAGGGCTTATTGTTGTGATTATGGTGATTATCAAGGAGATAGGAAACGTGTTTACCTTGATCAGAAGCACATTTGGATTTTAGTATGCTTACAAAAGTTATTGTAACAGCATTATGCAGCATAATATGCGTACTTATTATCAAAGACAAAAACCCCCAGATGGCTTTTGCTGTGTCTATTGCAGCAGCATCCGTTATACTTGCTGAAGCATTACCTGTACTGGGAAATGTGTACAGAAGGCTTGAGGGATATTTGTCTGTTGTACATATGAGTGCGGATATGTTCCGCACCTTATTCAAGGTGGTTGTAATCTCATTGGCTACAAGACTCACGGCGGATATGTGCCGCGATAACGGAGAGCGGGCTGTCGGTGCTAAAGTCGAACTTGCAGGTATAGCAGCAGGATTGTTTTGCGCTATGCCGATAGTTGACAAAGCGCTGGCTATAATAGGTGCTCTGTGATGAAACGGATAATTACTATACTGTTTCTGCTGGCTGTGCTTTCTGTACCGGCATATGCTCAGTATAATATCGATACCTCCGAGGTGGACAAGGCCCTCAACGGCGAATACAGTGAATATATAGGAAATCAGACCACCGGGAACGCTGACCTCAGTGGAGGCATTTCGGCATTGCTGAACAGCTCGCTGCAGATTGTCAGACAAAAAATCAAAGACTCCTGTCGTGTGTGCTTTATGATCATCGTATGCTGCGGCCTGACGTCCTTTGTAAAATGCTTTTCTACAGTATCCGGCTCAAAAATAGCCGTAAAGGTAACTGACTATACAGGTGCTCTGTCTGTTGTGTGCATTGCATTATCGTCTGTCGGTGGTATGCTGTCAAAATGCACAGAGGCCATATATGACATCAGTACTTTTTCCAAGATCGTGACACCTGCCTATGCTGTTGCGGCGGCCGTATCCAAGCATCCGTCTACCGCAATTACAACGGCAGGGGCTACTCTGATGTTTACCAATATATTTACAACGTTGACCCTGCGTTTGTTTATGCCGCTGATTGTCGCGTATATCGCGGCAGGCTCGGTTGGATCGATCTCCGAGATAAGCATTTTGTCAAGACTCTGTGAACTTATCAAATGGTTCTTATCCTTTTGCTGGAAGGCGCTGCTGGTGGCGTTTATAGGATACATTTCTTTGTCCGGATTTATATCAGCGGGGACGGATGCGGTTGCCTTAAAAACCACCCGAATGGTCATTAACAGCGTTATCCCGGTCGTAGGCAATATTATTGCCGATGCATCGGATGCCATACTCAGCGGAGCGGTAATAATCAAAAACAGTGTTGGGATTATTGGATTTTTGGGTGTATGCGCAATATGCCTCGTTCCTTTTATCGGATGCCTTATATTTCAGATAGTTTTCAGAATAACCTCTGCTGTTTCATCAACCCTGTGCGGCGGAGGGATGACAAAAGTTCTTGACAGCGCCAGCTCGGCATACGGACTTGCGCTTGCGGCGCTTGGTACGTGCAGTATGGTACAGTTTGTTTCGATTGTTATTATGTCGGCGGTGACTATGGTATGAATGATATCCTGAGAGAAATCATACTTAGAGTATTTTGCAGCGGACTTGTTTGTACGGTTGCGCTTATTGTAGCGGGAGAGGGAGCAGGCAGAGAGCCGGTCAGGCTGTGCTGTGCAGCGTTGGTTATTGTTACTCTGGCAACACCGCTCAAAGGCAGTCTTGGCGAGCTTGATAATATGGATTCCTATACTGATAGTCTGCGCACCGATATCGAAAGAGAATTGGATGATGCAGCGTCAGCAGAATACAAGCTTGTTTGCGACAAAGTCGGTACAAATATATCAAACAGATTGAATAATGCGGGAGTAGAATGCACCATCGATATTGAGACCGGTTTGATCGGCAATATGTTCGAAATAAAGTCGGTCTATATAAAAGGTCATCTAACCGATGTTCAGAAAAGCAGAGCAGTGAATATTCTCGCGGCTGAGTACGGAGTTGCAAGAGATAAGATATTTTTTGAGGAGATACAATGACGAATCTGAAAATACCGGAATATATCCGCGATGGGATCTATAAATATAAGTATATACTTTTGATGTGCGCAGCGGGCATATTGCTTGTAATGCTGTCCGGGGTGGGGGAAAGTCGTGCGGATAATACGAATACCAATTGGCAGGATATAAAGTTTGATGCCGGCGAGATAGAGAAAGCTGCGGAAAGTATTTTTTCAAAAATAGAGGGAGTTGGAAAAGTCGATGTAAGAATTACCGTAAAAAGCGGATATGAGTCGGTTTATGCATACGATGTGAGCCGTGACTGTACTCAATCCGATAGTGCGTTCAGTGCATCTTCGGATAGTGAAATGGTTACCGTAAACACAAGCGGTCGGAACATGCCAATAACCATAAAAATCAAACATCCGGAATATATGGGTGCGGTTATAGTATGCGAAGGGGGAGATAATTCAAAGATCAGACTTGAGCTTACCCAGGCCATGAAATCGCTGACGGGTATTTCGGCAGATAATATTGTTGTAGCAAAAATGAAATAGCAGGAGGGTTATATTGTGCTTAAGAAAAGAGGAGCTATTTATTCGGTGATCGCACTGATGCTGTGTGCGGCGGTCTATCTCAACTGGAGTTATAACCAGAATAATCCCGAAGATGGGAATGACACTCAGGTGGGGACTCATACGGTAAACGGCGGATTGCTGGGAGAGTCGCTGCTTGTTAGCGGAGAGATCGCCGAATCCAAATTGGACTATTTTGCCGATGCGCGGCTGTCCAGACAAAAAGCCAGAGACGAGGCCGTAAGCATTCTCAACTCCACAATTGAGAATGAAAAGTCCGATGAGCAGGCCGTTGCTGCGGCATCAGCAGTGATTGAAACTATGGCAAATAATGCTATGGTAGAGTCGAGGATCGAAACACTGATCATTGCAAAAGGGTATAAAGAGTGCGTGGCATACGTCAACGATGACACGGTGAATGTCATCATTGCCAAAAAGAATGACCAGCTTCAGGATGCCGACGTGGCAAAAATCAAGGATATAGTCATCGATGAAGCGGGTGTAACGGCAGACAAAATCAAGATTATAGAGGCTCAGGATTAAAAACATCTTGCTTAAAGCGTAAAAATGTAATAAAATATACATACAATAGTTTTTGGGAGTTGTAATGATATGGAAGACAAGAAGATATATTTCAGTAAATCCGACGCCAACGGCATAATAAGCATATCTCCCGATGTGATCGCGGGTATTGCTTCCGATGCATGCTTGGAGACACAGGGTGTTGCATCTATGGCAACCGGCCCTCTCGGCTCGCTGAGAGGTATGCAGATCCGCATTAATGATGACAAATGTCACGCAGAGGCTTTTATTATGGTACGCAACGGATTTGTTATAGCCGATGTAGCCAAAGCCGTTCAGCAGAACGTCAAGGCTGCTATTGAGGCTGGCTGCGGTATAGAGGTGTCCAAATCCGACGTATACGTTGCGGGAATAGAAATGAAAGCATAATTTCTTTAAAGACTGTCCAAAGGGCAGTCTTTTTTGTTGAAAAATCTGCCGATTTATGGTATTATAATTAAAACAGTCTGCATATGCGGAGGATTGCAATTATGAGCAGAAGAAATGCCAGGGAGCTTGTGCTCCATATGATCTTTGATAACGAGTGTTCCAACAACGGTGCGGAGGCTATATTGGCCCGCCGTATGGAGCCTGATTACTATGTTACACTTGCGTCAGAGGATGAGCTGTACGCATCGGTTCCTGCTGATAGTCAGAAGGAGTATATTACTGCTGCCGTGAGCGGTGTCATTGAGCACGCAACCGAGCTTGACTCCTATATCAGCACCTATTCCACCGGTTGGGATATTGCCAGAATTTCCAAAATATCCAAATGTATTCTGCGCCTCAGTATGTATGAGATGAAGTATATGCAGATTCCCGTTGGCGCATCTGTTAATGAGGCGCTCGAGCTTGCCAAAAAATATGATTCAGAGGAAGCAGCACCCTTTGTCAACGGTGTGCTGGCCGCCTACATCAAAAAAGAGATCGAAAATGCGTAAGGTCTTTCTTGGGATAGACACCAGCAACTACAAGACCTCTGCGGCTCTGTTTTGGCCCGATACACAACAGTGGCAGAGTGAGGGAAGGCTGCTCCCTGTCAAGAATGGGGAGCTTGGTCTGCGTCAAAGCGACGCTCTGTTCATGCATGTCAAAAGCCTTCCCGATATCGTAGATCGCCTTGATCTTGACTCATCGGTGCTTGCAGGCGTAGGATATTCCGACAGACCCAGAGCAATGGAAGGCTCGTATATGCCCTGCTTCCTTGCGGGTGCATGTACGGCAAAAAGCATAGCATCTGTAAGTGGTGTTTGCTGTGATAGCTATTCGCATCAGCAGGGGCATATTGTCTCTGCTGCTTTTTCTGTCGGAAAGCTTGATCTGATCGACGGGCCATTTTATGCCTGGCATCTCTCGGGCGGTACTACCGAGCTTTTGTACGTTGAGCCGTCGGACGGACTCTTTTCCACCGAAATATGCGGCGGCACAACAGATATATCCGCGGGCCAGCTTATTGACAGAGCTGGTGTTGCATTGGGGATGGACTTTCCCGCCGGCCCATATGTTGAAAAAGCCGCATTGGCCTCCTCGGGCAAGCTTTATCACAGAGTAAAAGTCAACGACGGGTATTTTTCTCTTTCAGGCATTGAGAATAAGATCACGGCAATGATCTCGAACGGCGAATCTGCCGAAGATGTTTGCTCGTTTACACTCAATACCGTTGCATATTCGGTCAAAACGGCTACCGAACAGCTCCTGCAAAAACGCAGGCTGCCCGTGCTTGTTTCGGGTGGAGTTTCGGTATGCAGTTTTATTAAGAATGCTTTTTGCGATATGGAAGAAGTATACTTTGCGCAATATGGTCTGGGTGGAGACAACGCGCTTGGCGCCGCCATATTGTGTGCAAGGAAGGAGGGGCAATTATGAATGCTGTGACAGTAACCGAGCTGTCCAACTATATCAAATCCCTGCTTGATAACAACGAAAATCTTAACGCCGTGCTGGTGCGCGGAGAGCTTTCAAATTACAAGATCCATTCTTCGGGACATCATTATTTTTCGCTCAAGGATGACGGTGCGGTAATTTCGGCTGTTATGTTCAGAGGTGCTGCTTCCAAGATCAGGTTTATCCCGCAGAACGGTATGAAAGTTGTACTGTTTGGCAAAGTCAGCTCTTTCCCCAAAAGCGGACAGTATCAGATATATGTTTCCGATATGCAGCCTGAGGGAATAGGAGCGCTTTATGCAGCGTACGAACAACTCAAACAGAAGCTTTATGCCGAAGGCTTGTTTGACAAGTCTCACAAAAAGTCTTTGCCCAGATTCCCGTCGACGGTAGCTTTGGTCACATCTGCAACCGGTGCCGCCGTGCGGGACATGATCAGAATACTTAACAGCCGATTCCCGATGAGCAGGGTGCTTGTATGTCCCGTCAAGGTTCAGGGTGTAGGCGCGGCTGAAGATATAGCCGCTATGCTTGATTACGTCAATGAGCACAGGCTGGCCGACGTTATTATATGCGGCAGAGGCGGCGGCTCTATAGAAGATTTGTGGGCGTTTAACGAAGAGGTCCTTGCCCGTGCAATATACCGTTCGGAAATCCCCGTTATATCCGCTGTGGGACACGAGCCTGATATTACGATTGCGGATTACGTTGCCGACGTTCGCGCGGCAACTCCCTCCAACGGTGCGGAGATCGCGGTTTATGATTCTACCGAGTTGAGAGCATTGATCTCGGGCGCATGGAGCCGTATGCTTCACGCTGAAAAAAATACCATAGACCGCAGACGTCAAAAACTTATGCAGCTGTCTGCAAAGAAAGAGATGTCCTCACCGCAGCAGTATTTGTCTGACAGACGGATGTATCTGGCAATGCTGGAGCAAAGAATGGAAAAAACTCTGCAGTCTATTATATCCCGCAAAAAACAGGCATTTGTCAAAGCCGCAGCAACCCTGGATGCTATCAGTCCGCTGAAAGTCATTGGCCGTGGTTACTCAATGGTTACTGAAAACGGACGTGTTCTGAGATCGGTGGACGCCGTGCAGATAGGTGACGATGTGGATATCACGATGGCTGACGGCACCCTCAAATGCCGCGTAAATGAAAAAAGGAGAGAAAACAATGGAAAATAATGCTTTTGTTTTTGAAGCCGCAATGAAAAGAATCGAAGAAATCGTCTCTGCGCTTGAGAAAGGTGATGTTGCTCTGGACAAGAGCCTTGCACTGTTTCAGGAGGGCGCTGAGCTTATCAAAAAGTGTTCCACGGCTTTGGATACTGCCGAGCAGAAGGTTTCTATGCTTATAAAGGGCGAAGATGGTCCTGAGCGGACCGATTTTGACGGTGATAACGTATGAATGTAGCGTCCGAACTCAAAACACGGGCTGCTGAGATAGAAAACAGGCTATACAGACTTGTTCCTGACATCAAAGGCGGACAGCAGCGCGTTTTGGATGCCATGAGATACAGTCTTGAGGCGGGCGGTAAGCGTCTGCGTCCTGTGCTTTTTGTTGAGTTCTACCGACTTGCGGGGGGCAGAGACCGGGCTGCTGCAATCGATATGGCCTGTGCCCTTGAGATGATACACACGTACTCTCTCATACATGATGACCTGCCGTGCATGGATGACGATGATCTGCGCAGAGGGAAGCCCTCCTGTCACAAAGCTTTTGACTATGCAACGGCTCTGCTGGCAGGTGACGGCCTATTGAATCTCGCTTTTGAGACAATGACATCCTCTGCAGATCCAAACAGCGTAAAAACCGCGGCATATGTTTCAAAAATGAGCGGAGTGCTCGGAATGATCGGCGGGCAGACTATTGACGTGTGCAAGGACGGTTGTTTGTCTGATCTTGATGAGCTGCAGAATATGGTCGCGATGAAGACCGGAGCGCTGATAAAAGCCGCTTGTGTCGGCGGATGTATTTTTGCCGGGGCAGGGGAGAGCGTTATCCGCTGTGCGGAGAGATATGCCGAGTACATAGGCCTGGCGTTTCAGATCAGGGATGACCTGCTTGATGCAATCGGTGATGAGAAGACCCTCGGCAAAAAAATCGGCAGCGACAGCAAGCTGAGCAAAACAACCTTCTACTCCGAGCTGGGCCGCAGCGGGTGCGAGGAGAGAATTAGCCGATATACGGATGCTGCGCTTACGGAATGTAATAATTTTGAGGATAATGAGTTTCTGCGGAAGCTGACATCCTGGCTGGCCGGCAGAACTGTCTGAACATTCGAATATTAAATTATGCAGGCACTGAATAAAATCTTATTCAGTGCCTTGCAATTTTATACACTATGTGGTAACATAATATGGAATATGGTTATCTGAGGTAATTTGATGATTGATTATACAATTTTATCAGATATATACACACCTGATGATCTCAAAAAGCTTCCGCAGGATAAGCTCCCGCAGCTTTGTGAGGAGATACGCAGATTTCTGATTGAGAAGGTCTCCAAAACAGGTGGTCATCTTGCATCCAATCTTGGTATTGTCGAGCTTTCTGTTGCACTGCATTATGTTTTTGATTCACCTGACGATCATATTATGTTTGATGTCGGACATCAGTGCTACGTCCATAAGCTGCTTACCGGGAGGAAAGACCGATTTGACTCATTGCGCAGACTGGACGGTATCTCTGGCTTTTTGAAGCCCTCTGAGAGCGAGCATGACTGTTTTGTTTCCGGTCATGCGTCCAACTCCATATCTGCAATTCTCGGTATGGCGAGAGGAGATAAACTGCGCGGCAGGAACGTATCTTCCGTATGCGTTATCGGTGACGGAGCGCTGACAGGCGGCATGGCTTATGAGGCGCTTAACGATGCGGGCAGATCGGGACTTCCGCTGGTTATAATTCTCAATGACAACGATATGTCCATCAGCAAGAGCGTTGGCGGACTTGCGCTGTGGCTGTCCAGAATACGCCTCAAACCCAAGTATTTCTCGCTCAAGTACAGCACTCAGGCTTTCCTCAGAAAGTTCGGTAAAGCAGGTCTGAGAGCTATAGAACGGATTTCTGATTTTAAGAGCGACTTCAAGCACAAAATACTGCCGGAGAATATTTTCAGCGTTCTGGGATTTGATTATCTTGGCCCTGCCGACGGTAATGATATAGAGAGTATATTGCCTCTTCTGTCTCAGGCCAAGAAGCTTAACCGCCCTGTTGTCATCCATCTCAAGACAGTCAAGGGCAAGGGGTATTCCTACTCCGAAGAAGCACCCGATTTTTATCACGGCGTTTCGGCATTCGATTCATCCAAGGGTACATCGTCCAAATCGGGTCTTTCTTTTGCCAAGGTTTTCGGTGACACAATGATTGATATGTCACGCCGTGATGACCGAGTATGTGCTGTTACTGCGGCTATGGATATGGGCACCGGACTCAGCCAGTACAAGCAGGAGTTTGCGGACAGATTCTTTGACGTTGGTATTGCGGAGGGCCACGCCGTGACTATGTGTGCCGGTATGGCAAAAGTCGGTATGATACCGGTATTTGCAGTATATTCCACCTTCCTGCAGAGGGGATACGATCAGCTGCTGCACGATACGGCACTCAATGGCGTTCACGTTGTATTCGGTGTTGATCATACCGGTTCGGTTGGTGCAGACGGTCCTACGCACCATGGGTTATTTGATACGTCATTTCTCAGATCGGTGCCCGGTATGGCCATTTATGCGCCGTCTTCATACGCTGAGCTGGAGAGTGCGCTCAATATGGCTGTATTTGACCATACAGGCCCGGTGGCCGTCAAATACCCAAAAGGCAACGAGGGTGGCTTTGGCGGTAATTCTTTTGGCAAATCATCGGTATGTCTGCTTGAAGGTACAGATGTTACACTTGTTTCATATGGTATTATGATTAACGAGGCTTTGGATGCTGCCGCATTTTTGAAAGAAAAAGGCATTAGTGCCTCGGTCATCAAAATAAACAGACTTGATGCGGTAGATATGCATCCGATTACAGCGTCTGCATCCGCGACAAATCACGTATTTGTGATCGAGGATTGTGTCCGGGCGGGATCGGTTGGAGAGTATATCGCATCTGAGCTGATCAAGACGCAGAATAAACCTGCTGTGCACCTGCTTAACTTCGATGACAGTTTCAGTGAGGTAGGTACTACGGCAGAGAATTACAGATTGCACGGTATTGACGGACACGGGATATGTTCTGCCGTTATGTCTGCGCTTAATAATGAACACATGGAGGGGATATGATGAAAAAAATTTTCGTGCATCCCAATCCGACCAAAGACGGAATGAAAGAAGTCGTTGCAGAGATCGTTCCGCAGCTTTTGGAGCTTGGTTTTGAACTTTATATGGATCGGTCGGCGGATTGCCTGCCAGATTGTCTCGATGGCGTGGAGCTGATGTCGTTTGATGAGGCACTCAACGCCTGCGATTTTGTGATGGTAATAGGCGGAGACGGTACGATCCTCCGTATCGCTATACCGGCATCTATGGCCGACAAGCCTGTTTTGGGTATTAACAAAGGTACACTCGGCTTTATACCTGAGCTTGAGGTTAGTGAGATATCTCTGATGCAGGCATTGCACACCGGAGATTATCATTTTGATACCCGTATGATGCTTGATATTATGGTCGAGTCGTCAAGCGGCGAGCTGATATTCAGGGGAACAGCGCTCAATGATGCATCGATAATCAAGGGTACGCTGTCCAAGATGATTGATATATGTGTCAACGCAAACGGCAAAAAAACAATTGCTTTCAAGGGTGACGGTGTTATAGTATGTACTCCGACGGGCTCTACGGCATATTCGCTGTCGGCAGGCGGGCCAATTCTTGAGCCGACCTGTTCGTGTATGGCTGTTACGCCGATATGCCCTCACTCTATCAACATCAAATCTTTTGTTATCCCTGCCGAGCATGATATCGAAGTAAAGATCAATCCAGGATCCAATGCTGCATTTATCCTCGCAGACGGATCGGCACCTGTTCAGCTCTCAGAGGGAGATAAAATCAGGATCAAAAAATCAGAACTCAGTCTTGATCTCATAAGAATCAAAGATCCCGGGTTCTACGAAGTAATAAGAAAAAAGCTTTCAAAGGAGAGTTCATAAAGTGAAGTTTCAGAGACAGGCAGCAATACTGCGAATAATCAGCGAGAATGAGATCAAAACTCAGGAGGAACTTTCGACTCTTGTGTGCCAGGCAGGTTTCCCCGCAACTCAGGCTACCATTTCCCGAGATATCAAGGAATTGAAACTTGTCAAGGTCTCCACGATGGACAATGGCTACAAGTATGCAGCCCCCAACAAGCACGGCAGTGCAACTTATATGTCCAGACTCAGAAATATCTTCAAAGAGTGTGTAATCCGCATCGACAGAGCACAGAATCTGGTCGTGGTCAAGACTCTTACAGGTATGGCTAATGCAGCCGCCGCAGCGATGGATGCTATGGAGATGGAGGATATAGTCGGCACCATCGCAGGCGACGATACCATCCTCATTATTCTCCACACCAATGACGAAGCAGAAAAGTTCTGTATTACTGCAGGAGATCTGCTCAAATAAAGGAAGACAGTTATGCTCAAACGTTTGTATATAGAAAACGTTGCAATAATTGAAAAAATAGAAATAGAGTTTGAGAGAGGTCTGTGCGTACTGTCCGGTGAGACCGGCGCGGGCAAATCTATAATCATTGACTCTATCAATGCTCTATGCGGCGGTAGAGTCAGTCGTGAACTGATACGCACGGGCGCCAACAGTGCGGTCGTTTCTGCCGTGTTCGAGGATATTCCGGACAGTGTCAAAGCTGCCGCATCGGATATGGGCGTTGATGCCGCTGACGGACTGCTTCTCAGGCGTGAGATGTATCTCTCGGGGCACAATGCCTGCCATATCAACGGACAGCCTGCTGCGCTGGGCATGCTCAGACAGCTGGGCACTTTGCTCATTAATATTCACGGGCAGCATGACGGGTTGTATCTGCTTGATGAGAATCTGCATATTGACTATCTTGATGAATATGCCTCACTCCGTCCGCTGCTTGATGAGTATCTGGCGGAATACGAGGCGCTGCTTGCTCTCAACCGCAGGATAAAGGCATTGTCTCTCAGCGAGAGCGAAAAGCAAAAGCGTCTTGCTGTTATCGAAAAACAGATTGCCGAACTCGAGGCCGTACAGCCACAGGAGAATGAGTATACAGAGCTGACTCAGCTCAGGAGCAGGCTTTATGCTGAGGAGAAACTTGCAGGTAATCTGTCACAGGCTCTGTTGTATCTCGAGGGTACGGACGAGGCACCCGGCGCATATTCGGGTGTGAACTCCGCCCACGGATACGTAATGCATGTCAAGACTGCTGAATGTGAGGAGCTGGCGTCTCAGCTTACCGAAGCATCAGGTATGATCAACGATATAGTATCAAGGCTGTCTTTGATACTGTCCAAGCTTGAATATTCACCTGAACTTCTTGACAGTACCGAGTCGAGACTGGATAAACTGGAAAAACTTGCATCAAAATGTTCCTGTGAGCCGCATGAACTTGACAAAATCCTGAAGCTCCTATATGATGAACAAGGCTCGCTTGTTTCGCTTGATGACAACATTGACAGTCTGAAAGAAGAATATGTCGGACAGCGTGCAAAAGTCACGTCTCTGGCGCAAAAACTGCACGACAGCAGACAAAAAGCGGCTACGCAGCTATCAGCGCGTATTGAGGAGAGTCTGGCGTTTTTGAGCATGCCCAATGCAAGGTTCTGTATAGAGATAGATCCTGCATCCGAGCAAAAAACCAAGTTTACCAAAAAAGGCACTGATACAGTCAGATTTTTACTCTCTGCCAACAGGGGAGAAGATCCAAAACCTCTATCGAAGGTTGCATCGGGCGGCGAACTGTCGAGAATTATGCTCTCATTTAAGAACGTACTCGGCAGTGGAGACAGCGCAACGGCGATTTTTGATGAGATAGATACCGGTGTCAGCGGCAAGGCTGCAAGCAGGGTTGCAAGTATGCTCAGGTCTATCGCAGGCAGCCGACAGGTACTGTGTGTGACTCATTTGCCGCAGATCGCATGTGCCGCTCAGCATCAGTACAGGATCAGCAAATCCACCGTTGGAGCAAGAACACAGACTAAAGTAGAAAAGCTTGACAGAGCAGGCAGGATAGAGGATCTGTGTCGCTTGATAGGCGGAGAACATATTACACAAGCAACAGCCGCAAGTGCCGAGCAGATGCTTATGCAGGCTGAAAATGAATACAAAGATTAATTGGAGGTATAACAATAATGACACTTTTTGAAGAACTCAAGGCCCGCGGCCTTATAGCTCAGATGACCCATGAGGACGAAATCAGAGATCTTCTTGATAACCAGAAAATCACCTTCTATATCGGCTTTGACCCCACAGCGGACAGTCTCCACGTTGGTCACTTCCTTCAGCTGGTGGTAATGTCCAGATTCCAGAAGGCAGGACACAGACCCATCGCTCTGCTGGGCGGCGGTACAACTATGGTTGGCGACCCTACCGGCAAGACCGATATGCGCAAGATGCTGACCAAAGAAGATATTGCACATAACGCAGAGTGCTTCAAGGTTCAGATGCGTCGTCTGGTTGACTTTGGCGAGGGCAAGGCTATGATGCTCAACAATGCAGATTGGCTGCTCAAGCTCAACTACATCGACTTCCTCCGTGACGTTGGCGTACATTTCTCCGTCAACCGTATGCTTACTGCAGAGTGCTTCAAGACCAGACTTGAAAAGGGTCTGTCCTTCCTTGAGTTCAACTATATGCTGATGCAGAGCTACGACTTCTACTACCTCAATCATAACTACGGCTGCGTACTGGAGCTTGGCGGCGACGACCAGTGGTCCAATATTATCAACGGTGCAGATCTTATCCGCCGCGTTGACAAGAAGCCTGCATACGGTATGACATTTACTCTGCTGACTACATCCGAAGGCAAGAAGATGGGCAAGACCGAGAAGGGCGCTGTTTGGCTCGATCCCAACAAAACCTCTCCCTTCGAGTTCTTCCAGTATTGGCGCAACATTGATGACGCTGACGTTATCAAGTGCATGAAGCTGCTCACCTTTATTCCTCTCGAGGAGATCGATGAGTTCGATAAGAAAGAAGGCAGCGAGCTTAACGCCGTCAAGGAGCGTCTTGCATACGAGATCACATCCATGGTTCACGGCACAGAGGAAGCTGACAAGGCTCTGCAGGCCAGCAAGGCTCTGTTTGGCGCAGGCGCTTCCGACGAGAATATGCCCACAACCACTCTGGATTCCGGCGCATTCACCGACGGTCAGATCACAATCATTGATCTGCTCTGTGCATCCAAGCTCGCTCCCTCCAAGGGCGAAGCTCGCAGGCTCATTCAGCAGGGCGGCGTAACCGTTAATGATGTAAAGGTCACCGATTTTGCACAGAGCTACAGCTTTGACGCTATTAAGAACGAGGCACTGATCATCAAGAAGGGCAAAAAGACCTTCCACAAAATTACAGTTTAACCATTTATCGCAACAAGGCAAGCCGAAAATTCGGCTTGCCTTTCTTTTGTTTATGTGGCAAAAAATATTCTGTTTTTATCTGCCGTAATGACACAAAATAATCGGTGTGAAAGGAGGTAGGTAACAATGTGTTCAACAAAAAAATCCAATGTCAGACGTCTTTTTATAGCTTTTGTTGTTTTTGCGCTTTTTATGCCGTTTGCGTTGGATGCATATGCATTGGAACATCCGGACAGGCTGATTCCGGGAGGAAGGACCACGGGGATAAAACTTTATGCAGGCGGCGCTGTTGTTACGGGATTTTCTTCGGGTGCAGCGCCGGCGAAAATTAGTGGCGTTAAAATCGGAGACGTTATAGTTGCGGTAGACGGTGCCCGGATTTATGACAAAAATAGCCTTGCAAATGCGCTTACCAATGTCACGGATAAGGATATTGAGTTAACGCTTGAAAGAAACGGCCAAAGAATTACTCTAAATGTCAGCGGAGCATATGATAATTCAAATGGTAGGTATACTATCGGCGCATCGGTCAAGGACACTATTGCGGGAATCGGTACGGTAACTTATATTGTACCGGACAGCGGAGAATACGGAGCATTGGGGCATGGTATTACAGACCCGGAGACTATGTCTCTTGCTCCTTTTGATGAGGGAGTACTGATGCCATCAACCGTAATCTCCGTCAAAAAAGGTGAGGAGGGGACTCCCGGTGAACTGATAGGGTCTTATGAAATGTCAAAGGTACAGGGCTCAGTAAAAAGCAATACTATTTGCGGAATCTTCGGTAAACTAAACGGAAGTTACGGATTTTGTGACGATGAGTGTATTCCTATTGCTGAATTAAATGAAATAAAAAAAGGAAAAGCAACAATACTGTCCAATATATCAGCTGATAAAGTCGAGCAGTTTGATATCGAGATTGTGGATATTGACCAAAAAAACTCCAATATGAAGCAAATGCTGATCAAAGTCACCGATCCCGATCTGCTGTCCGCGACAGGCGGCATCGTTCAGGGAATGAGCGGCAGCCCCATCATTCAGGACGGCAAACTGGTTGGCGCGGTGACCCATGTCCTTGTAAATGACCCAACAAGAGGCTATGGGATTTTTATCGAAAATATGCTGGATGCAGCGGGATAAAAGTTTTGACAGGGGCAAAGCGCCCCTGTCATTTTTTAATGAAACAATTATTTTTTCGATTTAATGATTCCCTTGACATAATTACGCGAAGGTGCTAGAATTAAATTCTAAATATATATAAAGAACCAGAAACAAATTCTATATCAAGGAGGACGATATGCTTTCCAGGATACACAACTGCTATGACAGTTTAACGGATACGGAAAAGAAAATCGCGGACACGGTTTTGTCATCACCGAAAGATGCTGTAAAGATGACTGTGAAGGAACTGGCAGAGCACTCCGGCACAGTCCCGTCGGCAGTGGTTCGCTTTTGCAAAAGCATTGGGGCAACGGGTTTTTCCGATTTCAAAATCTGTCTTTCTGCGGGACTGGGCAAAAAGGTATCTGCGGCTGAAATGCTGCCTGTGGGCGAGGGGGATGACTCCAAACAAGTTTTCAGCAAGGTGTTTGCCTCCGGAATAAACACGCTGCAGGACACCCTGAGTATGATCGACTTTTCTCAAGCAGAAACCATTGTCTGGCTTTTGCAGAAAGCGACTCGGGTTGTGTTTTTTGGCGTAGGAACATCCTCTGTTATCGCAACGGACGCCCAATACCGCTTTGCACAGCTGGGTATCGCAACATCTGCTTGTACGGATATTCTTTTCATGAATGTTACTGCAGCGAATTTGAAAGCCGGAGATGTGGCAGTCTGCATTTCACACAGCGGCAGCACCAAAGCAACTGTGGATGCTATGCGGCGGGCAAAGAAAGCTGGAGCCACTACCGTTTCCATCAGTAGCTTCGCCCACAGCAGACTCGCAACGGAAAGTGATTATAAGTTGATCGCCTTTTCCGATGACAAAAACTATCCTGTGGAGGCCGTTTCTTCACGAATCGCACATGTCTGCATTTTGGATGCGCTGATGATGTCACTTGCTGCCCGAAAATATGAAACACTGCAAAGCCGCATTGCTGAGCGCAATGAAGTGCTGTCGCAAATGCGATATAAAAATAAGTGAGGAGTTTGGTTATGAACAAAAATAAAGTAATTCTGATCAGCATTGACGCTATGC
>JAZOWC010000058.1:0-33273 GCA_045658985.1 Oscillospiraceae bacterium
TGAAAAGTACTTTCAAACCTCAATAAAAATCTCAGGGTTCCTATTTTCTTTCTTGGTGCTGTTTAATTTACAAAGTGCTTTTGCTCCGAGCTCTCAGCCTCTTTCGTGGCCGCTTCTCTCGAGCGCTTGTTTATAATACCACGCCTTTTTCCATTTGTCAACACCTTTTTTCAACTTTTTTTAAGTTTTTTTCATTTTCTTTTTTCGACCGTTTTTTCGCCCTTTATATATACATATTATATACACACGCGCGCTTGTAACCCAAGTGTAACTTGACTTGTGTGGGGTTTTGGCTTATTATTGTATTGCAAAACTCAAAAAGGAGGTCTCGTTGTGGAAAAGTCCGGGACAAAAATCATCACGTTAAACCGCAAGGCGCGTCACGACTATTTCGTGGACGAGACCTTTGAGTGCGGCATCGCCCTGGTAGGCACCGAGGTCAAGAGCCTGAGGTGCGGCACGGTCAATCTCAAGGATTCCTTCTGCGCTGTGGAGGACGGAGAGATGTACGTCATCGGCATGCACATCAGTCCCTACGAGAAGGGCAATATCTTCAACCGCGATCCTCTGCGCAAGCGCAAGCTGCTCATGCACAAGAAGGAGATCATGCGGCTGTTCGGTCTTGTCAAGCGGGACGGCTACGCTCTGATTCCCCTGTCTTTGTATTTTAAGGACTCCAGGGTCAAGCTTGAGCTGGGTCTGTGCCGCGGCAAGAAGCTGCACGACAAGCGCGACGCCATGGCCGAGAAGGATGCCAAGCGCGAGATGGACCGCCACCTCAAGGAAAGAAACAAATAAGGGGGCGTAAAGGTTTCGACGGGGATCTTGAAACTTGTTAAGCGGGCAGAGGCGCACAACCTCTATAAAATGTGTACTTTATAAATTAAACAACAACAACACAGTTGCTGTCGCTGCCTAAATAATGGCGGCCGTCTCTACCGGTAGGGCCACGGACCGGATAGAGGCGTGGATCAGTGGCGTCCGTGAGTGCGCAAAGCTTTGAGCGCACCATGCATAATGAAGCTACCAAGCATATCAGTTTGACGGTTGACTGATACGTGAGGGAATGTTGACAACCCTCTGCGCCCGGAGAAAGACTTGTGGATGGGTTTTCGGACGCGGGTTCGATTCCCGCCGCCTCCACCAGAATAAGAAGCAGTCACCCAACAGGGTGGCTGCTTTTTATTCTCGGTATGGGGTTTGCGCGGTGGGAATCGAAGGGTCGGTAGTGAATGACCCCGGGTGGCAGTCAGAGCCGACCCCCGCTCCGCCCGCAGGCGGGCCAGACCGCCGCCTCCACCAAATAACAAAAAGCCACCCTCATCGGGTGGCTTTTTTGTTATTTAGGTATGGGGTTTGCGCAGGCGGGAATCGAAGGGTCGGTAGTGAATGACTGCCGGTGGCAGTCAGAGCCGACCCCCGCTCCGCCCGCAGGCGGGCGAGGACCGCCGCCTCCACCAAATACAAAAGCAGCTGCCCGTGAGGCCGGCTGTTTTTTGTGCGGGTATGGCTGCACAGTTTTTCGGCAATTCCGCAAAAAATATTTACAAACGAACAGTTATAGTATATTATAATTAGGTATATCCTTTCCATATTTTTTGTAAAAAGAAAGAAGGAACAAAAATGGAAAAACTCACCAAAAAGTACGGTCTGATCACCGCTATATGCATGGTCGTAGGTACCGTAATCGGCTCCGGTGTCTTTTTTAAGGCACAGAACGTTCTCAATGCAACCGGCGGCAATATGCCTCTGGGTATCGCTGCATGGGCGATCACCGGTCTTCTGATGATCATCTGCTCTCTGCAGTTTGCGTCCATGGGCACCAAGTACGAAAAGGTCAGCGGCGTCGTTGACTACGCAGAGGCCACCTGCGGCAAGACCTACGCATACTACATCGCATGGTTTATGGTCAACATCTACTACCCCGGCATGACCTCGGTCCTGGCCTGGGTCTCTGCAAGGTACTTTGGCGTGCTGTTCGGCTGGCATCTGGCAGGCGCAGAGGTCATGGCTCTGTCCGGATTCTTCCTCGTGGCATCCTACACCATCAATGCCCTGTCCCCCAAGCTGGCAGGCAAGTTTCAGATCAGCGCTACCGTCATCAAGCTCATCCCCATCGCGCTGATGGCCGTGGTCGGCACAATTTCCGGTCTGGCAAACGGCGTTCTGACCCAGAACTTCACCACCGTCGTTACCGAAGCTGTGGGCGGCAGCGCAAGCAGCGGTCTGTTTGCAGCTATCGTTGCTACCGTATTCGCATACGAAGGCTGGATCGTCGCAACCTCCATCAACGCCGAGCTGAAGAATCCCAAGCGTAACCTGCCTCTGGCTCTCATCATCGGCTCTCTCATCGTTGTTGCTGCATACATTCTGTACTTTGTGGGCGTTGCAGGCGGCGCAAAGAGCGAAGTTCTGATGTCAGAAGGCGCAACCACCGCGTTCTCCAACATCTTTGGCGCAGTGGGCGGCACTCTGCTCAACATCTGCATCGTCATCTCCTGCCTGGGTACTCTCAACGGCCTGATGGTGGGTGCAACCCGCGGTATGTACGCTATCGCAGCCCGCGGCGAAGGTCCCGCTCCCGAGACGTTCTCTCAGGTCGACCCCTCCACCAACATGACCACCAACTCCTCGGTATGGGGTCTGTTCGTATGCGGCGCATGGCTGCTGTACTTCTACGGCGCAAACCTGACCTCCGGCTGGTTCGGTCTGTTCAACTTTGACTCCTCCGAGCTGCCCATCATCACCATCTACGCTATGTACATCCCCATGATGATCGCATGGATGAAAAAGGAAAAAGAGCTCAGCACATTCAAGCGCTTTGTCCTCCCCGTTCTGGCTCTGGCTGCCTGCCTGTTCATGGTGGTTGCCGCTGTTTACGCACACGGCATCACTCCCTTCCTGACAGCAAAGGAATCCGGCACATTCTCCTTCCCCGTACTGTTCTACCTCATCCTCTACGCAGCAGTTATGGCTGCAGGCGCAGTGTTCAAGAAGAAAAACAAGCGCTGACCGTGATTTTTTCTAAACTCCCCGTTTTTGCGGGGAGTTTTTTATTTTTGCTTACACTTTTCGGAAAAGTGTGCTATTATATTATGGGAGATTGTGGAGAGTGTATTCTCATACCCCCGATAACATACAAAAAGCGGAAAGGGTTGGCTACATTATGACGATTGCAAATGCGATAGCGCTGCTGGGCGGACTTGGATTCTTTTTGTTCGGTATGTCGCTGCTGGGTGAGGGGCTCAAGCGTGTTGCGGGCAGCAAGCTCGAGACTATTCTGGGCAGGCTGACTTCCACCACCTTCAGAGGGGTTCTTCTGGGCACTCTGGTCACCGCGATCATTCAGTCTTCCTCGGCGACCACGGTCATGGTGGTAGGCTTTGTCAACTCGGGCATTATGCAGCTTGCCAACGCCATCGGTATCATCATGGGCGCCAACATCGGTACCACCGCCACCGGCTGGATACTGGTGCTTGCGGGCGTTGAGGGCAACGGCGGATTTTCGTCGGCCACCATGTTTGCTCTCATATCTTTTATTGGTATAATCCTCTACTTCTTCTGCAAGAAATCCTCCCAAAAGAACATCGGTATGATAATGCTGGCGTTTGCCGTGCTGATGAGCGGCATGCAGTCCATGAGCGGCGCTATGGCTCCCCTCAAGACCAGCCCCTTCTTTATTGACTTTATCACCGCCGTATCCAACCCGCTGGTCTCCATCGCTGTGGGCATTGCGGTAACCGCCGTAATCCAGAGCTGCTCGGCATCCATCGGTATTCTGCAGGCGCTGTCCATCACCGGTATTATCGGCTACGAGGTGGCCATTCCCATGGTCATCGGTATGTGTATCGGTGCATGCGTGCCCGTGCTTATTTCGGCTGTGGGCGCAAACGTCAGCGGCAGACGGGCGGCGTTTGTGTACCTCTACTTCAACCTGACCGGCGCCGTGCTTTTGATGGTGCCCTTCTACATAATCCACGCCATCGTAGGCTTCGACATTATGTCGGCCACCGCAACCAGTTTTGGTATAGCTATCGTCAACACGGTATTCAAGGTTGCCGCAACCCTGCTGCTGGCGCCCTTTGCCAAGGTGCTAGAGAAGATCGCCGTAACCACCATCAAGGACAAGCATAGCAAAAAGAGCAAATCGGAAAACAGTCTGCTGGACGAGCGTTTTCTGGCATATCCTTCCCTCGCTCTGGAGCAGGCACGCAAAACGGTGGATCAGATGTCGCTGACGGCGTTCAGGAATCTTGTTGTCTCCGTCGATCTGCTGCATAATTATGACGAGAAGCAGTTTGAGGCTGTGATGGAGAGCGAGGACAAGGTGGACAAGATGGAGGATCAGCTGGGTGCATATCTGGTGCAGCTGAACGCCAAGCCGCTGAGTGAAAAGGAGAATCAGGCATCGGCCAAGTATCTCACCTGTCTGGGCAACATCGAGCGTATATCCGACCATTCGGTCAACATTGCCGAGCTGGCAAAAGAGCTGTTTGAGAAGAAGAAGAGTTTTTCCGAACAGGCACAGAAGGAGCTGAGCATCTGCACCGACTCCATACACGAGATCCTCGATCTGACAGGCAGAGCTCTGCTGGATAACGACAGCGACACCGCCAAGCGGGTAGAGCCGCTCGAGCAGGTCATAGACGCGCTGACCAAGGAGCTGAAGGTGCGCCACATCCAGCGTGTGCAGGCAGGTCTGTGTACTCTGGAGCTTGGATTCATCTACAACGACTGTGTGAATAACTTTGAGCGCGTTGCCGACCATTGCTCCAACATCGCAGTTGCGGTCATCGAGGCAAGCGACACCCACCTGCAGAGCCACGACTACCTGCGCAATCTCAAGAACGCCGACCACGAGGACTACCGCAATCAGCTGACCGCTTATGCGGACAAATACTACGGCAGGCTCGACGCAGCGCTGTAACCATCCCCCTCACGGGAGATACCGCGCAAAATCAAATCATTCCCAACCCACCGGCGCAGTAAAGCTGCCGGTGGGTTTCTTTATACAAAAAGACGGCATACCCTGCGGTATGCCGTCTTTTTGTATAGTATAGCGAAGTGTATCGGATTTACTTCAGAACTACGCTTGCAGCCAGAGCCTGCAGAGCGGCAGCGTCATCAGCGGAGATGGCGCAATCGGTATTGGTGTTGATGTCCTTCTCGCCCAGAGTGCTGAGGCCAACGGGGGAATTGCCGGTAGCTGCAGCGTAGATGGCGCAGGCGGTCAGGTATGCGCCCTTGGCACTTGCGCGGTTGCCGACATTGATACGGCTTTCTCTGTCGTCTGCTGCAAGGAACAGATCGGAGAGCTCTCCGTTTGCGGCATAAGCCTCAAATACATCGCCGACAGAAACCATAACTACGTTGTCGATGCCAGCCTCTTCTTTGATGTATTCAACGGTATCGTTTGCCTCTCTGTTGATCAGGGCAACGTGATCCTTGTGGTTGGTAACATCGGGAGTGTCGGGATAGGTTGCATTGTGGCCGTAGGGAGCCACGATAACGATCTTGACGTCGGGATTCTTGTCATAAGCCATTTTGGCAATCTTGGCGCAGGCATAGATAGTACGGTTGTCGCCTTCGTCCAGAGTGTTGTCACGACCGGTCTGGAGAATAACGTAGTCATAGACATTCTCCTCCAGCCACTTGCCTGCTTCCACACCGCTTCCGGTAAATATAGCCATTTCAGGATCGGTGCGCACATCAGCAGAGAACAGTTCGTGAATATTCCATGTGGAAGCAGAGCTGTTTGCAGACAGGTACTTGACGGTCTTGAATACATCCTTGTCGAGGCCTTCCTCAAACATAGCGCTCATGGTACCAAGTGCGTTGTTGGTACCGAACATAAAGCCGCCGAAGCCGAAGATCTTGGTCATACTGGAGGGATCGGGAGCTTCGTAGCTTGCGCTGTAAGTGGTGGGATCGGCGCTGATGGCAGCGTATGCAAATACGTTGTACATATCGCAGACCATAAAGAAACACCAAGTGTATGCAGAGTCATGGGTCCATTTTACGTCAGTCTTGCCGGCGGAGAACTTGTCGCCCCATCTGCGGATGTGGTTGCCGCTCTCGTTGACAAGGTTAGAGCCGTTGAAGCCTGCGTTGCAAAGCTTGCCCTTGATCTCATAGCTGCCGATAGGAAGCTTGATGTGGTTGTCGCCCTCAAAGGGGATGCTGCCGCGGCCTTCGTAAGCGAATGCGCTCTTCTGGGTGGGCTTTTTGACGATAACAGGCTTTGCAGGATCGGCAAAATCGACCTCAAAGGTAGAGCCCAAGTATTCCCAGGACTCACCCTCGAGACCCAGTTCTGCCCAGCTGAAAGCGTAATCGGCCTTACGGACCATACCAACAGCGTTGTATTCGCCCAGCAGGACCATACCCTTTTCGGCAACGACAGCCTTGCGGTTGGAGATGGAGGACTCACCGGGGTTGGCGATAGCGACACTCAGACCGTCGGTAGCATCCAGCAGCAGCTTCTTGACGGTGCTTTCGGGCTCTGTGGGCTTGGGATCTGCGGGTTTGGGATCGGCGGGTTTGGGATCAGCAGGTGTGGGATCAGCAGGTGCGGGGTCTGCCGGTGTGGGATCGGGAGTTACGGGGTCTGCGGGTGCAGGAGTGGGGTCTTTTGCCTGAGTCTCGTCCTTGCCGCAGCCGGCAAACAGTCCGAGACACATGATCAATGCGAGGAACAGCGCGGTAAATCTTTTCATGTTGCGTCTCCTTTTTTATATATTTTGTTTGGTATAAAACCCTTATTTGGCGTTGCAGAAATAGATGGCGTTCTGAATAAGGAAGTTGCCGTAGGTCTCGCAGGCGATGGTGACCTCTTCGCCCGAGCCGTAGAAGGCGTTGGTGTATTTATAGTCAGCGTGTTCGACGGTTATGCTGGGCACCTTAAACTTGTTCCATACGATACCCTCAAGATACTCGCTGCCCTTGTTGTAGCTGCCGGGTATCTTGGCAAGACTGGGGGTTTCGTCGATGATGCCCATCTCCATCATACGATGATACATATGATTGGTGGTCTTGTAGTTTACTGCGGTATTTTCGGCGTAGAGGATATAGTTGTACCAAAGAGCGTAATCCTTGCCGTCTGCGGTGTGACAGTCCATCATCATATCGACCTCGAGAGCGTACTTGGCAAAATAATTGACAACATTCTGGCTCTCGACCTGGGTCAGATCCTTGAAGTCGCGGTTGAGGTCAACATACTCGGAGTTGTATCTCAGGCGTGTACGCTCTGTGCCGGGATCCTGAGATGCCGCCCAGACGTTTACAATAGGTATAATAATAAATCTGACGTTGTTGCGCATAAACCACAAGGTGGGGTCGCTGTCCTCGGTCGCATCGGCAACAAGGGACATAAAGGCGGCAAGACCGTGATAGCCCAGATCTTCATCGCCGTGAACGCCCGCTGCAACAAACAGGGTGCATTTGTACTCCTCGGGGGCATAAACGTAAGCATACATATCATACTGTCCGCTCTGATCTTTGCCGATCACTTCGCGGGTGATATACTCGGGGTACTTGGTACGGTAAGGCTCATACAGATTGTTTAAAAACTCCTCGGCCGTCCAAAGAATGTCGGCATAGCTGCCTTCGCCGCCGTGGAGATCTCCGAAGGTCTCGGAGGGAATAAACCAATGGCCCTCGGTATCCTCAGACTGGACCATAGTACGCTCATAGATCTCAACCTCTACCTTCTCGGTACCGGTATAGAGAACCAGACAGTCGTTTTCAAATCGGGACGTATACATAAACGAAAAAGTTTTGCCCTCGGTGGGCTCGGCATCAAAATACTTGAGAGACTTGGAGCTGTCGTAGGAGACTTTCTTTCCCACTGCCAGATTGCGGGGGTCGCGGCTGACGACCGCGGCACGCAGCGCAGGCATATCCGCAGGGCATTTGACCTCGTAGGTGTGTCCCCACTCACCGTTCAGCACGATGGAATAGCCGGGGTCTTCTTCGCCCAGCACCTGAACGGAATACTTGCCGTCAGCCTTGACGGGGACGATTCCTTTCACATACAGAGACTCGTCATAAATGTTTTTGGGCAAAAACTCCTCGTCCTGAGTAAAATCAAAGGTCAAAAAGGAAGCTTCTGCAGCAGAGGGCTTCTGCACTTCGGGATCGGGCACGGGAGTAGGGTCCTGAGGTACGGGATCAGGATTCTGTACCGCAGGATCTTGGGGTGCCGGGTCATCCTTTGTCTCCCCCGATGTGCACGCACAAAGACAAAGTGTGAGCAGCGCAAGGGTCAGTGCCAGTGATCTGGTGAAAAATTCTCGCATGTTTCTTCTCCTTTTTATAAATTATGTCAAATTATATTTTGCCAAGCTTTTTTACAAAATAATTGCAAATTTGCAATATTATGTTAATATAATATTACGCTTTCACCACAAATCTTGTCAATAGTTTTCTCGACAAAGCTTCGGCGGCACAAACATGCCGACAATTTTTGCTATTTTTACAATTGACAAACGGGAAAATTTAAGGTATCATAAAACTACAATATAAAGCCTTTGCATAACTGACGGATCAGCGGGTAACCGCAGGGGAATGCAACAGGAACAATGCCGACCGTCTGGGCAAGTCAGTTTTTACTGATTTGCCCATTTTTTTATTTATCGAAGGGAGTTAACCTAATGAAACACGAAAACTGGAAGGGATTCAAAGGCGGCGTATGGCAGGATGAGATCAACGTACGCGATTTTATCCAGCAGAACTACCGTGAGTACACAGGCGACGAGGGTTTTCTGGCTCAGGCAACCCCCCGTACGGAAAAGGTCATGGCTCAGGTCCGCGAGCTGCTTCGCCGCGAGCGCGAGTGCGGCGGTGTGCTTGACATCGACACCGAGACCGTATCCTCTCTCAAGAACTATGCTCCCGGATATATTGACAAGGACAACGAGCTTATCGTAGGTATGCAGACCGATGCTCCCCTCAAGCGCGGTGTAAACCCCTTTGGCGGCATCCGTATGGCACGTCAGGCCTGTCAGGCATACGGACGTACCCTCTCCGACAAGGTAGAGCAGGAGTTTAAGTTCCGCACCACCCACAACGACGGCGTTTTCCGCGCTTATACCGACGAGATGCGCGCTGCACGCAAGTGCCACGTCATCACCGGTCTGCCCGATGCTTACGGCCGCGGCAGAATCATCGGCGACTACCGCAGAGTTGCTCTCTATGGCATCGACCGTCTGATTGAGATGAAGAAGGCCGACAAGGCCGCTATCGGCGAGGGTGTATTCAACGTGGAGACCACCCGTGCCAGCGAGGAGCTGTTCCAGCAGATCACATTCCTCGGCTACCTCAAGGATATGGCCGCAATGTACGGCTACGATATTTCCCAGCCCGCAAAGAACGCCCGCGAGGCTATCCAGTGGACATATTTTGCTTATCTGGCCGCCATCAAGGAGCAGAACGGCGCCGCAATGAGTCTGGGCAGAGTAAGCACATTCTTTGATATCTACATTGAGCGCGATCTGGCAGAGGGCACTCTGACCGAAGCCGGCGCTCAGGAGCTGATGGACGATTTTGTCATGAAGCTCCGCATCGCACGTCACCTGCGTACAGCCGAGTACAATGAGCTGTTCGGCGGCGATCCCATGTGGATCACCGAGGCTGTTGGCGGCATGGGCGAGGACGGCAGAAGCCTGGTCACCCGCAACTGCTTCCGTCTGCTCAACACCCTCTACACCCTCGGCCCCGCACCCGAGCCCAACATCACCATTCTGTGGTCCCCCGCTCTCCCCTATGCTTTCAGACGCTTCTGCGCCAAGGTCTCCTGCGACACCGACTCCATCCAGTACGAGAACGACGACATTATGCGTCCCTATCACGGTGACGACTATGCCATCGCCTGCTGCGTATCGGCTATGAAGATCGGCAAGCAGATGCAGTTCTTCGGCGCCCGCTGCAACCTGGCAAAGCTCCTGCTTATTGCCATCAACGGCGGCTACGACGTATCCTCCGATATGCACATCGGTCCTCAGGAAGGTGTCATGGAGGGCGAGGAGCTTGACTTTGACGTTGTTATGGAGCGTTATGAGCGCTACATCGCATGGCTGATGAGACTGTACGTCAATACCATGAACATCATCCACTACATGCACGACAAGTACGCCTACGAGAAGGTTCAGATGGCTCTCCACGATACCGAGGTCGAGAGACTTATGGCATTCGGCGTTGCAGGTCTGTCGGTTGTTGCCGACTCGCTGAGCGCAATCAAGTTTGCCAAGGTTCGTCCCATCCGCAACGAGAAGGGCTACATTGAGAGCTTTGAGACCACCGGCGACTTCCCCAAATACGGCAACGACGACGACAGAGTTGACCTGATGGCAAAGGACATCACCCACAAGGTCATCACCGAGCTGCGCAAGACCCCCGCATACCGCGACGCAATCCACACTCTGTCCATCCTGACCATCACCTCCAACGTCATGTACGGCAAGCACACCGCCGCAACACCCGACGGCAGAGGCGCAGGCGAGCCTTTTGCCCCCGGCGCAAACCCCATGCACAACCGCGAGGAGAACGGCGCTCTGGCATCCCTCAACTCGGTAGCCAAGATCAGCTACGACGATTGCCGCGACGGTGTATCCAACACCTTCTCCATCACCCCCAACACTCTGGGCGCAACCGATGAGGAGAGATACAACAATCTGGTGTCCATTCTGGACGGATACTTCACAAAGAAGGCTCATCACATCAATGTCAACGTTCTCAACCGTGAGACTCTGCTCAAGGCATACGAGAACCCCGAAGATTATCCCAACCTGACCATCCGCGTATCCGGCTACGCTGTCAACTTCAACAAGCTGTCCCGTCAGCAGCAGCGCGAGGTCATCAGCCGTACATTCCACGAGTCCCTCTGATGCTGAGAGTTCATTCTCTGCAGACTCTGGGCACTCTGGACGGCCCGGGAGTGAGGTTTGTGGTGTTTACGCAGGGCTGTCCGCTGAGATGTGCCTGCTGCCACAACCCCGACACATGGGACACAAAGGGCGGCAGGGAGATGACAGCTGAGGAGCTTGTGCAAAAATGCCTGCGGTATCGGGAGTATTTCGGCGCGGAGGGCGGCATTACCGTGTCCGGCGGCGAGCCGCTGATGCAGGCGGAGGCTGTGCGCGAACTGTTTGAGCTCTGCCACGGCTCCGGCATCAACACCTGTCTGGACACCTCGGGATGTATCCTCAGCGAGGATACAAAAAAGCTGCTCTCGGTCACCGACCGTGTGCTGCTGGATATCAAGTACACCTGCCCCGAAGATTATCTGCGCTACACTAAGTGGGAGATGCCGAGGGTGATGGAGTTTCTCGACTATCTCGACAAGCAGAACATCCCCACCACCCTGCGTCAGGTGATAATCCCCACCCTCAACGACAATGAGGACAACGTGCAGGCGCTGAAGACCATCCGCGATAAGCACAAGTGCGTGGACAAGGTGGAGCTGCTTGCATTCCGCAAGCTGTGCGAGAGCAAATATGAGAAGATGGGCATCCCGTTCCCCCTCTCACATCTGCCCGAGACCACACCCGAAACCATCAAAAAACTTACAGCCCTGCTGTAAAAACAATTTGTCCCCCGTGCAATCGCACGGGGGATTTTCGGTTTTTTTGCCTTGAAATGGTCGGGCACAAGTGCTATTATACATATATAATAAATATAAAGGAGATCACAGCAATGAGTAACGAGCTTAACAAAAACTCTCTTGATACACTCTGTGCCTCGCTGGCATACGCCATGGGCATCACCCCTCCCGCTCAGGCGGCAGAAGCCAACGAGGAGCTGAACGCATTCATTGACAGCGCATTCGGCGGCGAGAAGTGCGACCGCATCTTTATGTACAATCCCGACGCTATCGGTCAGTGGATATTTGAGAAGTACGAGCACTACGTCCGCGAGGTCAAGGCTCTGGGCGATATTGAGATCCCCCTGCGCTCGGTGATGCCCTCGGTTACTCCCGTATGCTTCGGCACCATGTACACAGGCGCACAGCCCGAGGTGCACGGCATACAGAAATACGAAAAGCCCGTTATCAAAATAGACACCCTCTTTGACGCTCTGATCCGCGCAGGCAAAAAGTGCGCGCTGGTCACCACCGGCGTTTGCAGTCTGAGCAAGATCTTCCTCGAGCGTGAGGCAGATTATTTTGTTATGGATTCCGAGGCATCGGTTGACAAGGCAAACGCCAAGGCCGCCGAGCTGATACTCCGCGATGAGCACGATTTTATTCTGGTATACAACGGCAACTATGACAGCCGTATGCACCGCTCAGGCCCCGAAAGCTACGATGCCATCTCCGAGCTGCGCGCAAACAGCCACGCCTATGCCCAGTTCTGCAAGCTGATCGAGGATAACTGGACAAAGCACAACACTCTCATCGGCTTTGCCATGGATCACGGCTGTCACGCCATCGACGGCGACAATGAGAAGGAATACTACGGTTCTCACGGTCTGGATATGCCCGAGGATCTGAATATCCTGCACACCTACAAGGCTGTCAAGGCCGCAAAATGAGGCAAAAATATGTTTAACCACGAAATCGACAAAAAAGTACAAAGCTGGATAGACGCTCACCGCGGTGAGATCATTGATCTGTGGCTGGAGCTTGCACGCATCCCCTCTGTGGTATCCGCCGCCGAGGAGGGTGCTCCCTACGGCAAAGAGGCAAAGCGCGCCCTCGACTACTGCGCCGATATGTTCCAAAAATACGGTTTTGACACCCGCATCGGCGAGGATACCTATGCCGTATCCACCTATGGCGAGAGCAAAAAGAGCATCGGTCTGTTCGGTCACGCCGACGTTGTACCCGGCGGCGACGGATGGATCTATACCAAACCTTTTGAGCCGGTGATCATCGAGGACACCCTGATAGGCCGCGGCGTCAGCGACGACAAATCGGGAATTATGATGGCGCTGGGCGTACTGCGTATGTTCCGCGACCTCGAGCTGCCCCTGCGCTCAAAACTCATCTCGGTGGTAGGCTCTGCCGAGGAGATCGGCTCGCCCGACATGGCCGCATTCATCGCAAACGAGCCCCTGCCCGATTTTTCCATCACACCCGACGCAGGTTTTCCCTGCTGCGTGGGCGAGAAGGGCATCTACCGCTTCTACGTCAGCCCCAAGCGGCCTTTTGAGTGCATAAAGAGCTTCAACGGCGGCGAGGCCATCAACGTGGTTGTTGACAAGACGGTCATCGAGCTGTACAAAACCGACGCGCTGACGGCTGAGCTGCAGCAAAAATTGGCAGGCCGCACAGATATCACCCTCACCGAGGGCGAAAGCAGCCTGACTCTCACCGCTCAGGGCATTTCGGCTCACGTATCCGCTCCCAAAGGCTCCATAAACTCCAACAAGCTGATAGCCGAGCTGCTGATGGACGTGCAGGCTCTGTCCGAGGGCGACAGAGAGGGATTTGCCGTGATGAACGAGCTGCTCTCCGACTACACGGGTGAGATATTCGGCATAAACTTCTCCGACCCCACCTTTGGCGCGCTGACCGTTGCCAACGGCACGGGCCGGATGGACAACGGCAACATCGAGCTTGGATTTAACGTCCGTTACGGCACGGGAGAGACGGGCGAGTGGCTGGAAAAGCAGACCGAGCAGGCATTCGCCGCCAGAAACTGGCCCGTGGTGCGCTCGGACAACCGTCCCGCATTCATGCTCCGCGACACCTGCACCCTGCCCCTTGAGCTTGCCGCACTCTACAACGAGATGACGGGCAAAAGCTCCAAGCCCTACACCATGGGCGGCAAGACCTACGCCACACCCCTCAATCTTGCAGGCGACTGCACTCAGGCACTGAGCATCGGTATGTGCATCGGCACGCCTTCGGCCGACGGCAAGCCCGGTCTTGAGATGCCCAAGGGTCACGGCGGCGCTCACGCACCGGACGAAAAGATCTGGATCCCCGGATTTTTTGATGCGATGCGTCTGCTGGTGCAGTATATTATGGCTACCGACGATTATCTCAACCGATGATACCTATTATATAATATATAATACGCAAAAAAGCGGTTCGGCTGTATGCCGAACCGCTTTTTTGTGTATCTAATTAGGTATCCCGACTATGGACGGGGTGTTATATATTCTTTGTAAACTCGCCGAAATTCAGGGTCCTGCCCTCCTGCAGGCGGCTTGCTTCGCAGGCGAATGCCAGATAGTGGCTCTGCACACTGCGCTCTATAAGGGTGACCGAGCTTGTGTCAAACTCCTCACCCTGCATATAGCGGATGACGTCAAAGACCAGTCCGCGGTCTCCGCCGCCGTGTCCCGATGCATCCACAAGCTGCTCACTGATGTCGATCTCGTGCATCTCCTCACCGAATCGCTGCCAGTACACCTTTTTGTCGCTCATTCTGCCCCAGACCTCACCCTCGGTACCCATAATGCGGATATAGCGGGTCTGCAGGCTGTTGAAGGCAGACATATGGAATGTGGCCACCGCGCCGTTTGCAAACTGCATATTGCAGGTCTGATGATCGACCACGTCGTTATCCATCTTGAAGGCGCATTTGCCGTAGTCGGTCTCGTCCAGCACCTTGAGGATATTTTCTTCGGTAGGCTCGGGGTGGAGCACGTTGGCAGGCCAGCCGGGGATGGAACTCAGATAGAACTTCTGCGCGTTGTAGGGGCAGTCCACCCTGCAGTCGCGGCAGCGCTCGGCGGAGTGGGCGGGGGCATTGTCCCGCTTGAAGTAATCCAGCGAGCCGAAGGAGTTGACGCGCTCGCACTCGGCATCGATGAGCCAAAGCAGAATGTCCATATCGTGGCAGCTTTTGGCCAGAATCATGGGACAGCTCTGCTCACGGCTGTGCCAGTTGCCGCGGACAAAAGAGTGCGCCTGATGATAGTAGCCCACGTACTCGCAGGCCTCCACCGACATTATCCTGCCGACCTTGCCCTCCCGCAGCAGATCTTTGATCTGTCTGTAAAAGGGCGTATACCTGAGCACGTGGCTGACAAACACCGTCCTGCCCAGCCTTTTGGCCGTGTCTGCGATGACGGCTATGTCCTCTATACGGCTGGCGATGGGTTTTTCCAGTATCAGGTCGTAGCCTTTTTCCATGGCGCGCACCGCATGATCTCTGTGCTGGGCGTCCTGAGTGGCTATGACCATCATATCGGCCAGTCTGGGCTGCGCCAGCAGCTCGTCGGCGGAAGCAAATATCCGATCCTCGCCGAGGTTGAGAAATCGGTTGGCCGACTCGAGGCGCACAGGGCGCACGTCGGCTATGGCTGCCACCTCTGCGCGATGGGAAAATTTTGAGATATTTTTGGCATACACGGTACCGCGGTTGCCCATACCGAGTATTGCAAAAGTCAGCTTATTCATTATACGTCCTCCGTGGAATGAGTATTTATACCGTTGCATTAAATATTATACTACCGTTTTGCAGGGTTGTAAACTCAGAGCACGGGAGGGTATACGATATTTTTGGCCGCTGGGAGATGAAAAGGCTTACAAAAGGTCGTCTTTACCGCGTCTTTGCCAAATGTCAAGACTTTTTTATTCACCGATTGTTAGAAATCCATTTACATTTTTTGTGCAATTTTCACAATTTTTGAGGGTCGGTTATGTATTTTTTGACAGGCTCTTGACATTTGGATGGAATTGGACAATAATTAATTAAGGTCCGTATGCATTCTATGCATACTTTTGCACTGTCTGTTTATCCGATGCGAAAGCACCGTGTAAAATAGAAAAAAGTTAGGAGGAAACGAGACATGAAATCAGCAAAGACCAAAAGCTTAGTCACAGTCATCGCCATTGCTGCTGTTATCATTATGGCACTCTGTGTGTCCTTCAGCGGCGTGGAAACCAACGCAACATTCTGGGCACTGGTTCCGCCCATCGTAGCTATCGCTCTGGCTCTGATCACCAAGGAAGTTTATTCTTCTCTGTTCATCGGTGTTCTGACCGGCGCGATCCTCGCAAGCGCAGGCTCCGTTACCACAGCAATTAACTACACCGTCAGCGACGGTATCATCTCCGCAATCGAAGGTACCGCAGGTATCTTTATGTTCCTGGTTCTTCTGGGCGCTATCGTTGCTCTGATCAACCGTGCAGGCGGCTCCGCCGCATTCGGCCGTTGGGCTGAGACACACATCAAGACAAGAGTCGGCGCTCAGCTGGCAACCTTTGTTCTTGGTATCCTCATCTTCATCGACGACTACTTCAACTGCCTCACCGTCGGCTCGGTTATGATGCCTGTTACCGATGCACACAAGATCTCCCGTGCAAAGTTCAGCTACATCATCGACGCTACCGCAGCTCCCATCTGTATGATCGCTCCCGTTTCTTCCTGGGCAGCAGCAGTTTCCGGCTCTGTTCCCGAGAACGTAGCAGCTGACATCTCCGGCATTGAGCTGTTCATCAAGGCTATCCCCTTCAACTACTACTCCCTGCTGACTCTGGCATTCATCATCGCTATCGTAGTTCTCAACGCCGATTACGGCCCCATGAGAAAGCACGAGCTCAACGCTATCCAGAACGGCGACCTGTTCTCCACCGATGAGCGCGTTGACGGCGAAGTTTATGAAGCAAACGAAAAGGGCAAGGTCGCTGACCTGATATTCCCCATCATCGTTCTGGTTATCATCTCTGTTCTCGGTCTGCTCTACGTCGGCGGCTTCTTCGGCACTGACTGGTGGGGCGGCACAGAGCTCGCAGGCGATCTGGTCGGCGCATTCGGTAACACCGATGCTACAGTCGGTCTGCCTTGGGGCGCTATCATCGCTTTCATCGTTATTGTTGTCTACATGCTGGCAAGAAAGCTCATCACCTTCGCAGGTGCTATGGAGTGCATTCCCCAGGGCTTCAAGGCAATGGTTCCCGCTATCACCATCCTGACCCTTGCAACCGCTCTGAAGAACATCTCCAACGACATCCTCGGCTCGGCTTCCTACGTTGAGAAGCTCATGCAGAGCGAGTTCGCACAGAGCCTTGCAAACTTCCTGCCCGCAGTTATCTTTGTCGTTGCCTGCATCCTGGCATTCGCAACCGGTACCTCCTGGGGTACTTTCGGTATCCTGATCCCCATCGTCTGCAATATGTTCTCCGTCAGCGATCCTCTGCTGTTCATCGGCATCTCCGCATGTCTGGCAGGCGCTGTTTGCGGCGACCATTGCTCCCCCATCTCCGATACCACCATCATGTCCTCTGCAGGTGCTAAGTGCGTACACGTCAACCACGTATCCACTCAGCTGCCCTATGCATTGACCGTTGCTGCAATCAGCTTCGTAATGTATCTGGTAGCAGGCCTGATCAGCGGCGCTCTGGGCTTTGCTCTTACCGCTGTCGTAACTCTGGCTCTGGGCGTTGTTGTTATCATCGGCTTCCTTATGTACATGAAGAAGCTGAACGCCAAGAAGGCATAAGCCAATCTGTAAAACGACATAATATTACCCGCGCTGTCTGCAGACAGCGCGGGTATTTTTTGTTATGTGGGGGATGTAAAACGGGAGTTATTAGACCGAATAGAAGCAATCCGTCTGCCACTTGCGAGGATTGGTATCTATATACTCCCATATCAATAAGTAATCCTTGTGGTCACGGATTATGTGATCGTGAAAGGATCTTTGAAAAAGATCCTCGCCCGTGTGCTTTTTTGTCAGGGATTTAATACCTTTTACAATATCACCTATCGTAGGGGAGGCAGCCCTCTGCCTCCCGTTTTCATAGTCAATGCTGATAAGCAAATGGACGTGGTTAGGCATAATTACGTATTTATCGATCGTTACGTCCTCATACGTGCTGTTTGCGCTGTTTATATACTTTTCGACGATCAAACCATAATACGACAGATGATTTTGCGGGAGGCAGAGGGCTGCCTCCCCTACATCATCCGAGGGTATAATTTCTCCAAGCAGGCATTCCCTGTCTTTTGTGCATATTGTGACAAAATACACGCCATTTTGGCTGTAATCATACCCCGGAAGTCTGTTATTTTTTCTTTTGTTTTCGTTTTTCATAATGCCCTAAAGTACTCAGGGCGCAGGTTGGTTTTGCCTTCAAGGGCGCGGTCGATCATTGATGTCAGCTTGTCTCGGTCGCGGTTGAGGGTGCCTGCAAGGGGCAGATAGTTGCTGGCGTGGTTGGAGCGGAACACGGCGCCCTCACAATCGCAGTTTTGCAGGATCAGGCGCGTCTCTCCCAGTATTTCTTCGGGGGTCAGCAGCCTGAGCTCCCCCGAGTCAACCATTTGACATACGGGTGCGGGAGGCTCGATCATCAGAGTCAGCAGACCGATATAGTGAGGTTTCATTGCCGAAAGCACTCTGCCCGTCTCCACGGCGTGTTCCTGCAGCAGGTCAAGACCGCCGAGGCCGTTGATGGCTGTAACCGAGATCCTGATGCCTGCGGCGTGGAGTTTTTTGGATGCTTCGATGATATCGGCGGCGGTATTGCCCTTTTCCATCAGTTTGAGCACCCGATCCGAGCCTGATTCGAGGCCGATGTACACCATCTCAAGACCCATTCCGCGCAGTACGGCAAGCTCATCGGGCTTTTTGAGCAGGACGCTTCGGGGTGTGGCGTAGCAGGTGACGCGTTCGGTCTCGGGGAAATGCTGCTTGATATAGTCCAGAATCTTCAGCCAATTTTGCAGGGGCATTATCATGGCGTCGCCGTCGGCTATGAATATCCGCCCGACTCTGCCGTAGCAGGCGCGGGCGCGGCGCAGATCTTCCAGCACGTCCTCTATGGGACGGATATAGAACTGCTTGGCCTTGTACATTCGGCAGAAGCGGCAGGTGTTGCCCGAGCAGCCTACGGTGGCCTGAATTATGAGGGAGTATGCTTCGCTTGGGGGACGGTAGATGTCACCGATATATCTGACTCTTTCCATTGGTTACCTCTCAAAGCTTGATAAAGGTGGGTTTGCGTTTTTGGTATACGGCGGTGTATTTTATGCCTGCCGCCAGCGCAAGCTCTCTTGCTTCGTCAATGCGCAGTCCTACCTGCGAGGGACGGTGAGAGTCGGTGCCGAAGGTGACGAACTCGCCGCCTTTTTCGCGGAAGAACTTGAGCACGTCCAGTCCCCACGGGGGCGACTGCTGCCATACGGCAATATTCAGCTCAAGTCCGATGCCGTTGTGTATAACATACTCAAACAGCTCATCCAGCGCGTCATAAGCATCACCGAGTGCGAATGCGCGGGGCTCAAAAGGAGCACGCTTGCACACAAAATCGTAGTGTCCGAGAATGTTGACCTCGGGCAGGGTTTTGATGGCGGCAAGGATGTTCTCAAGATAGATGCCGTAGGCTTTGGCGCGGTCTTTGCCCACAAAATAGGGGGCATTGTACACATCCTGCCCGTCAATGACGTGGAGCGAGCCGATGACCACGTCGGGGTCAAAGGCTTTGATGTGATCCCAGCCCATCCGCGCGTGCTTGGGATCGGATGACAAACCGATCTCGGCGCCGTAGGCAAGCTTGAGGGACACCTGCTGCTGCGCCGCCTCAATATCACGGCGCTGAGCGGCGGGGTCAAAGGGGTGATTCCACGGCTCATACTCAAACTCCAGATGATCGGTGACGGCGTAGTAGCTGAGTCCCATTTTTTCGGCGGTCTGTGCCATCTCCAGCACAGAATGCTTGCCGTCAAAGGAATGCTCCGAATGTGTATGTGTGTCAACAAGCCAGTTCATTCTGTCCCATCCTCATATTGTGCCGAAGAAATGGAGGATGTTCATATCTTCGATCTTCTTGGTGCCGTGCATACCCTTGAACTTGGAGGTGTCCACGCCCTCTGCCTCGGGTTCGTCACCGATGGAGCCGACGGGATGCTGGCCGTGGTCGGGAGAGTAGGTCAACAGGGTGCGGCGGCCGCCCTGCTTGGAGCGGATCAGCTTGGCGATGCGCTCAAAACCCTCTGCCTCCAGCGCGATGGCGTTGATGCCTTCTTTGCTCTCGGGGCCGTAGAAGTGTGCGGCGTTGTCATAGTCAAAGGTGTGGATGGAGATGACGTCGTATTTGTCCGACTCAATAAGCTCCAGAGCCTTTTCCTGAATGCAGATGGCGTTGGGCTCCTCAAAATAATCCAGCTCTCTGCCCGCGAAAATATGCAGGAAGGTGGAATCGTCCTGAGCGAGGATAGCGACACGCTTGCCCTGAGCGATGAGCACGTCGAAGAGTGTGGAGCACTCAAGCTGAGGACGGGTGTAGCTCTGTATGCCGTGACCTTTGGGGTCAAGGCCGGTGTACATACTTGCGTGGGCCACGGGAGTAAAGGAGCTGACCGTGCTGATAAAGGGCAGGCTCAGCGTGGTGTTGCGATATACGGGAGCAAACAGGTCGGTATACTGCTGCCACATATACATACCCACGGCGTCGGCGTGATAGAGCACGGCTTTGTCACAGGTGCCGCCTGCACGGGTTTTGAGGATATCGCTGACCCATTTGATGCCCTTTGCGTAACCCTCGGGCAGAGAGATACCCATTGTATCGGCAACGATGCCTGCAAAATGCTTGAGCTGATAGCTGTTAAAATGATCCATATCTATTGTGTGCTCCTTTTTCGATTTTCAAATATTATAATACCCCCGAAAGCAAATGTCAATTTGCTTTCGGGGGCAAGATGAGCCGTATTTATCTGATTCCGTAGTTTTCGATGACGTAGTCCATATCCTTGTCGCCGCGGCCGGACAGGTTGATGAGGATGGAGCCGTGCTCCATGGTCTTGGCAAGCTTCATACCGTAGGCAACGGCGTGAGCGCTCTCGATAGCGGGTATGATACCCTCCATACGAGCCAGCTTGAAGAACGCATCAATGCTCTCCTCGTCGTCGATAACGTCGTACTTGGCGCGGCCGATCTCCTGCCAGAATGCGTGCTCGGGGCCGGAGGAGGGATAGTCCAGACCGCTGGCTACCGAGTAGACGGGGGCGGGCTCGCCGTTGGCGTCCTTGAGCATGATGGAGTTGAAGCCGTGCATGATGCCCTCGGTGCCGTACTTGAGGCTGGCTGCGTGGTCGCCCAGCTTGGGGCCTTTGCCCAGAGGCTCGACACCGATGATGTCAACGGGGTCGTTGAGGAAGCCGGAGAACAGACCTGCGGCGTTGCTTCCGCCGCCTACGCAGGCGACGATGGCGTTGGGCAGGTGACCGGTCATATCGATAAACTGCTCTCTGGCCTCGATGCCGACAACGCTCTGGAAGTCACGAACCATCATGGGGAAGGGATGAGGGCCCAGAACAGAGCCGATGCAGTAGATGGCATCCTTGTACTCGCGGCTGTATGCGTCAAATGCGGCGTCAACAGCCTCTTTGAGGGTCTGCAGGCCGTGGGTGACCTCCACGACGTTGGCGCCCAGGATCTTCATACGGGCAACGTTGGGAGCCTGCTTCTTGATGTCTACAGCGCCCATATAGATGTCGCACTGAAGGCCGAAATATGCGGCGGCGGTAGCCAGAGCAACACCGTGCTGACCTGCGCCGGTCTCGGCGATGATCTTCTTTTTGCCCATATACTTGGCAAGCAGGCCCTCGCCCATGCAGTGATTGAGCTTGTGTGCTCCTGAATGGTTCAGATCCTCACGCTTGGCATAAAGCTGGACCTTGCCGCCCAGATAGTCGCTCAGGCGCTCAAGATGGGTGACGGGAGTGGGTCTGCCCTGGAACTCTTTGCGGATTCTGCGCAGCTCGGCAATAAACTTGCGGGACTGGCAGATGGAGAAATATGCGGAGGTGATCTCCTCCATGGCTTTTTTCAGCTTGTCCTCGATGAAAACACCGCCGTATTTGCCAAAATAGCCGTCTTTGTCGGGGTAGTTGTGAAAATAAGTATCGAAGTTTACGTCTTTGAAAGTCATAATAATGCCTCCGTTTATAGATAAGATTTTTATAGTTTTTTGTGTACGGCGATGATGGGGTTGCGGGAGGCAGAGGGCTGCCTCCCCTACGAGGGTGGGCGGTATTTTTGGTTTCTTTCGCGCTTTATGCAAGTAACGCACGCATTGGCAGTACTATGTGTACGGCAATGCGGGGGTTACGCGGCAGAAACGTGAAAGATGCCAAAAACAAGGTTTTTGAGCAGATTTTCGTCAGTTCAACTAACGCGAGGGTTGACAGTACTATTTGTACGGCGACCCGAGAGTTAGGCAGTAATGGCGGAAATATGCCAAAAACAAAAATCGTACTTGTTGTATAACTACAACAAGGACGAATAACAGTCTATTCGCGGTGCCACCTTGCTTCACGGACAATAATCCGAACTCTGTGCGGGATACCAGCATATCCCCGACAACTGACGTATGTCACACGTTGCAGAATACTCTGCGCCTGACGGCGCATTTGACTGCACCCTCCGCGGTCCATTTGACAAACTGTTTCACACCCGACTCTCAGCATCACGGGCTCTCTGTAGTGGCATACTTGCCGTTATCTCCGCATCAACGGTTTGGTATTTGATTGGTTGGATTATACCACCCTCAATGACGCTTGTCAAGTGTGATTATAAAAAATCCCGAAGTTGCCGCGCAAGCCCTTCCTCGAGCCCGATAAGCCGTTTGGCGATGTCCTTGCTCTGCTCGGATGCGGCTTTGTACTCGTTGAGGTACTTGCTGAGCGACTTGACCCCCATATTGCAGCCGTCGGTCATCAGATCTGCCACCGTTTTGTCGGCAGGCGAGTGCATCATCTTCATATTGGTCTTGAGGTGCGACATACCCAGCGCGATGGCGGCAGGTTCTTTGCCCTCATCACCGAATCTGTTGAGAAGAGTCCCTATCTCGGCTCTCAACTGCTCGTGCTCGTCCTTGCAGCGGTTGAGCTCGGATTTGAGGCGGCGGCTTTTTACCCTGTCGATGACACTGTCTATGGAGTCGACACCCATTTTGACTCCCGCATCGCACTCGCGAAGCAGTCTTATCGTATCCTTTTCGATCAAAAAAAATCCCTCCCTTTTGGTCAGTATGCGTCAAAGGGAGGGAGATTATTCATTATTCGATGATTATGCCTGCGGTGTTGAGGATAAAGCCGCCGTCCATATAGAGCTTTTTGAGGCTGCGCTCGAGGCGGGTGTTTTCGGGCAGGGTGTGGTAGCCGTCGTGGGTCTGGGGGAACACGAAGCCGAACACGTCCATACCGTCGGTTTTGACCGGCCAGCGGACAAAGCTTGAGCCGAAGGTGCCGATGTGTGAGTCTTTGCCCAGAATCTCACCAAGCTGAGGATTGAGTAGCCAGCTGTAACAGCCCACGGCCTTGATATCGTACTCAGGGAAGCACTCTTTGGCCTTTTGGCGGGCGGCTTTGACCGAGGAGCGGATGCTCTCGCGGGTGAGGCGGGCGCCTTTTGGGATATGCAGGGACAGCATATCGTCACCCGGTTTGATGTATACCTCCCACTCGGTCTTGCGCAGGCTGACATATTGAGGAGACACGAGGCCGTCTTTGGCCAGATGTCCCCGATACTCGTCCTTCGTCTCGCAGAAATCGGCCTCAAAGCTGCCCTCGGTGTCAAGGCAGCCTGCGGCGCCCAGCATATTTCCGCTGCGGTGGAATGTGCCTGCGGTCATCATAACCTCATATCTGCCCGTACAGCAATGGCGGAGCACCAGCGCGGGGCGGCTGTGGGTGCAGACCTCCACTCTGAAGATGCCGCCCTGAAAAAGCATACACTTGAAATACTTGCTCAGCCAGTCAAAATAGCGGCGGTCGAGGCCCACCCTGCCTGTACGTCTCTCCACTGCCGAAATACAGCTGTCTATCTGACCCAGATCCATAATGTCGCTGAGTCCCCGTTTTTGGTACAGCGCCACCATATTCTCCACGTTGGGAAGCAGTACGAACAGGGGCAGCATATCCATAAGCAGGCTGCCGTCGCTCTCGGGCAGGTCAATATCACAGCAGGTGCTTATATCGCGGCGGGAGTATTCTTCTGCCCGGTTTTTTGCCAACTCAAGCTTGTCGGGATCATTGTCAAGCAGGCAGGCAGCCTGATAGACGGCATCGTAATTAACCTTGAAAAGACCGTATTTTTCCTGCAGGGAGAGGAGGAGGTTTTTCATGATTTTCAGATCCTTTCCGCCCTGAAGCCGTCATCGGTGAGAATGTATATCTCCTTAAATCCGTGGGCGCGAAGATACTCATAGGACTCCTCATAGTGGCAGTCAAGATACCTGCGGTCGTGGCAGTCGGAGGTGACCAGTGCGCCAAAACCGAGAGCTTTGAACTCGTCAACAATGAAAGGTGCGGGATAGGGTGTGGTGCGGTTGCCGCGGGCAATGGCGCCCGTGTTGACCTCGAAGAAGGGGATCTTTCCGTGGAGTGCGTGGAGTGCCTCCAAGGCGGCTGTGCGGTATTCTTTGGAGTCCTCGTCGAAGAACTTGATTTTTTCGCAATGCTTTGTCAGCAGGTCAAAGTGGCCGATGATGTCAAACTTGCCAAACTCGGGCAGGCGGGCAAGCTCGCTGTAAAAGTGCTTGGCATAGGCCATACCGTCGCCGCCGAAGTGGGTGTCAATAACATCCTGCACCACCTGAGAGGTGCGGTCCATAGGCACTATCTGACCGTTAAACTTGAAAAAATGCACCGTGCCGATGACGTAGTCGTAGTTATCCAGATCGATGCCCGAATACATATCGAACTCCACGCCGCAGAATATTTTGAGGCGGTCGCGGTATTCTTCTTTGAGGGAGTTTATGCAGTCGCGGTAGTTTTCTTTTCCGTCGGGAGACATACCGCAGCGGGGCGGCACGTACATAGAGGAGTGGCCCGAAAATCCGATGGAGTCAAAGCCTTTTTCGATGGCGGTCTCCACCATCTCACGGGGGGTGTCTTTGCCGTCGCAGAACACCGAATGGGTATGAAGATTCTGTCTGTAGATCATATCAGTACTCTCCTTTTGGGAAATCTATAAGTTCGCCAAGTCTGACGCCTGCGTTTTTGTTGTTGTGGCGGGCTATAAGCTCACCGATCTGCACCGAGCAGGCCGCCACCTCGGCACGGAAGGCCTCCGCAGACAGACGCAGAGCGCCGTGCCCCAGAATAATCACCTGCTCAAGGTTATCCGAGGTGGCCACACGCACACGGTTGTGTTTGCCCAGCTCGAGGGTGGCCCGCTCGATGTAGGTATCGGCGGTCTCGGCTTCCTTGGTGTAGACCACGTGGATATTGTTGCGTTTGTGCACAGAGCCGGGGTTGCCCTTGACCTTGTAGGCGTCAAAGACCAGTATCACCGTGCATTTTTTGAAACCCTGATAGTTCATCAGGATCTCCTCAAGACTGTCTCTCGCGGCGGCGATATTATCCTGAGCCAGTTTTTTGAGTTCGTCCCATGCAAAGATTATATTATATCCGTCCACAAGCAGGTATTCGGGCTGTTTGGGAGGCGTTGCGGCATAATTGGTGCGGTAGTTGTCGCTGAGATCGTACCTGGCAGGCTTGGGGTGCGGGGTAAAGGCGCGGCGCTCGATCTTGCCGTAGGTGCGCTCAAAAATAGCCTGAAGCTCCTCGTCATTGTCAAAGGAGAGATTCCCTCCCCCGCGGCTGCTGCCCCCTCGGGTGACTGCGGCGGTTTGGGCGGCAGGCTCTCTGAGCACCGATTCTATATGCATAAACCTCGGCACGTCCCTCCATTTGACGATAAAGCCCGAGCCGTGATCGCAGAACACCGAATCGGCGGGATTGTCCGGGTCGTTTTCGGGAGAATATCCGCAGGCGGCGATGACTTCCTGTGCGTTGTGACATTCTTCATAGCCGCGGTAGCTGAGGCTGAGTGTGCCCATTCCGCGGGTGTAGGCCGACAGCTCCTCACGGTAATCCTGCAGACCTGCCACGGGGGCATAGCCTGACAGGGTGGCGGTGTCGCCCGAGGTTTCTGGCTCAAAGACTGTTCCGCCCGAGGTCTGTATATCGTTCATTGCTCTGCCAACGCAGTTGAGGGGCAGGGTAATGACAAAATCATAAAAAGGCTCCAAAAGCACACTCCGGGCCTGCATCAGACCCTGACGTACGGCGCGGTAGGTGGCCTGCCTGAAGTCGCCGCCCTCGGTGTGCTTGTTATGGGCACGGCCTGCGGCCAGGGTGATACGCACATCGGTGAGGGGCGAGCCTGTGAGCACGCCTGCGTGCTGTTTTTCCAGCAGGTGGGTGAATATCAGCCGCTGCCAGTTGAGGTCAAGCCTGTCGGTGGAGCAGCTCGAGCGGATAACGATGCCGCTTCCCCGCTCGCCGCCCTCGATGATGAGATGTACCTCGGCATAGTGGCGCAGGGGCTCAAAATGCCCCACGCCCTCGACTTTGCCCACAATAGTCTCCTTGTAGACTATATTGCCCGTGTCAAATGCGGCCTCCACGCCGAATCGGTCGCGGAGGGTACGGGTAAGCACCTCAAGCTGCACCTTGCCCATAATACGCAGGTGAATCTCACGCAGGTGCTCTATCCACATGACCCGCAGCTGTGGGTCTTCTTCTTCAAGCTGGCGGACAAGAGGCAGCACGGTGACGGGTGACACGCTTTCGGGAAGGATGAGACGGTAGTTGAGCACCGGCTCGATGAGGGCATCGGGCGAATTGCTCTCACATCCCAGTCCCTGACCGGGATAGGTGGCAGTCAGTCCGGTAACGGCCACTATCTCCCCCACCCCAACTGTGTCGGCAGGCACGAATCTCTCGCCCGAATAGAGCCTGAGCATATCGGCCTTCTGCTCCACCGTCTCGCCGTTTTTGGCTGTGAGGCTGAGGAGGGTTTTGGCCCGCAGCTCGCCGCCCGTGATTCTGAGCCAGCTGAGGCGCTCGCCCTTTTGGTCGCGGGAGATCTTGAACACACGCGCACCGAAGCGGCTCTCCAAAGCCGCCTCGGGAGCATAGAGCGCAAGTCCATCTATAAAGCTGTCAACGCCCTCAAGCTTGAGTGCCGAGCCGAAATAGCAGGCAAACAGCTTGCGGGCGGCAATCAGTCGGCGCAGAGTGCCATCCGACAGTTCCCCCGAAAGCAAAAACTCCTCGAGAGCGCTCTCATCGCAGACGGCAGCCGCCTCGTCGCGCACCGCAGGCGGAGCGGTAAAGTCCACGCACCCCTCGCCCAGCAGAGCGCGCAGAGACTCCATGGCGCTGTCGCGGTCTGCGTTGGGCAGGTCGGTCTTGTTGACGAATATAAACGTGGGAACGTTGTATTTTTGGAGCAGGCGGCAGATGGTGCGGGTGTGCCCCTGCACGCCGTCGGTGGCGCTGATGACCAGAACGGCGCAGTCAAGCACGCTGAGAGTGCGTTCGGTCTCAGCGGAAAAATCCACGTGCCCGGGGGTGTCCAGCAGGATTATCTGTCTGCCGGCTCTCTGCATACGGGCGGTCTTGGAGAATATTGTGATACCCCGCTCTTTTTCCATACTGTCGGTGTCGAGAAAGGTATTTTTGTGGTCTACCCTGCCCATTTTTCGCAGACTGCCGCAGGTATATAACATAGCCTCGCTGAGGGTGGTTTTGCCTGCGTCTACGTGAGCCAGGATTCCGATAACTGTTTTGTCCATACTGTCTCCGTTTTGGTTGCTTGTCAAATATATAATACCACGCAAATGCCGCATACGCAACCGTATAAACTGTTGCACTTTTGCTCTGTGCCGTGTTAAAATATAAAAAGGACGGTGAAAGTGTATGAAACTTATTTCGTGGAACGTAAACGGATTCAGAGCCTGCCTCGGCAAAGGCTTTGGAGAGTTTTTTGATAGTGTGGATGCGGATTTTTTCTGTCTGCAGGAGACCAAGATGCAAGAAGGTCAGGCCGATTTTAAGCCTGCGGGGTATTTTGACTACTGGTACAGCGCCGAAAAGAAGGGATACTCGGGCACGGCAATCTTTGCCAAGCGCGAGCCGCTGAGCGTGCGCTACGGGTTAGGGCTGGAGGAGCACGACCACGAGGGCAGAGCCATCACTCTGGAGTACGAGGATTTTTATCTGGTGTGCGTATACACACCCAATGCCCAGAGGGAGCTTGCGCGGCTTGACTACCGCATGACTTGGGAGGACGCCCTGCGCGGCTATCTCAAGGCGCTGGATGCCAAGAAACCCGTCATCTACTGCGGCGACCTGAACGTTGCACACGAGGAGATCGACCTGAAAAACCCCAAGTCCAACCGCCGCAGCGCAGGCTTCTCCGACGAGGAGAGGGCCAAGTTCGGTCAGCTGCTCCAAAGCGGATTCTGCGATACATTCCGCAGGCTGTACCCCGACAAGGTGGAGTACTCCTGGTGGAGCTATATGATGAAGGCGAGAGAGAAGAACATCGGCTGGCGTATAGACTATTTTGTGGTATCCGAGCGGCTTATGGACAAGGTGCGCGACAGCTTCATACTCACCGAAATTATGGAATCCGATCACTGCCCTGTCGGGCTGGATATAGATATATAAGCCACAGGAGGCTCTGATATGAGCGAGTTGTATCTGATTTCGACAGCCTTTGCTCTCAACGGGCAGGCCGTCATCTACGAGAGGTTCGGTGCGGGACACATCAACACCACCTATCGTGTTACCACCGACACCGGCAAAAAATACATACTGCAGAAGATCAACACCTCGGTATTCCGCGATCCCGACGGGCTTATGAACAATATTGTGGCAGTCACCGACCATATCGCAAAAAAAGTGTCCGACCCGAGGGGTGTCATGCGCATCATCGGCACCCACAGCGGCAAGACCTACCACACAACCCCCGACGGCGAAGTGTGGAGGATGGCCGACTATATCGAGGACTCACTGTGTCAGCTTCTGCCCGAGACCGAGGCGGATTTTTATGAAAGCGCGGTGGCTTTCGGCACGTTCCAGCAGCAGCTGCTGGATTTTCCCGCCGATTCTCTCACCGAGTCAATACCCGATTTTCACAACACCCCCGACCGCTACCGCAAGTTCCGCGAGGTTCTGGAGCGCGATGCGCTGGGCAGAGCGGGCGGCGTGGAAAATGAGATCGAGTTTGTTCTGGCGCGGGAGGAGGAGGCATCGACCATCACCCGACTTTTGCAGAGCGGGCAGCTGCCCCTGCGGGTCACCCACAACGATACCAAGCTGAACAACGTAATGCTGGACAAAAACACCCGCAAGGCGCTGTGTGTCATCGATCTTGACACGGTAATGCCCGGCTCGGCGCTCTTTGACTACGGCGATTCCATCCGTTCGGGCGCCATCTCGGGCGACGAGGACGAGCGGGATCTGACTAAAATAGAGCTGCGGCTGGATATGTTCAGAGCCTATACCGACGGTTTTCTCACCGCCTGCAAGGGGCTCACCCCTCTGGAGAAGGAGCTTATGCCTCTGGGCGCCAAGACTATGACTCTGGAGTGCGGACTGAGATTCCTCACCGACTATCTGGACGGTGACAGGTATTTCGGAATCCAGCGCCCCGGTCACAATCTCGACCGCTGCCGCACCCAACTGAAGCTTGTTGCCGATATGGAGAGCAAGTGGCAGCAGATGCAGGATATCGTAAGGGAGCTTGACAGATGAAGGTGCTGGTCACGGGCGGCGCGGGATATATAGGCAGCCACACCTGCGTGGAACTGATACAGGCAGGCCACACCCCTGTCGTGATAGACAATCTGTGCAACTCAAGCAAAACGAGCCTGCTGCGGGTGGCTGAGATCACGGGCAGGCAGGTTGAGTTCTACGAAGGCGACGTGCGCAGTGACGGGCTGCTTGCGCGGATATTCGGTGAGCACAGCATAGACTGCGTCATTCATTTTGCCGGCCTCAAGGCGGTGGGAGAATCTCTGCAGATGCCGCTGGAATACTACCGCAACAATCTCGAGTCCACCATGGCTCTGTGTGCCGCTATGGACAGAGCTGGGGTCAGACGGCTGGTATTCTCCTCCTCGGCTACCGTATATTCGGCGGATAACGAGATGCCCGTGAGCGAGAATGCCAAAACCGGCGGCTGCAGCAGTCCCTACGGACACACAAAATACATGTGCGAGCAGATACTGCGGGATATCGCATCTGCCGACAGCCGTTGGAGCGTGGTGCTGCTGCGGTATTTCAATCCCGTGGGCGCGCATCCTTCTGCGCTCATAGGCGAGCATCCAAAGGGCATCCCCAACAATCTGATGCCCTATATCACCCAGACCGCCGTTGGCAGGCGTGAGTGCCTGAATATATTTGGTGACGACTACCCTACCCCCGACGGCACCGGTGTGCGCGACTACATCCACGTGGTCGATCTTGCCCGCGGACACGTGGCGGCGCTGGACTATATCTGCTCTCACAGCGGCGAGAGTGTGTTCAATCTGGGTACGGGCAGAGGCGTCAGCGTCAAAGAGATGGTTAATACGTTCGAGCAGACATGCGGCGTCAGCATCCCCTGCCGCATAACGCCGCGCAGGGCGGGTGATCCGGCTGTGTGCTACGCATCGGTGGAAAAAAGCCGCCGCGAGCTCGGCTGGGAGGCAAAGCTGACCCTCGCCGATATGTGCCGCGACAGCTACAACTGGCAAAAAAACAACCCCAACGGCTATGATGAATGATGATTATACAAAAAAGCTTCGTCAAATGACGAAGCTTTTTTTGATATGCCGTTGTTATTTATCCTGCATCTTCTGCAGCCACAGGCAGGACGGCTGCGCCTCACGCACCTCGAGTGTGTAGGTGGCATCCGGGCAGAGGGCGGCGGCTCGTGCAAAAAACTCCCCCATATCCATACTGCCCTCAGCAAGCCTGCTGTGGGTATCGGCGCTGCCGTCATTGTTATGGACGTGAAAATGGGATATATATGGCGCGCAGATGTCCAGCCAGCGCCCGAGAGGAATATCCGAATAGGCGTTGACGTGGCCTATATCGAGACAGATGCGAAAGCGCGGATGGTCAACTCCCCTGACGATGTCCCGCAGCAGCTCGGGGGTCTGCTCAAAGACGTTCTCCACGCATATCACAAAACCCTCGGGGATAGCCTCCATGAACTCGCGCCAGAACTTAATGCCCTCGGAGACAAACCACTCAGGATAATACATCCGCTCGTAATAACCCGAGTGAAGCACGATCTTTTTTGCCCCGTAGAGGTCGGCAAGGCCGATTGCCTGCCCGAATCTCAACGCGGTCAGCTCACGGACTTTTGGGTCTATGGCGCACGGAAAAAGCTCGTTGAATGGCCCGTGGAGCACACAGTGGGGCACGCCCTGCAGCTTTTTGCTCACCGAGGCGTGGGTGCTCTCAAAATGCTCGTCCATGTTCCACGCGGTGCAGTATTCGGCTATCTCAAGACCAAATCCGTGCTCCCGTGCCATCTCGCAGGCGTCGGGGGCAACGGTGGAAATATATATATTGTTCCTGTTCATATATCCTCCGTTTTTGCAGGCTCATATAATATAAATATACCATATACCCACCAAAATGCAACACAAAGACGGCACACGGACACTTGAAAACCCGCACGGCAGACTGTATAATATAGGTAATATTTATTTTTTGTGAGGTTAATACTATGGATCTTAATACCTATCTGTCTCAGCTTGAATATCTGACCAACATCGACAGCTGCTCGGACGATCCCGAGGGTGTCAAAAAGATCGCAGACTTTTTTGCCGAGGGATTCCGCGAAATAGGCTGGAACGTGCAGTACCATGACTGTGCGCCCAAAGCAGGCCCCTGCCTCATCTGCACCAACCGCGAAGCCGATCATTATGACCTGATGCTCATCGGACATATGGACACGGTTTTTCCCAAGGGCACCTGCGCCGAGTGGCCCTTCCGCGTTGAGGGAAACACCGTTTACGGCCCCGGCGTCTCGGATATGAAAAACGGCATCCTGCTGATGTATCACCTGATGCGCGATCTGCCCAAGGAGCTCAACGAGAAGCTCAACATCGTTGCCGTCTTTAATCCCGACGAGGAGATCGGCAGCCATTCTTCCCGTCCTCTTTATGCCCCCTATGCCGAAAAGACCGATTACGCATTCCTCTACGAGTCGGGCGGCGGCACCGCCGCCAACTGCACCCTCTGCGTCGAGCGCAAGGGCTGCATAGGCATCACCGCCGAATTCATCGGCAAGGCCGGCCACTGCGGCTACGTGTTTGAGAACGGCGCAAAGAGCGCTGTCAGCGAGATGGCAAGATGGATCGTTGCGCTGGATGCTCTGCAGAGCCGTGAGCGCAACACCACCGTCAACGTAGGCGTGGCTCGCGGCGGCACCAAGACCAACGTTGTTGCCGATCACGCACGTATTCAGGTGAGTGTCCGCTTCAGCGCAAATGACGAGCCCGAGCGCGTAAAGGCCGTGGTCGATCAGCTGACCCGCGATGCCGAGGAGCGCGGCATCGGCGTGAATATGATCAGCTACACCTCCTCCCGCGCACTCAACCCCACCGAGGAGGGCAAGAAGTATTTTGAGCATATCACCGAAGTGTGCAAAAACGAGGGCCTCAATATTGCATTCAAGCCTCGCGGCGGTCTGTCCGACGCCAACCTGATCGCACCCTACGGCCCCATCTGTCTGGACGGTCTGGGCCCCATAGGCGACGACTGCCACTCCAGAGATGAGTATCTGGACATCGACTCTGTCATGCCCTTCTACAAGCTGTCGCAGGTTCTGATCCGCGACCTGGCAGACAGCAAGAAGTAACCGGCCTGTTCTGCAAGAGTGCAGGGCGGCAGAAGGCTGCCGCGTATGCGGGATTTTGTTAACGTAATCAACTCGGATGGAGGAAACACTATGGAGTACAAAACATATGACAGCCTTAATCAGACCGAACACCTGAAGCTTGTTGCCCCGTATTACAATGCCATTGTCCCTACCACGGTTTGCTTTGAGCGGGAGAAGGTCTCCGCTTGTGTGGATGCTCTGGGGCATATCGAGATTTTTGACGACAGGAAAAACTCTCTGACCTCGGTGGATGTTCCCGTCTCGAAGGATCCGTCCGAGTACGGACACTCTGCCCAGTACGGCACGGTGGAATGCGCCGCTGAGGGCGGTGTCATCACATTCTTCCTGCCCGTTTACGGCTGGCATGACCATTACCCCAACTGTGACGGCGAGAGCGACCGCTGGTCGAGATATACCGATCGGTGGTTCCGCGTGGTTTTTGACTGCGGAGAAGGTACTCTCACCGTTCTTGACCGCTGAAATCTGACCTGCATAAAAAATAACACCCGGATGGGTGCATGTGATAGAGCAGTATCCAATGGAACAATACCTACCGATAGGAAAAGGACGAAGAATTGTTAAGATTCTTCGTCCTTTTTTCTTTACAAGAACTGCTTTTGCGGGCGCAAAAGCTATTTTTATTTTTGTCGATATGCCGTCGCTTCGCTCGGCTCGATATGTTTTCGCTTCGCTCAAACT
>JAZOWC010000059.1:0-21070 GCA_045658985.1 Oscillospiraceae bacterium
CAGGCCGTTCTTTGCAAACTCCTCAGGGAGGATAGCATCGGCCTCGCGCAGTGCGTGGAGACGATCACGGGTAATGGCACCGAGGCATCTTACGCCCAGACCGGGGCCGGGGAATGGCTGACGGTATACCATCTCGGCGGGCAGACCCAGCTCGACACCGCAGGCACGGACTTCGTCCTTGAACAGGAACTTGAGGGGCTCAACCAGATTAAATGCCAGATCCTCGGGCAGACCGCCGACGTTGTGATGGCTCTTGACCACCTTTGCGGTCTTGGTTCCGCTCTCGACGATGTCGGGATAGATGGTGCCCTGAGCGAGGAAGTCCATCTTGCCCAGCTTTTCGGCTTCTTCTTCAAATACACGGATGAACTCGGCGCCGATGATCTTGCGCTTCTGCTCGGGATCGGCTACGTTCTCCAGCTTGCCGAGGAAACGGTCGGTAGCATCCACGTATACCAGATTTGCGTTGAGCTGGTTGCGGAATACCTCGATGACCTGCTCGCTCTCGCCCTTGCGCATCAGACCGTGGTTGACGTGTACGCAGTGGAGCTGCTCGCCGATAGCCTTGATGAGCAGAGCGGCAACGACAGAGCTGTCAACGCCGCCGGAGAGAGCCAGCAGCACCTTCTTGTCGCCTACCTGACGGCGTACCAGCTCGATCTGGTCGGCAACAAAGTTCTTCATGTTCCAGTTGGCTTCGCACTTGCACTGATCAAAAACAAAGGGTTTGAGCTGCTCGCCCAGCTTGTCGTCGCAGCAGGGGAGCTCGGTGAGCTCAAGTACGGGTATACCAAGGGTTTTTATGTAGTCACCGGCAAAAATCTGCTTGCCGTCGACGATGTTGTTCTTGCCGTGGTTGAGGATAATACCCTTAACGTTGGGCAGAGCCGTGAGTTCGTCTTTGGTGATGTCGTGGGGGTGGATCTCGCTGTATACGCCCAGTGCTCTGATAACACGGGCAAGGCGAGAATTGTCTTCGCTGCCAAGGTCGAGAATGAGAATCATGTCCTGCTTCATAAGTTGATTGACCTTTCTATAATAAGTTTTTTTAGTTTTCTTTGTTATCTTTGTCTTCGGTTTCGTTCTTGGGAGGTCTGTCGGGACCCTTGAGCACCTTGCACTGCGCAACGGGGAAGACTGCGGGGGTGTCGGGGGAGGAGTTGAGGCGCACCTTGCAGGTCTCCTTGATCAGTGCGTTCTCGATAACCACGCCCTTGCCCTGAGGGGTCTCAACAAGACTGCCCACCTGAGGTGCATGCTTGATAAGATCCTGATAGGCATCGTTCTCGTACTTGAGGCAGCACATCAGCCTGCCGCAGGTGCCTGAAATCTTGGTGGGGTTGAGGGACAGTCCCTGATCCTTTGCCATATTGATGGAAACAGGCTGGAAAGAATCGAGGAAAGTATTGCAGCACAGGGGACATCCGCAGACGCCCAGACCGCCGACCATCTTGGCCTCGTCTCGAACACCGATCTGCCTCAGCTCGATTCTCACGCGGAACACGGATGCCAGATCTTTGACCAGATCTCTGAAATCCACTCGTCCGTCAGCACTGAAATAAAACAGCAGCTTGTTGTGATCAAATGTGTATTCGACGGCAACCAGCTTCATCTCCAGCTGGTGCTTTTTGATTTTTTCTTCGCAGATCTTAAAAGCGTCCTTCTCAAACTTCTCGTTCTCCTCCACGATCTTGAGATCGGCGGGGGTGGCGATACGCAGCATCTTCTTCAGCGGAGCGGTGATCTGCTCCTCGGCCATTTCGCGGTTGGGCATAACCACCTCGCCGCATTCTGTGCCGCGGGAGGTCTCAACTATTACCGGCTGACCGTTTTTGACAACAATTCCGGCAGGGTCAAAGTAGTATACCTTGCCGACTTTTTTGAATCTTACTCCTATGACTTCGGGCATATATTTCCTCCGTAAAGATCGCCGCAAAATGCTGCCAGCGCTCCGCTTAGGGCAGAGACGGAGGGATTTTGCGTCATCGCATTCATTTGATTTTGTATGTAGTCATACAGCTCTATTATCAACTGCGCATTCTTATCGTTACGCACAAGCTGAGACAGCTGTCTGCACAGCTCTATGCAAAACTGCATATATTCGTCGCGGCTCAGATTGCCTGCAGCGACGGATGCCTTGTACACGGCGAGCTCACTGCCAAGTGACTGAGCAAACATCAGCGCGGCTTTCTCATAAGCCGGCTGGCCGTTCTGAATAATGTCACGGGCCTTCTCCAGGCTGCCTTGACACAGCCTTGCTGCATTTGCGCATTGAGTGGGAGTGCCTGCGTTTTCGGCACTCAGCTGCGCGGTTATGGTGTTCTCATCCAAAGGTTCAATATTGTATACGGTACACCGCGATCTGACCGTCTGAAGCAGATCCATGGGATTTGCACAGGTCAGTATAAACACGGTGTTCAGCGGCTCCTCGAGCACCTTGAGCAGCGCATTCTGCGACTGCGGATTGAGCTTGTCCGCGTTGGCGATAACAAACACTTTGAATCCCGAGTCGCCCGAACGTATAAATGACCGTGAGCGCATCTCGCGCACCTGATCTATGTTGGGGGCTTTCTCCAAACCCTCGCCAAACAGCTCAAAATCCGAGTTTGTGCCTGCTTTTAGCCTGCGGCAGGACGGGCAGACCCCACAGGGGCGGTCTTCGCCCGTGCACAGCAGAGCCGCCGCCAGATCGGTAGCGGCAGTGACCTTGCCGCATCCGTCGGGGCCGGACAGAATTATTGCCGAACCGACCTTGTCGGCAGGCATATGGGCAAAGAGGCTTTTCAGCCTGTCATTGCCCAGCAGAGAGGGAAAACGCATGTTCAGACCTTTTCGAATCTGTCAACGTCAACTACAAATATGGTCGCGCCGCCCACTGTGACTTCAATAGGCACAGAAGGATCAAAGCAGGCACCTGCCTCAAAAGACGAGGGGATGAGCTGCTTGCGGCTCTTGGAGAACTTGCTTACGATGTCAATGACTTCCTGCACCTTGCTCTCGTCGACACCGATCAGTACGGTAGCGTTGCCCGAGCGGAGGAATCCGCCGGTGGAGGACAGCTTGGTCACCGAGAAGTTATTCTTCATAAGATTCTGGATTACAACGGGAGCATCGTCAGAGTTCATAATAGCGATGATCATTTTCATGGGGTGTTCCTCCTCTAAAAATAGTCTTAAAGTATCGTTTTAGCTGCAAAGTTTGTTAGCTTTACAGTGATTTACATATAATTGCGGGGAATGCTGGGGTGTACAAAGAACGGTGTGGTGGGCAAAATTGCGGTGGAGCCTGGGTTGCACTCGGTGTTTGTTACGTCCACGGCTATATGATTCATACCCACGTGACCCAGAACCTTGCATTTTTTGTCGTTTATGAGTACGTATGCTTTCTGGGGTTTGAGCATAGCGAGACCTGCTCTGACGAATCTTCCTGCTTTGGCGCGGAAGGAGAATATATCATCCTTTTTGCCGACCATAAATCCGTCGTAGTAGCCTACGGGGATGTATGCGACTTTTACGGGACGCTTGGTGACGTATGCGTTGCTGTAGCCGACGGGGTGACCCTTGGGCAGCCATCTTACCTCCGATACCTCTGCCTCAAAGGATGCCACGGGTACAAAACCTGCCGAGTGCAGAATGGGATTGTGGCCTGTCAGCGCGCTGCCCAGTCTGACTGCATCCAAAAGCTCGGTGTGACCCTTGACAAAGGATACCGATGCGTCGATGTGCAGCATACCGGGATCAAAGCCGGCCTCACGGATCTTGGCAACAACCGTCTGGAATGCTTCAAGCTGTGCCATACAGCGTTTTTTGTTTCTTGGATCGGAATAATGGGAGTACATACCCGTAACATTTATATTCGGCATAAAACGGAATATAGACATAATTCGGTCTATCTCGCTGGGCTCGAATCCGTACCTGCCCAGACCGGTGTCGATCTTGATGTGGGCATCGCAGACGATACCTTCCTCTGCGGCGAGACTGTTGAGCAGTACAGCCGCATCATAGGAGCCGATACCGGCGGTGGCGGTAGCCTTGATGATGTCTTTTATGTCGCTTTCGCAGGCGGTGGAGCGTATAATGAGGATTTCTTCATCCAAAAAACCTGCGGCGCGCAGCTTGAGTGCATCCTTGGGCTCGGTTACAGCAAAACGGCGGATGCCGTTTGTTCTCAGCTCGGCGGCAAGCTTGTCCAGTCCGTAGCCGTAGGCATTGGACTTGAGTACGGCATAGATCTCGGTTTTGCCTGCTTTCTTGCGTGCGAGAGCAACGTTCTTTGCTATTTTGTCCCTGGAGATTACCACACGTTTTTTCATAATTTTATCCCCTTTCAAAAGATGCTCTGCAGTCGCTCAGGCGCCTGCAAAAGGCGATCTTTATAATGTTCAGGTTTTCTTCAGTACCTTGTTTTTAAACAGAACCAGCTTGCGGCGTACGGTGCGCATGGTTCCCAATCCGGAAGTTACAAGGAAGTTGACGGGTTTGTTGTATATCTTGGTAAACTCGCCGCAGAACTCGCAAAAATCTCCGCCAAAGCCTTTTTTAAAGTTGTACAGACCGTACAGAGGATTATCGGGGGAGATATCTCCGCTGACTCCGCGGAAGTCATAGATCTCGCTCTTGGTCTCCAGCGCCCACTGGATCATGCGCCACTGGAGCAGATAGTTGGGCATAACGTTGCGGTGCTCGTTGGAGGATGCGCCGTAGAGATACCAGACCTTGTTGCCGTAGTGGATGGCGAGTGTGCCCGCAATGGGTTTGTCCTCCAAAAACGCCATATACAGACGGCAATCTTCGCCCAGCGCGTCCATCATGGTCTCAAAATAGCTCTGGGGGCGGGTAATAAACCCGTCACGGTTGCCGGTCTCAAGCATAATACGGGCAAAATCGGGCAGCATCTCCTTACCGCACAGTCTGACTGTAACGCCTTTGCGCTCGCTCAGCCTCAGATTGTATCTGGTCTTGGAGTGGAATGCGCCAAGCAGCTCGTCTTCGGTCTTGTCTTTTACGTTAAGTCTGAAAACGTAATTGGGCTGTATTCCGTCAAAATCCTTGCTGCCGCTCTTGTGGTCAAAGCCGAGAGCTTTCATATTCTCAATAAAACCCGTCTCACAGCTCAGTACGTCGGGATCAAGGGTAAATGCGTAGGCGTTGTGCTTTTTGGCCAGAGCGGCGGCGCCGCGTTCAAGCTCGGTCAGGGTAGCTTTGTCGTTTATATCGCAGACCGGACCGCGGGCGGAGTACATAAATGTGTAGGGGAGTGCGGGCAGCTTGCGGATAAGCACGCTGAAAGCTCCGCAGATATTCCCCTCGCTATTGCGTACGGCAACGGCCTCCCATTTCCAGCTGCCCTTGACGGCGGCCCACTGATGGGACTGGAGAAAGTGACCCTTGGGATGGCTTGCAACAAAGGCCTCAAACTCCTGCAATGTATCTTTGGTGATTATTTCAAACATTTCAATCGGTACGCTCCTGAGAAAATAATTATCCAAATATATTGTACACCAAAAATATGATTTTGCCAACACTTTTTATAAAAAAAGCATACCCGTCAGAATCGGCGGGTATGCCTGTAAAAAACTATGTTTATCTTGTGGCGATGTACACCAGCAGCTTGAGCAGCATGCAGCTGTAACCCCACTCGTTGTCGTACCATGCAACGATCTTGGCAAACTTGTCGGTCAGGGAGATACCTGCGGTTGCATCAAAGATACTGCCGCGGCTGTCGCCGATGAAATCGCTGGATACGACTGCATCCTCGGTGTAGCCCAGAATGCCCTTGAGCTCGCCCTCGGAGGCCTCTTTCATAGCCTGGCAGATCTCCTCGTATGTAGCGGCCTTCTTGAGGTTAACGGTAAGATCAACAACCGATACGTCCAGAGTGGGCACTCTGAATGCCATGCCGGTCAGCTTGCCGTTGAGCTCGGGGATGACCTTGCCTACAGCTTTTGCGGCGCCGGTGGAGGAGGGGATGATGTTGCCTGCTGCAGCTCTGCCGCCGCGCCAATCCTTCTTGGAGGAGCCGTCAACGGTCTTCTGGGTGGAGGTGGTAGCGTGTACGGTGGTCATAAGACCGCTCTCAATGCCAAATTTGTCATTGAGGACTTTGGCAACGGGTGCCAGACAGTTGGTGGTGCAGGATGCGTTGGAAACTATATCCATAGAGGGATCGTAGCTCTCGTGGTTAACGCCCATAACAAACATGGGAGCATCCTTGGAGGGAGCCGAGATGATGACCTTCTTTGCGCCTGCTTCGATATGTGCCTTGGTTTTGTCAATGGTGGTGAACTGACCGGTGGATTCAACAATGTACTCTGCGCCAAGCTCGCCCCAGGGGATGTCCTTGGGCTCGAGATGTGCAACTACCTTGATGGTCTTGCCGTTTACTATCAGGGAGTCCTCGGTGTGCTCTACAGTGCCGTTAAAAATGCCGTGGATGGTGTCATACTTGAGAAGATATGCCATATAGTCGGGTGTCATCCTGGGATGGTTGATCGCTACAAAATTAATATCGTCGCGCTCGATGCCTGCTCTCAAAACAAGACGACTGATTCTTCCAAATCCGTTAATACCAATGTTGATCCCCATAGTAACTCCTCCGTATTTAAATGTAATCTTATGCCTGCAATCCCTGTCAGCAGGCTTGTTTTGTTCATACATATTCAGTATAAACATTATCCATCAAAAAAGCAAGGAGAGAAGCAAAAAATATACGAATATTTGCCGAAAAGCTCAGCAAAATGTGTTTTCGCAAAACCTCTTACAGCGCAGCACCGGTCAATGGGATATTTTTGTGATGCCCATAAAAGGAACATTTTGCGAGATAATATATTGAAGAGTAATTTTGATTATGATATTATAATAAAAAGAATGCAGAAAAATGTGGGAGAGAGTCGAAAATGGCAGGATCAAACGCAACAAACCAAAAAGACAGATATGGTCGCTTGGGTGGAGAGAGCGATTTGATTCTTGCCTGCACATTGTCGGGAAGAGTGGTTCACGCATCGGCGGAACTCAAGCTTCGGTTCGGTACCGAACTTGCGGGCAGAAACCTGAACGATTTTTTGGATGATCGTACGGTCTCGGACATTATAGCCAGATCTGCGGCAGGTGAATACTGCAGCTTCTGCTGTCTTATAGCAAGCAAACGATACTCCGCCGTATCCGAAAAAGAGGGTGGAGTCATTACCATCCTGTTTTACGAGGACGACAACCCGTCTGCCGATACAGCAGGGGAGAACTCACTCAAATATCTTCAGGCAGAGATCAATACGCTGCTCTCCAACCTGCTTGGCTCCATCAAGAGCATAGGCGCGGAGGAGAATCCTACGCTGCTGTTTGCCAAAAAGAACATCTACCGCCTGCTTCGTGCATCCCGCAACGTATTTGACCGCGTGCAATGTCAGAACGGCACCATGCAATGCGACAAGAGCGAGCACGATATACTCGAGATATGCACGGCTGTGGCAGAGAGCCTCAGATTCTCACTCAGAGCCGTCAATATAGGGATAGACGTATGGCACGACGGTGAGAAACACGTCTGCACCTGCGTCTCACAGCATGTTGAGCGTATGCTGTCCAATATTATATCCTGCGCCCTCAAAGGCTCGGTCAACGGTCAGTCTGCTATGTTGAATGTGGAGATAATCAGCAAAGAAAAAGACGTGCTTATATCGGTGTTGTCACAGAAGCGTATCCTCAGCGAAAAAATGCTGGCCAATACCTTTGACGGAATGCCCGGGACAGGCAGCGGACTTGACGATGAGCTGGTCCAGACCCTGCTTACGGTAAAAGCTCTTGCGGCATACAACGGAGGTACTTTTATAATTACCGCCGAAAAAGACGGCGACAGACTGGCCGTGCTGCTGCCCAAAGCCGAGGATGACAAGACCTTCCGATTCAAGTCTCCGGGAATCAGATATATGAGCGGCACCAATACCGCCCTTGTGGAACTGGCCGAAATATTGCCCGACAGCTTGTATTGAATACACACCCGCACACAATAATATAACCGCCTGCAGTTCATCAGCTTGCAGGCGGTTTTTTGTTGCGTATCAGGTGTTATTCCTTTGGAGACTCATCCGCATCGTGGGATTTTGAGGAGGTGTTTTTTGCCTTGAACAGTCTCAGCGGCACGGTAAACAGGGATGCGGCAAAGTAGATTGCAAATCCGCCGCACATCGTCAGGAAAAATGCAGGATCGGCAGAAGTGAGCGAGGCGGGGAGAATAAGATACCCTGCAAGCTCGCTGATGAATACGGTTACAGCCATGAGACCCGACATATATCTGAATACAGCGGGACGGGACTCAAACTTGACCGCACAGTTGAAATACGCGGCAAGAATCAGCACAGCTACAGTAAGAGTCTGCGCACCGTATGCATCGAGATTGGCGCCCTTGGCATTATCTCTGTAGAACATCAGCAGATACAGACAGAGGTAGTATATGGGAAAGAGTGAAAAAACGCCGGTTTTCTCGCTGATTTCTTTGTTAAGAGCACGGAGTGCAAGGGTAAAAGCGCAGGCGAACACCAAAAGCACGTTTATCATATCCAATGTGGAGGTGCGTGTTACGAATCCGCGCAGGCAGGCTATGGCAACCAGTCCCGCACCGAGCAGCATAAAGAAGGTGACGGGCAAACTGTGGCTGTCACTGCTTATGCGTGATGCATCTTCCGATTCGTATACAGCAAGTCCCTCACGGCCGTCGTGCGCGGACTGCACAGCGGTAAAATAAGAAGCAGGTGCGATCAGGACACCGCAGACCATAAGCACAAAATAAAAAGCAGGGAACGGATCGTCAAATACCTTTCCTGCGCGCACAAGGGCGCATATCAACCCGCATATAACGGAAAAAACCAAAGAAATTATGAGCAGTTTTTGTGATTTTGTCATTGTAAACTTCCATTCATCATAATATATACAGAAACAACCGATTACACATCATTATATCATATCATATCACAAAAGGAAATGATTGTATGAAAAAAATCCTTACTGCGGCGCTGGCTTTTTGTATTTTTGTGTACGCACTTCCTATAATTACCGTAGGAGCATCAGGCAAAAACGAAATCAAACCCGAGGATAAAACCTCCCATATGACGGATACTGATTATAAATCAGCCATTGATATATGGAACGAGACTATAAACAATCTGTATGCAAACACCGAAAAAACCGATCCCACACCTCCTGCCAAAGACGAAGACTACGACCAAAAAACAACGGTCACCGTGCTTATAGACGGTATTACCAGACAGATAACGGTCAGAGATTACCTTGTGGGAGTGGTGGCGGCCGAGATGCCTGCGTCTTTTCCGATTGAGGCCCTCAAAGCTCAGGCGGTTGCGGCGCGCAGCTATATGCTCCACAAACTTGAGCGAGGCGGCAGCGGCGATCATGCCGGCGGCGCACAGCTGTGCGATGACTATACCCACTGCACAGCCTTCTTTGATATAGCCGAGGGAGGGGAGGCGCTCTGGGGGAATAACGCCGACTACTATGCCGACCGTATTTATGCGGCGGTAGCCGATACCGACGGTATAGTAGCGGTGTCGGGCGGAGAGGTGATCGCGGCTGTGTTCCATTCGGCTTCTTCCGACAAGACCGAGGATGCCGAAAACGTCTGGGGTGTCAGCTATCCCTACCTTGTCAGCGTGTCCAGTGTGGGCGGCAGCGCGTCACCCAATTACTACGGCACGGTAGTGGTCAAAACCGATGACTTTTTGAAAGTCATAAAAAACTCCTGCCCCTCGGCGGCACTGGGCCGGGATCCGTCATCGTGGATAGGTGCCGCAGAGCGCTCGCGGAGCGGAAGCGTGCTGAATATCACTGTGGGCGGCGTCCGGATAAAAGGCACGCAGATACGCAGTATGTTCGGTCTCAATTCCACCAACTTCAGCGTAGAACTCAGAGGAAATGAGTTCGTATTCTCCACGGTCGGCACAGGCCACGGAGTAGGGATGAGCCAGTACGGGGCGCGGGAGATGGCATTGAGCGGTGCCCGCTTTGACGATATAATCTGCCACTATTACAGCGGAGTGCAGCTTATGGTCAAAAAATGAAAACAGCTGAATAATCAAATGCATCTTCGGAGATAATATGCTCGGAGGTGCATTTTTTATGTTTAGCAACAAAGACGGCAGATTTACAGAGCTGCTGAAAAAAGTGGAGGGCAAGGGATTTTACATAATCCTGAGCCTTTGCGTGATCGCAATAGGTGTATCGGGTTATGTACTGTTCTTCACAAATACCGTTGACAGCGACGATTTTGATCTTGGCGATATAGACTCGGGTACGGTGTTCCTGCCCGAAGACCCACCCGACGGTGATGAGCCGGTTATCTGGAATCCCATAATTACAGACCCCGATGGTGATAAACCCGTATCGGGAACCGAGGACGACGATACACCTGCCGATAACGACAAGCCGGTGTCCGGTGAGATTGATAAACCTGCAGCGGTGACGGCAAAAGCTGTTGCGCCTACAGCGGGGGACGTCATCAAACCTTTTTCGGGTGACAAGCTGGTGTATGATCAGACTATGTGCGATTGGCGCACACACAACGGCACCGATTTTTCCTGCACGCAGGGGGATACCGTGTTCTGTATCCGTGACGGAAAGGTGCTTGATGTGTACGAGGACGGACTTATGGGCCATACTGTCACGGTTGAACACGTGGGCGGCTTGGTCAGCAGCTATTCGGGTCTTTCTTCTGCGTCCGCCGTCAAAAAAGGAGATACACTCAAAATGGGTGATGCCATCGGTACAGCAGGCGGTACGGCTATTGCCGAAAGCAACCAGCCCTATCACGTGCACGTTTCGGTCAGGCAGGACGGCAAATATATTGACGTAATGAGTCTTTTTTAACAGAAAAACACCGATGCACGAGCGGCATCGGTGTTGATTTATTTTGTGGAACTGATGAGGGTAACCGCTCCGTAGATCAGCGGCTGATGAACGAGATAAATAATCAGGCTGAATCTGCCGATTTTTTCAAAAAGCGGAAAGCGGAACCGATAGAAAAAAGACGGCATACGGTTGCTTTTGATAACACCGCCGACGAATGCACCGAACATAAACAGAAATATCCACGGCAGCAGAGGGTAGTAGTCGCCCGACTCATAGGAAAGAGTGGGAAAACCGGCAAAAGCCAACCCGGGAGTTTTAATGATAATAGGGAATATAAAATACAAAACCAGAAACAGCGCAAAACACAACGGTGCGGCGATATTCTCGTATTTTTCAAACAGCCTGCCCAGAATATGATATATCAGCGCGCCCGCAGCCAAGAAATGCAGGATCCCGAAGGACACAAACATATCTCTGGCAAACAGATAGGTTGCCGCAGATACCGAAGCGGCGCACAGGGCAAGGACAATACCCTTTTTGAGATTGCTGCGCGAAAAACGACAGGTCGCACCTGACATCAGCACGAACGAGCCGGCAAATACAGGGTGCAGAATGTCCATCACGGGATTGATCAGCAGGGTTATGGGGATGAATCCGTTTATTGCCAGATCGAATGCGGCGTGATAGATGACCATCACAACAACACACAACCCTCTGTATGCGTCGAGGATGGCGTAGCGCCCGTTTTGGGGCGTATCAGACATTGAATCTGAAGAGGACGATATCTCCGTCCTGCATGACGTATTCTTTGCCCTCGCTGCGTACCATACCCTTTTCCTTGGCGGCGGCAAAAGATCCGCACTGTATCAGGGTATCGAATGCAACTACTTCAGCACGGATAAAGCCGCGCTCAAAGTCACTGTGGATCTTGCCTGCTGCCTGAGGAGCTTTGGTGCCTGCGGTGATGGTCCATGCTCTGACCTCGGGCTCGCCTGCAGTCAGATAGGAGATGAGGCCGAGGCGGCTGTAGCAGAGGGTGATCAGTCTGTCAAGACCCGACTGCTCAAGACCCAGTTCGGAGAGGAACATTTCTTTTTCTTCGCTCGTCAGCTCGGAGATCTCGCTCTCCAGCGATGCGCAGATTGGGAGAACGTCGCTGCCCTCATTCCTGGCAAACTCGGAGATAGCCTTGAATCTCTCGTTATTCTCCATAGCGTTGCTCATATCGCCGTCGCTCATATTGGCGGCATATATAACGGGCTTGGAGGAGAGCAGCTCGACAGAATCAATGATCTCCTGAGCCTCGTCTGTAGGTGCAACAAAGGTACGTGCAGACTGGCCTTCTTCCAGATGGGCCAGCAGCTGCTTGAGCAGAGCGACCTCACTCTGATATTTCTTGTCACCCTTGGCCAGCTTCTCGGACTTGTCTATGCGGCGGGTGAGGACTTCGATATCCGACAGAATAAGCTCAAGATTGATTGTTTCGATGTCTCTGACGGGGGAGATGGAGCCGTCAACGTGGATGATATTCTCGTCCTCAAAGCATCTTACAACGTGGACGATAACGTCGACCTGACGGATGTGGGAGAGGAACTTGTTGCCCAGACCCTCGCCCTTGGAAGCGCCCTTGACCAGACCTGCAATATCGACAAACTCCAGTATGGCGGGAGTGATCTTCTTGGGATTGTATATGGCAGCCAGCGCGTCCAGACGGGGATCGGGAACGTTGACTATACCCACGTTGGGATCAATGGTGCAAAAAGGATAGTTAGCCGATGCAGCCTTGAGATTTGTGAGCGCATTAAACAGTGTGCTTTTGCCGACGTTGGGCAGACCGACGATGCCTAATTTCATATTCTATATTTCTCCTTTGTTTTCTCTTTAACATTACGATTATAGCACAGTCATCTCCGTACCTCAAGGGAAAATTGCGGTTTGTCCGTTTTATGGCATATTTTTTGGCTGTAATATACATTTTATTTATAAAATCGCCGGTTTGTTTACAAATCTGTAATGCACTTGGCGGGTTTTTAGAGTATAATAGTGGCAGCATATAATGAAACAGGAGGTATATTTATGCCTAAAACCGTACTGATAGTCGAAGATGAAAGCAATATAAGAGAGCTTCTGCGTATGTATCTGGAGCAGGAGGGATATACGGTTGAGAGCGCACAGAACGGCTCTGAGGGTCTGCGTACGTTCAAGCGTGTTCACCCCGATCTGGTGCTTCTTGACCTGATGATGCCCGTTATGGACGGCAATCAGATGATCCGCGAGCTGCGTACCTTTTCCAAGACGCCCGTGATCATGCTGACAGCCAAGGGTGAGATGATGGACAAAGTCGCAGGTCTGGAGCTGGGCGCCGACGATTATATAACCAAGCCCTTTGAGATGCGCGAGGTGATGGCCAGAGTCAAAGCCGTGCTCAGAAGATTCGAGGACGACAACGAGCCAAAACGTCTTGAGTTTGACAACCTTACTATCGACAAAAACGCATTTAATATCATAGTCAAGGGCGAGACCATGGAGATCCCGCCAAAAGAGATCGAGTTGCTGTATTTCCTCGCAAGCTCGCCCAACAGGGTTTTTACCAGAGCACAGCTGCTGGATGACGTGTGGGGATTTGACTATTTCGGCGATACCCGCACGGTGGACGTCCATATCAAGCGCCTGCGTGAAAAGCTGCAGGATGTTTCTGACAAGTGGGAAATAAAAACTGTCTGGGGAGTCGGCTACAAGTTCGAGCTTCTTGGTTGAGAAAAGGGTGTGAAAGCAGGTGAAAAGCCTGTTTGCCAAGCATTTTATCGCAAATGCTGTAATTATCGTATTGAGTTTTGTTGTGCTGGGATGCAGCTTTTTGTATCAGGTAAACCGCTTTGCCGTTGCCGAGAAGCATTCTGTACTGCGGACAACACTTGAGCAGGCCGTGGACAGTACCGTATCCTATATTGAACTGCGCAAGGATATGGAGGGGGTAATTGACCAGAACACGGTCACCCGACTGTTCAATATGTACACCACCAATATGGTGCAGATAGCCGCCGACAGCGACAGTACCGTCTTTGTATGCCAGGATAACGGACAACTGCTTCTGATAGCCAACAAAGACGGCTGCTACAATCAGGAAACCGGTGTGCTGCCCAATGCCGTCGTCAACGGATTCGGAGAAGACGGTACATACTACGGAGTATCCAATATGGGCGGATATCTGGGCAGCTCGTCGTTCGTTGCAGGCGCCAAGTCGCAGGTCAAGGGTCACGGCACGTTGATGATCTTTGCTACTTTGCCTGCAACCACCACGCTGAGTTTGTTTTCGCGTCTGTCCCGGTATTTTGTAACAATGACACTGCTTGTGCTTGTGCTGACCCTGATAGTCACGATTATCGTCGTAGAGCGTACTGTCAAGCCTATGCGGCAGATCGCGCTGGCCTCAAAGAGTTTTGCAAAAGGCAATTATTCCGTTCGCGTACCTCTGCCAAAATACAAATACGGCGGTGAGCTTTATGAGCTCGCGGCGGCATTCAATAATATGGCGGATGCATTCGAGAACGTTGAGATGACACGCCGAGGTCTTGTGGCCAACGTCGCTCACGATCTGCGTACGCCAATGACCACCATAGCGGGTTTTGTGGACGGTATTCTTGACGGTACCATCAAGGCTGACAAGCAGGAATATTATCTCAGGATCGTATCCGACGAGGTCAAGCGTCTGTCGCGTATGGCCAGCAGTATTCTTGAGATGTCCCGTCTCGAGTCGGGCGAGAGATCTCTCAATCTGACACTGCATGATATTACCGAAACAGTCAGACGGATAATAATCAGCTTTGAGCAAAAAATATCACAGAAGAATATCGAACTTGAGCTTGACATTCCCGATCGTATCAACGTGGTCGCCGATCATGATGCAATGTTTCAGGTCATCTATAATCTTGTGGACAATGCCCTCAAGTTTGTGGAAGAGGGCGGAAGGATCATCATATATATGTCCGAACGCAACTCGGAGCTTCAGTTCAATATTATCAACACCGGCGGAGAGATCGCCAAAGACGATATCAGATATATATTTGACCGTTTTTACAAGGGCGACCGCTCCCGTACCGGCTCGGCCAGCGGCTCGGGTCTGGGACTGTATATAGTCAAGACGGTGGTCAACAGGCACGGCGGTGACGTTTTTGCAAGAAGCGAGAACAACACCACCGAGTTCTGTTTCAAAATACCTACAAAAGCTGACAATACTCAGGAGAGCATATCATGAGCGGAGACAATAATTACAACAGATTCAACGATTTCCCCTACAAAAGCTACGAGGAGATCCAGAATGACAAAAAACGCAATGCCAGGGTCAAAAAAGGCGCATTCCTGTTTGCACTGCTGGTAGTTGTGGTAGTGGGCGGCGCCCTTGCCGTGGGCGTATGGCTCAGCGGCACACCGCTTGGCGGCTTTGACAGTGGCGACGGTCTGGGTATATTCAATGCCGGCGTGGACAAAAGTCAGTTTGCGGGAATCGCGCAGCCGGATGTATCCGACAAGAACAAGGACAAATACACCATGCCTATCCAAACCGAACCTGATGCTGAAGGCAGTCTGGTCATTGCCAACGACGTGTCGGGCGTGGTTGAGACAGCCCGTGCAAGCGTGGTGGGCATCAATGCCGAGACCTACTCCAATTTTGCAAGCATAAGCAGCGGCAGCGGTATAATTCTGTCGGAGGACGGATATATTGTCACCAATGCCCATGTCATATCGGGCGGAGACAGTATTTCGGTCACACTTGATGACGGTACCGTATACGCGGCATACCTCATCGGCAGCGATGAGTTTACCGATCTTGCAGTCATCAAAGTAGACGCTACCGGCCTGCCTACCGCAAAATTCGGCAACTCGGACGATATCAAAGTCGGCGAGACCGCTGTGGCAATCGGCAACCCCACGGGACAGCTGATGGGTACGGTCACCAGCGGTATCGTGTCTGCGGTCTCGCGCAATCTTATGATCAACAACTATATGATGACTCTGCTCCAGACCGACGCATCCATCAACTCGGGCAATTCCGGCGGGCCTCTGCTCAATGCCCACGGTCAGGTTATAGGAATCAACTCGGCCAAGATATCGGCAAGCGGCTATGAGGGCATCGGCTTTGCCATCCCCATCAACACGGTCAAGCCGATAGTCGAAGAGCTTATTGCCAACGGATACGTCTCGGGCAGACCGGTTGTGGGTCTTTCGGTCAGCGAGATCAGCAAAATGGCAAGCTCATTCTACGGAATCCCTCAGGGTCTGTATATCAATGCGGTAATGCCCGGATCTGACGCCAAAGAGCAGGGACTTCAGCAGGGAGACGTTATCACCCATATAGGTGATGAGCGAATCGCCGATCTGTCGGGTGCAGTTGTGCTGCGCAACACACTCAAAGCGGGTGAAGAAATAGAGCTGAAGGTATATCGCCGCAACAAGACCTATACCGTACGCCTCAAGCTGTCCGAGCAGAACCGCGACAACACCGGCTACAATTTCTGACAAGTATCAACTCAACAAAAACAGCCCCTTGAATGACCGTCATTCAAGGGGCATTTTGTGTCGGTGGGTAATATACTGATTAGCAGGAGGTGAAGTGATGAAAGTCTATGTATACAAAGCACCTGCGCTGCTGTCATATATCCTCAGCAAGCTGATGCCGGCAGATTAGTATTTGCCGTAATGAACCTTGCTGTTGGGAAGCTCGGGCAGCTCATGGGGCTCTCTCTGCTGGGCGGGGACACCGATGGACAGTACAGCCTCGGCGCTGCAGTGATCGGGGTAGCCGAGCAGATCTCGCAGATAGCTGTCGCTGCTCTGACCGTTTTGCGCCTCGCGGCATCTCATCTGTATCCAGCAGGAACCGAGTCCCAGCGAGTGTGCCGTGAGATGCATATAAGCCATGGTGATCGAGCTGTCCTCACACCAAACGTCTGTTTTGGCGGTGTCAGCGATGACGATTACAGCGCAATCGGCCTGAGTAAGCATATCAGCCGCACCCGTCCTTGCTTTGGCGAGCTTAGAGAGCATTTCTCTGTCCCGTACTACTATAAACTCCCAGGGCTTTGCATTTTTGCCGGAGGGGGAGAGCAGACCGGCACGGAGGATGGCGTCTATGTCTTCCTGCTTGATTTTTTCATCTGTATATTGGCGTATACTCCGCCTTGTCTGCATAAGACTGAGAAGTTCGTTCATAGTATGCTCCTTTCTGAGCTGTCAAGAATATTATCTTTACACTTACTTGTTTATAAGGTTGCAAATCAATCTGCTTTGTACATATAATTCCAGCAGACCAGCCGCCAGTTGTGTCCGTCAAACTTGAATATATGTATGCCGCAGTTTACCGACTCCAGCGCTGTTCGGTCATAATCGCCCTTGACGGCTATCTCAAGCATTGTGTTCATAGTGCCGTTGTGAGCAAATACGATTGAGGTTTTGGCGCTGCCTGCCTCAATGATTTTCAAGAACCGCTCAATACGCGCCTTCATCTGAGGTGCCGTCTCGCCGTCAAAATCGGTGTAATCGCGCTTTATCATAAACTCCCGTCCGTATTTTTGGGCGGCGTCTTTGATGCTTGTACCGGTGAGATTGCCCTCGTCTATTTCCCGTACCAGAGGAGTGATGGCGGCATCAAACCCGGGCAGAGCAAGCTTTTGCGTGTCCCGTGCTCTGGTGAGATCGCTGGCATAGACCGCGTCATACCTGTGCATGGCCAGCACGGGGCGGATGCTTTCTGCCTCGCTCCTGCCCCTTGGAGTAAGCATATAATCGTGCTGTCCGCCGAACACGTCGGCAATGTTGGCCTCAGACTGTCCGTGACGGACGAGGAACAGTGCCTTCTCACCCTCGCCTATGGAGTCGGGATCAAATCTGTGCATATAGTCCCAGCACAGGAGATTCCACTTTGTTCCGTCAAACTCGAACACATTGATGGCACAGTTGTGAGAAAAAGCCGCGTTATAATCATACTCACAGCCAAAAACGAGCTTTAGCATACAGCACATAATGCCGTTGTGAGCGAAAGCTGCTGCGTTATCGCAGGGAGCTTGCTCCAACTGAGTCAAAAACTCACGAAGCCGTCTGCATACGTCGTCGGTGTTCTCGCCGCCAAACTGTCTGTAATCGCGGCAGGCCTTGAATGCGCGTCCGAACTCGCGGTTTGTATCCTCAAACTTTCTGCCTGCAATGTGTCCTACGTCATATTCCCGAAGCAGGGGAGTCTGCACGGCGACAGCGTTGGGCAAAGCATACTTCTGGGTATCAACGGCGCGGCTGAGATCACTGGAAAAAACTTTGTCAAACTTTATATCGGAAAGAATGGGAGCGATATTCTCAGCCTCCATGATGCCTTGAGAGGTAAGCTTAACGTCTAGCTGGCCGGCGTGTGTCATGGTGAAATTAGCCTCACTCTGTCCGTGACGAATAAGAAACAATCTCATATAACCACCTCGATTTCATATGTTGATTATAACCCATAAAAAACAAAAAATCGATATCCTTTTTTGAAGAATACCGATTTTTGATAAAGCAGAATTACAATCAAGAAATGCAACGCTTTTGAAATAGCGTTGCATTTACTGAATGATGTATCATTAAAAAGGATATTCCGAAAGTTTTGCGGATGTATTTGAAGTCTTATAAAAATCACGGCAAAGCCGTGCATATAATCAAGACGGAGTTTTGCATATCATCAAGCCGCATAGTATACACGCTGATGCGTGATGATATACAGCCCAAAGGGCTGATGATATACACCGCACTTCGCGCGGTGATGATATACCAAGCCTGCGGCTTGGATAAAAAATACCGAGAACAAAGTTCTCGGTATTTTTTGGTGCGGCCGACGAGACTTGAACTCGTACGGTTGCCCACACGCCCCTCAAACGTGCGCGTCTGCCAGTTCCGCCACGGCCGCATTTGGTGGAGATAAGCGGGATCGAACCGCTGACCTCTTGAATGCCATTCAAGCGCTCTCCCAGCTGAGCTATACCCCCATACTGTGTGCAGCAGTCCGTAACAGCTTTATTATAATAACACACCCCATATTTTTTGTCAATACATTATAGCAAAAAATATTACACTTTTTTCAACGATCCCCATCGGGTGATTTTTGTTGACTTTCGCAGACTTGTGTGATATGTTATATTTAATTGAATAAAAGGCGCAGATGAGAAATATTAAGCATTAGCAAGCTTCAGAGAGAAGGCGGCAGGTGCAAGCCTTTGCTGTGATATGCCCAACCCGTCTCAGAGCCGCACGCGAAAAGGCTATAGCCGTTAAGTGTTGCCGGGGACCTCCCGTTACAGAGGCAGGAGACAGAGAGCTCCGAGAGTGCGGTTTATCCGAAATTAGGTGGTACCGCGGACATTTGTGTTGTTCGCCCTAAGCTTATTTGCTTGGGGCGATTTTTATTTTTTGATCAATATACGGAGGTAATATATATGAAACTTGACAAACTTTGCGGCGAGCGTTTCAAAGAGTGGCCTTCTGACTGTGTTGTTGACAGCCATGCTCTTATGATTCGCGGCGGCTATATGAAGCCTATGGCAAACGGTATTTTTTCTCTCTATATGCCCCTCAAGCGCGTTACACGCAAGATCGAGCAGATCATCCGCGAGGAGATGGACGCTATTGACGGACAGGAGGTTATGTTCCCCGTCTGTATGCCTGCCAACATCTGGCAGGAGTCGGGCAGATACGACAGCATCGGCAGAGAGATGATGCGTTTTAATGACCGTACCGGCAGTCCTATGGTTCTCGGTATGACTCACGAAGAAGCCGCCGTGCATCTTGTCCGTGATTATGCCAACACCTATGCCAAGTACCCCTTTATGATCTATCAGATCCAGACCAAGTTCCGTGACGAAGCACGTCCCAGAGCAGGCCTCATCCGCGTCCGTGAGTTCACTATGAAAGACGCATATTCCTTCCACACCAGTCAGGAGGATCTGGAGCAGTATTATGACCGCTGCTACAAAGCATATGAACGCATCTACGCCCGTGCAGGCCTGCCCAACGTTGTAGCCGTTGCATCCGACTCGGGTATGATGGGCGGCAGCGTATCCCACGAGTTTATGCTGCTCACTCCAATCGGTGAGGACTCCATCGCTATCTGCTCCGAGTGCGACTACCGCGCCAATATGGAAGCTGCCGAAAGCATTATCCGCAACGAGGGCAACACCGAGCTCAAGCCTCTCGAGCTTGTCAGCACTCCCGAGACCTCTACTATCGAGGCGCTGTGTGAGTTCTTCTCCTGCAAGCCTCAGGATACCTGCAAGGCCGTTATCTATCAGCGAAACCATGATGACAGCTTTGTGGTTCTGTTCATCCGCGGCGATCTGGAAGCCAACGAGACCAAGCTGACCAATTTCCTCGGCTGCAACATCCATCCCGCCGTTATCACCGCAGAGAGCCCCGTATGCGCAGGCTTCACAGGCCCTGTCGGTCTTGACAAGAGCGTTACCGTGCTGTATGACAGCTCCCTCATCGGTCTGGAGAGCCTTATCAGCGGCGGCAACAAGCAGGATTACCATTACACCGGCCTGAATATTGCCCGTGACATCGGCGAAGTCGAATACCACGATTTTGCCAAGATCATCGAGGGCGGCATCTGTCCCAAGTGCGGCAAGCACACCATCACCGTATCCCGCGGCATCGAGGTTGGCAATATCTTCCAGCTTGGCACCAAGTACAGCAAGTCCATGAATATGACCTATATCGACAGCGAAGGCAAGCTCCAGAACCCCATCATGGGTTGCTACGGCATCGGTGTCGGCAGACTGGCAGCATCGGTCTGCGAGACCTATCACGATGAGTACGGCCCCATCTGGCCCATGGCTATCGCTCCCTGGCAGGTTCATCTGTGCGCCGTCCGTGCCAACGATCCCGAGGTCAAGGCTTTTGCCGACGGGCTGTACGAGAAGCTTCAGGCACAGGGCGTCGAAGTCATCTACGATGACCGCTCTGTCAGCGCAGGATTTATGTTCTCAGATGCCGACCTGCTGGGTGTTCCCGTCAGAGTCATCGTCAGCCCCAGAAACCTCAAAGAAGGCGTCGTCGAGCTTACCACCCGCGACAAGTCCTACTCCGAGAAGATCCCCATGGACGGCATCACCGAGGCTATCGTAGCACTCATCAAGAAGCTTTCCTGGGATCACCCAAACATTATAAAAAGGCTGGCATTCTTTGGGGGGGCCGTTTTTGTCGGG
>JAZOWC010000060.1:0-6001 GCA_045658985.1 Oscillospiraceae bacterium
ATAAAAAAACAGTTTAGGAGGCATAAAAATGTTTATGCACAAAAGCAAAAAAGGCTTTACCATTGTAGAGCTGGTTATCGTTATTGCGGTCATCGCTATCCTCGCCGCAGTTCTGATCCCCACCTTCTCCAATCTGGTAAAGAAGGCTAACCAGTCCGCAGATATTCAGGCTGCCCGTCAGATGAATGAAGCTATAGCTGAATCCAAAAAAGATATTACTGACATTAACACCCTGATTGACACCTTAGCTGAAAAAGGTTACAACTCTCAGAAGACTCTTGTTCCTGTTTCTGCTAACTATGCATTCTATTGGGACAGTGTTAATAACATTATCGTTCTTGTTGATGATGCAAATGCTGCTATTTTCCCCGAGGGTGCTACATATACAGCCGGTGACGAGAAATATTTCAGCCTTGAATCCAGCATCAGATATGTTGACGTAGTAGCAAAAGATTCCGCTGCTCTTGCTGAAGCAATTGTGAATGGCAACGAAGAAATAAAGCTGGAAGCAGACGTAGTTCTTGATTCGGCACTTATCATTCCTTCTGACAAGAATATTACTATTGACCTCAACGGTAAAAAGCTTACAACTGATACATATACCGATGGCGGAAACACAAAGCATTATTACATCGAAGTATCCGGCAAGCTCACACTTGAAGGCGGAGAAATCGAAGGCCGTGGCGTTTGGGCAAAGGAAAATAGCGAAATCGTTGTAAAGGATGCCAAGATCTCTGCCATTGACCCCAACGGTGGAGCAGCTATCAATATCAATCCCGGTGCTAAAGTAGTTATTGAGAACGGCGAGTTCTATTCTACTGCAGCAAACAGCAAACTAGACGGTGCGTCTGTAATAATGAACCAGGGTGGCGAGTTAATCATCAACGGCGGTAAGTTTGAATCTACCGTGGCTGGTCCTTATGTTCTCAACCATAAGAGCGGCACTACAGTTGTAAACGGTGGTGATTTCTATAGTCTTAGAGGCTGTGTAAGTGCAGTTAGCGGTTCTGTCACCCTTAATGGTGGTTCTTTTGTCGTATCTGAGGATGGCGAGCATTATCCCCTTTATGTTTTGAATGGTTCTATCGTTGTAAACGGTGGTAACGTTAAGGGCGGCTCAAAAACAGTCTGTGTAGACGCTTCTGGTTCTGGCTCTGTCACTATCAAAGCCGGCACAATCGTAGAAGGCAAGACCCTTTCCGCTGACAAAACATACTAATAAGTATAAGGAGTAATCAGTATGAAGAAAATGTCTTGCAAGGGCTTTACCATTGTAGAGCTTGTTATCGTTATCGCAGTTATCGCAATCCTTGCTGCAGTTCTGATCCCCACCTTCTCCGGTGTAATTGATAACGCAAGCAAGTCCGCAGCAAAAAGCGACGCACGCGCAGCATATACCGAATACACCTATAAAAATGTAGAAAACTCTCCTCTCGCTGTTGATTTTATTTATGAATATGACACAGATAAGTTTGTTGTCATTAAAAATGGACAGATAGACGAGACCATATATGAAACTCGCGATGCTGCTAAAGCAGTATTCAAAACTGTTGATACCGATACTGTAAGCTGCTCTCCTGTAGAAACCGGCTCTAAGCTTGATGCCGTAACCGTTACACCTGCTGCACAGGGCGGCGGAGGCGTATAATCCCCTTAATTCAATAATAAAAGCTCGATGGTGTATGCCATCGAGCTTTTTGTTCTTGCGGGGCGTCGGGGACGCCGCCCCCTACAGGGGTGACGCAGAATATGCTTTACCACGAATATTGCGGGCGGGCGCAGAGACCCGCCCCTACAAATGTGGCGCAGATCGAGGAATGTAGGGGCGATCATTGATCGCCCGCGGGAGGCAGAGGGCTGCCTCCCCTACAAATGTGCCGCGGAATATGTAGATCCCGCGCACTGCATTTCCTGTTGCGGTGCCCAAAGCAGCCGTCGGCCTTTCGCATTCCCTCGGCTGCCTTTGACCGCCGCCACTCGCTCAGGTCGCTTCATCCGCCACCGGCGGCGCTCCCATCGCTCCCCCTGCGGGTTCGACTCCGCTGGCGCTCCGCTCAGGATGACCAAAGGAGCAGGCTTCCACCTCATCCACCGCAAGCGGTCCCCCTTGTCTCGCTGCGGCTCGGTCACGCCGCGGGTCTGACACCACACCGTGGTGTCATTCAACACCGCGTCGCCGCTTCGCTACCTGCATAGGGGAAGGCTTTCGGGGGGACGGAGGATTACGGGCGGGCGCAGAGACCCGCCCCTACGACAATCCCTCAATCTTCGTCTTCGACGAATCCAGCGGTCGCAATCACAGATTGCTCCCCGCTTTGGCTAAAAACAAGCCACCGGCATGTTTTCTTAACGCGTCGCGCCCATTTACACAAGGGAGCCTTATGCGGGGGACGGGGGTCTCCACCTCATCCGTCAGCTTCGCTGACACCTTCTCCTCATAGGAGAAGGCTTTGTGGGGGGAACGGGGTTTCGCGTATTATGGAAGCAATACGAGCGCAGACAGTACCGTGTGTACGGCAAGCGAAGGATTGCGAGCCAGAATCGCGAAGGATTCGTTCCCTACGCCTTGCATAACAAAAACACGCCGTTTGCACGGCGTGTTTTCTTGTTCAATATTTATTTGGCGAAAGAATCGCAATAGAGGCATCTGTAGACGCCTTTTTCGCGGTCGGTGAGTTTGAATATATGCTTGAGTTCGGGCTCGGCTGAAGTGATGCAGCGGGGATTCTTGCACTTGATGACGTTTGTGATGGTTTCGGGGAGCTGGGGGCGGATCTTCTGCACTCTTTCGCCGTTTTTGATGATATTGACGGTGATATTGGGGTCGATATAGCCCAGCAGCTCATAGTTCAGGTCGATGACCTCGTTGATCTTGAGGATATCTTTTTTGCCCATTTTTTCGCTGACGGCATTCTTGATCAAAGCGACCTCATACTCGGCGTGCTCCAGGTTGAGATAGCGGAATATCTCCATGCCTTTGCCCGCAGGGATATGGTCGATAACGATGCCGTTTGTGATTGTTCCTATGATCATTATTCCACCTCCAGCAGCTTGAGGATCAGTGCCATACGCATATACTTGCCGTTTTTGACCTGCTTGAAGTAGCAGGCGCGTGGGTCTTCATCGATCTCCATGGCGATCTCGTTGACGCGAGGCAAAGGATGCAGCACGCAGGTGTCGGGCTTGGCAAGAGCAAGCTTGTCAGCCGACAGGATATAGCTGTCTTTGAGGCGGATATAGTCGGCCTCGTTGAAGAAGCGCTCCTTCTGCACGCGGGTCATATACAGGATGTCCAGCTGAGAGATCGCATCCTCGAGAGAGTCGGTCTCTATATAATCGGCGCCGGCTTTGTCCAGCTCGTCGCGGATATAATCGGGCACACGCAGCTCATCGGGGGAGATGAACACCAGCTTGATTCCCTCGTATCTGAGCAGAGCTTTGACCAGAGAATGTACCGTTCTGCCAAACTTCAGGTCGCCGCAGAAGCCTACGGTAAGATCGCTCAGGCGGCCTTTTTCACGCTTGATGGTCAGCAGGTCGGCAAGGGTCTGGGTGGGGTGGCTGTGGCCGCCGTCACCCGCGTTGATGATGGGGACGGGGGAGTACATGGATGCGGCCAGAGGTGCGCCTTCTTTGGGGTGGCGCATTGCGATGATATCGGCATAGCAGCCAACAACGCGGACTGTGTCGGGCACGGTCTCGCCCTTGGTGGCGCTGGAGGAGTCGGCGGATGCAAAGCCGAGCACGTTGCCGCCCAGCTCGTACATAGCCGCCTCGAAGGACAGTCTTGTGCGGGTGGAGGGCTCAAAGAACAGTGTGGCAAGCTTCTTGCCGCGGCATTTTTCCGAGTATTTGGCCGGGTTCTGTATAATATCCTCGGCGGTGGCGATCAGACCGTCTATCTCGGCAGCGGTCAGGTCGACTATGTCAATGACGCTTCTCATTTTTGTGCACCTATCCAGCTCTCGTCGGAGGGATTGTTGCGGAAGGCGATCAGGCGTGCGATATCCTCCTGCTTGATGTATCCCTGCTCGGCAGCGACCTCGGCAACGGTGTCAAAGTCGGTGAGGCTGATGTTCTTGACGTTCGCTGCGGCAAGCTTCTCCAGACCCTTCTTCATGCCGTAGGTGAAGATGCTGGCAACACCCAGCACCTCTGCGCCGGCATCTCTGAGAGCGTTGACGGTCTCAATAACGCTGCCGCCGGTGGAGATCAGATCCTCGATGACGACGACCTTCTGGCCGGGGAGCAGCTTGCCCTCGATCTGATTCTGTCTGCCGTGGTCTTTTGCGCCCGAGCGGACATAGCCCATGGGCATACCCAGCAGATGGCCTGTAATAGCGGCGTGAGCAATACCTGCGGTGGAAGTGCCCATCAGCACCTCGCACTCGGGGTAATGCTCTTTGACGGTCTTGGCGAGACCTTCTTCGATAATGATTCTGACCTCGGGTGCGGTGAGGGTCAGGCGGTTGTCACAATAGATGGGGCTCTTGATGCCGCTTGCCCAGGTAAAGGGCTCGTCGGGACGGAAAAATACGGCGCCGATCTTCAAAAGACCGGATGCAACAGACTTCTTCATTGATTTATTCTCCCTTCACAAACTCGTTGATGTATCTTCTGTAGGCGGCCACGGGGTCTTCTGCTTTGGTGATAGGTCTGCCTACAACTATGTAGTCGGAGCCAAGCTCGCGGGCTTTGGCGGGGGTGGTGACACGGCTCTGGTCACCCTTGTCACCGTCGGCAAATCTGACGCCGGGGGTGACGGTAAGGAACTCTGCGCCGCAGTTTGCGTGGACTGTGCCTGCCTCCAGAGGGGAGCAGACGACGCCGTCGAGGCCTGCTTTTGCGGCATTGCGGGCATAGTGTGCAACGACTTCCTCGATAGGCTGCTCGATGAGCAGATCCTGAGTCATGGCCTCCTGAGAGGTGGAAGTCAGCTGGGTGACGGCGATCAGCAGGGGACGGGTGCCGTCGGCGCGGGTGAGGCCCTCGATTGCGGCCTCCATCATGGCAACGGTGCCGCCTGCGTGGAGGTTGGTGATGTCAACGTCCAGATCGCGGAGGACAGCCATAGCAGACTTGACGGTGTTGGGGATATCGTGGAGCTTGAGGTCGAGGAAAATCTTGTGGCCGCGCTCTTTGATCTCGCGGACGATAGAGGGGCCCTCGGCATAAAACAGCTCCATACCGATCTTGACAAAGGGTTTTTCTTCGGTGAACTTGTCGAGAAAGCTCATTACGTGAGCTTTAGAGGGAAAATCCAGTGCGATAATTACGTCTTTTGCCATCAGTGGGCACCTCCTATTATATCCGAAAGATTATCTATACGCAGTCTCTGCATTTCGCGGGGGAGATCCTCGATGATCTTTTTGCAGGCGTAGGGGTCGACTAAGTTGGCGGCGCCGACCTGCACGGCGGTAGCGCCTGCCAGCATCATCTCGATAACGTCGCTGCTTGAGCTGACGCCGCCCATACCGATTATGGGGATCTTGACGGCGTTGTACACCTGATATACGCATCTCAGGGCAACGGGGAACACCGCAGGGCCACTGAGTCCGCCTGTGGTGTTGGCAAGCAGGGGCTTGCGCTTTTTGAGGTCGATACGCATACCAAGCAGGGTATTGATCAGGCTGACACCGTCGGCGCCTGCACTCTCGCAGGCTTTGGCGATCTCGGCGATATTGGTGACGTTGGGGGTCAGCTTCATGATAACCGGCTTGGTTGTCACGGCCTTGACGGCTTTTGTGACCTCCTCGGCGGCTTTGGGGTCTGCGCCGAAGCTCATTCCGCCGTTATGCACGTTTGGGCAGCTGATGTTGACCTCGATGAAGGCAACCTGCTCCTCGCTGTCGATCTTGCGGCAGGCGGTAGTATAGTCATCCAGCGAAAAACCGCTGATGTTGGCCATAATAGGCTTGTTGAAGCAGGCGCGGAGCTTGGGCAGCTCCTCTGCGATTACCTTGTCGATGCCGGGGTTCTGCAGACCGACCGAGTTGAGCAT
>JAZOWC010000061.1:0-1788 GCA_045658985.1 Oscillospiraceae bacterium
TATAGTTTGTCTTTTCGCCCACACTTCGCTCATCCTTGCGGCAGAACGGATTTTCAGCAAGCTTTCTGCCGCAGAGCCTGCCAGTGCAAACTTGCCGCAAGACTTCCGCTCGTTGTAAAACCTCAAAGACACCGGCAACCGCCGCGCGAGGATTTATACTAAAGGGACGAGGGGCTCTCAATCGGGTTGATTTTTTGCATATTTTTTGTTTTGCGGGGGACAATAGCGCTGAGAGGTGTAAATTTTATGCAGATTTCAAAAGAACAGTACAAGCAGCTCTACCAAAAACACTCCCCGCCCTCCCCTTCGCTCAAGACCGTGCCCCGCGCATTCTGCATCGGCGGACTCATCTGTGCGCTGGGGCAGGTGCTGATGAACCTTTATATGCGGGCGGGGCTGGAGCAGCCGAGGGCATCGGCTGCGGTAAGCTGTACCCTGATCGCGCTGGGTGTCATTCTGACCGCGGTGAGGGTGTTCGAGCACGTGGCAAAGTTTGCGGGCGCGGGAACGCTGGTGCCCATTACCGGATTTGCCAACGCCGTGGCCTCCCCCGCTATCGAGTTCCGCGACGAGGGGTTTGTTATGGGCACGGCCGCAAAAATGTTTACCATCGCGGGGCCGGTCATCGTGTGGGGCGTGAGCGCAAGCGTGGTGTACGGCGTGATTCTGTGGCTGATGCAGAGGCTGTAGCACGGCGCGGAGAGAGCAGAGAGTGGAGAGAACGGCAGGCGCGGAGAGCGGCGGCTTTGAGAGAACGGTGCGGCGCGGAGAGGTTGCCTTTTGGGCGGAGGTGGGCTATAATTATGGCAAACACCACTCGGGGAGGGCATCATGTACACCACCGCCAACGAATATTACCGCCAAAAATACGGCTCCAAGGTCTACAAGCTGTCGCTGGACGGAGGTTTTTCCTGCCCCAACCGCGACGGCAGGGTGGGCGTGGGCGGATGCATCTTCTGTTCGGGCGCGGGCAGCGGCGAGTTTGCCGAAAGAGGCGGAGACATCCGCGCACAGCTGGAGCGCGCCAAGGCGCGGGTGGCCGCCAAGACAAAAGACGGCAGGTACGTGGCCTATTTTCAGGCTTTCACCTCCACCTACGCGCCCACCGAGCGGCTGCGTGAGCTGTTTGAGGCCGCAATCGAGCCCGATTATATAGTGGGGCTCAGCGTAGGCACCCGCCCCGACTGTCTCCCCCCGGAGACGGTACAGCTGCTGGGCAGGCTCAACCGGATCAAGCCGGTCACCGTCGAACTGGGTCTGCAGACCTCCGACGATGAGGTGGCCCGCTACATAGGCCGCGGCTACCCCAGCGAAGTTTACCGCGACGCCGTGGCGCGGCTCAAGAGCGCAGGCTGCGAGGTGGTCACACATATTATTATAGGTCTGCCCCGGGACGACGCGCGGGAGACTACCCGTTTTGCTATCGACTGCGGCACCGACGGAGTCAAGTTCCACCTGCTGCACGTGCTCCGCAACACCCGCTTGGAGCAGGAATATCTGGCAGGCAGGGTGAGAGCGCTGAGCATGGAGGAGTACGCCGAGAGACTCAAAAGCTGCCTTGATCTGCTCCCCCCTCACGTGGTGGTGCACCGCATCACGGGTGACGGGGCAAAACGGGAGCTGATCGCTCCTATGTGGTCGGCCGACAAAAAACGGGTGCTGAATTATCTGAACAATTATCTGCGAGACTGACATCCGACGCTTTGGGGGCAGCAAACCCCGAACATAAATAACCAAAGGCCACCCGCCTGAGCGGGTGGCCTTGTTTTATTCATATTATATAATAGG
>JAZOWC010000062.1:0-26648 GCA_045658985.1 Oscillospiraceae bacterium
GGCACCTGCCTGCGGGCGGTTGCTATCCAATGATTCATTTGAACAGGTCTTTCAGCTTTTGGTGTACCGATTCGGGCACCGAAAAGGCTGCACGGGTGTCCCCAAGCAGTCCGACGGTTTTGCCCGCCACCGAAATACCCGTACCCACGTGATAGGCATTGGCGTGAGCGTGAGCCGAGACGGCATAGCCGTTGCCGAATTCGATATAATACACCGGGCCGCAGCGGCAGGCTGTGGTGCCGTCGGGCGTCAGGGCATCGTGCTTCAGAGCGTTGTACCACCACTCGACATCATTAGCATCGGTTATTTCCTTTTTGCTGCCGTATGCATCGTACATCGTGACCTTGTCGGGCGCGGGGTAGGGCTCGGCGTCAAACAGTTCCTTCAGTTTCTCCTGTGCCTCAGCTCCCACCGTATAGGTCAGGTTATCTTTAATGAGCATAGATACCGATTTGCCGTCATATTCGGCGCGTTCGCCTCGGAGACAGCAGAAGAATCCGTTGTCATCGGCATACACAGTCAGCGCGTAGCCGTTGCCGAAGTCTATGCAGTAGCGATCCTGCTCACTTGAACCCCAAAACTGCTCGGTGGTAGAAACAAGGCTCTCCGGCTTGAAAGCATCATACCAACCGAGTATCTCGTCGGGGTCGGTGATGTATGCAAAGTCAGGTGTGCTGCCGTTGTCGCGATATATGCTGATCTTTGAGGGGATCCGCCATTCCTTAAAGATTATGTTCTCGTATTTGTCGGGAAGAACATCGGGGATATTGGTCTTGAGCACGTCCGCAAACTCCATTGACTGCTCGTAGCCCATGTTGTATACATTGCCGCTCTCGCCGTCATAGACGCTCAGAAGCTGATTGCCCATATGTGTCAACGCAACTGTGCCCGATGCTGTCTCACAGTATATCACCCACAGTCCGGCAAATGTCAGGTCGGTGTCTATAAGCACGGGGTCAAGCTCTAAGGATGCATAATAATCGCACAGCGCCTTTATCTTGTCGGGGGAAGTGTAGCTGAATCTGATCTCCTCTCCCTCCGGATACGAAACGGTGATCTTCTTTATATCATCGGGCAGAGTGACTCTCACGGGCGCTGCGGGGTCATTCTGAACGTCAGGCCCATCCTGCACATTGTCCTGCGCGTTGTCCAAAGGCGGCGTATTAGCCTGCCCGTCCGGCTTATCCCCGCAGGCGGTGAAAAGCAAAGCTGCCGCCAGCAAAAGGGTAAGCAGTAAAACCGATTTTTTCATAGTTTTACCTCCTTTTTTTGACCGGTTCAAAAGTGAAAAATGCTCTTTTCTTGATTGTATCAGTCCAAACCCTCCGATACAATGACAAGAATGTAAACGTTGTCCGCTCTTTGTAAACAGTTTGTTGCTTTTTACCCCCTTTCGTATGTCTTTGATAACATAAACAACGAAAGGGGGCATTTGTGGACAAGTCAATTGAAATTACTTGGAGAGTTTTTCGACTATATCCATATTATAACTTGTTGTTTAACCTGTGTGCCGCAATATCAAAAGAACATAAACCATCTTTCGTTTGCATAAAGGATGTTTTCTGTGTCATTATCCGGTGCGATCATTACGTTATTGATCCCATCGGTTACAGACACGATCTCGAGGATATCCTCATAGTAGACGACCTCGCCGTTTTGCAGCTTGAGGGCGATTTTTATAACGGGCAGGTTCTTTTTATCTTCGGGCAGACCTGCTATAGTCTGCTTTGTATGCTGCTGCATAGATATGGCATCGGGTACAGTCTCTATAACAAAGCTGTCAATGGAGAAGTTTTCTCCGTTCCCGAATACGCATACGATGGTGGTGTCGGCTATGACCGACTTGTAAGCCGTGCCCTCAAGATTAAGATCGAGCGCACCGTTGGGATAGATTGCCTTGGCAGAAAGCTTGACCGACGCGCCGTCAAAGGTCAGGGACTTAATCTCAAGCGCAGAATCCGCATCATCGGGGGAATTGAACGCTTTGGCGGACGTGCCGAAATACATGCCGCAAATTTCCTCGCCTTTGCTCTCGGGAGCGTCCGGATTGTCTCCGCAGGCGGTGAAAAGCAAAGCTGCCGCCAGCAAAAGGGTAAGCAGTAAAATCGATTTTTTCATAGTTTGACCTCCTTTTTTGACCGGTTCAAAAATCAAAATATCTTTTTCCTGATTGTATCAGTACAAACTGTCCGATACAATGACAAGTCTGCAAATAAACACAAATGACAGCGCTTTTTTTTAAGCTGCGGTCATTTTTATCATTCTGTTGACGGTCGTGGCGAATGCCGCAGGCCTTTTTCTTTTATGATAGCATAATACACCGACTTTGTCAACATTTGCGGAGGGTGTTACTTGCCCTCTGCAAAGTTCGTCAGGGTGTCGCCGGTGAGGCGGTAGATGGTCCACTCGCTGAGAGGTTCGGCGCCGAGCTTGAGGTAGAAGTCGATGCTGGGCTTGTTCCAGTCGAGGCACACCCACTCGAATCTGCCGCACTCGCGCTCCACGGCGATCTGTGCAAGCTTGCGGAGCAGACCTTTGCCGTAGCCCTGGCCGCGGTATTCGGGCAGTACGAACAGATCCTCAAGATAGAGTCCGGCTCTGCCCAAGAAGGTGGAGAAATTGTGGAAGAACAGCGCAAAGCCCACTTCTTTGCCCTCGTCGTTGAGTGCAAAGATGACCTCGGCCTTTTTGCGCTCGAATATCCACTCGCGCAGGGTGGCTTCGTCGGCTATGACGTCGTCGGACATTTTTTCGTAATCGGCAAGAGCGCGGATAAAGGAGAGTATGGTGCCGCAATCCTGCTCGGTGGCAAGTTTGAACTTTATGTTTTTCATATTTTATACCTCCGTTTTTTTCAATTGTACCACACCCAATCCAAAATAGCAAATAGTTGCCTCCGGCTCTTGCAAAAAAGCGGGGTTTGTAGTATAATGACCGATGGTATACAGATTTGTTGCGAGGGAGGTTTTTGGATATGACCCTCTCCGAGATCAAAGAACGGCTGGAGATATGTCCCGTCATAGCCGCTGTGAGACAGGGCAGCCTGAGCGCGGCGCTGGACAGTCCCGCGCAGGTCATTTTTGCACTGGACGAGAGCATAGCCACTGCGCAGAGCACAATTGAGCTTGCACACAGAGCGGGCAAAGCCGTGTTCATTCATGCCGATCTGACCCACGGTTTAGCCAAAGACAAATGGGGTATTGAGCACCTCCGCTCCATCGGCGCCGACGGGATCATCAGCACCCACGCGAGCCTGATTAGATACGCCAGAGAGCTGGGGATGCTTTCGGTGCAGAGGTATTTTGCCGTGGACTCTCAGGGCCTCAGCAGTATCCGTGATATGATCACTCAGGCAAAACCCGACCTCATCGAGATAATGCCCGGTGTTATAGACAAGGTCATCAGGCAGTTCGCCTGCGAAAAAACACCCGTCATCGCGGCGGGACTGATCGAGACCAAAGCCGAAGTTATGGGAGCATTGTCCTGCGGCGCCGTTGCCGTATCCACGGGCAAAAAGGAGCTTTGGGACATATAATATACACATAGGTTAATATTCCGAAGAGATTCAGAGAAACGGAAAAAACAAGACGAAGCAGCCCTTCGCCTTGTTTTCCGTTTCTTTTTATTTTGCAAAAAACGACAAAGCGGGGGAGAGAGTATGGTTTATGACATCGTTATAGTGGGCGCAGGCGTGTGCGGCGGCATGATAGCCAGAGAGCTGTCAAAGTTCGATCTGCGTGTGTGCCTGCTGGAAAGATCCAACGACGTTGCCATGGGCGCATCCAAGGCAAACAGCGGAATCATCCACGGCGGATTTGATCCCGAGCCGGGCACGCTTAAGCAGAGGTTCAACACCGAGGGTATAGAGCTGCTGTTCGAGGCGGCGCGTGAGCTCAACGTGCCACACAGACGCAACGGCTCGCTGGTATGCGCATTCAGCCCATATGAGGAGGAGCAGCTGCATGAGCTGTACGAGCGGGGTAGGCGTAACGGCGTAGGGCAAATGAGACTGATCCCGGGTGAGGAGGCAAGAACTATAGAGCCTGCGCTCTCTGAGGCCGTCACACTTGCTCTGCACGTGCCCACGGCGGGCATAATCTGCCCCTATAAACTGACCGTTGCAGCCGTGGGCAACGCCATGGACAACGGCGTTGAGCTGATACGCAACTTTGAGGTGTGTGACATCAGACGCAAGGACGGGTTCTTTGGTCTCACAAGCACAAGCGGTGAGACAGTCTGCGGCAGATACCTCATCAACTGCGCAGGCGGATATTCGGGCAAAATAGCCGCAATGGCGGGAGACGAATCTATAGAGATAATCCCCCGCGCAGGCGAGTATATGCTCCTTGACCGCAGTGAGGGAGAGACGGTGGGGCATACAATATTCCGCGCTCCTTCAAAAGAAGGCAAAGGCATCCTCCTCTCGCCCACCGCAGACGGAAACCTGCTGCTTGGCCCCACCGCTGCACGCGTGGACACCCCCGACAGCACCGAGACCACCCGGGAGGGACTGGCCGCCGTGGCACGCTCGGTCAAAGAAACCGTACCGAATGTGGATCTGTCGCGGGTCATCACCTCCTTCAGCGGTGTCCGCGCATCCCACGCAGATGGAGATTTTATCGTGGGGCAGTCGGAGAGTGTACCCGATCTTGTCAACGTGGCGGCTATCGACTCACCCGGACTGACCGCCTGCGTGGCTATCGCACGGTACGTTGTGGGACTGCTGGCGGATATGGGTGTGCATTTTGTGCCCAAATCTGACTGGGACGGCACACGCGAGGACTGTGATGCATTCTCTCACATGAGCGACGAGGAGAAGGATGCCGTAATCAGGCGTGACCCGACTTTTGGCAAAATCGTCTGCCGCTGTGAGGGGATAAGTGAGGGCGAGATCAGGCAGGCTCTGCGCACAAATCCCCCGGCTCTCGATATGGACGGCGTCAAACGCCGCACACGTTCGGGAATGGGCAGGTGTCAGGGCGGCTTCTGCGCGCCTTATGTGATGAAGCTTATTGCCGAGGAGCGGCAGATCGAGCTTGAGCAGGTGACCAAAAACGGCGGCAGCTCCAATATGCTGACGGGGAGGATTTGAGGTATGATCGATCACGATATAGTTGTAGTGGGCGGCGGCCCCGCGGGTATGGCGGCGGCCGTGGCGGCCTATGACAGAGGTGTGCACGACGTTGTCATCATCGACCGCGAGGAAAGTCTTGGCGGTGTGCTCAAGCAATGCATACACAACGGCTTCGGCCTGCACAAGCTGGGCAGGGAGCTGACGGGGCCCGAGTATGCCTGTGAATACGCTCAGCAGGTGAAAGCGCGGGGGATCAAAGTCTATTCCGACACCACGGTCACAGGCATCACCGAGGACAAGATTGTGACCGCCACCGGCTGCCGCGGCATACTCAAAATCCGTGCCAAAGCCGTGATTTTGGCTATGGGCTGCCGTGAGCGCAGCCGCGGCGCGCTGAATATCTGCGGCACACGTCCTGCGGGCGTATACAGCGCAGGCACGGCACAGAAGCTCATCAACTGCGACGGATATATGGTGGGCAGGCGGGCTGTTATTCTCGGCTCGGGTGATATAGGTCTGATCATGGCGCGGCGTATGACTTTGCAGGGCGCAAAGGTGGAGGCGGTGTGCGAGATCCTGCCCTACTCGGGCGGACTGACCCGCAATATCGTCCAGTGCCTTGAGGACTATGACATACCCCTCTGTCTCAGCACCACCGTATGTGAGATACACGGCAGGGAGAGGGTAGAGGGCGTTACTGTAGCACAGGTGGATGCACAGCGCAATCCCATCGAAAGCACCAAAAAATACATCCCCTGCGACACCCTGCTGCTCTCCTGCGGACTTATACCCGAAAACGAGCTTTCTCTCGGTGCGGGCGTGGAGCTTGACAAGGTCACGGGCGGCGCCGTGGTAAATCAGCATCGGCAGACCTCCCGGGAGGGTATTTTTGCCTGCGGAAACGTGCTTCAGGTCCACGACCTGGTCGATCACGTATCCGACGAGGCGGAGGTTGCAGGTGCCGCCGCGGCAGACTACGTGCTTGGCAGAGGGGCAGACGGCAGACTCATCACCGCCAAAGCGGGCAGCGGCGTCAGATACGTGCTGCCCCAGCGCGTGCTCGCGAGCGGAGAGCAGGTGTCCCTCTACCTGCGTGTGCGCGAGCCTGCACAAAAGGTCGATCTGGTGGTCAGAAGCGGCGGCAGGGTCATAAAAACCTTCCCCCGCCTCAAAGTCGCACCCGGCGAGATGGAAAGACTGGATATTCCCGTGTCGCTGCTTGATGCCGATGGGCTGACCGTGTCTGTGGAGGTGCAATAATGAACAGAACTTTGACTTGTATAATCTGCCCCAGAGGCTGCACTCTGCAGGCTGAGATCAATGACGGCAGCGTGAAAATCACGGGCAATGCCTGCCCCCGCGGCAAAGTCTACGGCGAGAGCGAATGCCTGCATCCCATGCGTACGGTCACGGCGGCGGTCAGGGTCTCAAACCGCCGGGGCCGAGCCCTCAGCGTAAAAACCCGTGAGCCTATTCCCAAAGAGCATATTTTTGACCTGATGGAGATTCTGCGCGGCATAACCGTGCAAGCTCCTGTTGCAATCGGTGACGTAATATGCGACAATATATACGAAACACAGGTTATTGCAACGGGGAGTGTTGAATGATGGAGAATATTATACGGGATATACAGCTGTTTTTGTTTGATATGGACGGAACTCTGTATCTGGGCAGCAGGCTGTTTGATTTTACCGCCGAGCTGCTGGATACCATAAAAAAGCAGGGCAAGCGCTATATGTTCATGACCAACAACTCGTCAAAGAGCGTTGCCGATTACGTGAGCAAGCTTGCCGCCCTGGGCATAGAGGCCACGGAGGATGATTTTTTTACCTCCTCTCAGGCTACGGCGCTGTATCTGCTCGAGCATCACAAGAATCAGAAACTGTACGTCTGCGGCACCCGCTCGCTCAAAGAAGAGCTCACAAAATGCGGTTTTGAGATCACCGAGGACGTATCGGCCACCGACTGCATAGTTATGGGCTTTGACACCGAGCTGACGTTCAAGAAGCTGCACGATATTTCATATCTTCTGCTGACACGTCCCGATATTCCCTATATCGCAACCAACCCCGATTACGTTTGCCCCACCGAGTTCGGGTCGGTACCCGACTGCGGCAGTGTGTGCGATATGCTCTTTAATGTATCCCGCCGCCGCCCCATCGTCATAGGCAAGCCTCAGCCGGAGATGCCTCTGCTGGCGATGCAGAAGGCAGGTGTGACCGCCGCGCAGACGGCTGTGATCGGCGACAGAATATACACCGATATCAAAAGCGGCCTCAGCGCGGGAGCGTATACCGTGCTGGTGCTCAGCGGCGAGACCACGAGAGAAATACTGGACGCATCCTGCGACAAGCCTCACGCGGTCATGCAGAGTGCCCGTGAGATTCTGGATATACTCAAAAAATAAAGGAGAAAGCACTATGGATACCATAAGAATGGTCAACAAGGGCAACACAAAAATGGTTGCACACCGCGGCGTCAGCAAGCTTGAGAGGGAGAATACCATGCCTGCCTTCGTTGCCGCCGGCAATCGCAGCTACTTCGGCATAGAGACCGATATACATATTACCCGCGACGGCAGATTTATCGTGTATCACGACGACAATACCCTGCGCCTGACGGGTGTGGACAGCGTGGTTGAGGAGCAGGATTTTGACACACTGCGCAGGCTGGCCATAAAGGATTTTGACGACTGTCCCCGCATAGACCTGTATATGCCCACGCTTGAGGAGTATATAAAAACCTGCAAAAAATACGAAAAAATCGCCGTGCTCGAGCTGAAAAATCCTATGCCCAAAGAAAAAGTCTCTGAGGTCTGCGACATTCTGGACAAGATCGGACACAGAGAGGGCACGGTGATCATCTCCTTTGACTACCGGAACCTGCTTTTTGTCAAAGAAAAGCATCCCGAGCAGAAGGTGCAGTTTCTGTGCAGAGAATATGACGAAGCACTGATCCAAAAGCTCAAAAACGACGGCATGGATCTGGATATCCATCGCGGCGCGGTAGACCGAAAACTGATCGATCTGTGCCACCAAAACGGCATCGAGGTCAACGCGTGGACGGTTGACGATCCCGAGCAGGCACAGAGCTTTATCGATATGGGTATCGACTACATAACTACAAATATACTCGAGTGAGCACCGACCGCGGGCATTTTTTGCCCGCGGATTTTTTGTGTTTTCTCCGAATATGAAGCCCGATACCGCAAAAAATAACAGCAAAAGAGTCAAAGCATAAAGCATAGGAAAGGAAAAATATGAAGAAAATTGCAGTTGTGTATTGGAGCGGCACGGGCAATACCGAAAAAATGGCAGAGTACATCGCCGAGGGCGTCAGGCTGGCGGGGGATGAGGCGGAGATTTTTACCGCCGACAGATTTGACGAGAGCATGATCGGCAGCTATGACGGCTTTGCTTTCGGTTGTCCGGCCATGGGCACGGAGAGCTTGGAGGAGGGAGAGTTTGCGCCTATGTTCGGCCGCTGTCTGCCGCGGCTCAAAGACCGCAAAGTCGCCCTGTTCGGCTCCTACGGCTGGGGCAAAGGCGACTGGATGCGTTCGTGGGAGCGTGAGTGCGAGGAGGCGGGCGCGGTGCTTATGGGCGAGGGGGTCAAGTGCTGCTGCAACCCCGACGAAATAGTTCGCGCCGAATGTCTGGCGCAGGGCGAGTTTCTGGTCAGATAAACAATTATTAGAAAATAAGTATACCCAATATACGGGTATGCTTATTTTTTGTTTTTGGACTATGACAATATGCAATCTTCTGCATTTTTTTGCAAAAAATAGCAGGAAAAATAGGCTCAAAAACAATCTTTTCTGTTGTCAAATATGGGGTTTTGTGTTAGAATACACACGGGGGAAAGCAGCCTCCTGTTATTTCTGTGCCCAAGATTGCATACGGGAGGTTTAAGTTATGCCTATGCTTGACAAAAACGGCCTTACGGAGGACGAGTTTTTGCGCGGATATAACAGCGACCGCTACCCCAAACCATCCCTGACTGCCGACGTTGTCATGGTGACGGGCGGGCAGGATATGCGTGTCCTGCTTATATGCCGAGGCGGACATCCCTGCATCGGTATGTATGCTTTTCCCGGCGGCTTTGCCGAAGAGAGCGAGAGCATCGAGCAGACAGCACTCCGTGAGGTGCGTGAGGAGACGGGGATAGAGACGGCCGAGCTTTTGCCGGTGGGGCTGTTCAGCGCGCCCGGCAGAGACAAACGCGGCTGGGTGGTCTCCCAGTGCTTTGTATCGGTGCTGCCCGAGGCAGCGGCCGCAACTGCGGGGGACGACGCAACCCGGGCTGAGTGGTTCAGGCTCAGTTTGGGGAATAACACAGTGAATCTTACGGGTATGCAGGCAGAGATCACAATTGGCTACGGTGTTCGCGACGGACAGGTGTACACACAGAGCCTCAGCGAGGACAAGCTGGCCTTTGATCATGCCGATATGCTCGTCAGAGCTTTAATATGTATCCAAAAAATCCAGATATGAAAAGAGGAGTAAACTATGTACAAGATCGCTTCCAGAAAGGAGCTTAATCCCACTGTTACACAGCTGGAGATCGAAGCACCTCTTGTTGCGAAAAAAGCACTTCCCGGTCAGTTCATCATCCTTCGCGTGGATGAGGACGGAGAGAGAATCCCTCTTACCGTTGCCGGCTGCGACAAAGAAGCAGGCACCGTCAAGATCATTTTCCAGATCGTCGGCGGCACAACAACCAAGCTCAACGCAAAGCGTGAGGGCGAATACATCCAGGACTTCGTAGGTCCTCTGGGTGTGGCTACCCACCTCGACGGCCTCAAGAAGGTCTGCATCGTGGGCGGCGGCGTCGGCTGCGCTATTGCAATGCCTATCGCTCAGGCTCTCCACGAGATGGGCGCAGAAGTCACCAGCATCATCGGCTTCCGTAACAAGGATCTGGTCATTCTGGAAGATGAGTTCACCGCTTGCTCCGACAAGCTGGTCATGATGACCGACGACGGCTCCTACGGCCGCCACGGCAACGTCACCGTGCCCCTCAAGGAGATGCTTGAGGCAGGCGAGAAGTTCGATATGGTCATCACCATCGGCCCCCTGATCATGATGAAGTTCGTCACTCTGACTGCAAAGCCCTTCGGCGTACCCTGCACAGTCTCCATGAACCCCATTATGATCGACGGTACCGGCATGTGCGGCGGCTGCCGTCTGACCCTCAATCAGGACGGTCAGAAGGTCACCAAGTTCGCTTGTGTCGACGGCCCCGATTTCAACGGCTACGAAGTAGATTTTGATGAGGCTATGTCTCGCGGCAGAATGTACGCAGACTTCGAGCGTCATGCATACGAAGAGGCATGCAACCTCTTCAAAAAGGCTTAAAGGAGGAAAAGAGCAATGGCTATAGATCCCAAAAAGCATGAGATGCCCTCGCAGGAGCCTGCGGTGCGTGCTCATAATTTCAAAGAGGTTGCCCTGGGCTACACCATGGAAGTCGCAGTAGAAGAGGCAAAGCGCTGCCTCAACTGCAAGACCCAGCCCTGCGTAAGCGGCTGCCCCGTTAACATCAACATCCCCGATTTTATCACCTGCATCAAAGAAGGCAAGTTTGAGGACGCATATCAGGTCATCACCAAGACTTCCTCTCTGCCCGCAGTCTGCGGCCGTGTTTGCCCCCAGGAGAGCCAGTGCGAGAGCAAGTGTACTCTGGGCGTCAAGTTCGAGCCCGTGGGCATCGGCAGACTGGAGCGTTTTGTTGCCGACTGGCACAATGAGAACGCAACCGAGAAGCCCGTGGCTCCCGAGAGCAACGGCCACAAGGTAGCAGTCGTCGGTTCCGGTCCTTCCGGTCTGACCTGCGCAGGCGACCTGGCCAAGAAGGGCTACAAGGTCACCGTATTCGAGGCTCTGCACACCGCAGGCGGCGTTCTGGTATACGGCATCCCTGAGTTCCGTCTCCCCAAGAGCATCGTTGCCAAGGAAGTTGACACCCTCAAGGCTCTGGGCGTTGACGTTGAGACAAACGTTGTTATCGGCAAGACTCTGACCATCGACGAGCTGTTCGAGATGGGCTATGAGGCAGTATTCGTAGGCTCCGGCGCAGGTCTGCCCAACTTTATGAATATCCCCGGCGAGGCTTACAAGGGCGTATACTCCGCCAACGAGTTCCTCACCCGCAGCAACCTGATGAAGGCATATCTGGACAACCCCGTAACCCCCATCCAGAAGGGTGGCAAGGTTGCAGTCGTCGGCGGCGGTAACGTTGCTATGGACGCAGCAAGAACCGCTCTCCGTCTGGGCGCAGAAAAGGTCTACATAGTATACCGCCGCTCCATGGAGGAACTGCCCGCAAGAGCAGAAGAAGTCGAGCATGCAATCGAAGAGGGCATCGACTTCCAGCTTCTGCGCAACCCCGTTGAGATCCTGGGCTACCAGAATCCCGACGATCCCAGAGATCCCAAAAACGGCTTTGTTACCGGCATGAAGTGCATCAAGATGGAACTGGGTGAGCCCGATGCAAAGGGCCGCCGCCGTCCCGTTGAGATCCCCGGCAGCGAGTTCGTTCTGGACGTTGACACCGTCATCATGTCCATCGGCACATCTCCCAACCCCCTGATCAAGAGCACCACCAAGGGTCTCGAGGTCAACAAGCACGGCGGCATCATCGTCAACGAAGACGGCCTGACCTCCCGTGAGGCTGTCTACGCAGGCGGCGACGCAGTTACCGGCGCGGCAACCGTTATTTCGGCTATGGGTGCAGGCAAGACTGCTGCAAAGGCTATCGACGAATACCTCAGCGCAAAATAAGAAATATACAAAAACAGCGCGGCAGACTGTTTTGAAGGCGGTCTGCCGCGCCTAAAAGCGTAATAGAGCTTTTGTATATATTTAACAAATATAGAAGGAGCGAAAAGAATGAGCGCACAGTTCGATTTTGCGATCGTTGACAAGGTTCTTGCCGCACACGATTGCAAGCAGTCCGGAATCATTGCTATTCTGCAGGAGATTCAGGAGCATTATCATTATCTTCCCAAAGAAATTTTCCAGCACATCGCTGACAAGCTTGAGATGAGCGAGGCTGAAATATACAGTGTTGCAACCTTCTACGAGAACTTCTCTCTGGAGCCCAAGGGCAAGTTCGTCATCAAGATCTGCGACGGCACAGCATGCCACGTCCGCCGTTCCATCCCCATCCTTGACCGTATCCGTGCAGAACTGGGACTCAGCGCAGAGAAGAAGACCTCTGACGACCTCAACTTTACCGTTGAGACTGTTTCCTGCCTTGGTGCCTGCGGCCTTGCACCTGTTCTGACCGTCAATGACGTGGTTCATCCCGCCATGACCCCCGACAAAGCAAGTGCACTGCTCCGCGAGCTCAGACAGGAGGTTGCCCATGCTTAAGAACAGACAGGATTTTATTGCATACCGCGAGGAATCCATCAAAGCATACGGCGCACAGGCTGAGAAGATCATCGTCTGTGCAGGTACAGGCTGCGTTGCAGGCGGCTCTCTCAAGATCTATGACCGCCTCAAGGAGCTCATGAGCGAAAAAGGTCTGCACGTTGCTGTAGAGCTTGAGATCGATCCCCATGACGAGAGCGTCGGCCTCAAAAAGAGCGGCTGCCACGGCTTCTGCGAAATGGGCCCCCTGGTACGTATCGACCCTCAGGGCTGGCTGTACACCAAGGTCAAGATCGAAGACTGCGAGGAGATCGTAGAAAAAACCATCTGCAAGGGCGAGCACATTGAGCGCCTTGCATACACAAAGTGCGACTGCGTATACAAGAAGCAGGATGAGATCCCCTTCTACGCAGGCCAGACCCGTGTGGTTCTGGAGCACTGCGGCAAGATCGATGCTACCTCCATCCGTGAGTATATTGCCATCGGCGGCTACTCCGCATTTGAGAAGGCTCTGTTTGATATGAATGCCGACCTGATCGTAGAGCAGGTCAGCAAGTCCGGTCTCCGCGGCCGTGGCGGCGGCGGATTCCCTGCAGGCAAGAAGTGGGAGCAGGTCAAGCGTCAGAAGGCTCTGCCCAAGTACGTTGTATGTAACGGCGACGAGGGCGACCCCGGCGCATTCATGGACCGTTCCATTATGGAAGGTGACCCCCACAGAATGCTGGAAGGCATGATGATCGCAGGTCTGGCCACCGGCGCAAGCCACGGCTACATCTACGTCCGTGCCGAGTATCCTCTGGCTGTTGAGAGACTGCGTACCGCTATCGCTCAGGCTGAGGAGCTTGGTCTGCTGGGCGACAACATCATGGGCACAGACTTCAGCTTCCATATGCACATCAACCGCGGTGCAGGCGCATTCGTCTGCGGCGAAGGCTCTGCTCTGACCGCATCCATCGAGGGCAAGCGCGGCTTCCCCCGCGTCAAGCCTCCCCGTACCGTTGAGAACGGTCTGTTTGACAAGCCTACAGTCCTCAACAACGTTGAGACATTTGCCAACGTTGCAGAGATCATCAACAAGGGCGCCGACTGGTATCTGGGCATCGGCACAGAGGGCAGCCCCGGAACAAAAGCATTCGCCCTCACCGGCAACATCTCCAACACCGGCCTGATCGAGGTCCCCATGGGCACCACTCTGCGCGAGATCATCTTTGATATCGGCGGCGGTATGCGCGGTGACGGTGAGTTCAAGGCTGTTCAGATCGGCGGCCCCTCCGGTGCATGTCTGACCAAAGAACATCTTGATCTGCCCCTTGACTTTGACAATATCAAGAAGGTCGGCGCAATGATCGGTTCGGGCGGTCTGGTCGTTATGGACGAGAACACCTGCATGGTCGAGGTTGCACGCTTCTTCATGAACTTTACCCAGAACGAGTCCTGCGGCAAGTGCGTACCCTGCCGTGAGGGTACCAAGCGTATGCTTGAGATCCTCGAGCGCATCGTAGCAGGTCAGGGCAAAGACGGCGATATCGAGCTGCTTGAGGAGCTGGCAGATACCATTTCTTCCACCGCTCTGTGCGGTCTGGGCAAGTCCGCACCCAACCCCGTCGTCAGCACTATCAAGAACTTCCGCAACGAGTATGAGGCCCATATCTATGACAAGCGCTGCCCCGCAGGCGCCTGCCAGAAGCTCAAGACCATCGTCATCGATCCCAGCCTGTGCAAGGGCTGTACCAAGTGCGCACGTCAGTGCCCCGTTTCGGCTATCAACGGCAAGGTCAAGGAGCCCCATACCATCGATCTTGACAAGTGTATCCGCTGCGGCAGCTGCATAAGCGCCTGCGCATTCCACGCAATAAAGGAGGCCTAAGAGATGTCTGACAAAAAGTATCTTACAGTAGACGGTATACCTGTAGAAATCAACGGCGAAAGAAACCTTCTGGAGGTCATCCGCAAAGTCGGCATCAAGCTGCCTACATTCTGCTATCACACCGGTCTGTCCATTTACGGCGCATGCCGTATGTGTATGGTCGAGAACGAGAAGGGCGGCCTTGAGGCAGCCTGCTCCACTCCTCCCCGTGCAGGTATGAACATCCGTACCAACACCGAGCGTCTGCGCAGATACCGCAAGAACATCCTTGAGCTGATTCTTGCCAATCACTGTGGCGACTGCACCACCTGCGACAACAACGGCGTCTGCAAGCTGCAGAGCCTGGCTGACCGCTACAATATCGAGGGAGTCAGATTCCCCAATACCGCAAAATCCACCAAGGACGACGATACATCCTCTCTGTGCATCACCCGTGACAACGGCAAGTGCATCCTCTGCGGCGACTGCGTCAGAATGTGCAAGGAGATCCAGAACGTCGGTGCTATCGACTTTGTACACCGCGGCTCCAAGATGCATATCGGTACCGCATTCAACAAGCCTCTTGCCGAGTCTCCCTGCGTAGGCTGCGGCCAGTGTGCAGCAGTCTGCCCCACCGGTGCGATCATCGTCAAGAACGATATGCCCAAGGTATGGAAAGCCATCGACGACCGTTCCAAGAAGGTCACCGTTCAGGTCGCTCCCGCTGTCCGTGTTGCAGTAGGCAAAGAGTTCGGTCTGCCCGAGGGCGCAAACGTCATGGGCAAGATCGTTGCAGCTCTGCACCGCATGGGCTTCGATCAGGTATATGATACCACCCTCTCTGCCGACATCACCGTTATGGAGGAGAGCAAGGAGTTCCTCGAGAGAGTCGAGAAGGGCGAGAATATGCCCCTGATGACCTCCTGCTGCCCCGGCTGGATCCAGTACGTTGAGAAGAAGCATCCCGAGCTTCTGCCCAATATCTCCACCTGCCGCAGCCCCATGCAGATGCTGGCATCCATTGTCAAGGACGAGTGCAGAAGAAACGGCGAGGATATGTTCCACGTAGCTGTTATGCCCTGTACCGCCAAGAAGTTCGAGGCTGCCCGCGATGAGTTCAAGGTCAGCGGCGATCCCAACGTAGATGCTGTTATCACCACTCAGGAGCTGATCAGCATGATCAAGGAGTCGGGCATCGTATTCGAGGATCTCGATCCCGAGGCAGTTGATATGCCCTACGGCACCATCTCCGGCGCAGGCGTTATCTTCGGCGTGACCGGCGGTGTTACCGAGGCTGTGCTGCGTCGAGTAGCTGCAAGCAAGTCCCGTACCGCTCTGCTGACCGTTGCAAACTGCGGCCAGCGCGGCAAGGAAGGCATCAAGGAGTTCGACCTTGAGTTTGCAGACACCAAGCTGCACATCGCAGTTGTCAGCGGCCTGAAGAATGCCGAGATCATCATCAAGCGTCTGCAGGCAGGCGAGAAGTTTGACCTCATCGAAGTCATGGCTTGCCCCGGCGGTTGTATCAACGGCGGCGGTCAGCCCTTCACCCGCAGCGCAGGCAAGGAGAAGCGCGCTATGGGTCTGTACGAGGCAGACAAGCTCCTGTCCATCCGTTCTTCCGATGATAACCCCGTCATCAAGTCTCTGTACAAGAACGGTCTGGGCGACAGAGCTCACGAGCTGCTCCACGTACATTACGGCAAGCACGACGAGCACTGATCATAACTCAACTATCCCCGCTGCTGTGGCAGGGGGGATTTTTTTGTTGACCGCAAACCGGGTCTGCTATACAATATAGATATATCAGTTCGAGAGGATGATACTATGCGTTTTACCAAGATGCACGGATTGGGCAATGATTATATATATGTATTCGGTGCGCCCGAGTCAGTGGAGACACTGGCTGTAAAGCTGTCGGACAGACACTTTGGCATAGGCGCCGACGGGATAATCGTCATCGATCGGTCGGATAAAGCCGACTTCTCCATGCGGATATACAATGCCGACGGCAGTGAGGCAAAAATGTGCGGTAACGGCATCCGATGCGTGGGCAAGTACGTCTATGACAAGGGATATACAAGCAAAACCTGCCTGACCGTTGATACCCTGTCGGGCATCAAGACTCTGTTGCTGACCGTGGATAACGGCTCGGTCACCTCGGTGCAGGTAGACATGGGATTGACCGAGGTAGGGGAGCTTACGGAGCTTGACGCGGGCGGTGTCACCGTAGCCGCCTATCCCGTGTCGGTGGGCAATCCTCACGCGGTAACCTTTGTTGAGAATGCTGACAGCTTTGACCTCTGCGGCATCGGTCCCGGGGTGGAAAAACATCCATTCTTTCCGGATGGTGTCAACGCCGAGTTCGTGCAGGTGATCGACGAACACACTCTGCGTATGCGTGTTTGGGAGCGGGGCAGCGGCATTACCATGGCCTGCGGAACCGGAGCTACCGCTTCTGCTGCCGCGGCTGTAAAGGCAGGATACTGTGCAGCAAATTCACCCATCACGGTCAGGCTTGACGGGGGAGAACTGCAGATAGTTATCAAAGACGACGGAAGCGCGCTGATGACCGGCCCCGCAACAATGGTATTTGAAGGCGAAACAGTGTGAAAACCGAATAATAAAAATCTGAAAACCGACGGAAGGTCTGGGGCGTATAAAACAGTTAACAGGCACAGCGGTTTTCGCTGTGCCTGTTCTTGTAGGACTTTTCTGTTTATGATAAACTACAGGTGAACAGTTCAACAAATAAGAATTTGACAAAGGAGTGTGATTGTATGAAAAAGACCTGGATTATTAGAGCATTACTGTTGATTGCATACTGTGTTCCCTTTGCCTTTCTCTCTGTGAAAGGTGATGCAACTTCGGGAACAATGCTGTTTTATGGGGTAATGATTGCAGGCTTTGCCTTGCTGTGTTGGGGAGCATTGAAAACAAACAATGTCGCTGTCCTCTATGTCGGCAATGCTTTGAGTTTTGCTTCTTCCTATGCAGTTGCAAAACTGACTGGTTTGGAGCCGATGGGACACTACTTTAAGCCTTTTACTTCCTACGGTCTGATTATCGCCATTTCGGTTGTTGCCATTATTGTCCATACGATTATCGTGCTGATTTACAGAGCAAAGAAAAAGGCAACCTAACCAATTCCAATTTGAAAAAGGAGTGTGATTGTATGGATATGATTAGAATACTTCAATTTGTAGCGTTGGCTTTCGGTATAAAAGAGTTGTGTAATGCAAGGGAGTACCACAAGCAGAAGAAAACAAAATGGGCAATCGCCTCTCTTTGTGTGGGTATCTTTGCTTGTGCTTGTGCAATTGTTTCAATGACAGGTATTTTGTAAATTCCAATTTGTCGAACTGATAGAGGGCGCACTTCTATACACCGTTCGGTGTGGTGCGTATGATGCTGCAACACGATTATGGGAATAAAATCCTCCCTATGAAAATCTCATAGGGAGGATTAACTGTTTTACGGGCCTCCCGCCAACCTCCGTCAGTTTTTTGGTAGTCGGGGTTCGGATCGTGGACCCGTGTGATGAATATACAATATATAATACAAAAAATACTTGAACAGAGACAGATGGTGTGATATATTGTAAAATGATTTAGTATGTTCGCAGTTTTTGGGCGGTATTTGCGTCCGTAAAATACATCAAAACGTGCAGGCAGGTGAAAATATGACCCACATTACAAGCCGAAAAAACAATGAGATACAGCGCCTGCGCCGTCTGCTGGAGGACAGCGGACTGAGACGCCGTGAGCAGATTTTCGTCTGTCAGGGCGAGGTCATGCTGGGGGAGGCTCTGCGCAGCGGCATGACGGTGGAACGGGTCTATTGTCTTGAGAGCAAGCTTGCTCAGATCCCCGACGGAGTACCCGTTACTACAGTCACACCCGACATAATAGAGGTCATCAGCGGTGTGGAGAGTGCTTCGGGAGTGGTGTTTACCTGCCGTATGCCACAGCGCTCGGCTCTGCGCGGCAGCAGGTTTATTGCCCTCGAGGATGTGCGTGACCCGGGCAACGTGGGTACGGTAATCCGCACCGCCGACGCTCTTGGGATGGACGGAGTCATATTCGTGGGCAGCTGTGCCGATTGCTTTGCTCCCAAGGTCGTCCGCTCCACTATGGGCTCGATTTTCCGCATGCCTCTGCATTTTTGTACGCTGCCCGAACTGCGTCAGTTCTGCACCGACGCAGGTGTGCAGCTGTGTGCCGCCGAGCTCAGCGAGGATGCACTGCGGCTTGGTGAGACCGAGCTCAAAGCTCCCTGCTGCGTAATGATCGGCAACGAGGCTCACGGACTGACAAAAGACGCCGTTAACTGTGCCGACAAGCGGGTTATAATACCCATGCACGGCGCCGAATCCCTCAACGCCGCGGTTGCCGCCGCGCTGTTTATGTGGGAAATGACGAGAGTGTAAGCCTATGGTATATCACATCTGGCTGTCACAGGCATCGGGTCTGGGCTGCGACAAAGCCTGCAGGCTCATATGCGAGTTTGGCTCGGCAGAGGGGGTATACAAAGCTCCCGAGCACAGCCTGAGGAATAAACCCTACCTCAAGAACTCGGATATAGACGCCCTGCTGGACAAAGACCTGCAAAAGGCCCAAGACATCATAGATAATTGCCGCAAAAAGAGCATAGATATTATTACTTTTTCGGACAAGTGCTACCCCGACAGACTGCGTGAGATACATCTGCCGCCGGTGGTGCTTTATGTGAGAGGCAAACTGCCGCCTATAGATGCTCTGCCCGTGTTCGGTATAGTAGGCAGCCGCAAGCCGACTTTAGACAGCGCCGCCTTTGCCCTCAAGACCGCAAAGGAGTTGACACAAGCGGGTATGCTCATAGTGTCGGGTCTGGCTCAGGGCGTGGATGCCAAAGCCGCCGAGGGCGCGCTGGAGGCAGGCTCTACCATAGCCGTGCTGGGCACCGCCATAGATTATCCCTACCCCAGGCAGAACACCGGCCTGTACCGCGAGATATGCCGCAAGGGCGCGGTGATCAGCGAGTATCCGCCGGGGGCGAGGACATTCCCCACCAGTTTTATCGAACGCAACCGCATCATCAGCGGATTGAGTATAGGCCTGCTTGTGGTGCAGGCGGGCAAAAAGAGCGGTTCGCTCAAAACCGCGCGGTTTGCCGAGGATTTTGGCAGATACGTTTTCGTGTCGCCCGGACTTCCCACCAGCGACGAGTGGGAGGGGAGCAACGAGCTTTTGCGCTCGGGTGCTTTTTATACGGCCTGCGCGAGAGATATACTGTCACAGTTTGATACACGTTACGACTTTAATAGCATAACCAACAACGAGCAATCATCGGTCTGTGTGCCCGACGGACTGTCATATGACGAGCAAAAAGTCTATCTGGCGCTAAATAAACCCATGCGGGCAGACGACATTGCCGCGGCCTGCGATATGCCCTCCGGGGAGGTCGCAGGAATCCTCACGGTTATGGAGCTTATGGGTCATATTGAGCAGACGGACACACAGATCTTCAGACGAAAATAAATCACAGGAGGACCAAAATGTCAAAACTTCTTATAGTTGAGTCTCCTTCGAAGGCAAAGACGATTACAAAATATCTGGACGGGGAGTTTGTGGTCAAAGCTTCTATGGGTCATCTGCGCGATCTGCCCAAAAAGAAGCTGGCCGTCGACCCCGAGCGTGATTTTGCGGTAGACTATGAGCCTATCGAGGGCAAGGGCAAGCTGATCCGCGAGCTGAGCGACGCCGCGCAGGTGGCCGATTCGGTCTATCTGGCAACCGACCCTGACCGTGAAGGAGAGGCTATATCCTGGCACCTTGCCGAGCTTTTGGAGCTGGACATGGACAAGACCAGCCGCGTTACTTTCAACGAGATCACCAAGCCTGCCGTGCTTGAGGCGGTCAAGAACCCCCGCAGCATCGATATGGATCTGGTCAACGCTCAGCAGGCACGCCGCATACTTGACCGTATCGTGGGCTACAAGCTGTCACCCTTCCTCTGGAAGAAGGTGCGCAAGGGCCTGAGTGCAGGCCGCGTGCAGTCTGTTGTCACCCGTCTGGTAGTGGACAGAGAGCGTGAGATCCGCGCATTCGTCCCCGAAGAATACTGGACTATTGACGCTGTGCTGAGCCACGGCAGAAAGAACTTTACCGCACATTTTTACGGCGACCTTAAAGGCAAGCTTGACCTGCCCAACCGTGAGGCTGTGGACAAGGTGCTGGAGAGCGTCAGCGGCGCACAGTACACCGTGAGCGCATACAAGACCTCCCAGAAAAAGCGTCAGCCCGCACCGCCCTTTATCACCTCCACTCTGCAGCAGGATGCATCCCGCCGACTGTCCATGCCCGCCAAGCGCGTCATGAAGGTGGCGCAGGAGCTGTACGAAGGCGTGGACATCGAGGGCAGAGGCACCAGCGGTCTTATTACCTATATCCGTACCGACTCTCTGCGTATTGCCGACAGCGCTCTCAGTGAGGTGCGCAGCTTTATCGGCAGCCGCTTCGGCAGCGAGTACAAGCCGCAGAAGGCACGTTATTTCAAGACCAAGAAGGGTGCTCAGGATGCTCACGAAGCTATCCGTCCCACCGATCCCACCCTTGATCCCGATTCTATCAAAAAGAGCCTGACCCCCGATCAGTACAAGCTGTACAAGCTGATCTGGTCGAGATTTGTCGCCAGCCAGATGAGCGATGCCGTGCTGGACACCGCTTCTGCCGACATCACCGCCAACGGCTATGTGTTCCGCGCATCGGGCACGGCTGTTGCATTCCCCGGATTTTTGGCACTGTATGAGGAGAGCCGTGACGAGCAGGACGAGCAGGAAGCACCTCTGCCTCCGCTGTCCGTAGGCGAGGAGGTCAACCTCAAGAAGCTGGAGGAGAAGCAGCACTTCACCCAGCCTCCCGCACGTTACACCGAGGCATCCCTCATCAAGGCTATGGAAGAAAAAGGCATCGGCCGACCCAGCACCTATGCACCTACAATTTCTGTCATCATAGACCGTGAATACGTGGTCAAAGAGGGCAAGGCGCTCCGTCCTTCCACTCTGGGCGAGGCTGTTACCGAGCTGATGGAGGAGCGTTTTGCCGACATCGTGGATGTCAGCTTTACCGCAGGAATGGAAGACAAGCTGGACGGCGTGGAAAAGGGCGACACCGACTACCGCGTGGTGCTGAGAGACTTCTACGACGGATTTATGGGTGAGCTTCAGGATGCCGAAAAGGCTATGGAGAAGCAGTACGTCAAGGTCAAGGATGAAGAAAGCGACGTGGTCTGCGACCTCTGCGGCCGCAAGATGGTCATCAAGGTGGGCAGATTCGGCAAGTTCCTTGCTTGCCCCGGCTACCCCGAGTGCAAGAACACCAAGCCTCTCAGTCAGGATGCCAACGTGCCCTGCCCCGTATGCGGCGCACGCCTGCTCAAGAAAAAGAGCAAGAGCGGATACTATTATTACGGCTGCGAAAAGAATCCCGAATGCTCCTTTATGACATGGGATTCTCCCACCAATAAAAAATGCCCCAAGTGCGGACAGGTGCTCTACCGCCACTATACCAAAGAGGACAAGCGCACCCTCTGCCACACTCCCGACTGCGGATATGAGGAGCCTATAGCAACCCGCCGCAAGGCCGCCTCTGCCGAGGGCGAAGAAAAGAAGCCTGCCCGCAAGACAGCTTCCAAGACAGCCTCCAAGACCGCCGCAAAATCTACAAAAACCGCAGCCAAGACCACCAAAACCGCAGCCAAAACCGCAGAGAAGAAGACAAGCACAAGAAGAACCAAAAAGACCGCCGATACCGGCAGCGAAGAATAAAATATGGATAGAGTAACCGTTGCAGGCGCAGGTCTGGCGGGCTGCGAGGCGGCGTATCAGCTGGCCATCCGCGGCGTGCCCGTGCGCCTTATAGAACAAAAACCCCACAAAAGTACCCCTGCACACAAATCCTCGGATTTTGCCGAGCTTGTGTGCTCCAACTCCCTGAGAGGCGCGGGACTGTCCACAGCTCCCGGCCTGCTCAAAGAGGAGCTCAGACGGTGTTCCTCGCTGATCATGCAGGCGGCGGACAAGTTCTCCGTACCTGCAGGCGGCGCGCTTGCCGTGGACAGAGAGCTGTTTTCGGGATATATCACCGAGACGATCAAGAACCACCCGCTTATCGAGGTGGTATCCGCCGAGGTGGAGAGCATCCCCGAGGGCAGATGCATCATAGCCACAGGCCCTCTCACCGAGGGCAAACTGGCTTCTGAGATAGACGGACTGTTTGGTCAGCCCCTGCACTTTTATGATGCGGCGGCGCCCATAGTCAGCGCCGAGAGCATAGATATGAGCGTGGCATTTGCCGCATCCCGCTATGACAAGGGCGATGCCGACTATATCAACTGCCCGATGGATAAAGAACAGTACGAAAAGTTCGTATTTGAGCTTGCCCGTGCCCGTGAGGCTGAGGTGCACGGCTTTGAGGACAAAAAGGTCTTTGAGGGATGTATGCCAGTCGAGGTCATGGCGCGCAGAGGTGAGGACACCCTCCGCTTCGGTCCCCTCAAGCCGGTTGGTCTGCGCGATCCCCGCACCGACAAGCGTCCTTACGCCGTGGTGCAGCTGCGCGCCGAGGACAAAGAAAAAACCATGTACAACATAGTGGGATTCCAGACCCATCTGCTCCATCCCGAGCAGAAGCGTGTGTTCGGTATGATCCCGGGACTTGAGAAAGCCGAGTTTTTGCGCTACGGTGTCATGCACCGCAACAGCTTTATTTCGTCCCCCGGCAAGCTGGACAGGTTCTACCGTGTTATCGGCAGAGAGCAGCTGATGTTTGCGGGACAGATGACGGGTGTTGAGGGATATATTGAGTCCACCGCGTCGGGTCTGTGCTGCGGCATCAATATGGCCAGAGCCGTGTTGGGCAAGGAGCCTGTGGAGTTCCCCCAGCTGACCGCCATCGGCGCGCTGAGCACCTATATCAGCTGCGGCTCCGAGGTGGCTTTTCAGCCGATGAACATCAATTTCGGCATCATTCCCTCGCTGGAATACAGAGTCAAAGTCAAGCGTGACAGATATCTTGCCGTATCCGAGCGTGCGCTGGGCGCACTTGAGGGCATACTGCCTCAGATCAAGGAGGACGTAAAATGAAAATAGCCATAGACGTAATGGGCGGCGACCTCGCCCCCAAAGCTCCCGTACTGGGCGCACTGGCAGCCGCAGATAAGTTTGGCTGCGAGGTGGTACTGGTAGGCGACAGCGCGCAGATCGAGCCTCTGCTTGAGGGCAAAGACCGCAGCCGCGTCAGTATTGTACATACCACCGAGGTAATCACCAACGAAGAAAAAGCAACTTCTGCCGTCCGCGCAAAAAAGGACAGCAGTATGTCGGTGGCCCTCAAGCTTGTTGCCGACGGTGAGGCCGATGCGGTGGTCTCGGCAGGCAGCACGGGCGCACTGCTGACCGGCGCGACTTTTATCGTCAAGCGTATCAAAGGCATCCAGCGCGGCGCTCTCGGCACCGTTTTGCCCACCAAGGGCCAAAACGGTGTTATGCTCCTCGACTGCGGCGCCAACGCCGAATGCACTCCCGAGTATCTGCTGCAGTTCGGCTTCCTCGGCAGCTTCTATATGAACAAGGTCGAGGGCGTTCAGTGCCCCAGAGTTGCTCTGCTCAACAACGGCACCGAAGAGGGCAAGGGTGATCCTCTGCGCAAGGAGGCGTTTGAGCTGCTTAGACAGGCTTCCGATGAGGGCAGGATCAACTTCGTTGGCAATATGGAGGGCAGAGACATCCTCAGCGGCGACTGCGACGTTCTGGTGTGCGACGGTTTTTCGGGCAATATCGCGCTCAAGAGCGTAGAGGGCACGGCAATGTTCGTTATGCGCGAGATCAAGCATATACTCTACAAGAACATCCTATCCAAAATAGCCGCACTGCTGGTCAAGCCCGGACTCTACGGACTCAAGGACAAGATGGACTACAACAAGGTGGGCGGAGCACCCTTCCTCGGTATATCCAAGCCGGTCATCAAGGCTCACGGCTCCAGCAACGAGGAGAGTTATTGCTCGGCTATCAGGCAGGCTATCAGATTCGTAGAGGGCGGCTTTATCGACGCCGTTTGCGAAAATATAGAATATATGACGGTCAAAAAAGACTAAAAACAGTTTACAACAGAGCAAACCTCTGTTATAATCCGCATATGATACCATGTAAACTACCGGATAATGTCAGGAGGAAAGATTATGATCCTTGAAAAACTGAAAGAACTTATTGCACAGCAGTTCAGTGTTGATGCAGACAGCATTACCGCAGAGACCAGATTTATCGAAGATCTGGATGCCGATTCCATCGATATCGTCGAGTTTATCATGGCGGTGGAAGAAGAGTTCGGCCTCGGTGAGACCGAGGAGAGCGCTCTTGAGGGCATCAGAACCGTGGGCGACATTGCCGACTACGTAAAAGACAAACAGTAATCAACAGATGGGGAAGGGTACGCCCTTCCCCTGCTTTTCGGAAGTGAGTTTATGAAGCTTGATTATACATTCCGCGATACGAGCCTGCTCAAAACAGCGCTGACCCACCGCTCCTATGCCAACGAGCACCGCGAGGCGGGCATCAGGGACAATGAGCGGCTGGAGTTTTTGGGCGACAGCGTACTGGGGCTTATCTGTACCAAGTTTATATGCAGCCAATACAAAAATCTGCCCGAGGGCGAGCTTACCAAGCTCCGCGCAGCCATAGTCTGCGAGGGCTCTCTGTATGAGTATGCCCAGACTATAGGACTGGGCGAGGAGCTGCTTCTGGGCAAGGGCGAAAAAGCAACCGGGGGAGAATACCGTCCCTCGGTGGTTTCCGATGCCATGGAGGCGCTTATTGCGGCGGTCTATCTTGACGGCGGATTTGACGAGGCCGAGAAGCTTATTATAGGTTTTATCCGCGACAAGGCCGAAGAAGTTGTCAAAACCCGTATGACCGAGGATTACAAGACCGCTCTGCAGGAGATCGTGCAGAAGAATCACGAAGAGGTGCTGTCATACCGTCTCAAATCGGAGAGCGGCCCCGATCACGACAAACGGTTTGCCGTTGAGGTGCTGATCAACAGCAACGTCCTTGCCTGCGGCGAGGGCAAGAGCAAGAAAGCCGCCGAGCAGGCCGCCGCCAAGCTGGCGCTGGAACTGATGGGTCAATGAAAACCTCTATAATCCCCATATTCATCCCCCATCTGGGCTGCCCCAACGATTGCATATTCTGCAATCAGCGGCGCATCGCATCTCCGCGAGTGCCATCGGCCTGTGATGTGCGTGAGATCATTGAGCAAGCACTGGTGTATGCCGCCAAGCCGCAGATATCTTTTTACGGCGGCAGTTTTACCTGTATAGACACAAAGCTGCAGGAAGAGTATCTTTCGGCAGCTTTTGAGTATGTGCAATTGGGCAGAGTCGACTCGCTGCGTGTGTCCACCCGCCCCGACGCCATCGACGAGACGGTGCTGAGCAGACTCAGACGCTACGGTGTCAGGACCGTCGAGCTTGGCGCCCAGTCCATGGACGACAGAGTGCTCGCGCTTGCCCGCCGCGGCCATACCGCCGAGGATGTGCGCTTGAGCAGCCGCATGATCAAGGATGCGGGATTTGAACTGGTTCTTCAGATAATGCCCGGTCTGCCCGGAGCCGACGAAGATACTGACATGCAGACCGCCCGTGAGATCGCGGAGCTGAGGCCTGATGCCGTGCGGGTATATCCCGTCTGCGTCATCAGAGACACCGCCCTCTGCGATATGTACGAGAGGGGAGAGTACCTGCCCCTCACTCCCGAAACCGCCGCCGAGCGATGCGCCGATATATGGGATGTGTTTAATGGTGCGGGCATTCCTGTCATACGCATGGGTCTCAATCCTACCGAGGAACTGTCGGGCGGCGCCGCCGTTGCGGGAGCATACCATCCCGCTATGGGTCAGCTGGTGCGATCTGCACGGCTGTACAAAATGGCCACAAAAGAACTGGACAGGCTGATGCCCTTTGAAGGAGCGGAGATCAGGGTGCAAAAGGGCAGGCTCTCCGATATGCGCGGACAAAAAAACGCCAATATCTCAAAGCTCTCTGCACGCTATCCCAACGCAAAAATCGTGATAAAAGAGTGCCCCGAGCAAAAAGAAGAAATATTTATCACAAAAACTTAAAAAAACACTTGCATTTTGCTTTTGGCTGTGGTATGATACTTGAGCAGCCAAAAGTTAATACCTGCGCTTGTAGCTCAGCTGGATAGAGTGACTGGCTACGAACCAGTAGGTCAGGGGTTCGAGTCCCTTCGGGCGCACCATAAAAAAAGCATCAATCTTGATAAAAGATTGGTGCTTTTTTCAATAAAAAGCGTTTC
>JAZOWC010000063.1:0-24895 GCA_045658985.1 Oscillospiraceae bacterium
GTTTCTCAATGTAACCGCTTTCATATATGATTTATACCACACTCGCACCGAAAAAACAAGAGAAAAACGCAAAAAACTCTGCTCGATTCAGAGTTTTTTGTTAAAAATTGCCCAAAAACGAATTATCCTTTAAAATTTTGCATTTCCGTTTCACCGCATTTTTATATCTTCGGCAACGCGCAAACCAAGATCAGCACCCGGTCTGTCCGGCAGACCGGAATCGGTTTAACTGTTTGCTGAAATCCATTTTTTTGCCCAGCCAAACAAAGTATCGGACATTGGAATGAAATCCACTGCCCCGCCTTTCTTCAAACTTAAAAATGTATTGATAACGGCTTGTTCATTCAGCGATGCAACTGTGAGCAATTCTTCTTGATGTTTAATATATCTACCCGTCCGCTGAAAAACAATTGCCTGTATAACGAAAGATGCAGATTTATACAGTCCCCGCAAAATATCGTCGCTTTTTTCGTGGAGCATATTATGGACACATCCGTGGTATATGTTGCAGGCGCCGATTTTGATTGCGCGGTTCACGGCGCTTTTGTCAACAACAGCCATCACTTCATCAAGACTTCCTCTGATCGGCGTAGTATCATTACAAAACTGGAAAAGGTCAGACGGTTCCCAAGCTAAAATTTCTTTTTTACCTGAGAAAAAACCGCAAATCAGTTCCCTATGAGACATGGTATCCAACATGCTGTTATAGGTTTGAATGTCCGTTGCAAATACTTCATCCAGAATTACAACAATATCAATGTCGCTGGTTTCTGTTGCATCGCCGCGACCATAACTGCCTTGCAATCCAACAAACCAAACACGATTTTCAAATGTGTCATTTAGAACGTTCATGAAGTTATGCATCCAAGAACTAATGTCTGTCATCCCAATCACCTCGTCAAATTAGAATTTATCTGTCTATTGCTTGGATGATGTATGCTACATTTTCCTCAATCGGTTTTGTTCCATCAACTCTAATGATTGGGCAGTTTAGCCCGTGTAACCAATTTTCGATATAGTCTTCCTGCCTGGAATCCACCATTTTGAAGAATGCTTCTTCTTGATTATGCAAATTTCCACCCATCAGCATTCTGCTTCCAAATTTCTGAAAAGAGCGGTTCCGCACTCTCTGTGAGCGGATTTTTCTGGGAACTTCAATCACAACAACATAGTTGTACATTGGGATAATATCTTTTCCGTAATCACCTTTAACCGCAGAAAAAACAAAATCAGGGTGTCTGCTGACTTCTTCCATAAGAAGTCTTTCAACCTCTATTCGTGATTTTGCGTTCGTGTATGGCTCATCCGTATTAGTTCTGGAAAAGTACAAATTCTCATTGTCAATAAAGTGGAAACCAATTTTTTCAGCCAATGCTTTACCGAGAGTGCTTTTTCCACATCCGTTCAATCCGCATATTTGAATACCTATTCCCATACAATTTCCTCGTCTACAAATTCAAGTTTATCTAATTGATATAATTATATCATAAATATGTGAATAAATAAAGAAACCGGCACGAAAATTGCTTTTCGTGCCGGTTGAGTGAAAAAACAAAAAGCTCTGCGTGATGCAGAGCTTTTTGCTGAAAATAATCCCAAATGGGTAATTATCTCTTGGAGAACTGAGGTGCGCGACGTGCGGCCTTCAGACCGTACTTCTTACGCTCCTTCATTCTGGAGTCGCGGGTCAGGAAGCCGGCCTTCTTGAGGGCAGCTCTGTACTCGCCGTCTGCCTGGAGCAGAGCGCGTGCGATACCGAAACGGATAGCACCAGCCTGGCCGGTGTAACCCCCGCCGCAGACCTTGATCTCAACGTCGAACTTCTCTTCGAGGCCGAGGAGGACCAGGGGCTGACGAACGATAAACTTCATGGTCTCGAGACCAAAGTACTCATCCAGTGCACGGCCGTTGATGGTGATCTTGCCGGTGCCGCCGGGAATCAGCTTAACTCTTGCGACAGAGCTCTTTCTTCTGCCGGTGCCGTAGAAATATGCCTTCTTAGGTGTATACATTGTTCTTTACCTCCCCTTATTCAGCGATCCAGGCTTCGGGCTTCTGAGCCTGCTGCTGATGCTCAGGACCTGCATAGATCTTGCATCTGCCGAGAGCCCAGCGACCAACGCTGTTCTTGGGCAGCATACCCTTGACAGCCAGCTTGATTGCCAGCTCGGGCTTGGTAGCCATAAGGGTCTTGTACTGGGTCTCCTTGAGGCCGCCTGCGTAACCGGAATGGGTGCGATAGTACTTCTGCTCCAGCTTCTTGCCGGTGAAGACAGCCTTGGAAGCATTAACGATAACTACGAAATCGCCGCAGTCAACGTTGGGGGTGAAGTCAACCTTGTGCTTGCCGCGCAGGATAGCTGCTGCTGTAGCTGCTACACGACCGGCGGGCTTGCCTGCTGCATCGAGAACGTACCACTTGCGCTGTACGGTCTCAGTCTTTGCCATAAATGTGGACATTTGCATTTCCTCCGTTTTTTATATTTGTATAAATTAAATAACTTTTTCAAGCTTTATAGTTATAACATACCGAAAAATGTATGTCAATAGGTTTTTTCAACTTTTTTCATTTAGATTTTTAATGCTTCGATTTGCTCCGTTTTTCTAAAAACCCATTTCACTTTTTTATTATTGCTTAAATTGCACGGATATTGTAAAATCAGTCATGGAGGCGATAAACGTGCAAAATATGCTTTCTCTCACCCGCAGCTGCATAGACGACTACGGTATGATAAAACCCGGTGACAGGATCGCTGTCGGTGTTTCGGGCGGCAAGGATTCCATTGCTCTGCTGGTGCTCCTTGCCGAACTTCGGAGGTTCTATCCCGCGCCCTATGAGCTGCAGGCCATAACCCTGGATCTGGGATATGAGGATATGGATTTTTCTCCCATACACCAGCTGTGCGAAAGAATAAACGTGCCCTATACGGTCAAGGAGACCAATATAAGACACGTTGTTTTTGATGTAAAAAAAGACCCCAACCCCTGCTCTCTCTGCTCCAAAATGCGCCGCGGTGCGCTGCACAACAAGGCTCAGGAGCTGGGCTGCAACAAGGTTGCGCTGGGTCATCATTTTGACGATGCCATAGAGACATTCATGCTGTCGCTGATATACGAGGGACGCATAAGCTCCTTCCGTCCCGTCACCTATCTCAGCCGTGCCGACCTGACTCTTGTGCGTCCCATGCTGTACATCCATGAAAAAACCGTGGCAAACTTTGTGCGCCGTCAGGAACTGCCCGTGGTGCACAACCGCTGTGCCGCCGACAAGAACACCAAGCGCGAGGACGTAAAGAAGCTGCTCTACGAGCTTGAGGGAAGATATCCCGATCTCAAGAAGCATATTTTCGGAGGTCTGCAGCGCTCTCCCCTGCCCGGCTGGAATATGAACGACCCGCTGGGCGAATAACTATCCCGCACATCGCGCCGCGCAGTGCGGCCTATTACCGCTCTGCCGGTATCAGCTCCGCGCTGATATTTTCTTCTTTCAGCTTATGGAGCAAAAATGAATACTGTGCCTGCAGTGCGTTCATCTGGTGCACGCAGGACTCAATAAGCTCGGGCTCGGTAATGTTTTGAAAAGCATTCCGGGCCTGATGTATTTTTTGGATCACGCTTCGATACTCGGCGATGAGCTCGAGCCTGTCGGCGGTCTGTCCGTCTGAGTCTTTTTTGTGCCGGATCCTGATCAAATTGAACATTCTTGTACCTCCATACAATTTATGGTGTAATAATTCCCGATTCTTGCCGTTTATATACAGTATTTATTTGACATCTGTATTATTTTCCGTTACAATATAGGGTGGTAAAATCCCGAAACGGAGGATTATTATGGCTAAAAACAACAGTTACGGCAACGACAGTATTTCCATGCTGAAAGGTCCCGACAGAGTCAGAAAACGCCCCAGCGTTATATTCGGCTCTGACAACGTAGAGGGCTGTCAGCACGGTTTTTTTGAGATACTTTCCAACTCGGTTGACGAGGCCAGAGAAGGCTACGGCAACGTTATCAACGTGACCCGCTATCTGGACGGCTCATATGAGATAGAGGATTTCGGCCGAGGTGTCCCTCTGGACTACAACGAGCGCGAAAAGCGCTACAACTGGGATCTGATATACTGTGAGCTGTATGCAGGCGGCAAGATGCAGAACGTGGACGGCGGCGACTACAGTGTGTCGCTGGGTCTCAACGGTCTGGGTGCATGTGCCACACAGTGCTCCTCCGAGTTTATGGACGTCACCTCCTACCGTGACGGCAACAAATACTTCGTACATTTTGAAAAAGGTCACAACAAGACCAAGGGCAAGCTTATCGTTGAGCCATACAGCGGCAAGCGCACGGGTACCGTACACCGATTTAAGCCCGACATCACGGTTTTTACCGACGTTAACATTCCGCTGGAATATTTTCACGATATCCTCAAGCGTCAGTCGGTAGCCAATGCGGGAATCAAGTTTGTATTCAAAAACGAGACCGCTGCAGGCAAATTTGAGACCTCGGAATATTTCTATGAAAAAGGCATACTGGATTATGTCACCGAAGTTGTGGGAGATCAGGCTTTTACCCAGCCTTTTGCCGTACACGGCGAGCGTGTGGGCCGCGACCGCGAAGACCTCAAGGACTACAAGGTCTTTGTGGATGCCGTATGGTGTTTTTCCAACACCAAGCCTTTTATTGAGTATTATCACAACTCATCCTGGCTCGAGCACGGCGGCGCACCCGAAAAAGCCGCAAAAACCGCTTTTGTATCGGCTATTGACGCCTATATCAGAAAAAGCGGCAAATACCAGAAGAGCGAACTCAAAAGCAAGATCACATTCAATGACATTGCCGACAGCCTTGTGCTTGTGACAAACGGTTTTTCTGCCGTGGCATCCTACCAGAATCAGACCAAAAAATCGGTAACCAACAAGTTCATTCAGGATATGATGACCGATTTTCTCCGTTCTTCGCTGGAGGTATACTTCATCGAGAACAAGCAGGAAGCAGACAAGATAGCCGATCAGATACTTGTCAACAAGCGCTCGAGAGAGCAGGCGGAAAAAACCCGCCTCAACGTCAAGACCAAGCTGACGGGAACCATTGACATATCCAACCGCGTAGAGAAGTTTGTAGACTGCCGCACCAAAGATCTCAGCCTGCGCGAACTGTACATAGTGGAGGGTGACTCGGCATTGGGCTCCTGTAAGCAGGGACGTGATCCAAACTTTCAGGCTATAATGCCCATACGCGGCAAGATACTCAACTGCCTCAAGGCCGACTACTCCAAGATATTCGCCTCCCCCATCATCACCGATCTCATCAAGGTGTTGGGATGCGGCGCCGACGTAAAGGTCAAGACCAAGAGCAAGGACGTGCCAACCTTCTCTCTGGATAACCTGCGTTGGAACAAGGTCATCATCTGTACCGATGCCGACGTTGACGGATTCCATATACGCACGATGGTGCTGACCATGCTCTACAGACTGACGCCCAAACTCATTGAGGAGGGCTACGTCTACATCGCAGAAAGCCCCCTGTATGAGATAGTATGCAAGGACAAGTCGTATTTTGCCTTCACCGACCGCGAAAAAGAGCAGATATGCCAGAAACTGGAAGGCAAAAAATACAGCATAATGCGCTCAAAAGGTCTGGGTGAAAACCAGCCCGAAATGATGTGGGAGACCACTATGAACCCCGAAACCCGCAGACTGCTCAAGATCATGCCCGAGGATGCACAGCTGATGGCTGAGACCTTCGAGATGCTGCTTGGCGACAATCTGCAGGCAAGAAAAGACCATATCGCCGAGGTAGGAGCACAATACCTGGATATGGCAGACATAAGCTGAGGAGGTTCCTGCAGTGCACAAATATACAGAATCCCCCATAACCGAAACTCTGGAAAAGAACTTTATGCCCTACGCCATGAGCGTTATCGTATCCCGAGCATTGCCCGAGATAGACGGCTTCAAGCCCTCTCACCGCAAGCTGCTGTACACTATGTACAAGATGGGACTGCTCACCGGCAACCGCACCAAGTCTGCCAACGTAGTCGGTGCCACCATGAAGCTCAATCCCCACGGCGATGCGGCCATATATGAGACAATGGTGCGTCTTGCGCGGGGCAACGAGTCGCTGCTGGTACCTTTTGTAGACAGCAAGGGCAACTTCGGCAAGGTATATTCCAGCAATATGGCATACGCCGCCCCCCGATACACCGAGGTCAAGCTTGACGCCATCTGCTCGGAGATATTTGCCGATATAGACAGCGATACCGTCGATTTTGTGGACAACTACGACGGCTCCATGAAAGAGCCCACACTGCTGCCCACCAACTATCCCAACATACTTGTATCCTCAAATCTGGGTATTGCAGTCGGTATGGCTTGCAATATCTGCGGCTTTGACCTCAACGAGGTATGCCGCACCACCATCGGCTACATACGCGACCCGGGATTTGATCTGTTTTCTACTTTGCCTGCACCGGATTTTCCCACCGGCGGCGAGATAATCTATGACCGTGATCAGCTGGAAAAAATATACTCCACCGGCCGCGGCACGGTTAAGATCCGCAGCAAGTGGAGCTATAACAAGAAAGAAAATATCATTGAGATAACCGAGATCCCCTATACCACTACCATCGAGGCTATCATCGACAAGATCGCATCCATGGTCAAGTCGGGTTCTGTCAAGGAGATCAACGATATTCGTGACGAGACAGGTCTGAGCGGTCTCAAGATCGCCATCGATCTCAAGCGCGGTGTAAACCCCGACAAGCTGATGCAGAAGCTTATGAAGAGCACTCCGCTTATGTCTCCTTATTCCTGCAACTTCAATATTCTGGTAGGCGGCACACCCCGTGTAATGGGCATCCCGGAAATACTGGACGAGTGGACTGCATGGCGTGTGGAATGCGTCAAGCGCAAGCTGCACTTTGACCTGACAAAAAAGCAGAGCAGACTGCATCTGCTCAAAGGTCTGAGCAAGATCCTGCTGGATATAGACAAAGCCATCGCCATAATCCGCGAAACCGAAGAAGAGGCCGAGGTCGTCCCCAACCTGATGATCGGATTCGGTATAGACGAGGTTCAGGCCGAGTTTATTGCCGAGATCAAGCTGAGAAACATCAACAAAGCATATATCCTTAAACGCGTAGACGAAACAAGCGCACTCGAAAAAGAGATCAAGCGCATCAAGGGTATACTGGCCGACCGCGGAAAGGTCCTCGATCTGATAGTTGAAGATCTGGAAAAGATCATCAAAAAGTTCCCCACCACCCGCCGCAGTGAGATAGTATATGAGGTCGAAGCCGAAGCCGAGGAAACCGAAGAATCCGTAGACGATTACCCTGTCACCGTATTCCTCACCAAAGAAGGCTACTTCAAGAAGATCACCCCTCTCTCTCTGCGAATGGGCGGCGAGCATAAGTTCAAGGACGGCGACCGTATTTCCCAGACAATAGAGGCATCAAACGCCCGCGAGGTAATATTCTTTACCAACCAATGTCAGGCATACAAGTGCAAGCTCAATGACTTTACAGATACCAAAGCAAGTGTGCTTGGAGACTTTTTGCCCCAGAAGCTCGGTATGGATGACGGAGAAATCCCCGTATACATGGCACTGCCTCAGAAGGACGAGACCAATATGATATTCGTCTTTGAAAACGGCAAGATCGCCAAAGTCCCCATGAGTTCCTACGAAACCAAGTCCAACCGCCGCCGTTTGACGGGCGCATACAGCGACAAGTCTCCCCTCGTAGCGGCACTACATGCAACACCCGATATTGAGATAGCCCTCTACTCAGGCAACCGCATGCTGCTCGTCAACACCGCCGTGCTGCAGCCCAAAGCCTCCCGCAGCACACAGGGCGTGTCCGTAATGTCCCTCAAAAAGGGTCACAAGCTGGACAAGGTCGCCCTGCTCAGCGAATCTGGCATCACCAATCCTCCCCGCTACCGCACCAGAAGTCTGCCTGCAATGGGCGCACTGCTGAAAGAAGAAGATCTCCCCGAAAAACAGCTTACACTCGAGCAGCTGTAAAGCATAATAACTTTGCATAACAAGGAGTTAAAAAACATGAGCACAATAGAAACAAATCTGTCAAAAGGCAGTGTGCCAAAGCAGCTGATGAAGTTTGCACTGCCCTTTATTATCTCCAACCTCGTGCAGTCTCTGTACAGCGTTGCAGATATGGTCATTGTCGGTCAGTTTGCAGGCAAGATCAGCATGTCGGGTGTCAATATCGGCTCGCAGGTAACCATGCTCGTCACCAATCTTGTCATCGGTCTTGCCGCGGGAGCTACGGTACTTATCGGTCAGTATCTGGGCGCAGATGACCGCAAGTCCCTCAAAGACACCATAGGCACCCTGCTCACCCTGCTGCTTGTGTCCTCTGTAGCGGTGACTGCCGTTATGGTCTTTCTGCGTGTGCCTATACTCAATTTGATACAGACCCCCGCCCCCTCATTCAATGAGGCCAAAAGCTATCTGACTGTCACGGCGCTGGGCACGGTATTCATATTCATGTACAACGCGCTCAGCGCAATATTGCGAGGAATGGGTGACAGCAAGCGGCCGCTGTACTTTGTCTGTGTCGCCGCAGTGGTCAACGTGGTGCTTGATCTTCTGCTTGTTGGTGTGTTTGAGATGGCTGCATTCGGTGCAGGTTTTGCCACCATCATCTCTCAGGCAGTCAGCGTTGTGCTCTGTATCGTATATCTGCGCAAGCGGAAGTTTATATTCGACTTCAACCTCAGATCCTTCGGCTTTGACAAGGTCAAAACCAAGCTGCTCATCAAGATCGGTCTGCCTATGTCGGCACAGAACGTATGTACAAGCATCTCATTTTTGTTTTTGACCACCATCGTCAATATGCTTGACCCCACTGCCACGGCTTCGGCGGCGGTCGGCGCGGTCGGCAAGCTCAACGGATTCGGCGTTCTTCCCGCTTTTGCAATGAGCAACGCCATCTCGGCAATGAGCGCACAGAACTTTGGCGCAGGTGAGCAGGAGCGAGCTGTCAAGACTATGAAGATCGGTACTACCATCAGCTTCGGTATATCCTTTGTGGTTTTCCTGCTTGTCAGACTTTTCCCCGCTACCCTGCTCAGACTGTTTGCCAACGATCCAGAGCTTATTGAGGCAGGTATCGTATATATCAAGTCCTTCAGCTTTGACTATCTGTTTGTTCCTCTTATGTCAGGACTCAACGGTCTGTTTATTGGCTCAGGCCATACTACCTTCTCCCTGATCAACGGCATGACCAGCGCTATACTGGTGCGTATCCCCACCTGCTACCTGTTTGGTGTGGCACTGGATATGGGTCTGTCCGGCGTAGGTTTGGGCGCGCCCTGTGCATCGCTGGTGGCTTTTGTGATCGGACTTATATACTATCTGTCCGGCAAATGGAAGGTAAACCGCATAATTCAGCACAAAAACTGAGTATTGCCCCCTGCCGGCAAGTCATAAAGTTCATTAAACCATTGACTTTGGGCGGCAAAAGTGTTACAGTTTTTTATTAAGCAATCCATTAATTACACGGGTACTTGACCCGTCAAGGAGCAAATCATGGTTATTACAGATTTTCTTGAGCGCAACGCAAGACTGTACGGCAGCGATATAGCACTGGTAGAGCTCAATCCCAGTGCAGAGCGCGACAGCGCCGCTACATGGCGTGAGGCTCAGCTTATTGAAGCAGCAAATCCCGGCGCACCCTACCGCCGCGAACTCAACTGGGCGGATTTTGACCGCCGAGCAAACCGTTTTGCAAACCTGCTGCTCAGCCGCGGCCTGAAGCGCGGCACCAAGGTAGCTATCCTGATGATGAACTGTCTGGAATGGCTGCCCATATATTTCGGTATTCTCAAGGCCGGCTGTATAGCCGTGCCCATGAACTTCCGCTATTCCTCCGACGAGATCAAGTACTGCCTCGATCTTGCCGACGTTGAGGTTCTGGTTTTTGGTCCCGAGTTTATCGAGCGTATGAATGCCATCCATACCGATCTCACCGATCTGCGCATGATGTTCTTTGTAGGACGCAACGGTCCCGATTATACCGAGGACTGCATCCAGCTGATGGGATTTTGTTCTCCCGATGCGCCTCCCGTTGCGCTCGAGGAGGATGACTATGCGGCTATTTATTTTTCGTCCGGCACTACCGGCTTCCCCAAAGCCATCCTGCACAACCACCGCGCTCTGCTGTCCTCCTGCCGCACCGAGCAGAACCATCATTCGCAGCAGCGTGAAGACGTATTCCTCTGTATTCCTCCCCTGTACCACACCGGTGCGAAAATGCACTGGTTCGGCTCTCTGCTTTCGGGCAGCAAGGCTGTTTTGCTCCGCGGCGTAAAGCCCGAGTGGATATGCCGCGCCATCACAGAGGAAAAATGTACCATCGTATGGCTGCTGGTGCCCTGGGCTCAGGAGATGCTGGATGCTATCGAATCAGGTCAGCTGAATCTTGACAGCTACTATCTGGATCAGTGGCGTCTGATGCATATCGGCGCTCAGCCTGTTCCTCCCAGCCTCATCCGCCGCTGGATGAAGATCTTCCCCCATCATCAGTACGACACCAACTACGGTCTCAGCGAGTCCATCGGCCCCGGATGTGTCCATCTGGGCGTGGAAAATCCCCACAAGGTCGGCGCTATCGGAAAGCCCGGATATCTGTGGGAGGCCAAGATCGTGGACGAAAAAGGCAATCAGGTTCCCGACGGAGAGGTTGGCGAGCTGATCGTTCGCGGCCCCGGCGTTATGCTCTGCTACTACAAGAATCCCGACGCTACATCAGAATCCATCCGTGACGGCTGGCTCTACACCGGTGATATGGGCCGCGTAGACGAGGACGGATTCATCTATCTGGTCGACCGCAAGAAGGACGTTATTATTTCGGGCGGTGAGAACCTCTATCCCGTACAGATAGAAGACTTCCTGCGCAGACACGACAAGATCAAGGACGTAGCGGTCATCGGTCTGCCCGATGCACGACTGGGCGAGATAGCAGGCGCTATCATCGAGCTTAAAGAAGGCTGCAGTGCTACCGAGGACGAGATCAATGCATTCTGCAAAGAACTCCCCCGCTACAAGCGCCCCAAGAAGATCATCTTTGACAAAGTACCCAGAAATCCCACCGGCAAGATCGAAAAACCCGTCCTGCGCAACCGCTACTGCGGCAGCAGGCTGGTTGAAAGCCAGACCACCAACTGATACGGGTATGATTTTCCACCTCTGATACCGCTGTATTTGTATGTTTTTTTGCAAATAACAGTTGACTCTGTATGGCAGAAGTGGTAAAATATTTGTATTATTAATATGTAACGCGATGACGGAACCAAGTAAGCTATCAATCGTTCTTTTCAGAGATCTGTCGGTTGCTGCGAGACAGAATGAGCGGGATAGACGAATTCCTTCCTGAGCGGCCTGCCGAAAAATACAGTAAGCAGTGACGGGTGCGCCCGATACAGCGTAAGGGATATGTTAGTATCCCATAAGGCCGCATTTGCGGTAAACTGAGGTGGTACCACGGGAACTCTCGTCCTCTGCATACTATGCGGAGGACGTTTTCTTTTTACCCCTACACACAAAGGAGATGCAAAAATATGAAACAACTTATGTTGGGCAACGAGGCTGTTGCCAGAGGACTTTATGAGGGCGGATGCAGCGTGATATCCAGTTATCCCGGCACTCCCAGCACCGAGATAACCGAAGCAGCCGCCAAAAATTATGACGAGATCTATACAGAGTGGGCCCCCAACGAGAAGGTCGCCATGGAGGTGGCATTCGGCGCATCTCTGGCAGGCAAGCGCAGCTTCTGCGCCATGAAGCACGTTGGTCTCAATGTTGCGGCCGACCCCCTGTTTACAGTTTCTTATACCGGTGTCAACGCAGGTATGGTCATAGCAGTTGCAGATGACGCAGGTATGCACTCCTCTCAGAACGAGCAGGATTCCCGTCATCATGCAATTGCTGCCAAGCTGCCCATGCTTGAGCCTGCCGACAGCGCAGAAGCTCTCGAATATGCCAAACTGGCATTTGAACTCAGTGAGGAGTTTGACACCCCCGTTATGCTCAAGATGTGCACACGTATCGCTCACTCCCAGAGTGTTGTCGAGACCGGCGAGCGCACAGAGGCTCCCGCAAAGCCCTACGAGAAGAATATCGGCAAGTACGTTATGATGCCAGGCAACGCCAAGCGCCGCCACCCTATCGTTGAAGAGCGTACCCGCAAGCTGGTAGAATATGCCGACACAAGCTCCATCAACCGTGTTGAGATGGGTGGTACCGCTCTGGGTATTATCACCTCCTCCACCTCCTATCAGTACGTCAAAGAGGTATTCGGTGACAGCGTCAGCGTACTTAAGCTTGGTATGGTCAATCCCCTGCCCGAAAAGCTGATTTTGGATTTTGCCTCCAAGGTTGAAAAACTCGCCGTTGTTGAAGAACTTGATCCCATCATTGAGAACCACTGCAAGCAGCTTGGTCTGACTGTAGTCGGCAAGGAAACTCTCCCCATCTGTGATGAGTTCTCCCAGAATCTTATTGCAGGCAAGCTGGGCGGTGTGTCCCACAGCGGCACCGCACTCAACGAGGTCATTCCTCCCCGTCCTCCCGTTATGTGTGCAGGCTGCCCCCATCGCGGTCTGTTCTATATCCTCAGCAAGAACAAATGCACCGTTCTCGGTGACATCGGCTGCTACACTCTGGGTGCAGTAGCTCCCCTCTCCGCTATGGAGATGACCCTGTGCATGGGTGCATCCATCTCAGCTATCCACGGCTTTAACAAGGCTCTGGGCAAAGAGGCCGAGGGCAAGACCGTAGCTGTAATCGGCGACTCCACATTCATGCATTCAGGTATGACAGGTCTTGCAAACATTGCATACAACGGCTCCAACTCCACTGTTATCATTCTCGACAACTCCATCACCGGTATGACCGGTCATCAGCACAATCCCACTACCGGCTACAATATCAAAGGTGATCCCGCAGGCAAGATAGATCTCGAAACACTCTGCAAAGCAATGGGCTTTAACCGCGTACGCGTTGTGGATCCCTATGATCTGGCTCAGTGCGACGCCGCCATCAAAGAAGAACTTGCCGCAGAGGAACCCAGCGTCATTATTTCCCGCCGTCCCTGCGCACTGCTCAAGACCGTCAAGCACAAGCCCGCTCTCACTGTTGACGCCGACAAGTGCAAGAGCTGCAAGATGTGCATGAAGATCGGCTGCCCCGCCATCAGCATGTCCGGCGGCAAGGCCACCATCGACGCCACACTGTGCGTCGGCTGCGGCGTATGCGAGCAGCTGTGCAAGTTTGATGCTCTCAAAGCAGGAAAGTAAGGAGAAAAGCCATGGAAACTAAGAATATTATGATCGTAGGCGTAGGCGGACAGGGTTCGCTTCTGGCAAGCAAGCTGCTCGGCCGTCTTATGCTCTCCAAAGGTTATGACATCAAGGTCAGCGAGGTCCACGGTATGAGCCAGCGCGGCGGCAGCGTAGTTACCTACGTCCGCTACGGCGACAAGGTCTACTCCCCCATCATCGACAAGGGTGAGGCTGATTTTATCATCTCCTTTGAGCAGCTTGAAGCTGCCCGTTGGACAGAATACCTCAAAAAGAACGGCAAGATAATCACCAATCTCCAGCAGATCAATCCTATGCCCGTCATTACAGGCGCCGCCGTATACCCCGAAAATCTCGTTGGCAAGATGCAGGATGCAGGCATCGACGTGGATGCTTTTGATGCGCTGGCTCTGGCAACCCAGGCAGGTTCTTCCAAGGCTGTCAATATAGTTCTGATGGGCCGCCTGTCCAAGTACTTTGATATTGCTGAGGAAGAATGGATGACCGCTATCGAGCAGAGCGTTCCCGCAAAGTTCCTTGAACTCAACAAGCAGGCTTTCCTGCTGGGACGCAACGCATAAGCTACAACCGTCAATCGAAAGAAGGATACGTTATTATGGAACGTTACTATCAGCCTGAAATCGAGTGCGCATCCCGCGAGGAAATCAAAAAACTCCAGAGCGAGCGCCTTGTCAAACAGGTTAAGCATATTTGGGACAACGTGCCCTACTACCGCGCAAAAATGGAGGCCAAGGGCATCTCTCCCGACGACATCAAGGGTATCGAGGATCTGCACAAGCTGCCTTTTGTCAACAAATCCGATCTGCGCGATGCATACCCCTACGGTCTTCTCGCCGCTCCCCTCAACGACTGCGTCCGCATCCACTCCACCTCCGGCACCACCGGCAAGCGTGTGGTTGCATTCTATACACAGCACGACATTGATCTTTGGGAAGATTGCTGTGCCCGCGCCATTATGGCCGCAGGCGGCACAAAAGATGACGTGTGCCACGTTGCATACGGCTACGGTCTGTTTACCGGCGGCTCAGGCCTTCACGGCGGCAGCCACAAGGTAGGATGCCTGACCGTACCCATCTCCTCCGGCAACACAGAGCGCCAGATCATGTTCATCAAGGACCTCAATGCCACCATCCTCTGCTGCACCCCCTCCTATGCCGCATATCTGGGCGAGAGCATGAAGGAGCTGGGCATGAAGCCTGAGGATATCTCCCTCAAGGCAGGTATCTTCGGCGCCGAGGCATGGAGCGAAGAAATGCGCCGCGATATAGAGAAAACTCTGGGCATTAAAGCATACGATATTTATGGCCTGACCGAGCTCAGCGGCCCCGGTGTGGCATTCGAGTGTTCGGCACAGAACGGCATGCATATCAACGAGGACCACTTTATCGCTGAGATCATCGATCCCGAGACCGGTGAGGTACTGCCCGAAGGCAGCAAGGGCGAGCTGGTATTCACCTCCATCACCAAAGAAGCCTTCCCCCTGCTCCGCTACCGCACCCGCGATATCTGCCAGCTTATCTACGAACCCTGCCCCTGCGGACGCACACACGTTAAGATGCGCAAGCCCATGGGACGCAGTGACGATATGCTCATTATCCGCGGCGTTAACGTATTCCCCTCTCAGATCGAGACCGTTCTCCTTGAGCAGGGTTATCACGCCAACTACCAGATCGTTGTTGACCGCGTAAACAACACCGATACGTTCGACGTTCTGGTAGAGATGAACCCCGAAAACTTCTCCGATACCCTCGGCAAGATCACCGATATGGAAAAGAACCTTGTATCGGCTCTCAAGTCCATGCTCGGCATCGCAGCAAACGTACGTCTGGTAGCACCCAAATCCATTACCCGCAGTGAGGGTAAAGCTGTTCGCGTCATCGACAAGCGTAAAATATAAGGAGGATAAGACCATGACTATTCATCAGCTCTCCGTTTTTCTCGAAAACCGCGCCGGTCAGCTTGCTGAGATCACCAATGTTCTTGCATCCAACCATATCGATCTGCGCGCCATCAACATTGCTGAAACAGTAGACTACGGCGTAGTAAGACTCATCGTCAGCAACGCACACGAGGCCAGCACCATTCTGCTTGAGCACGGATTCATACTGACAATGACCCCTGTTGTTGCAGTTGCGGTCAACGATCAGCCCGGCGGACTGGCAAGTCTCCTCAAGCTTATGTCCGAAGCAGACATCGACATCGAGTATATGTACTCTATCTTCGGTCACGGCAGCGGCAAGGCACATATGATCTTCCGTGTCGCTGACACAGACAAGATGGCTCAGGTCCTCGAAGAGCACGGCTACGAAACCTCCGATGCCAACGCTATCGGCATCTGCTGAACCAAAATATATGTATATTAAAGCCTCGGGGCAGTCCAAGCAGACTGCCCCGAGGCTTATTTTATATTTTGTTGATTCGGTATCTCATGCACGGCCTGCCGCCCGTCTCGTAATCTATCTCCGAGATAAGCACACCTTTTTCCGCCAAATAGTTCAGATACCTTCTTACCGTGACGCCCGTCAGACCGATACGTTCAGCAAGTTCGTCTCCGGTCATACTGTCCGGGTGATTCTGCTTCAGCTCATCCAGAATGGTTTGCAGCGTCTTGTCCTGTATGCCCTTTGGATATATCTCTTCGCTCTTTCTGTAAGTACTTTCGATGATATAGTCGATGCTTTTTTGACTGAGGTTTTCAACCTCCTTGAGTGCCACGTACTGCGCCACAAACTTGTCCAGCGCTATTCTGAACCGATCATAGGTAAACGGTTTGACCAGATAGTCCACCGCGCCCAGATGCAGCGCTTCTTCCAGAGATGCCCTGTCGTTTGCCGCCGTTACCATGATGATATCTGCGGGGATTTTGTTTCTGCGGATACGGCGCAATGTCTCAAACCCGTCCATAGCAGGCATATAAACATCCAATACGATGAGGTCAACCTCATTCTGTTCAAGATACTCCAGCGCACTCATCCCGTCCCTGCATTTATGCACGACCTTGAAGGCCTTGTTACGGTTGACATACTGCTCGTTTATCATCGATACCATTGGATCGTCTTCTACGATCAATACTCTGTAAAACATACTTTCGCCTCCGATTATTTGCCAAAACTGACGGCAACCGATGTGCCGACACCATATTTTGAATCTATGGATATTTGTCCTCCCAGATTCTCGGCCATGCATTTGACCTGATACAGACCGGTGCCTCTTCCCTCGCCTTTGCTTGAATATCCGTTCAGGAAGACCTTGTCCATATCCTCCTGCCTGATGCCGGCTCCGGTATCGTTAACCTCTATCATAAGCGAACCCGGCGCCGAATATATGCCGAACATCAACTCTCTTGGCCTGTCAAACCTGTCATCCGCAGCATTCATAGCTTCAAATGCGTTGTCGATGAGATTTCCGATTATTGTTATCAACGTCTCGGCAGGTATGACAAAATCAGACTTGTTATAAACCGAGCCTTGCTGAAGAATAAACTGCACGTTAAGTTCTCCCGCCCGAGCCGTTTTCCCGATAAGCAGTGCAGCTACCGAAGGCTCGCTGACAGCTGCCATGATCTTGCTTATGGTCTCACGCTGGACAATGGTAATATTCTCAATATAAGATGCTGCCTCGTCGTACATCTCCATCTGCAGCAGTCCAAGTATAACGTGAAGCTTATTGGTGAAGTCATGATTGTTTGCTCTCATTGAGTCTACCAGATATCTGCTTCCCGCCAGGTCCTCCATCAGCTTTGTATATTCCTCGCGATCGTGCAGGATGCCCACAGCGCCAATTATATCCCCCTCCTTTTTGATTGGAATTCGGTCTATGAGCAGATTGGCGTTTTGTAATCTCGATTCATGCGCGCCAAAATCCTTTTCTCCCCGTGTGAGTGTGTTCTCGAATACTCCCGGATCACAGATATCCTCAAGCGGATAGCCTACAACATTCACCTCTGCCTTTTTGTCTCCGCAGCCAAGCATATGCATTGCAGAGCTGTTTATGAACTGAACCGTCGACCATCTGTCAATTGCTATAATGCCCTCTGCAAGCGATTCAAGAATATTGTCACGCACCTGATACATAGCAGAAAATACGTCCGGCTCATATCCGTGAAGCTTATCCTTGATACTCTCTGATGTTTCGGCCGAAACGATAACCTCCATCAATACGGCAACCACAGTTATTATAGTAAATATGAGCATGATCTGCAGGGTTTCTTTGACAATACTTTCGCGGAGCATCACGGTAATAACAAATCCGACGTATTCCCCGTCAGCATTATAGATTGCTGCATATGCCCGCCGCTGTTTGCCCGATGGACCGTTATTGTCCTCTGCGTAGAAGTCGCCTTTTTTGAAGTCCGGGATAGTTCCGTCATATGCTGTACCTATCAGCTCGTGGTTGGTATGATACAGGCGCTTTCTGTCAAGGCTCACTATTGATATTACGTCTATATCCCCCAAAGACTTTTGCAGTGAGTCAAAATATTCGGTCAGGTATGCTGAATGCCCGACCTCGGTAGTGTTGTCCAGCAACGGAGACGTTGCGATGGTATGAGAAATATTCTGCAGGTTACGGTCACGTTTTTTATTCTCAAACCGTACATTGATGATTATACCCGCGCTTCCCAGAACTACCGCAAGTACGATTATCAAAATGATCTGCGTAGAGAATATTCTGCTTTGTATCTGATTTATGGAGTTGCTTGTTGCTTTTTTCTTTTGCATACTATCACCGTTTCTTCTGTGTCTGTATGTATTTTATCATATTTTAACTTTGGAAGATCACTTTTGAAAGTAAAATAAATGTCATACTTCAAAAAAATATTTTGGATATTTTCATAAAATTGATTGTTCGGTTTTGTAGTGGTATTCTCACATCACAAAATTCAAAAGGAGATATACACTATGGAAATCGCACCTGTTTTTGAACTCATTATGCTGGTATGCTTTGGCTTTTCATGGCCCCTCAACCTATACAAAGCATACAGATCAAGAACGGCAAAAAGCACCAGCCTACCCTTTATTCTTCTCATTATAACCGGTTATATAGCCGGCATCTCTGCCAAACTGGTTATGGGAAACATCAACTACGTGCTTATTGCTTATTTACTCAACCTTGCAATCGTATCTCTCAACCTCGGGGTATATTTCAGAAACCGCGCTCTCGACAAAAGAGCAAACAGAGCATAAAGGAGATTTTGATATGTTTGAGCAGGAAATAACAAGATACCAAAAATTAAACCGGCTTGCTGAGTCGAACGGTGTCGTTATTATAGGCAGCGGAACCGATGCAAGCATTCCCGTAGGAGAACTTAAGCAGGCTTTTTATCTGAAGGACAATATCTACAACCGAAGTTTTGCAGCTCTCAAAGCATCAGACGGCACAAATGTCTACAACAGCTGCGTTGCAGAGCTTTGCCCCGATACTGTCATACTGCATATCGGCGAGAATGACACAGAAAACTTTGATGAACACAAAAAGGAATTTGAAATCTCTTACCGCAACCTGATAAATAATATAAGATCCTCAAACAAAAAGCGTCAAATAGTTATCGTGCCTGTAAAGAATGATAGCTCTACAGCTGCTGAAATAAATGGACTTCTCAAGAATATTGCCAAGGCTGAGAACTGTATATTCGAAGACATAACTACGAAAAATCCCGGCATCTCCCACGAAGACCGCGAGACTCTGTCCATGCTGTGCAGTCTCGGATTTGTCAGTCCGCTCAAAGCCAAACACCACATAGGAAATCTGGTAAGAGTGCTTTTTTGCAGCGGAATCTAAAGCTCGTATATATAAAAAGACCGCCGAAAAATTCGGCGGTCTTTTTGTAACCCGATTAATGTGCAAAAACAGGATCAATACTTGAAAAAGCCTTCGCCGGTTTTGCGGCCCAGCTTGCCTGCGCGAACCAGCTTGCGAAGCAGCAGGGATGCGCGGTACTTGCTGTCGTGAGTCTCATTATAGAGGGTATCCATAATAGCAACGCACACGTCCAGACCAACCAGATCGCCCAGATGGAGGGGGCCCATGGGATGGTTAGCGCCGAGCTGCATTGCTTTGTCGATATCCTCGGCACTGGCAACACCGGTATAGACCAGATCGGCTGCCTCGTTGATCATGGGAATGAGAATCTTGTTGACTACAAAGCCGGGCGCTTCGGCAACCTCGATGGGATCCTTGCCGATCTGCAGGGACAGATCGTACACAGCCTTGAATGTCTCGTCGGAGGTGTTTGCACCGCAGATGACCTCAACAAGCTTCATCACGGTTGCGGGATTAAAGAAATGCATACCGATAAACTTGTCTGCGCGCTTGGTTGCGGCACCGATGGCAGTGATAGAGATGGAAGAGGTGTTGGATGCCAGTATAGTCTCGGGCTTGCAGATCTTGTCCAACTCGGCAAAGACAGACTTCTTGATCTCAAGGTTCTCCACGGCGGCCTCAACGACCAGATCTGCATCTGCGGCCATATTGAGGTCTGTGGTGAATGTCATCTTGTCCAGTATAGCCTGCTTGCCTTCTTCGGTAAGCTTGCCCTTGGCAACCAGCTTGTCCAGACCCTTGTTGAGGCGTGCTTCGGAATTCTTTATGATTTCTTCGGTGATGTCACGGACTACAACCTCAAGTCCGCTTCTTGCAAAGACCTGAGCAATATCCAGACCCATTGTGCCGCCGCCGATTACTACGATTTTTTTCATATTGGTTCCTCCAAAAAGATATATTTTATAATTTTATTATCTACACTGTATCTGCCGTTTACTCTGCGCTCGTCTCAACGACCTTGACAAGCTTGTCCATATCCTTGCGGGTCTTCTGTCTCAGTTTGTCTTCTGCTTTGGCGTATCCGACGGTTATGACAAGGCGAACCGCGCCGTCGATACCGCAGATTTTGCGGATCTGGGCGTCATCAAACCAGCCAAGTATGCAGCTGCCCAGTCCCTGCGCGGCAGCCTCTGCGGTGATATATGCAGACAGGATGCCGATATCAATGGAGCGGTAATCGTTCTTTTTGACCTTGGCTCCGAGAGCGGCCGAAGCAACATATGGCATCTCGGACAAAACGAGCAGGATCGGTGCATCTGAAGCAAACTTGTTCATCCCCATCCCCTGGGTGGATTTGGCGACCCTCTGAGCCGCCTCACCCTTGCACACGGTGATATGATAAGGCTGGCCGTTGCATGCCGAGGGCGACAGACGGGCTGCCTCAAGAATGCTGTCAAGCTTGCTCTGTTCAACCTCGCGGGTCGGGTCATAGGCGCGGCACGACTGCCGCTGCTTGGCTATCTCAATAAAGTTCATTGTATCACTCCCGATAATTCTCTGCATAAATTATACCGCAAAATGCTCCAAGGTGCAACGAATAATTTAATATGGCTCAACTTAACCCAAAAATCGACGGAAATTTTAATATTTGTTCATAATCTTTTTGACTTTTTTGCTTTAGTCTGCTACAATATAACTTAATATCTCTTGAAAGAAGGTTTTTTTGTGGAAAATCGCGAACGTCTATCCTCGCGTCTGGGATTCATTCTCCTCAGCGCAGGATGCGCAATCGGCTGCGGCAACGTATGGAAGTTCCCCTGGATGGCAGGTCAGGGCGGCGGCGGCGGATTTGTTCTTGTTTATGCTCTCTGTCTGATTCTGCTTGGTCTGCCCGTTATGACCATGGAGTTCTCTCTCGGTCGTGCGGCTCAGGCAAGCCCTGTTAAAATGTATCAGAAGCTGCAGAAGCCCGGTCAGAAGTGGCACGCACACGGATATCTGGCTCTGTTCGGCAATATCTGCCTGATGAGCTTCTACACCGTTGTTTCCGGCTGGATCATGTATTACTTTGTACAGTTTGTTACCGGCAAGACTGCTGAACTCGGCTTTGTGCCTATGATCACAGACGGCAAGCTGAATATGATCTATATGCTTATCGTTGTCGTTATCGGCTTTGCTATCCTCAGCTTCAACCTGCAGGGCGGTCTCGAGCGCGTTACCAAGTACATGATGGTCGCACTTTTGTTCCTTATGATCGTTCTTGCCGTCAACAGCTTTACCCTCGACGGCGCAAAGGAAGGCCTCAAGTTCTACCTGCTCCCCGATCTCAGCAAGATCACTCCCAAAGTTATTGTCGGCGCTATGAATCAGGCATTCTTTACCCTGTCTCTGGGCATCGGTTCTATGGCTATCTTCGGCAGCTATCTGGACAAGAACCGCTCTCTGATGGGCGAAAGCGTCAACATCATTCTGCTCGACTCCTTTGTTGCTATTATGGCAGGTCTGATTATATTCCCCGCCTGCTTCACCTACAATCTGGAAGTCGGCTCCGGTCCCTCCCTGCTGTTTGACACCATGGCAGCTGTATTCAACAACATGGGCGGCGGCAGAGTATGGGGCAGCGTATTCTTCCTGTTCATGGTATTTGCATCCATGTCCACCGTACTGGCTGTTTTTGAGAACATCCTGGCCTGCGTCCGTGAGCTCACCGGCTGGAACCGTCCCAAGGGCTGTATCGCCTGCGGCATCCTGATCGCTTTGACCTCCACCACCACCGCTCTCGGCTACAGCGCATTCTCCGGTTTTGCACCTTTTGGCGAAGGCACTGCATGGCTGGATCTGTGGGACTTCATCGTCTCCAACAACCTGTTGCCCATCGGCAGCCTGATATTCGTCATCTTCTGCTGCAGCAAGCGTTACGGCTGGGGCTGGGAGAACTTCAAGGCTGAGGCCAATACCGGCAACGGTCTGAAGGTCAAAGACTGGATGAAGCCCATATTCTGCTACATTGTTCCCGTTGCTATCGTCGTTATCTACGTAATGGGTCTTCTCGATTTCTTTAAAATCGACATTACCGAATTATTTAAAACTATATTCTAATAAGCCAACAAATATCAAAAACAGAGTGCTTTTGGCACTCTGTTTTTGTTTATAATACCTTCTTGCGCACAGGTGTGCTATGTGGTATAATCGGCTTAATAATAAAAGGAGTGAATAATAATGAAGAAAATCGGTATTGTACCTGCTGCAAAGCTTGATGCTGTAGAGAATATTTGGGATAATATTTATAGGATAGTAACCACCTACCCCACCCGCATTTATGAAAACGGCGGTATACCCATCGCCCTGCTTCCCAACGTAGATCAGTACTCCGAGGAGCTTCTTGATATGGTTGATGCTATACTGATATGCGGCGGTACTCAGTCTTTTGACTATCAGTTCCAGTCCATTGATCATGCTGTAAAGCACGGCAAGCCTCTGTTGGGCATCTGCCTTGGTATGCAGATGATCAATACGTATTTTACCGTAAAAGCAGAATCAGAAAAGCGCGGCTATGAGGGCGATCTGCTTGAACTTTATAAGCAGATGAAGCTTGAGGGCAGAACCTTCCTCAAAAGAGTGGAAGACCACGTAAAGTTCCCTGTTCCTCTCGGCAGAGAAGACGAGTGCAAGCACAAGGTTCTGGTAAAAAAAGGCTCTCTGCTGCATAAGCTGACGGGCTCGGAGGAGATATACGGCGCTACCATTCACAGATACTGTGTTGGTGAAGCTGCACCCGATCTTGAGGTAATAGGCAGAGCCGAGGACGGCACTATAGAGGCTGTGCAGTACGGCGACAAGGTGCTGGGCATACAGTTCCACGCAGAGGCCGACCGTATGCTGCCCGGAATATTCAAGTTCCTGACCGGCCAGGAATAATATATCTGTAATAAAAAGCTGTTCCCTCAAGTGTGGGAACAGCTTTTTTATTATCATAAGATTATCGAAAGCGGGAAATCTTACAGGATTATCAAAAAATTATTCTACTATATCAAGCAGCTGGCGCAGGTCGGTGATGGTGTAGGTTATGTTCATACCCTCGGGGGCGGCGGCGCCTTTTGGATTAAACCAGCAGGTGTCAATTCCTGCGTTGATGCCGCCCTGAATATCTGAGGACAGCGAGTCACCCACAATGATGACCCTGTCTCCCGCTTTGACTCCTGCTATATCAAATGCGGCATCAAAAAACTCCCGGGCAGGCTTTGCGTATCCGATGACCTCGGACACCACAACAGCCGACATATATTTGGCGAGTCCCGAGTTGTTCATACGCGAATAGGCCGTACTGCCCACGCCGTTGGTCACGACGGTCAGCTTGCCGCGTTTTTGCAGTTCTGCGCAGACCTGTTCGGCATAGGGCATATGCTGACATTGCTCTGACAGAGCTTTTTGATAATAATCGTTGGCCTCGACTCCGTCTATATTGAGGCCCAGTTCTGCAAAGAACACCTCAAAGCGCTCGGTCTGAAGCTTATCTTTTGTGACTGTGCCAAGCTCCAGCCTGCGCCAGTAACCGTGATTAATCTCCGAATAACGGGCAAACACCTCATCGGTATACTCGACCCCAAAGAGGCTCAAAAGCCCCTTAAATGCGCCTTCCTGCGCCGCATCAAAGTCAAGCAGGGTGTTATCCGCATCAAGAAATATATGTTCGTATTTCATAATATCCTCCGTAAAAGTACTGAAAACATTATACAACATTTTGCGCAAGAGCACAACAGGTATTGAAATCAAAGCGGCTTTGGTATAATATATCTATATCGGATATAGCCAAATACTATAAAGGGCGTGTAGGTATGAATATTGAACAGCTGAGGCATTTTTCGGAGATTGCGCGGTGCGGAAGCATCAACGCCGCCACCGAGACACTGTATATAACACAGCCGTCACTGTCGGCATCAATACGCAAGCTCGAAAGCGAGCTTGGAGAAAAGGTGTTTGTACGCAGCAACAACGGGGTCAAGCTGACACCCTTTGGTGAGGAGCTGCTCCCCTACGTACGGAACGTGCTCGGGCTGATAGATCAGCTTCCAGACAAGACCCAAAGCGAAAAATCCAAGCTCCGTCCCCGTCTGAGTGTGTGCAGCGGCGGATTCAAGTATATGTCATCGGTTGTCAGCCGCGTATATAATGCTCACAAGGAGGACGGGATACACATAGACTACTTTGACGTGCCCCGTGAGGAATCCCTGTCAATGGTGGCGGCAGGCACCGCACAGGTGGGCGGCTTTGCTATGTGGGATTTTCAGAAGCAATACCATATGCGCATACTCAAAGAGCGCGGACTGAGGTACGTTCCGCTGGCGACAAGCCTGCCTACCGTGGCAGTGGGCAAACATAACCCGCTGTTTTTCCGCGAAGAGGACTGGGTAACACTCGATATGGTGTGTAAATATCCCCTGCTTTACACCTATTCAGAACACTCAACTGCGCTGTACAACAAGCTGGGAATAACCCCCGGCAAAAACGTGGTCAACTGCCGCTCGCGTGCGGGCCGCGGTGAGCTGCTCAGCACCACCGATTGCGTGGCTCTCGGCTCCTATATCACCCCCGCCTACGAAAAGACCGAGTACTACCCCGACCGCCGTGTACTCAAGCTCAGGGACGTAAAGTACACCTCCGAGACCGGATATATAGTCCGTCAGGATGCCGAGCTTAACGGTGTGGCCAGCGAGTTTGTGGAAGTCGGAGGCCAAGCGGTCTTAGGAAGACAATGACTAGACCCAACTCCTTGGCACACAGAACGACATGGCTACGA
>JAZOWC010000064.1:0-8051 GCA_045658985.1 Oscillospiraceae bacterium
AAGGCCCTAAGGGGGGCCCCGGTATGCGTGAAATGCTTAACCCCACTTCTGCAATTATGGGTATGGGCTTAGGCAGCCAGGTAGCTTTAATTACTGACGGCCGTTTCAGCGGTGCCACAAGAGGCGCCTGCATAGGTCATATTTCTCCCGAAGCTGCCAGCGGCGGTATGATCGGCGTGGTCGAAGAGGGCGATATCATCAGCATCGATATCCCTGCCAACAAGCTGGAGCTCAAGGTCGACGAGGCAATTCTTGCCGAGCGCCTCAAGAACTTCAAGCCCAAGCAGAAGGAGCTCACCGGCTACCTCAAGAGATACGCAACCTTCGTATCCAGCGGCGCAGAGGGCGCAATACTCAAATAATAACAAATGGGGAACAATATGAATCTTTCGGAATTGACTACAGGTCTCAGCTCACTCTCTGTTTTCAGACAGCTGCTCTCCGACCCTGTCATGCAGAGTCTGGTCAGCTATCTCGAATGCAGAGAGCACGGCGACACCAAGGGCGCAGTCAGCGCATACGGTGAGTTTGTCTCCCGTCTGTACGATGCTCATGAGACCGACCTGAGCCGCTATATCAAGCATGCGGTAAACAACAATGAGAATATCTACGTCAAGAGCATCGGAAGGGGAGAGAGCGTACCTCAGAGCCTGCTGGATAATGTTGACAATGAGCTTGATGTTCTGCAGCAGGTATGCCGCCTGACTCCCGCGCAGCTGCGTGAGGGACTTGACTGGCAGGGCTTCCTGCCCGGCTTTGAGAGCGCACCCTATGAGCTCAAGAGCAAGTACAAGCACCGCGCCGAGAATATCGGCAAGTTCGGCTACGGCATCTACGCCAAATACCGTATGTTCCGCGTAGACGGCGACGAGCGAATTGTACCCGTACTTAATCCCGACAAGACCCGCCTCAGCGATCTTGTGGACTACAAGCGTCAGCAGCAGATCATCATGGATAATACCAAAGCTCTGCTGGCAGGCAAACCCGCCGCCAACATCCTGCTTTCGGGTGATGCGGGCACGGGCAAGTCCTCCACCGTCAAAGCCGTGGTCAACGAGCTGTTCGAAGAGGGCCTGCGTATCATCGAGGTTCGCAAAGAGCAGCTGCGCGAGATCCCCGCTATTCTCGATGAGCTGTCCGGCAACCCCCTCAAGTTTATCCTGTTCATTGACGATCTGTCCTTCCAGAAGGACGACGACAATTTCAGCGCACTGAAGGCTATCCTGGAGGGTACCGTATCGGCCAAGTCCAACAACGTGGTCATCTACGCCACCTCCAACCGCCGCCATCTGGTCAAGGAGAAGTTCAGCGACCGCGACGGAGACGATATCCATCATAACGATACCATTCAGGAGACAATATCTCTGTCCGAGCGCTTCGGTCTGCAGATCACATTCCAGCGCCCCGACAAAAAGACCTACCTCAGCATAGTTCATCACCTTGCCGAGCTCAAGGGTCTTGTCTACGACAGCGACAAGCTGGAGGCAGAGGCCGAGCGCTTCGCCCTCAACCGCGGCTCCCGCTCTGCCAGAGCCGCCAAGCAGTTTGTCGACGGCCTGCTCTCAAACAACTAAATTATTTTATTCAAAAAGTCACGCAAAGGATCTTTGCGTGACTTTTTTGCATATTCGTGATAATTTAAGAGCGAGGTGATGCAAATGCGCGATGTCGGCAAGAACATAAAAAGAGCCAGACAATATAAAAAGATGACTCAGGATGAGCTTGCGGAGAAAATCTATACCACGAGACAAACCATCTCAAACTACGAAACAGGCAAAAGCAGACCGGATGTAGAGATGCTGATCACACTTGCGGACGTGCTTGGTACAGATGTGTCAGACCTTATATACGGTAATGAGCGGCAAATACGCAGAAAGTCGTATTTGATAAAAAGCGCAGTATGCTTAATGCTGTCGCTGGTATCGCTGCTTATATTTCTGTGGCTTGAGCCGAGGGCATTGGAAGTATTTCAGCGGGGAGGCGATGGCAGGTACATAGTATTTGTATATCTGCTTAAATGGCTGGCATGTGTTCTTTGTGGGTGCTCTATCGGTAACGCTGCGGTAATGTTCCGAATATGCGGTACAAACCGGAAGGTATCAAAAACACTTCGGTTGGCATCGGCAGCTGTACTGATAGGAGGTTCGGCATTTTACGGCACCGCAGCGGTATTCGGTTGGTGTGAGGGTGTTTTTGCCGCACTTTGCGCAAGCAAGCTTACAGCACCTGCTGTTTTTGCGGTATTGGGTGCATTTTTGACCGATACGACCTTGCCATAAAGCCCGCTCGGGTATATAATTTAATCAACAATAGTCAGATTACGGAGTGATGATATTATGTATACCGCAAGCCTCAAGTTCGGCAAAACAGAGCTGACTGTCAATATTCCCGAGCGTAACCTGCAGGACGTTGTGCTGGGCGTTTTTCCGCCTGCACCCACACCCGAGCAGGAGAAAGCCGAGATAGAGAGATCCATACGCGAGCCCATCGGCGCGCCACCTCTGCGTGAGGTAGCACAGCCGGGGCAGAAGGTTGTCATTATGGCCAGCGACATCACACGCCCCGTCCCATCCTACAAGATCCTGCCCGTTATCGTCGATGAGCTTAACGCCGCAGGTATAAAGGATCAGGACATTACAGTTCTTTTCGGCATGGGCATCCATCGCGCTCATACTCCCGCAGAGCATGAGAAGCTGGTGGGCAGCGAGATCTATGGCCGCATCGTCTGCAAGGACTCCACAGGCGACGAGTATATCCGCGTGGGCACTTCTTCCCGCGGCACACCCTACAATATCAGCAAGACCGTGCTGGACGCCGATCTGCTTATATGCACCGGCAACGTTGAGTATCATTGGTTCGCAGGCTACTCGGGCGGCGCAAAAGCTATCCTTCCCGGCGCCGCCAACAAGGAGACTATCCGCGCCAACCACAGTATGATCTCTCTGCCCGGCGGCGGTACGGGCGTTCTTGACGGCAACCCTGTCCGCGAGGATATCGACGAGATCGGCAAATTCGTCAAGATCGACTATATCGTCAACGTGGTCATCGACAGCGGCAAGCGCGTGCTCAGATGCTTTGCGGGCGACTATATCAAAGCCCACCGCGAAGGCTGCCGTTATCTCGACTCGGTCTACAGCCGTCCTATCGACAAGCAGGCCGATATCGTTATCGTATCCTGCAGCGGCTACCCCAAGGATATCAATATCTATCAGGCCCAAAAGGCGCTGGACAACGGCAACTTTGCCGTCCGTGACGGCGGCACCATCGTTATGGTCGGCGCCTGCAGCGAGGGCTACGGAGAGGATACCTTTGAGGAGTGGATCAACTCCTCCACATCTCCTCAGTCTATCCTCGACCGCCTGCAGAAAGACTTCCGTCTTGGCGGACACAAGGCCGCAGGCATCGCCAAAGTCCTGCTCCGCGCTAATGTAGTGGGCGTTATGGACCTGGAGCGGGAAAAGGTGGAAAAACTCTATATGGAATACTGCGCCCCCGAGAATATCCAGACTATGTTCGATAACCTGCTCAAAAAATACGGTGATAACGCCTCCGTCCTCGTTATCCCTCAGGCAGGCTCAATTTTGCCCAAAGTCAAAGAATAATTATCCGATAACATAAATAACGCCTGTGCTTCAGCATGGGCGTTATTTTATGCAAAAGCCGTGCAGATTTTCCTCTGCACGGCCTTACTCGATTATTCTTCTGTCTCAAACAGCTCGGTTTTTTCAATATACTTTCCTTTTATCTCTCTCAGCTTGTCCATATGCGGCTGAGAGCAGTGGACGACCTGCTGCTGTTTTGTATCCCATGCTTCTTCCAGCAATACCTTGCTCACGTCGTCTACCGAGCAATGGTACTCGTACTTTCTGCATCCATCCTCGGCTCGCACAGCCTGAGCAATGCCGTTTTCGTAGATCTCGCGGAGGAATTGCTCTCTGCAGCCTGCTTTGGCGTAGTATGATACGTAGATTTTCAGCATAGAATCAGTCCTTGACGGTTATTTTTTGTAGGGAGCAAGCAGCTTGTTAACAAGCTTGTATGCGATCTGTGCTTCTTCATATGTCAGGTTGACTATTTTTGACATCTCATAGGGGATATGCTTGGCTTTTTCTTTCAGCTCTTCGCCTTCTTGGGTCAGCTCGGCAATCAGCACACGCTCATCCTTCTGGGAGCGCTGTCTGGTAATCAGACCCTTGCCCTCGAGACTCTTGAGTACGGGAGTCAGTGTGCCTGAGTCAAGAAACAGACGCTTGCCCAGTTCCTTGACGTTGATTTTGTGCTCCTTCCACAGTACCATCATGGTGATGTACTGGGTGTATGTAAGATCCAACGGCTCAAGGAAGGGTCTATACAGCTTTATAATTTCACGGGATGCGGCATAGAAGGGGAAACAGATCTGTTTTTCCAGCTCCAGCGCATCGCAAGTACGATTTTCCATTTCACAAACCTCCACAATATCCATAGCCCGACAATAATCGGCATTAATCAAATTATAGCACAACCAAAATTCTAAATCTACAATCAATCAAGCTTGATTTGTTGGAAAATCTGTATTTAGCCGTACCTTAGCTTTGTTCAGATCTCGCTCAAAAACTCCTCAAAGCACACGCCGTATGCTCGCGGCATATCCTGCTCACAGGTGTAGCGCAGCACTTTGGCAATAAACTCCACGGCATGATTGACAGACTCTGTAAAATCCACGCCCTTTACGGCATCTGCAGCTATGATCGAGGAGAATATATCTCCCGTGCCGGGGCGTCCGGGGCCTATTTTGGCAACTCTGATGCTTTCTGTGCACCCGTCTGCATAAATAAAATTTTCCAGCTCATCGCCGCGGTCGATGCCGGAGATCACGATCTTCTGCGGGCCGCGGGAAGACAGCTTTTTGCATATCTCCGGCAGCTTGCTCTGCTGCATATCCGGGCGGTAATCGGTATTTGTGAGAGCGCAGGCTTCGGTGAGATTGGGGGTCAGAATATCCGCACTGCTTGCCAGCTCACCCATACGTCTGGCAAGCTCGGGGGAGAAGGCGTTGTACAGCTTGCCGTTGTCGCCCATGATAGGGTCAACGATCATTATAGTATTGTCACGCCTGAATCTTCGGGCAAATCCCTGCACAATGTCGATCTGCCTGCTCGAGCTGAGATATCCGGTGAGAATGCCGTCAAACTCGACTCCGTGCTTGTCCCACTGTGCGATATATTCCTCCATCTGCGGGGTGAAATCCGCCTTGAAGAAGCTGTCAAAAGCTGTATGATTGGAGAATATGGAGGTGGGCACGGGGCAGCACTGCACCTTGAGCGCCGAAATAACAGGCAGCGCCACTGTGATGGAGCACCTGCCGAATCCGCAGAAGTCATTGATCATAGCTATTCGTTTTTGCATATATCCCGCTCCTTTTTTACCATATCATATTACGACCTTTGTGACATTGACGCAATGGTCATTTTGAGATAATTCAATGTGGTCAGCAAAAATATTGGCCCCAATTAAACTGACCACATAAAATAACCCAAAACTGGTACTTTTGATGTGGTCAAACCCGTGCTATACTGCAAAAGCGTGAGGGCCTTATGTGGCTATTCTATCACAAAGGAGAACAAAAATGAAGAGCAAAAACACAACAAGATCGCTTGTCATCACCGCATTTTTTGCGGCAATAGTATTTTTGGGCATACAGATGTTCCGTATCCCTCTGCCTGCCGCTGTCGGCACACCCTTCCTCCATTTCGGTCATATCTTTGTTATGCTGGCCGTTGTCTGCCTCGGCCCCGTCCGTTCCGCCATTGCGGGCACACTGGGACTTGTTATCTTTGATATAGTCAACGGCTATATGCACGCCATCCCCAATGTGCTCGTCAGCACAATAATCAAGTGCCTGTTCATCGGATGCCTGTTCCTCGCACTCAAAAAGACCGCCGCAGGCAACAAGAAGCTTGAGTACACCTACGCCGTAGTTTGTGCCGCCGTTTACGGTGTCACCAATATCGTCCTCGATTTTATATGGAACACAGTTGAGCTGGTTATCCTCGGCAGCGAGTTCAAAGCCGCCTTTATGGCAGAGCTTACCTCCATTCCCGCTACCATCATCAACGCCGTGTTTACCGTCATCGGCATCGCTCTGCTCTACGTCCCCGCAAAAGCCGCCTACGACCGCATAAACAAGAAATAAGCCATGGATATCATCAAGATCCAATCCCTGCTCAGAGACAGTCAGCTTGACGGCTGGCTGTTTTCCGATTACCACGGTCACGATTTTATCAGCCGACAGTTTTTGCAGCTGGGTGATCGGTTCTGCACCCGCAGGATGTTTTATTATATCCACGCCCGGGGCGAGCCCGTCAAAGTCCTCTCGGCCATCGAGCCGCTGCTGCTCGACCACCTGCCGGGACGCAAGCTGCTCTACCGCGGCATCCGCGGGCAGAAGGACACCCTTGCCAAAATCCTCACCCCCGGCGCCCGTATAGCCTGCCAGTATTCACCCGGCGGCAACGTGCCCACCGTCTGCTCTATGGACGGCGGCCTGCTGGAGTACCTGCGTACCTTTGGTGTTGAGCTTGTGTCCTCCGCCGACCTGATGCAGTATTTCGGCGCCGTGTTGACCGACGCGCAGATCGACAGCCACCGCCGCGCAGGTGAGATAGTCCACCGCATACTGGGCGAAACCTTCCGCTACATCCGTGCCTGCGTGGATGCAGGGGAGTATCTGGACGAATATATGCTCCTGCAAAAAATGCAGCAGCTCATAGCCGCCGAGCCTATCCATATGGACGGCCCTCCTTTCTTCGGTGTGGACGATCACGCCTGCGACCCCGGCTACGAGCCCGAGGAGCAGGGGAGCTATCCCATCCGCGAAGGCAGCCGCCTCATCATCGACTTTGCTGCCCGCCTCAAAGGCGAAGACACCGTATACTACGATATTTCCTGGTGTATGAACGTTGGCGCAGCCATTGATCCCGAGTACAAGCGCCTGTTCGACACGGTCAACGACGCAAGATGCATGGTGCTGGGTATGATCCAAAGTCACCTTGACGCAGACAAGCCCATCCGCGGCTGTGACGTTGACAGAGCCGTGCAGGAGTTCTTTGCCGCCCGCGGTCTGTCAGAATACCTGATGCACCGCACGGGACACAACATCGGCCATCGCTGCCACGGCGTTGGTGCAAATCTGGATGATTTTGAGACCCACGACGTGCGCACGCTTCTGCCCGGAACCATGTTCTCGGTAGAACCCGGCGTGTATACCGAAAAGTACGGCGTAAGACTGGAGTACGACGTGCACATCACACCCGACAAAAAACTCCGCATCTACGGCCCCATCCAAAACGAAATACTTGTGATATAAAAGCAAAAAGGTGCCACATGCGTACCTGCCGCAGCGCAGGTACGCATCGATATAAATCCGCAAATGCGGATTTTCGATATACGCTGACGCGTTCGATATATTGCTGATGGCAACTATGTACCATCAGCAACTCGATATGCTCACTGCGTGAGCGCGGATTTATATCATATCGAGTTTGAGCGTAGCGAAAACATATCGAGCCGAGCGGAGCGACGGCATATCGACAAAAATAAAAATAGCTTTTGCGCGCACAAAAGCAGTGCCTATAAAGAAAACAGGACGAAGAATCTTAACAATTCTTCGTCCTTTTTTCTGTCGGTAGGTATTGTTCCATTGGATACTGCTCTGTCGCATGCACCCACACGGCACCTTTTTTGTTACTTTTTTGTAATCGCATTTTGGAAAATTGTATTGTATAATGCAAGCATAAGAACCCGCCCCACCTAAAGAAAGGAGCAAAAAATGAAAAAGAGCCTGTATATTCTGTTAGCCGCAACGTTGTGTCTGCTGATATTCTGCGCCGCCTGCGGCGAGAGCAAACAGCCGAGCAGCGACGATATAACCCCACCCGACGGTACGCAGGATATAACCCCCGATAACACTCAAAACGTGACCCCGCCCGACACTACCGTGGATAACAACAAGACCCCGGACACCCCGACACCACCCGCACAGGATGATCCCACACCACCCGTTCAGGACGATC
>JAZOWC010000065.1:0-6369 GCA_045658985.1 Oscillospiraceae bacterium
CCAAAGCAGCCGTCGGGCTTTCGCATTCCCTCGGCTGCCTTTGACCGCTGCCACTCGCTCAGGTCGCTTCATCCGCCACCGGCGGCGCTCCCATCGCTCCCCCTGCGGGTTCGACTCCGCTGGCGCTCCGCTCAGGATGACCGAGGGAGCAGGCATCCACCTCATCCGTCTTTTTGCCTGACGGCAAAAATCCACCTTCCCCATCAAGGGGAAGGCTTTGTGCGGGGCGGGGAAGGCTTACGGGGACAGGGAGCCTTTACAGGGGTTTATTACACGCAAAAAAGCCTGCCGGTTTCAGCAGGCTTTTTTGCTATTTATCAGCGTTATTTACTTTTTACCGGTATCAGGCTGTTTTCTTATGCTTTCCAGAGGCCGTGGAGGTTGCAGTATTCGTACACGGCTTCCACTTCGTCGCCTTCGCACAGGCAGAAGCAAGCTTCGGGAGCGTCGGTGGGCTTGAGCACCTTGCGCTGATTGCCCTGCTTGGTCTGCAGAGAGATCCACTGGATGTAGTGCTCTTCCTGCATGGGATGGGTGACAGAGCCGACCTTGACGTGGACTTTGTTGCCCTCGACGGTGTATACGGGCACGTGCTTTTCGGTGGATGCGTCGGTGGTGCCGGGGATGAGCTCCTGCATCTTCTGACCGCAGCACATTACGGGCACGCCGCTGTTTTTGACATATGCGATGATGTTGCCGCAATGGGCGCAAACATAAAACTTCTGTTCCATAGTAAGATCCTCCTTATTTTAAGCGTCGTCTTCGACAAACTCGTCTTTTCCTGCTGCGCAGAGGGGGCATACAAAATCATCGGGCAGGTCTGCAAATGCGACACCGGGCTCCAGATCGAACTCGATATCACCCTTCTTTTCGTCGTAGACCCATCCGCAGAGATCACAGATATACTTCATATTTAGCTTTCCTCCTTTAATTTTGATTATATAAAGTTATACCGTGGCAAAATTACTGAGCCATCAGCTCCTGAGCCAGAGCGGCCAGGGCGGCGCTGCTGTCATCGTTGAGAGCAGACTTGATGGTGACGTTGTTCTGTGCTATGGTCAGGTTCTTGCTGTTTTCCAGCATACCTCTCATGACCTTCTGTGCAGCGGGTGCCCAGCTGCCGTTTTCGATAAAAGCAACGGTGCGGCTCTGGAAATTGCGTGCGGTCAGATGGTCGATAAATGTGCGCATAAAGGGGAATACGTCGTTGTTGTAGGTGGATGCAGCCAGCACCAGACGGTCGTAGCGGAAGGCGCACTCGACGGCTTCTGCCATATCGTCGCGGGCGAGGTCGAACATCTCAACGGTGACGCCTGCTTCCTCAAGGGTGTTGGCCAGCTCGATGGCAGCGGCGGCGGTGTGGCCGTAGATGGATGCGTATGCGATGGTCACGCCCTTGTCCTCGACGGCGTAGGTGGACCAGATCTGATACTTCTCCAGCGCATTTTTGATGCCGTCACCGGTCAGCACGGGGCCGTGGAGGGGGCAGATGCACTCGATAGAGAGACCGGCGGCCTTTTTGAGCACGGCCTGAACCTGTGCGCCGTATTTGCCCACGATGCCGATATAGTAGCGGCGTGCCTCGCAATCCCACTCTTCTTCAACGTCCAGCGCACCGAACTTGCCGAATGCGTCAGCCGAGAAAAGCAGCTTCTCCTCGGGGATGTAGGTGAGGATGACTTCGGGCCAATGCACCATGGGAGCGGTGACGAATGCCAGTGTGCGCTCGCCGAGGCTGAGTGTGACGCCGTCGGCTGCGAGAATGCGGCGGGAAGCATAATCCTCGCCGAAAAATGCCTGCATCATGGGGAACGCTTTGGCATTGGAGACAATCTGAGCCTCGGGATAACGGTCGGCAAAAGCCTGAATGCCCGAAGAATGGTCGGGTTCCATATGCTGAACTACCAGATAATCGGGGGTGCGGCCGTCGAGGACGCTCTCGATGTTGTCCAGCCAGCGGTCAATAAAGCAGGCATCGACGGTGTCCATAACGGCGATTTTTTGGTCAATAATAACGTAGGAGTTATATGCCATGCCGTTGGGAACAATATACTGTCCCTCAAAAAGGTCGATCTCGTGATCGTTGACGCCAACGTACTTGATACAGGGTCTGATATCCATATTCATCCTCCAAAAGAAGTATAATCAATATTCTGCTGATTATATTATAGCCATATAAATTACGCGGTGCAAGAGGAAAAAGCTTGAGAATAAAAGGTTTTTTGGATTTTTACTGCGGCGCGCGGGTGAGTTATGCAAATTATCCCCGGTCGGGTTTACATTGTATATAATTTTTGATATAATAAGTGAATACAAAATCAAAAACCCAGCCTGTCCCCCACAGAGCCTTCTCCTATGAGGAGAAGGTGTCAGCCGAAGGCTGACGGATGAGGTGGAACCCCCGTCCCTCGCATAAGGCTCCCCGTCCTGCCTCCCTTGCCTAAAGGGAGGGGGACCACGAAGTGGTGGAGGGATTCAAGGGGAGCTGTCAGCGCAGCTGACTGAGGGGATATTCTCCCTCCCGTAAAGCCTTCTTCGTCCCCTCGTAAGCCTTCTCCGGTGGGAGAAGGGGGACCGCTTGCGGTGGATGAGGCGTAAAACCCCGTCCTGCGCTCAGGATGACCAAAATGCAATTTGCCCCGCAGGGCAACATCGTTTTTCGCGCAGCGAAAACTCCGTTGCGTACAGCACTCCGTTTGCCGCAGGCAACCTCGTTTGTGCCTATGGCGCAAGCCGAACATTCGTCTCCCCTACACGTTTCGGCGCAAGCCGAACCTCGTTTGCGCCGCAGGCGCAACTTAGTTGGCTCGTGCCACTCCGTTTGCCGCAGGCAACCTCGTTTGAGCCTACGGCGCAACTTCCTTTCGGCGCAAGCCGAACATTCGTCTCCCCTCTGATTCTTTATTCCCCAAAAAGGAGTTATATATATGTTCACCTTTCTCTCCTCCCCCGCGCCTCATCCCGAGGTTTCACCGAGGCTTCGTCAGGCAGGCATACTGCTGATTCTGTTCCTCTGCCTGTTTATCCCCTTCCGCACTCCGCTGGCCGACAATACCCTATCTGCGGTCAAAGCCATCCCCGACCTGCTGATCATTGCCCTTTTCGTGTGGTATTCGGTCTCGATCCGTCTGCGCTACCGATTCACCCTGCCCGATCTGCTGTTTATCGCCTTCGAGCTGCTGGCGCTGGTCAGCACGGTGTTTGTCAACCGTCTCGGACTTGGTCTGTTCATCTACCAGACCCGCAGCATCGGTATATATTATATCCTGTTTTTTGTGGTGCGGAACTTCGGCTACGGTCAGCGGGAATTCTGTATGTTCACACGCACTCTGCAGGCGGTGAGCGTTCCCGTGTTCTTGCTGGCTCTGGTGGAAAAAATCTTCTGCAAAACCGTGCTCTTCAACCCCGCATTCGCCGCCACGCTGGACAAGATCAACTTTGGCCGTCTGTACAGCACCTTCTATAACCCCAACACCTACGGTCTGTTTTTGGTGTTCGTGGTGCTCCTCAGTCTGTTTATGGCATATTTTTACGGCAAAAAGACCCATCCCCTCATGTATTTCAGCCTGTTTGCCGCCCTGTATATGACCATGTCCCGCAGTTCCATGATGATTCTGGGCGCCTGCATGGTGCTTGTGCTGATCGTCTTTGTCAAAAAACAGGGCAAAAGCTTCCCCTGGCTGCGTGTTGCAATCTCTGCCGCCTGCATCGCCGTGGGTGTGGCGCTGATGACCGCCGGGGTAACCTACGCCTCCAACCGATATTTTGACGCCAAGGGCCAGTATATCATTATGGAGCGTATCTTCCCCAACCTGAAGGCCGAGACCACCACCGTCAAATACCTGACCCCCGACGGCGAAGAACGCATCGGCTACGTCTACAACGGCGCCACCTATCTGGACAAGACGCTGACCAAGCCTCTCAGCGAATGCGGCTCGATCGTGTTCGTGGATGACAAAGAATACATCCTCACCACCGAGGGCGGCAAGCTGCTGCAGGAGTTTTTGGCTCTGCCTGCCGACCGCCAGAGCGCGCTGACCGGCGGAAATATCGACCGAATGGACATCATCCGCGACAACAGCTATCTGGAGAACATCAAATCCTCCCTCGGCGTTGCCGCAGGAGATAGGTTCTCCGAGCTGGGCACCGACGCGCTCTACTCCCAGAATACCAATATGCGTATCCATTCTGTGGTCACCGCGCTGAAAGTGGCGCAAAATCAGCCTGTGTTCGGATCGGGCTACGGCACCTACGGCTCGTCCGCGAGCCTGACGTGGGAAGTCCCCAACTACAAAGACCTGGGGCTCTACAACGGCTTCTACGCCGATAACCAGTACGCCTGCGTGGTCGCCGAAACGGGGTTTGCGGGACTCGCGCTGTTTATGGCATTCTTGCTGACCACACTGTGGAAGTACCGAAATAACCTGCTCTGTCTGCTTGCCTGCCTGATAATCGGCTGGTTCGGCATATTCTATAATATATTGGAGATTCAGATCGGCGCTATGCTGCTGTGGAGCCTGCTGAGCTTCGACCTGCCCGAACTCACGCTGAATGACCTGTTCGGAAAAAAGAAAAACGGATAAAATATAAACCAACCGACATCCGTCCCTTTAGTATAAATCCACGCGCGGCGGATAAACGATGTCTTTGAGGTTTTACAACGAGCGGAAGTCTTGCGGCAAGTTTGTACAGACTTTATCTGTGTGGTAAGCTCACGCGATTGCCGTTCCGCCGCAAGGATGAGCGAAGTGTGGGCGAAAAGACAAACTATAGATCTGAGGCACTTGCTCTGGTTAGTAGCTGAGCCTGCCGCGCAGAGGATTTATTGTGCAGTCTTGATCTGCCGCAACATCTATACGCGATCCGCAGATCGCGTGTGTTATCACAAGCATAACTATGCCGCCATTCTCTGGGTGTGGCAAGCGTACAGGGGGTGTGGGGGACTTTGAGCCTCTTAGCCATACCATGTCCCCCACTGGTTTTGGTGACTTTTGCCACCAAAAGTCACGCGCGGGTCCGGGGTCGCAACTACACGGGGATTGATGAAAGCACCATACCGTATTCTTGGCGGGAGGGCACAGAGACCCATCCCACATCACAGTCTATCATGCCCCAACGGGCTTTCAGGAGGAATAACCATGTCATCAAAGAAGTTTTTCACCATCGGCGTAGTCCTGCTCCTCAGCCAGGCCGGCTCCACCATCGCACAACTTATGAAAGGCCTCTCCTTCTCCGCCAACCTGCACGGCACCCCAGACGACCTGTTCTTTCTCGCGGGTCACTTCTGCATCGGCATCGTGGGCCTGATTTTTGTGGCAATCGGCCTGCTCAAACGCAAAAAAAGCAGATAACCCAAACCGCATAATATACAATAAAATACATAAATATACACCTCGGGTTGGGAAAAACTCGGGGTGTTTTTTTGTATTCTAGTCACTATTCGCAGTCAAAACTTTAGTCAGGCAAACCCCAAACCCTTTGGGACTCAAGGGGTTTGGGGTTATTTATAATGAATTACGATAATTTGCTGTGGGGGAAAAAGGGTGTTTTTGGGTGCATAGATTGGCGGGAAAATGGCCGAAAATGAGCCGAAAACGGCATTTTTGTGCGTTTTGTATGCACGGATGCGATTTTTCGTGCTTATGGGGTGGACTTTTATTCGCGTGGTGAATAGCCGCGCCCATTAGCCGATTTTCACGGTTTTTACCCCGGCTTTTGACCCAAAATTGCCGATCGCAAAATAACCTCAAAATCCGGTTTTTCGCAGTTTCCGCAATTTTATGCATAATCGCACTTTTTGATGCATAATTTCCCCGAAAATCCCCCCCCGCTAGGCTCCCCGTTCAGCCTCCCTTGCCTAAATAGGGCGCGACGCGTTAAGAAAACATGCCGGTGGCATGTTTTTAGCCAAAGCGGGGAGCAATCTGTGATTGCGACCGGGGGACCAACCGTAGGTTGGTGGAGGGATTCAAGGGGAGCCTTTTCGGGAGGCGAGACGCCTCCCCTACATTCTATGATCGAGCATCGTTGTAGGGGCGGGGTTGCCCTGCCCGTTCGCAATCCCCCGTCCTGCGCTCAGGATGACCAAAATGCAATTTGCCGCAGGCAACACCGTTTTTCGCGCAGCGAAAACTCCGTTGGCTCGTGCCACTCCGTTTGAGCCTATGGCGCAACTTCGTTTGTGCCCAAGCACAACCCATCCCGTATCAATCGCTTCGGCGTTGGTAAATAAAAAAACAGTTTAGGAGGCATAAAAATGTTTATGCACAAAAGCAAAAAAGGCTTTACCATTGTAGAGCTGGTTATCGTTATTGCGGTCATCGCTATCCTCGCCGCAGTTCTGATCCCCACCTTCTCCAATCTGGTAAA
>JAZOWC010000066.1:0-116107 GCA_045658985.1 Oscillospiraceae bacterium
GGACGGCTCGGGTGTCACGGGGGTGGGAGACGCGGGTGTGTCAGGGGTATCGGGGGTGCTCGGCGTGTGGGGTGTGTCGGGTGACACGTCCGATACGGGAGGCTTGGGTGACGGAGGTAAGTCGGCAGAGGAAGGGTCGGAGGTGCTGCCGCAGCCTGCCGCTGCCGATGCCAAAAGTCCGAGGAGGAGAAATACAGCTGTAAGTTTTTTCATACTCTGTCCTCCTTTTTACTTATTGAGTACGACCCGCGCGGCTATCTGCTGCAGGGTCTGTGCGTCCTGAAGCTTGACAGAGCCGATACCGTCGGAGGTCACGCTGAGGCCTTCGGGCGATTGGTCGGTGATATTTGCGTAGCACATACAGGCCAGCAGGTAGCTGCCGAGGGTGCCCGGGAAATCGTTCTTGCTGTCGCCGTAGGGGTTAAGTCCTGCCTGCTGACAGAGCTCAAAGGCCCGTATCATATCGCAGATGCTGACATCCTCTCTGATGGGGAGGATATGCTCGTCAAAGAGCTTGTATATAGCTTCTTTGTGCTTGTCGTTGGAGTCGATGCCCGCGGGTATGAAGCGGTCGACGTAGTATTTGGTCGTCATATCCTGACGCCAGGGGCCTTCGATGAGGATGACCTCGCAGTCGGGGGCAAGCTCCTCAACCATAGAAAGGATGTTGCGGTATGCGGCGATCTCCTTGTCTCGGGTGGCCTGAGTGCAGGTTGCGTAGTCTCTGCCCATCTGCAGGATCAGGTAGCTGTATTTTTTGCTTTCGAGCTTATCCCTCACGGTTGCCTGATTGTCGCCCGTGAGACCGCTCTCCCAGATATTGTAGTTGCTGGCGCGGGTGATGGTGTCGATCTCCATCTCAAAGCCGCCTGCGTCCAGCAGCGACTTGAGAAACTCTGTGCTGTCATGCTTGCCGTCCTGTCTGACGGTGCCGCTGCCCACCACGAGGACGTTGGTAGCGCCTTTTTTGATCTCGATGCGGGACAGATCGCTGTTGAAGGTATCGGTGATCTCGCCGGTTGCAAAGCTGCGGACGGTGACCTGACAGAAGAAATAATGCACGCCCACGGCAACGCTGTCTGGGATGCTCAGAATGCGGTCAACCGCACCCTCAACGGCGGTGGCTCCTGCGGTGTCGGCGCTGTCGCTCATAAACCACTGATAGGTGAAATAGTGTCCCTTCTGCAGCTTGACCTCACACTCCACGCCCTCTCTGTCGCCCTGCCGCATGGTCATAGAGGAAGCGGGCTGGGTATAAAAATACGGATCAACGTATGTCCATGATGCGCGGAGGGTAACGTCGGATTTTGCCTCATAGGGGAAAGATACGGTCTTGGTACCCGCCAGCCAACCGTTGAAGATATAGTTCTCGCGGCTCACACGCTCGGGCTCGGGGATCTTGGTGCCCTCGGGAGCGGTCAGGGAGTCTTTTTTGCCGTCGAAGCTGTAGTCAAAGGTGACTGTCACGCTCGCAGGCTTCGGGTCAGCGGGAATAGCAGGCGTGTCCTGCTGCGGCACAGACGGCTCCGGATCCTGCCCGATAACGTCTGACGGCGTATCCTTATCCTCCCGCTCTGCGCAGGCGCAGAACATCAGGGCAATTGTTAAGAACAATGCTGTCAAAGCAAGCCGTTTTAGTCTCATTGTCTCCCTCCCGAACTATCTGTTTATTCTAATCCCATTTTATAATATATGTAATAAAAGCTTACCATAGCGCAGGCTATAAATCAAGTATTAAATTTGTGTTAAAAATTGAATAAGCGGCATTGGTGCACATTGTACCGAAAAAAACAGCGCAAACACGGCAAAAATCCGTGTTTGCGCTATTTTAATAAATCTTATGTTTTTCAGAACTTGACCGACGGGCGCAGGATGCAGAAGCAATACTGTCCCAGCAGGCTCTCGCAGAGGGAGTTGATATCCACCGAGGCCTCCGAGCCGTCTTTGACCGTATAGCCAAGTCCGCTGCCGGCGTAGATCACCAGTTGGGCATTTTCTTTTTTGCCGTCGGTGCTGTACAGTATGATATCTCCCACCATCAGGTTGGCGGCGACTACCCGTCTGATGCGGATATCGTGCTGATCGGATACACTGTTGCAGTTTTGTCCGCCGTACATTCCGGGTACTATGCACATACCCTCAAGAGAGGTCTGCAGGCTTGCGAGGGTCACTGTGCTGTTCTTTTTGCCGAGGCCGAAGCCGGTGAACATTCTGCTCATCAGTTCGCCCGGCTCCCAGCTGCTTTTTGACATATCTCTGTCGGGATAAAATCCGCTTATCAGCTGCGCATAGGAAGCGGCCTCTACCCTGCCCAGCGCGGTCAGCGCCTGCTGCTCGCTCTCGCTGAGTGTGTTGGCAACGTATACCGGCTGATCGCTCAGGTACATTCCCTCCACTCTGGTGCCGTCGCAGCTGAGGACGGTCTGCGGCTTGACATCCTCTTTGACGCGGAGGGTATAGCTGAGCTCAACGCTGCCGCCCGGGGTCAGGCTGACACGGGTGCTGAGCTTTCCCTCGGCGCCGTCAAAGCAGCCCGACACGTACTCAAAACCCTCAGGCAGGATCTCGCTGAGCTCCAAAGATGCGGTCTCGGTGCGTTTGTTGTCCAGCTTGACGGTTACGGTCACACAGTCACCGGGGTTGACGCTGTTGCCGAGATACAGAGAGGAGGTCTTGGTTATCACGATATCCTGCAGTTTTTCGGTGCGGATGCGGGCATCCTCGCGCATCTCCAGTCCCAGCATGGTGGGACGGAGCAGGCAGACCTTGTTCTCGGGTGCGAACAGGTTCTTTTTTGCAAGATACGGCACCAGTTCCGCGTGGAACAGACCTCCTGCCGCCTCGGTCTTGTCGGTCTTGGAGGCATACTGATAGTCGCCGCCGCCCGAGGCATAGGAGCAATGGAGTATATATCCGCCGCCGATGTAGAGCATGATATGATTGTTCTTGACGTAGTTGTAGTAGATAATATCGCCCGGCTGAATGGTCTCCAGCATCTCGCGGTAGCCTCTCTGAGCGTGCTCCTCGGTCTGGTCGGGTTTGCCTACCCAATAAAACACCCTCTCCCCCTTGGTATTGGGGTAATCGGCGGCAAGCACCACACCCGCTTTGGGGGTAGTGTAGCCAAACACGTTGTTGTAGACGTTGCGGGTATAAACGCCGCACTCCATATACACGTGACGCTGATAATTGGCCGTCTCGGGTGTGACGAACTCATAGCGGGGGTCGGTCTTTTTGACTCTGTTCATATTGAGCTGATCGTACTGAATGAACAGCTTGTGGTCAAAATATGCCTGCGCCGCGGCTATAACGGCATTGATCTGCTCGTTGTACACCTCGTCCTCACGGGGAAAAACCAGTCCGTCCAGTATGCCGGGTTCTTTGGGAGGCTCGGGCGTGGTCGGAGTAACCGGAGTTGCAGGCGGAGTGTCGGGGGTGGGGGCATTAGGCTTTGTATCATCCGCAGGAGGCGCGGGGGTAACGGGATCGGGCGCTGTCTGCTCGGTCTGACCACCGTCGGGCGAAACGGGAGGCTCGGAAGCGGTGCTGTCGCCGCAGCCTGCGAGCAGGACTATACAGCAGAGCAAGGCTGCTGTGACTGTTATGATTCTTGATTTCATTTGATTCTCTCCGTGGATTGTGTATGTACTTTTTATGCTACCATATATTTACAAGCCTGTAAATATTTTTGTCAAAAACCCATCAGCGCAAATGCTCTGATGGGTTTTTTGAGTTTTTGATTATTTGCCCAGAGCTACCTCTGCGGCGATCGCCTGCAGGGCTGCTGCATCGGCGGCGGTGACACCGTCTATAGTCTGCAGACCGACGGGGGTCTTGCCAGTGACAAGGGCATAGTTCATACAAGCCAGCAGATATCCGCCGTTGGCATTGGGATAGTCGGGTGCTGCGGCCTCACGAACCTTGATGCCTGCTTTTTCTGCCTCTGCGGCAGCCTTGATCAGATCACACAGCTCGCCGTCGGCGATGGGCGCGATCTTGGTATCATAGTAGCTCATCATCTTGGATCTGAGGGCGGCCTGACTGCTTATGCCTGCGCCGGTGTACTTGCTGTTCCAGCTGGTTGTGGCATAATCTCTGTCGATACCGACCACGAATATCAGCTTGGCCTGAGGAGCGTACTGCTCGGCAGCGTCAGCGATATTGCGAATGGCGTCGACCTCCTTGGTGGCGGTGGAACCTGTATAGATCGCATAGTCACGACCGACCTGAATGATAATGGCGTCAAAGCTCTTCTGCTTGAGCAGATCGATAGCCTTGGACTGTCCTTCACCTGTCAGACCGGACTCCCATACGTTGTAGTCGTTGCCCTTGAGCAGAGCGTCAACAGCGGCGGCCTTTTCGGTCTCCTTCAGCATCTTGGTGAGCAGAGCCACAGAATCCTGCTTTTCGCCTTCGGGACGCTTGAGAGTGCCCGAGCCGATGACCAGCACGTTGAGGGCGCCGTCGTCAGCGGGAGGTGTTGCGGGAGTTTCGGGGACAGCGGGAGTGGTTCCGCCGCTCTGGACACCGTTGACGGTGTCCTCGGCCAGCTTCTGCAGAGTTGCGGCGTCAGCGGCGCTGACAGAGCCGGGTGTGCTTTCCAGAGTGGGCAGTCCCACGGGAGACTTGCCTGTGATCAGCATATAGTTGACAGCGGCTATCAGGTAGCTGCCGTTTACGCCGGGCATGTCGGAGGACTTGCTCAGGAAGGGATTGATGTTTGCGCTCAGCGCCTTCTCAAATGCGGTGATGGCGTCATTGACCTTGCCGCCCGCTGCGGGCTTGAGATAATCGTTGTAGTACTTTCTGATTGCGTCCTTGTGAGCCTGCTCACCGACGATACCATTGCTTTCCAGCTTGGGCAGCCATGTATCCTGAGTGTTTCTTCTCCAGGGGCCGATGACCGAGATAAGCTGGCAGTCGGGATTGGTCTTGCGGGCCATATCCATGATAGCCTTGACGGTATCGATCTCCTTGGTACGGGTAGAGCCGGTGTACAGGGCGTAGTCACGGTTTGCCTGAACGATAACGTAATCGTATGCGGTGGTCTTGGTCAGAGGATGGATATTGGCGTAATCGGCGCCGATAAGACCGCTCTCATAGATGGCGTAGTTGCTGCCCTTGGTGACGGCGTCGATGTGTGCGTCAATGCCTGCATCCTTGAGCATCTTCTCAAGATACTCGATGGAGTCGTGGTAGGTGTCGTACTTGAGTACGCCCGAGCCAACGACGAGGATGTTCAGCTTGCCGTCGTCAACGGGGACGTCGGGGGTGGGAGTGTCGGGATAGTCGGCCTTGTTGGGCTTGGTGTATGCTTTGCCCAGAGCCAGATGCTCGGCGATAGCCTGAGCAACCGCTGCCTCATAGCGGGTAACGTCGCCCAGAGAGATGCTGCCGGGCTTGAGGCCCACGGGGCTCTCGCCTGTGATGTGAGCATAGTTGAGGCAGGCCAGAATGTAGCTGCCGCAGAGACCGGGATAGTCGGAAGTCTCGGAAGAATAGGGGTTGACGCCTGCATCCAGAGCCAGCTCAAATGCTGTGACCAGATCGTTCAGCTTGCTCTCGCCGAGAGGTGCGTAATGATCGGTGTAGTACTTCTTGATGGCGTTCTTCTGAGCATCGATGGAGCCGATACCTGCATCGGACAGCTTGGTCAGCCAGCTTGTGGAGGTATCACGGCGCCAGGGACCGAAGGTAAGGATGACCTTGCACTCGGGGGACAGCTTCTTGATCATCAGCTGAACGTTCTTGAATGCGGCGATCTCGCTGTTGCGGGTGGAGCCTGTGTACAGAGCATAGTCACGGCTGATCTGCAGAACAACGTACTTGTAGACCTTCTTCTGCATCAGATCCTTGATCTTGGACTGATCGGAGCCGCTGAGTCCTGCTTCCCACAGGTTATAATCGTTGCCGTAGGTGATCTCGTCAACGTTGATGTTCTTGCCCGCATCCTTGAGCAGATCGCGGAGGAACTGGATAGAGTCGTGCTTGCCGCTCTGCTTGGTAACGCCGCTGCCCACAACGAGGACGTTGAAGGTGCCGTCGTCAACGGGACGCTGTGCGCCGGTGTTGGGCTCCTTGGAGGGATCCAGAGGAGTGGGAGTGTAGCTGATGCCAACCATTTCGGAGGCGATCTCCTGAAGCTTCTGTGCATTCTCCTTGGACACTACACCGGGGTAGCTGGAGAATACGTTGAGACCTACGGGAGTCTTGTCGGTGATATGTCCGTATGCGATAGCAGCCATCAGGTAGCTGCCCTCGACGCCGGGATAGTCGGAGGTTGTGGAGTCAAAGGGATTGATACCTGCATCCAGCGCTCTCTCGAAGCCGGTGATGGTGTCAATAAGCTTGAAGCCGCCCAGAGGCTTGTAGGTACCCTCGTAGTATTTGAGGATAGCTTCCTTGTGGCCTTCGATGCCGATGATGCCCTCAGCCTCATATCTGGGGAACCAGTTGGTGGTGGTATCCTGTCTCCAGGGACCGAAGGACAGCAGGATCTTGCAATCGGGAGAATACTGCTCGGCCATGGTCTGGATGGTCTTGTATGCGGTCAGCTCCTTGTTCTTGGTGGAGCCTGTGTACAGAGCGTAGTCACGGCCGATCTGGATGATGATGGCCTTGTAGTTCTTGGACTCAAGCTGCGCCTTGACGATGCTCTGCTCGGTGCCGGTCAGGCCGGTCTCGTAGATGTTGTAGTCGCTGCCTTTGGTGATGTAGTCGATATTGACGGTCTCACCTGCGGCTTTGTAGAATGCGCCCAGATACTCACCCATATCGTTGAGGCCGCCGCGCTTGATGGCGCCCGAACCGATGAGCAGGATGTTGGGGTTGCCGTCCTTGACGGTAATCTTGGCGGCGGCAGAGGTTACCTTGGTCTGCTTGCCGTCGGAGTTTCTGACTGCTGTAACAACACAGTAGACATAGAAGGTGTCTCCTGCCTTGGCGTTGGTAGTATCAACGACTGCGGAAGCGGAGTTTGCGCCGGGGATGACCGAGCCGCCCTCAGCCTTGGAGGAGGTGGTCTTGTACCACTGATAACGGAAGCTGTAGCCTGCCAGAGGCTCGACCTTGACGGAGGGGCCCTTGCGGGTAAAGAGAGCTACCGAGGTATCAACAGGCTGAGTTGCAATAACGGGAGTCTTGAGCTCGGGGGTAGACCACTTGGCGGTAAAGGTGGTGTCGCCGTTTACGGTATAGGGGAAGGTGACGTCGCTGCCGGAAGCCTGCCAGCAGACAAAGTCATAACCTGTACGTACGGGGATGAAGCTGTCGAGAGCCTTGCCCTTCTGTACCTTGACGGTGAGAGGCTCGAGACCCTCACCCAGCTCAAAGGTTATCTTTGCGGCATCGGCGCCCTCGTAGTTCTCGGGCAGCGCGGTAGCTGCGGTATGTGCGGGATAGCACATGGAGGGACGGAGCACTGCAAAGCAGAACTGACCCATCATGCTGTCCAGCAGAGCGTCGGCTTTGACTCTCTTGACCTTGCCGGAGGATGCGGTGACAAAATACTCGTCGCCCAGATAGATATACAGCTCGGCGGTGTCTTCGCTGAAGGTGGTGCTGTTGACAAGAATATCACCGGGCAGCAGGTAGATGTCCTCCATACGTCTGACGCGGATGCCCACCTCGGGAGAGATGGTGTTGACGTTCTGTCCGCCGTAGAGGTTGGGAACAAAGCTGATGCCCACGCTGGTGTTGTCATCCTTGATGGGGGTGACTTCACTCATGGTGCTGAAGCCGGGATAGCTGGGGTATACGGCCTTGAGGTAATCCTTGGCCATCATGGCATTGGTACTGAGACCGATCTTGGCATAGATCTCATTGACCAGCTCGATATCATTCTTGGCGGTGAGATCCTTGTAGTTGATCTCGCCCACAGCTGCCTGCTCCTGCTCGGTCAGGGTGACGTTGACGTATACGGGGGTGTTATTGATAACAACGCCCTCTACCTTGGTCTGATTCCAGTCGATAAGCTTGCCTACCAGAGAAGGATCGTTATTGACGCGGCAGCGGTATCTGATGGTGGTGGTCTGTCTTGCGGGGATCTTGACCTCCCAGCTCATTGTGCCTGCGGCAAATGCATCTGCGCCGCTGACATACTCCATGCCTGCGGGGACAACGTCGGTGATCTTGACGGTTGCGTCCTCATCACGGGCGGAGCGGATCATGATCTGGATCTCAACCTCGTCGCCGGGGTTGACGCTGATGCCCTCGGGAGCGGAAGTGGTCTTGTAGATGACCAGATCCTTGAGCTTCTGGGCGCGGAGCACAGCCTGCTCGCTCATCTCATAGCCCAGATTGAAGGGACGGTACAGGCAGACCTTGTTGATGCTGTCAAAGATGTCGTGGCCTGCAAAATACTCGTCAAAGTCGGACTCATACAGAGAGCCTCTGCCCTCGGTGCGGTCCTGCTTGAGCTCGTAGTCGTAGTTGGCGGGTACGCCGTTGGAGGAGCAATGCCAGAACAGGCCGTTGCCCACGTAGAGCATAACGTGGTTGTTGGTGACAAAGTTGTAGTAGAGCACGTCACCGGGCTGGATGGTGTCAACCAGCTCCTGCATTGCCTTCTGCTCGTCCTCAAGAGTCTGACCCTCCCAGCCCTTGAAGTAGAACACGCGCTCGCCGTTGGTGTTGGCATAATCAGGATCAAGCACAACGGTAGCGGAGGGGATCTTGTAATCGTAGATGTACATGAACACGTTACGGCAGAATACGCCGCATTCCATGTGCATATAGTGCTGGACGTTGGCGGCCTCGGGCACGCCGAACTCGTATCTTGCTGCGCTCTTGGATACGCGGTTCTGACCGTACTCGTCGTACTGGATGTACTGCTTACGGTCCATATAAGCCTCGGCAACGGCCAGTACGACCTCCATATCGGGGTTCATGACCTCATCTGCCCAGCGGGAATCGGGCTCGGTGGGGCCGTCAGGCTTGTCGGGGGTAGGATTGGTGTTGGGATCGTCCGATATGCCGGGATTGACAGGCTTATCGGGTGTGTCGGGTGTGTCGGGGGTCTTGTCTCCACAGGCGCAAAGCATTGCAACCACGGTAACAAGAGCCAGCAATAATGCCAATGTTCTTTTCACAAGTACTACCTCATTTCCTTGCATAGAGTTTATCGGAGAATCGGGACGCATTTCCCTATTCTCAACGATATTTGTTAAGTATATTTTAAGATAATTCACAATTAATGTCAACGAAATAATAATTTTGCCGTGCATTTTTGTGGTTTTGTACAATATCTGCCCTGCGGATTAGTGCAAAGTGACCAAAGTAAAAAGAAACCCCGCCGCGGTTCCCCGCAGCGGGGTTAAAAACTTTATACAAATATATTACAGGATCTGTGCGGGGCGGAGCACGAAGAAGGAGTGCTTGCTCAGCAGGCTCTCGACCAGCACCTGAGCCTTGACACCGTCTGCTCTGCCGATACATGATGCAAACTTGCCCTCGCCGGTGCACATCCATGCCTGAGCGGTCTTGCTTGTGCCGTCTTCGGAGTAGACCACAACGTCGCCTGCCTCAAGATCGCAGGCTCTGACCTCACGGGTACGGACGGGAGCAAAAGCGCGGTTGGTCTGCATATTCTTGCCGCCGTAGAGGTTGGGAATAAGCATTGCCCGCACGCCGCTGCGGTCGGGAATGACCACCTGAGTGTCGATCTGAGACTCGCACATCATCTGTGCCATCAGCTCCTTGAGGCTGTCGCAGGGCAGGCCAAAGCCGAGGGCGGTCTTGTAGATCTCCTTGATATACAGCCACTTGCTCTCGCAGTCGCAATCAGCACCGGCGGCCTCTATGGCCTGCTTCTGCTCGCAGGTCAGGCGCTTGCCCACCAGAGTATTGAGAGGACAGAGGGTAAAGCCGTTGATGACGCACTTGTCGGCAACGATCATATCGCGGCTGTCATCGGTCACCTTGACTGTGTAGCTGAAAGAGCCCTTCTGATAGGGAGCGAGGAGCATCTTGCTCTCAGTCTTGCCGCGGACAAGCTCGGTGCCCTCGGGGATGCTGTCGCAAACGTTGACCTCGCGCACAACGGTATCCTTGTTGAACACCTCGACAAAGTACTCGATCTCATCGTTCTTCTGTACGTTCTTGCCGGCGGAAACCGAGCAGGTTTTTTCGGCTACTAGGTTCTGCATACCCTTTACGCGGGCGATGGCAGAGGGCAGAACCTCAGTGTCCTCACCGTAGGGGCGCAGGATAGCAAAACGGGTCTCTTTGCGGCTGAAATAGGAGCCCCATGCGGGGGTGCCGTCGGGGTTTTCTTTGAAGAAGTCCTCAATATGAGCCTCCTCAATGCCGCCGTAAGGCTCTCTCTTGTCAACGCCGGTCACGTAGCTGTAGTCACCGCCGCCCTGAATGCTGCGGAAGGTGCAGTGAAGCAGATTGCCATCGCCCACGTGGAGCATAATATGGCCGTTCTTCTCCCCCTGATGACGGCAGATGACTGCGTCACCGGGTCTCAGCTCGTCGAGGAAGGCTTTTTTGATAGCGTCGCGCTGCTCTTTTGTCTCCTCGTAGGTGTTGACATGGTAGAAAACGCGGATATTCTCCAGATCGATCAGCTCTGCGGTCTGATCGGCCTCCAGCTCGATGCCAAAGGTCTGATAATATACCGAATATACAAAGGAGCTGCAGTCCAGATGCAGGGTGTTCTGACGGTTGCCGTACTCGGGGGGCATACCCTTCTGGCGGCGCTCCTCGCGGACACTGCCCGAACGGTTGAGGAACAGCTGATCGTACTGAACGTAGACTCCTCTGTCAAAATATGCTCTCGCGGTGGCAGAAAGCGCCTCAAGCTTGATGTCTTTTTCCATAATTTACGCCTCCTGTCACATTACCAGTGCAGGACGGAGCACAAAGAAGGAGTGCTGTCCCAGCATACTGTCGATAACGGCAAATGCATCTTTGCCCTCCACGATACCGCCGGAGGATGCCAGTCTGCCCTCGCCTATGCAGAGCCACACCTGTACGCTGTGCTCCTCATCACCCTTGAGCACCAGAATATCGCCTATATCAAAGTGATAGGTGCGGGGCTCTCTCACTCTCACGGGAGGAGCAAAGTCAAAGTTGGTCTCCATATTCTTGCCGCCGTAGAGGCTGGGCACCAGCATAGCTCTGATACCCTCGCTGCGGTCGGGAATAACCACCTGAGTGTCGATCTTGGACTCGCGCACCATCTCGGCCATAGCCTCGCAGGTACGGTCAAAGGGCATATCAAAGCCGAGAGCATTCTTGTAGACGGCTTTGACGAACTTCCACTTGCAGCCGCAGTCGCATACCGACTGTGCGGCCTCGGCTACAGCCTGCTTCTGCTCACAGGTGAGATGATTGCCCACCATAACGTTGTGAGGACAGAGGGTAAAGCCGTTGACCACGCACTGATCGGCAGTGATCAGCTTGCGGTCGGCGTCAACCACCTTGACGGTATAGCTGACGGCACGTTTTTCGTAACCGGACAGCAGAATATTGTGCTCAAGCTTGCCGCAAACATGCTCTGTGCCCTCGGGCACGGCGTCGGTAATGGCGATCTCGCGGGGCTCCATGCTCTTGTTGGTGATCTCGATGTAGTACTCGATCTCGTCCCCTGCTGCCACTGTATGACCTGCGGGGATGGAGCAGTATTTTTCGACTACGATGTTCTTGATGCCATTTACACGGGCGACAGCTGCGGGCAGAACCTCGTCATTCTCGCCGTAGGGGCGCAGAATGGCAAAGCGGCTTACTCGCTCGGCAAACAGACAGGTATTGTACATTGTGCCGTCTTCACCCTCGGCAAAGTATTCCTCAAGCTGGTTGATCTTCATACCGCCTGCGGGCTCGAGGGTGTCGCGCTTTTCGGCATAGACGTAGTCGCCGCCCGTTCTGCCGGTGCAGTGGATGATCTTGCCATCCCCTGCGTAGAACATAATATGACCGTTCTGCTCGTTGGTCAGACGGTAGATGATGGCGTCACCGGGCTTGAGCTCGTCCATAAATGCTTTTTTGACCTTGGCGCGCTCTTCCCGGGTCTCGTTGTGGGTGACGGTGTAGTAGAAGGGGCGGATGTCCTCGAGGGCAATAAGGCTCTCGGTCAGGTCGGCCTTCAGCTCGATGCCGAAGGTCTGATAATAAACGGTATACACAAAGGAGCTGCAGTCCAGATGCAGGGTGTTCTGTCTGGTTGCATACTCGGGGGGCATACCCTTCTGTCTGCGCTCGTCGCGGACGCTGCCCGAACGGTTCATTGTGCGCTGATCGTACTGAACGTACGTTCCGCGGTCAAAATAAGCCTGTGCGGTGGCGCAGAGAGCGTCAAGTTTGATGTTTGCTGCCATAATTTAGTCCCTCAAAAGCATATCGTCGCAGTAGATTTCTTTGCCGTCCTCGATATAGATACGGGGTACGCGCTTATGTACCTGGATCTGCATATTGCTCAGGCCGAGGCCGGAAGCGGTTCTGACATCAAAGAAGTTCATGCCTGCGCCGCCGTAAACGTCGACCTTGTCACCGACCTTGACGCCGGGAACGTGGGTAACGTCAACAAAGCACATATCCATGCAGAAGTTGCCGGTGTACTCGCACTTGACGCCGTTGATGCCAACCCAGCCAACGTGGTTGGAGAGAGCTTTGGGGATACCGTCGGCATAGCCGTAGGGCAGAGTTGCGATGAGACGGTCGTGATCGGCGGGATCAAGCAGGTCGTAGCCCATACCCTCGCCTGCGGGAACGGTGTGGATACGGACGATCTCGCTCTGAACGCTCATAATGGGCTGGATTGCCTCGGTGCCGGGAACGTTGAGGCAGAAGCCGGAGGTGATAGAGCCGGTACGGCACATATCATAACGCATATGGGGGTACTTGATAGCGCTCTTGCCGTTGCAGATGTGGCGGAACTTGAAGGTCACGCCGCGATCCTCGCACATCTTGAGGAATGCTTTGAACTTGGTGTGCTGCATCTCGTCGTGCTCTGCATCCAGCTGTGCCATATGGGTAAAGATACCCTCGATCTGCAGAGAGGGCAAAAGGGTAATCTTCTTGACCTCGTCGGCGGCGGCCTCGGTGACCTCAAAGCCCAGACGGTTCATGCCTGTGTCAAGCTTGATGTAGATCTTGGCATTGAGGCCCATGTCGGACAGGATCTTGGCCTGCTCGTAGCTGTAGATAGCCTGGGTGATGTTGTTCTCTGCGGGGTAGCGCAGAAGTCTGTCGGGGGTGTAGCCGAGGATGAGGATGTCGCCGTCCTTGTTGACTTTGCGAAGCTCCAGAGCCTCGTTGAGTGCGGCGACGGCAAAGTACTTGTAGCCGCGCTTGAGCATATGCTTCATGACCTGAACTGCGCCGTGGCCGTAAGCGTCGGCCTTGAGCACTGCCATAATCTCGCACTCGCCATTTATCTTATCCTTGAGGGTCTCAAGGTTTTTGTCCATCTGATCGAAGTTAACATAACATACGGTTGATCTCAAACAATCCATGGTGATCTCCTTTTCTTGCAAAAACGGTCTGCCGAAAATATAAACTTTCGGCAGACCGCTGCAATTAGATTTTGACTTAGAGCTTGATGAAGTTGTCGCTCTTTGTGGTGGTTGCGGGGGGAGCGGGATCCAGCTTGCGGTCAGCAATGCCGAGGATGTCCTCAGGCTTGATCCAGGGACGGCCCTGAATGCCGGAGGTCTCTTCGTGGGTCAGGTAACCCTTGTAAGCTGTGAGGGAGCGGCGGATGTAACCGTCACGTACGCAAGCCTCGGTCAGACCGTTGTTCATGATGCTGAGCAGCATGGGCAGAGTCTCGCCTGCCAGAGCAACGGAGGTGGAGTGTGCGACAGCACCGGGGATGTTGGAAACGCAGTAGTGAACTACGCCGTTAACAACATAACGGGGATTGTCGTGATGGGTCTCGTGGCTGGACTCGATGCAGCCGGGATCGTCGTTGGAGATGTCAACGAGGACGGAGCCGGGCTCCATCAGCTTGAGCATTTCCTTGGTGATCAGGAAGTCCTTGCGCTGCTTGGGCCACTTGACGCAGTTGATGATCATATCGGTCTGGGGCAGAACAGAAGCGATGGTCTGCTGGGTGCAGAACATGGTGTTGATCTTCTGCTCGTAACGGTCGCTCAGAGTCTTGAGCAGGCCGGGGTTGATGTCCATAACGGTGACATTAGCGCCCAGAGCGTACAGAACGGACAGAGCACCCTGGCCAACGATACCGCCGCCCATGATGACAACGTTCATACCGGGAGCGCCGGCGAAACCGCCAACGAACTTGCCCTTACCGCCGTTGATGCTCAGCATGGACTCGAGGCCGAACAGAGCACCCTGCTTACCAGCAGCTTCACAGTTGGGGGAGCCCCAGCGGTGGCTGTCTTCAGCGGTGATAGCGATGCACTTGCTGTCCAGAATAGCCTGAACTTCTTCGGGATGTCCGGCGGGATGGATGCAGCAGTAGATCATCTGATTCTCTTTGAGGTAGCCGAACTCGGAGGGATCGATCTCCTTGACCTTTGCCAGGAAATCACACTTGTCCCACAGTTCCTTTGCGGTGTCGCAGATGGTAGCGCCCATCTTTGCGTAAGCTTCGTTGGAGAAGCCAGCGCCCTTACCGGCATCCTTCTCTACGAGAACGGTGTGGCCGGCAGCTGCGATGGAAGCGACTTCCAGAGGAGTACAAATTACTCGATTTTCGCCTTCCTTGATGTCTTTAAGAACACCGAATACCATAATTATTTCTCCTTTTTAATTATAATAGGTATGTGTTAGTGTATTAAAATTACTCGCCCTTGAGGGTTGCTTCGATCTCGGCAACCTCAGCCTGGTATGCGGGATACTCAGCGTCAGAGCAGTATACGAAGTGGTTGGGTCTGACCTCGAAGTAGTGGGGCTTGTTCTCGCCCTCATCGTACTTGTGAACCTTGGAGTTGTAGGAGATACGCTTTCTTCTACGCTCGTGGTTGGGGTCGGGCTGAGGAATAGCGGAGAGCAGAGACTTGGTGTAGGGATGCAGGGGGTAGTTGAACAGCTCGTCGCACTCTGCCAGCTCAACCAGCTTGCCGAAGTACATGATACCGATACGATCGGAGAAGTACTTAACAACGGACAGGTTGTGAGCGATGAAGAGGATGGTAAGACCGTACTCTTCCTTCAGATCGTTCAGCAGGTTGATGACCTGTGCCTGAACAGAAACGTCCAGAGCGGAAACAGGCTCGTCAGCGATGATCATCTTGGGGTTGGTAACCAGAGCACGTGCGATACCGATACGCTGTCTCTGACCGCCGGAGAACTCATGGGGATAACGGGTTGCGTGCTCCTCCATCAGACCGACCTTCTTCAGCATATCGCAGACGATACGATGACGCTCTTCGGGATCCTTGACGCCACGGATCTTCAGACCTTCGCCGATGATCTCCTGAACGGTCATACGGGGGTTCAGAGATGCGATAGGATCCTGGAAGATCATAGCGATGTTGCTGGTAATGTACTTACGCAGCTCGTTGGTCATCTTGCCGTGGAGAGCCTTGCCCTCGAAGTAAACCTCACCGCCGGTGGGGTTGTACAGACGGATAAGGGTACGGCCGGTAGTGGTCTTACCGCAGCCGGACTCGCCAACCAGACCGAAGGTCTCGCCGCGACGGACAGTAAAGCTGACATCGTCAACAGCCTTGACTCTGTGGGTTCTGCCGCGCTTTTTGGTGGTGAAGTGCATTACAAGGTTCTTAACTTCCAATACGACTTCTTTGTTGTTGATCTCACTTGCCATACTTCTCTTCCGCCTCCTTCATACGCTTAATTCTGTTCTTGAGGATTTCGGGCATCTCGACCTTGGGTGCATCGGGATGCAGCAGCCATGTTGCTGCGTAGTGGGTATCAGACAGCTGGAAGTAGGGGGGATCTTCCTCAAAGTCGAGAGCAAGTGCATACTTGTTACGTGCTGCAAATGCGTCGCCCTTGGGAGGAGCAAGCATGTTGGGGGGAGCACCGGGGATAGCGAACAGCTTCTCCTTGGTGTCCAGGTCAGGCATGGAGGAGAGCAGAGCCCAGGTGTAGGGATGTGCGGGCTCGTAGAAGATCTCGTCAACAGTACCTGTCTCAACGATCTTACCTGCGTACATGACGCAGATTCTGTCTGCCATGTTAGCAACAACGCCCATATCGTGGGTGATGAAGATAACGGATACGTTTGCCTTTTCCTTCATCTCGTTGATGAGGTCGAGGATCTGAGCCTGGATGGTAACGTCCAGAGCGGTGGTGGGCTCGTCGCAGACGAGGATGTCAGGGTCGGAAGCCAGAGCGATAGCGATAACGATACGCTGTCTCATACCGCCGGAGAACTGGAAGGGATACTGCTCAAATCTGACTTCGGGCTCGGGGATACCGACAGCCTTCATCAGGTCGAGAGCCTTCTTCTTAGCCTCTGCCTTGGGCATCTTGAGGCTGAGGATCAGAGCTTCCATGATCTGCTTACCGATCTTCATGATGGGGTTCAGAGCGGACAGAGGATCCTGGAAAACCAGGGAGATCTTCTTACCGCGGATCTTGTAGAAGTCTTCTTCCTTGAACTTGACCATGTCCTTGCCTTCGTACCAGATCTCACCGTTCTCGATCATGCCGTTCTTGGGCAGGATACCGAGGACAGCCTTGGTAGTAACGGACTTACCGGAGCCGGACTCACCGACGATGCAGAGGGTCTCGCCCTTGAAGAGGTCGAAGCTGACGCCACGGACAGCCTGAACTTTACCGGCGTATGCTCTGAAGGATACGACCAGATCTTTTACCTGTAAAATAGGTTCCATATTCATTCTCCTTCCTTACGCGCCGCGCTGGGTGGGGTCAAATGCGTCACGCAGACCGTTAGCCAGCTGATTGAAGGCGATCATCAGAACAGAGATGACGATTGCGGGGAACCAAACCTGGTAGGGGTACTGCATCAGAACCTTCTGACCGTCGGACAGAAGAATACCGATGGAGGTGTCAGGTGCCTGAACACCCAGACCGAGGTATGCCAGGAAGGACTCGGTGAAGATAGCCGAGGGGATAGCAATCATAGCTCTGGTGATGATGGGGCCTATGGAGTTGGGCAGGATGTGCTTGAAGATCAGAGCGAAGTCCTTAACACCCAGGGTACGTGCAGCGAGAACGTACTCGTAGCCCTTGAAGCGGTAGAACTGAGTTCTGATCATACGTGCTGTACCGATCCAGTTCTGGATCAGCAGTGCGAAGATGATGGAGGTCAGACCCGCACCGAAGAACAGCATGAACAGAGTAACGATAACGATCTGAGGAATTGCGTTGATGATCTCGGTAATTCGCATCAGGATCATATCGACCCAGCCACCGTAGTAACCGGAGATAGAACCGTAAACCAGACCGATACATACGTTACAGAAAGTAGAAACGAAAGCGATGATCAGAGAGATACGGGAGCCCTTCCACAGACGGGTCCACATATCACGGCCGAGGTAGTCGGAACCCATCCAGTAGTAGGTGCCGGGCTCGATCTGCTTGTAGAGGTAGTAGTCAACCTTAACGTCGACCATCTGGATGCCCTTAACAACACCTGCGGGGCGGGTCTTGAGGATACAGCCCTCGGGGTACTTGCTGGTGTCTTCCAGAGTGTCGCCACGGCGGTTGGTCAGCCAGCGGCTGCCGTCAAAGATGCCCAGCTCGCAAAGTCCGGGGATTTTGGGAGGCAGGTTCTTGTTGTCGCCGTACTGGTCATTGTAGCCGTACTCGTTGAAGCTGGGGCCAAAGATTGCAAGGATGATCATTATAGCAATGATAACGAATGCAACCAGAGAGGACTTGTTGCGGCAGAAGCGGATAGCAGCATCCTTCAGGAAGCCAACGGGCTTACCCTCAAACTTCTGGTCATGAATAGTCTCGTCGAGCTGAACAAGGGTAAGCTTGCTGGTATCAACAGACTGATATTCGGGAGCATCAGGTGTAAATATCTTCATTCTTTCTTACCTCCTATACGTACTCGAGGATCGACGACGCCGTACAGCAGGTCGCACAGCAGGATAGTACCCAGCGAAATGATGGAGTAGAATATCAGAACTGCCTGTGTAACGTTGTAGTCGATGGAGTTGATGGACTTGATCATCAGACCGCCCATACCGGGGATACCAAAGATACTCTCGATAACGAGCGAACCGCTCATGATGGAGGTAAACATGGAAACCAGGGTGGTCAGGATGGGCAGCAGGGAGTTACGGATACCGTGGCGGATGGTGGACTGTGCCTCGGTAAGACCCTTGGTACGTGCCAGAAGCATGAAGTCGGAGTTGATGGTCTCAGACAGCTCAGCACGGAGGTAACGGGTAACACGAGCGATAGGACCGAGAGCCAGAGCGGTGATGGGCAGAGCTGTGGAGTACAGTCTTGCCAGACCGACTGCGTCAACGTCGTATACTATCGGGAACCAGCCCAGCTTGAATCCCAGGAAGTACTGCATCAGAGATGCAAAGACGAAGGAAGGAACCGAGATACAAATAACAACCGCGATAGAGATTGTGTAGTCGATCCAGGTGTTCTTTCTGACTGCAGCGATGATACCGAACATAAGGCCGAGAGGCAGAGAGATCGCCAGAGAGAAGATGTTCTCATAAATTGTGATGGGGATCTTGTCTCCCAGAATGTTCCAAACGGGAACGTTGGGGTAAAGCTTGAGCGAGTAGCCCCAGTCCCAATCGGTAACAACGTTCTTGAGGAAGATACCGAACTGTACGGGAATGGGCTTGTCCAAGTGGTGCTTTGCGTAAAGTGCGTCGAGCTGTTCCTGGGTAATGTCTTCCAGTTCATCATACAGGCCGCCGGGCATCATACGAATCATGCAGAATACCAGCATCAGGATAATGAACATAGTAATGATCATTGCCAGGAGTCTTTCTCCAATGTACTTAAGCATTTGCCTTTCCTTTCTTTCTTATGTATTTTTCTAAATGTAGACTATTTTCAGCAGTTTTGCCGTTCCACCCAAAATTGCAGCAACCGATACGACTGGGTGCTGCAACTTTTTCCGTGCCGAGGGTTCCACGGTCTTGCTGGGTGGACCAGGTCAACTCTCGCGACAGAACACGCCTATACATTTATGACAGTAATTATAACAAATTGCACAAGAAAAATCAATCCCCCTTATTAGAAAAAGACCGAGGCAGCCGCAGCGGCGGCAGCGGACAAAACTTTGTAATTTTTGTGCATTATCGCTATTTTCTGCGGCTTGTTTTTGGTGATTTTGACGAATTAACCGCCGTTTTTTTCCTGTTTGGCAAAGATTTTTTGCACTTTCGGAAGATTTTTCCTCACGCTTTAGCAGGTTAACAAGTCTAATTTTGTCGATTGTGTCAAAACTGAGGGTCTTGTTTTGTGCATAATGCACAAAAATCCGCGGTCGATTGGCAATACAGCCCCCTTTACACCCCCGCCTGCTCCCCCTGTGACTATATAATATATAGTATAGAACTCACGTTTTAAGTCCAAAAAACAAAAAACAGACACGGATATCTCCGTGTCTGTCCGGGGTTTGGTTTTGGCCGGGGTTTATGCCTGTTCGACGGTTTCTTCTTCCTCGCAGTCACAGTCGCAGTCGCACTCACAGTCGCAGCCGTCTGTGCCGCAGCAGCACCACTCGCGCTTTTTGAGGAAATAATATATCGCCGCTGCCGCACCTGCCACAGCGGTCAGGATACCCAGTATCACAGCAATGGTTTTGAGAGTCTTTTTCATAATATTTTCCTCCTTGATTCTTGATAATACTATTATATCACAATCGGGTGTCTGTGAAAGACTTTTTTTGAAAACAAACCGAAAACTTTCAGAACTTTGCTCTGTCTGCCCACAGTCCCAGTGCGGGATTGCTGATATAGAATATCTCCTCGCCGTTTATGGTATGCCAGCCGTCGGTCAAAGAGGCGGGGTCGTAGATTTTGACCATCTCGTCATAGGGCGCATAGTCGTAACCCGCTCCCCTGACCTCCTCCTCACTCAGCAGGCGGGTGCAGTAGGTAACCTTGAATCTGCCGTCGGACGATCCGTGGATGAGATGCGCGGCGGCGGACATATTGCCTTTGAGATCCTCCTGAGTTTTGCACAGCTCTATGATATGCTCTCTGCCCGTGTAGCCGTACTTGCGGATCAGTCTGTCGATCTGCTCGTCCTCACCGAACTTGTGTACACCGGGAGCAAGCACGATAAGCTCGCCGCCGTCTGCAATAGCCATACGGGTGCGGTAGACCGATTTGTTGGCCAGCCAGGTGGTCTTGAACTCGCTCGGGTCCATATTGACCACTACTTTTTTGAAGGGCTTGGGAACAAATATCAGGTTCTTCTGCTGAGCCAGCTCAACGGCCTTCTCGAAGCCGCGGCGTCCGCCGCCGATGAACAGTCCGTGGATGCGGGGCTGATTATTGGGAGCGGTGGTAACGGTCAGCACGTACTGCAGGGGCACGTCTTTGAGGAAATGCTCCTGAGCGTAGTCAAAGACCTTGCGCACCGGGGTATGGTCTTTGCCCATCATACGCTCCATGCCGTAGAATGCGCCGAGGATGTGGGAGGCGTTGATCATACGGTTGCCGCCGCAGCCGACGAAGATATTCTTGGCGTGGTTGGCCATACCCACCACCTCGTGGGGCACAACCTGACCTACCGAGAGGATAAGATCGTAGCTCTCATCCATGATCAGACGGTTGACCTCCACGTCGATAGCCTCGTCCATCACGCCCTCGGAGACCTCACGGACAAACTCGGCGGGCACCTGACCGATCTTGACAACGTCGGTACGCCAGTTATGGACGATAATTTTGTCAAATGGGATGTCAGGGAACATTATGGCGCATTCCTGCTCGGTCATAGCCACGTGAGTGCCCAGCGCGGGCAGCACGTCCACCTCGCAGCGAGGTGCCAGCATATTGTAGAATGCATTGGTTATCTTGCCTGCGCAGGAGTAGAATCGGGTAAAATCGGGCGGGATGAGCAGGACTTTTTTAAGCTCGCCGCAGCTGTCGAGAGCCTGACGCAGCGCCTCATACACCTGCGCGTCGGCTATCCCCTGCCCTGCGTTATCGTAGAGAGCAAACTCTTTCATGGCCGCACCTTATACCGAGTAGGTGTTGGCGGTGGTGTTGCCGCCCTTGCCCGTCCAGTTGGTATGGAAAAACTCGCCTCTCTCGCAGTCGAGACGCTCGTAGGTATGAGCGCCGAAATAGTCGCGCTGAGCCTGAAGCAGGTTGGCGGGCAGACGGTCACACTTGTATCCGTCAAAATAGCTGAGTGCGGCACTCATAGCGGGTGCGGAAACGCCGTTGAGCACAGCGGTGGCAACCACGTTGCGCCAGCTCTGCACGCAATCCTCCACAGTCTGTCTGAAGAAAGGATCGAGCAGCAGGTTCTGCAGAGCGGGGTCGTTATCATAAGCTTCCTTGATCTTGCCCAGGAACACGCTGCGGATGATGCAGCCGCCGCGCCACATGAGAGCGATGCCGCCGTAGTTGAGGTTCCAGTTGTATGTCTTGGCAGCTGTGCGCATCAGGGTGTAGCCCTGTGCGTAGGAGATGATCTTGGAGGCGTAGAGAGCCTTGCGGATATCGTCGATGAAGGCTTTTTTGTCGCCGCTGAAGGTGACGGGGGTCTTGGAGAACACCTTGGATGCCTGCACGCGCTCATCCTTCATTGCGCTGAGGCAGCGGGCAAACACGGCCTCGCCGATGAGGGTCAGGGGCACGCCCTCGTCCAGAGCCGACACGGTAGTCCACTTGCCCGTGCCCTTCTGGCCTGCGGTATCCAGTATCTTGTCCACGATAGGCTCACCGTCTGTATCTTTGTATGCCAGAATATCGCGGGTGATCTCGATAAGATAGCTGTCCAGCTCGCCCTCGTTCCACTCTGCGAATACCTCGTGCATCTCGTCTGCGGACATGCCGAGGACGTTCTTCATCAGCTGATATGCCTCGCAGATGAGCTGCATATCACCGTATTCGATGCCGTTGTGCACCATCTTGACAAAATGTCCTGCGCCGTTTTCGCCTACCCAGTCACAGCAGGGAGAGCCGTCCTCAACCTTGGCGCAGATGGCCTGGAAGACAGGCTTGACGCTTTCCCAAGCCTGCACGCTGCCGCCGGGCATCAGCGAGGGGCCCAGAAGTGCGCCTTCTTCGCCGCCGGACACGCCTGTGCCGATATACAGCTTGCCGCAGCTTTCCACGTATGCGGTACGGCGTGCGGTGTCGGGGAAATGAGAGTTGCCGCCGTCGATGATGATATCACCGTCATCCAGCAGGGGCAGCAGCTGCTCGATCATGTCGTCCACAGCCTGACCCGCTTTGACCATCATCATAACCTTGCGGGGTTTGCTGAGGGAGTCAACAAGCTCCCGCAGAGTGTATGCGCCGATGATGTTCTTGCCGCGGGCTCTGCCCTCAACAAAGTTTTTGACCTTGTCGGTGCTGCGGTTGAACACAGCCACGGTAAAGCCCTTGGACTCCATATTCATAACCAGGTTCTCGCCCATTACGGCAAGACCGATAAGACCTATATCAGCTTTTTTCATAGCATTACGCTCCTTTTTATCTCTTTACTCTTGCGTTGCCTGCGTAGATGCTCCACACCTGCTCCTCATCTGCGGGGGTGCCGTAGTCGGCCAGCATGGTGGTTGCAAGTGCGCCGGTTGCCCAGCCGAACTTGATCCACTTGGAGGGCTCCCAGTCTCTGAGGATGCCGTAGAGCATACCGCCAACGTAGCCGTCGCCGCCGCCGATACGGTCGAGGACGGGGATCTCACGGGGTTCTTCTACAAACCACTCATCGCCTGCCAGCATAATTGCTCCCCACATATGGGTGTTGGCCGAAATGACCTGACGCAGGGTGGTTGCAAACACCTGAGCATTGGGATAAGCTGCCTTGACCTCCTCGATCATGCCCTTGAAACCCTCGATCTTGGCGGCTATATCCTTGCCGCCTGCCTCGGGACCGCGGATGCCCAGAGCCAGCTGGAAGTCTTCTTCGTTGCCGATGAGGATGTCGGAGACCGATGCGATCTCGGAGAATATCTCACGCAGCTCCTGCTCTCTGCCCTCCCAGAAGGATGCACGGTAGTTGAGGTCAAAGGAGATCAGTGTGCCGCTCTTTTTGGCGGCGCGTGCCAGCTCCAGACAGAAGCGGCTGGTGTCGGCGGAGAGCGCTCCGATAAGACCGGAGAGATGGAGGATCTGCACGCCCTCGCGCTCGAAGATGCGCTCGAGATCAAAGTCCTTGACGTTGAGGGTTCTGCCTACCTCGCCTGCACGGTCGTTCTGCACACGGGGGCCGCGCATACCGAAGCCGCTGTCGGCGATATTGAACTGATGGCGGTAACCCCAGGGGCCGCCCTGTTCCACCTCGACGCCCTCAAAGTCGATATTGCGGGATCTGAGCTCGCTCTTGATGAACTCGGCGATGGGACTGCCTTTGACAAATGTGGTCAGAGCCTTGGTCTTGAGACCCAGCGACGAGGATATATTCAGTACGTTGCTCTCGGCACTGGTAGCCTGCATCATATAGTTGCGGCTGACGTGTACAGGCTGACGGTCGGTGGGGGTGATGCGGACACCCATACTTGTGGGGCATACGAGAGCGTAGGCGCAGTTTTCTTTGAGCTTCATCGGTGAATCCTCCATATCTGAACTGAATTATTACATACTTATCTATTATAATATTATAATACTTTGGCGTCCGAGTCAACGAAAATACCATTGGTTTTTTGTTGAAATGTACATTGCAAATATGATAATATTAAATAAAGCCGAACTTTTCTTCAAAACAACGTTCAGAGGTCAGACCATGAATATTTATGACATAGCCAAGGCGGCAGGGGTATCCATTGCCACCGTGTCCCGCGTCATCAACGGCAGCGGGAAGGTAAGCCCCGCCACCCGCGACAAGATTATCAGCATCATAGAGGAGAACGACTACACGCCCAACGCCTTTGCCCGCGGTCTGGGCACGGGCAGCATGAACACGGTAGGAATACTGTGCGCCAACACCTCGGATATGTATCTGTCCGAGGCCGTGTACCATCTGGAGAACAATCTCCGCAAAAACGGGTTCAACTCCCTGCTCTGCTGCACCGGCTACGACCGCGTCGAAAAAGAAAACGCCCTCAGACTAATGCTGTCCAAGAACGTGGACGCGGTCATTCTGGTGGGTTCCAACTACATAGAGCCGGAGGACAGCGCCAACGACTATATCCGCCGCGCCGCACAGCAGGTACCCGTGTTTATGATGAACGGCGCCATCAAGGGCGACAACATCTACTGCGTCACCTGCGACGATTATACGGTGAGCTGCGAGCTTGCCGACTATCTGCTGAGCACGGGATCGCGCAGCATACTGTTTGCCCAGCGCAACAACTCCTACAGCACCCGCCGTATGATCGCAGGCATCAGCGACGCCTGCGCAAAACACGGTGTCGAGTTCAGCAGCGAACACATCGTCAGCTGCGAGGTGGGTGTTGCCGGTGTTGCAAGATCGCTCAGGGCGGCCTCTCAGCGCCTGAGCTTTGACACGGTAATGTGCTTTAACGATCTGCTGGCCGCCTCGGCACTCAAGTATGCCGAGCAGGAGGGGATATGCGTGCCCTCGCAGCTGCGCATCAGCGGCTACGACTACAGTGTGCTCTCTCTCACCACCACTCCCCTGCTGACCACTGTGGACAACAAGGTGGAGCTTATGTCCCACACCACCGTGGACGTGCTGCTCCACTGTCTTGCCAAAGATATGCTGGTCTCTCAGCATACGGTCATATCGGCCAATATCGTCAAAGGCAGCTCCACCTGACAAATACCTCCGCAGGCTCTCCGACCCTGTGTCGGGGAGTTTTTTTGTCCGCTTTCAGTGCACGGTCTGCCGCAGATGCGGATTTTGGTGTTTTTGTCGGCGTTGACCGTGGTTTTGACCTGCAATTTGGCAAAACAGCCACTTGAACGCCGCAAAAACATGTGCTAAAATGAGCGTAACAACATACACAAGAAAGAGGTATACCTTATGGCAAGAGATATCGGCGCAGAAAGCCTGAAAATGCACTACGAAAAGCGCGGCAAAATAGAGGTTGTCGCCACCGTTCCCTGCTCCAGCAAAGAAGATCTGTCTCTGGCATACACCCCCGGCGTTGCCACCCCCTGTCTGGAGATCCAGAAGGACATAAACAAATCCTACGAACTGACCCGCCGCCACAATCTGTGCGCCGTTATCACCGACGGCAGCGCCGTTCTCGGTCTGGGCGATATCGGCCCCGAGGCAGGTATGCCCGTTATGGGGGGCAAAAGCGCTCTGTTCAAATCCTTCGGCGACGTGGACGCATTCCCTCTCTGTGTCAAGACCAAGGACGTTGACGAGTTTGTCAACACAGTTTATATGATCTCCGGCTCTTTCGGCGGCATCAATCTGGAGGATATTTCTGCCCCCCGCTGCTTCGAGATCGAGCGCAAGCTGAAGGAAAAGTGCGATATTCCCATATTCCACGACGATCAGCACGGCACAGCCGTTATCGTTCTGGCAGGTCTGCTGAATGCACTCAAGGTGGTCGGCAAGCAGAAGGAGACCGTCAAGATCGTCACCTGCGGCGCAGGTGCAGCCGGCATTGCAATTGTCAAGATGCTGCTGAGTGCAGGCTTCAAGAACATTACCATGTGCGACAAGAACGGCGCTCTGCACAAAGGCTGCCCCGGCATGAACTGGGCTCAGGGCGAGATGGCTCTCATCACCAACCCCGAGCAGTCCGGCGGCACTCTGGCCGAGAACCTCCAAGGCGCCGATGTGTTCATCGGCACCTCGGCACCCGGACTGGTCACCACCGAGATGGTCAAGACCATGAACCGCGACGCCATTATCTTTGCCTGCGCCAACCCCACCCCCGCGATATTCCCCGAGGAGGGCAAGGCAGGCGGCGCAAAGGTCATCTCCACCGGCCGCTCCGACTACCCCAACCAGATCAACAACGTGCTGGCATTCCCCGGTATCTTCCGCGGTGTGTTTGACGTCCGTGCAAGCGACATCAACGAGGAGATGAAGGTCGCAGCCGCCATGGCTCTGGCCGAGCTGGTTCCCGACGAGGAGCTCAATGAGAACAATATCATGCCTGCCGCATTCGACGAGCGCGTAGGCCCCGCCGTTGCCAAGGCTGTTGCCGAAGCCGCACGCAGAACCGGCGTAGCAAGAATATAAGAAAGCTCACATACGCAAAAACCTCCAAGCCGGCGCTTGGAGGTTTTTTGATGTTGTATTGCAGTGCCGATTATGAAAATGCTGTATTGGCTTGCGCCAATATGATATACCGTCGACGCGGTATGATATACGCCTGCGGCGTATGATATATTTTGCTTCGCAAAATATGAAGGTGTCCTGCGGACGATTAGTGAACACGGGAGGCGAAACGCCTCCCCTACGAACCCCTTAATAAGCCTGGGGGAACGGGGTTTCGCGTATTATACAAGCAATACGAGCGCAGACAGGCTCACGCGGCTGCTTAATCTGAGAGGGGAAAATGGATGGATTTTGTGTCGAGACAAGCAACGCGCCCATTGACAGTACTATTTGTACGGCGATGGGCGCGTTGTGCAGTATTCGGCGCAAAAGGCGCCATTTTCTCAATCAAAAACACCTGCCTGTCGGCAGGTGTTTTGTATTATTATTCATCAATTCCGAAGCCGGTGAGGAATGCTTTCGTCAGTTCACTCTGAGGATTGTCAAAGACTTCCTCGGGTGTGCCTTCTTCTTCTATAACACCGTTGGCCATAAAGATGACCTTGTCGGCAACCTTGCGGGCAAAATCCATCTCGTGGGTGACCACCACCATGGTACGGTCGGAGGATTTGAGGCTGCGGATAACACGCAGCACCTCGCCCGTCAGGTTGGGGTCGAGAGCCGAGGTGGGCTCGTCAAAGCAGAGTATCTCGGGAGAGAGGGCCAGTGCGCGGGCGATGGCCACACGCTGCTGCTGACCGCCCGACAGCTGGCAGGGATAATTCTGCGCCTTGTCGGCCAGACCAACTCTGGTGAGCAGGTCGGTTGCGGTTTTGTTGATCTCGTCGAGGATGGCTTTTTTGTTCTGCTTGTAGTCCTCGCGCTCCTGAGACAGAAGCTCCAGAGCGAGGGTGACGTTCTTGTGTACGGTGTACTGGGGGAACAGGTTGAAGGACTGGAACACCAGACCGAAGTGCAGGCGTTTTTTGCGGATCTCCTCGTCCTTGTCGCAGCCGTCGAGCAGAGGCTTGCCCGAGACGGTGATCTGTCCGCCGTCGGGAGTCTCGAGGAAGTTGAGGCAACGCAAAAGGGTGGTCTTGCCGCTGCCCGAAGAGCCGATGATGGCCAGAACCTCGCCTTTTTCCAGAGAGAAGCTGACACCCTTGAGAACCTGCAGGGAGCCAAAGCTCTTTGTTAAGTTGTCTACAGTCAAATGTGCCATCTGTTAACCTCTGAAATAGTCAAGTTTCTTTTCAAGCTTGCCAAGGAGTATGGTGAGTATGCCGACGAATATCAGGTAGAACACGCCGGTGAAGAACAAGGGCCAAATAAGAGCCTTGGTAGCGGCAAGATGCTTTGCCTGATAGATGATCTCGGTGACGACGATGCAGTTTGCCAGTGCGGTGTCCTTGATGAGGGTGATGATCTCGTTGGACATAGGGGGCACGATGCGCTTGATGACCTGCACCAGAACGATCTTGCGGAATACCTGGGACTTGGTCAGGCCAAGCACGTAGCCTGCCTCATACTGACCGTAGGATATGCTTTCGATACCGCCGCGGTAGATCTCCGAAAAATAGCAGGCATAGTTGATAGTGAATGCTATCAGTACGGCCACCACTCGGCCCGCATCCTCGATGCCGTAGTTGACGAACATATGGATGTCGATCTTGCTGAACAGAGGGAAGTTGAAGATCAGGCCGGGCACGTAGTAGATGATGAATATCTGCAGCATGAGAGGCACGCCGCGAACTATCCATACCACTATTTTGGACAGCGCTTTGAGGGGCCCAAACTTGCTCATTGAACAGAAGGCTATAGGCAAACCAAGCGGTGCACCGCAAAGCAGTGTCACCGCAAAGATAAGCAAAGATATTTTAAAGCCTTCCCATAGAAATAACGTTACTTCTAAAAAAGACATAAGTACCTTTAGTTGTTGAGATTTTTACTTCTGGTCGGAGAAGTCGGTGATGACGGTGTTGCCTACGCCGTACTTTTCACCCAGAGCGGCGATGGTGCCGTCCTTGGCCAGCTTCTCAAGCTGCTTGTTGACGTTTGCTGTCAGCTCGCTGCCCTTCTTGAAGCCGATTGCGTAGTACTCAACGTCGCTGGACAGATCTTCAACGATCTGCAGGTCGGCATAGTCGCCCTTGCCGCAGTAGCTCTTTGCCAGCTGTGCATCCAGTACGCAGAAAGCAGCGGTGCCGCTCTTGACCTCGAAGAGGCAGTCGGTCTGCTTGAGGAAGCCCTTGATGGTAGCGCCTTCGAAGCTCTTGCCGTAGCCTTCGCCTGCGCTGCCGCTTTCAGCTGCGCCCTGCTTGCCGCTCAGATCGGCAGCGGTCTTGATGCCGGAATCCTTCTTGACAACGATAACCTGACGGTTTTCCATGTAATTGTAGGAGAAGTCGACCTTCTGTGCTCTCTGTACGCCGTCATCGTCATCAGCGACGTTAGCGGTAAAGCCGTTCCAGATGCAGTCGATGTTGCCGGAGTTAACGTCGGTGTACTTTGCGCTCCACTCGATCTCTTTGAAAACTACCTTGTAGCCCAGACCCTCGAATACAGCCTCAGCCAGCTCGGTGTCGAAGCCGACCAGCTTGCCGCTCTCGTCCAGATAGTTCATAGGTGCATAATCGGTGTAGCCGACTACGACGGTCTTTTCTTCTTTGCAGCCTGCAAACAGAGTGATTGCAGCCATAAGTACCAGTGCCAGTGCAATAAACTTTTTCATTGTGTGTGTCTCCTTTTGTGTTATGTATTTACGACGATGCCTATTTTAACACTTTAATGCGATAAAGTCAATAGTTATTTTGCATAATTTCCAAAAAGTTTTTGTCCCCTCCCGGCTGCAGCTCAGGGTGACTTGGAGCATAAAACAGCAAACGGAGAAGCGGGCTCCTTCTCCGTTTTGGAATTATTTATTATCTTTTTCTTCAGTCGAACTTTCTTCTTTTATTGCAGTATGTGCATCAATAATAGCGTGTTTAATTGCTAAATAAATTGCTACATATGCAACAACCCCCGCCATTACGACTCCTACTAATGCTCCTAACAGTCCATTCATGACTTCACACTCCTAACTATAGGCTTTTACAGTACGACTGCAAGCTCCTCGATGCTCTTGCTTTCAAAATGCATGGGCAGGGGCGCTGCGTCCTCGGCGGCATAGCCCAGAGTCAGCAGGTTGAGAGGCTCCACTCCCTCGGGCAGGTTAAAAGCGGCCTTGAGCTTCTGAGGGTCATAGTGATGGACCCAGCAGGAGGTCAGACCCATATCCTGCGCCTTGAGCATCATATAGGTGGTGACGATGGCGGCGTCGGTCTCGGCAGCACTGCGGCCGCTGTAACGGTTGCGCCACGCTGCGTCAATTTCTGCGCAGACCATCATGACCAGAGGCGCGTTGAATGCGCACTTGGTGCAGGCGCGGATCTTGGTGATTGCGTCCTCGCTCTTGAGCACGTACACCCTCTGAGGCTGATCGTTGTGGCCGGTGGGAGCTATACGCATAGCCTCCAGCAGTGCGTCGATCTTGCTGTCCTCCACGGGGGTATCCAGATAGCTTCTTACCGAATAGCGCTCTTCAAAAATCTTACTGAGTTCCATAATTACTTTGCCCACTCTCCCGTTGCGGCACACTTGAGGTATGCATTGATGAATCCGTCAAGGTCTCCGTCCATAACTGCGCCGATGTTGCCGTTCTCAAAGCCGGTGCGATGGTCTTTGGCCAGAGTGTAGGGCATAAATACGTAGGAACGGATCTGGCTGCCCCACTCGCTCTTCTTCTGCTCGCCCTTGTTATCCTCGATCTTGTCAAGTTGCTCGCGCTCTTTGATCTCCATCAGCTTACTCTTGAGCATACGCATCGCAACTTCGCGGTTTTGATGCTGGGAGCGCTCGTTCTGACAGGCAACGACGATACCCGTGGGGATATGGGTGATACGGATAGCACTCTCGGTCTTGTTGACGTGCTGGCCGCCTGCACCGCCCGAGCGGTAGGTGTCGACCTTGAGGTCGTCGGGGCTGATGTCGATCTGAATATCGTCGGTCATTTCGGGCATAACTTCGACAGCCGAGAAGCTGGTGTGGCGTCTGCCGGAAGAGTCAAAGGGCGAAACGCGGACCAGACGGTGGACACCGCCCTCGCTCTTGAGGTAGCCGAAGGCGTTCTCGCCTTCAATCAGCAGGTCGGCGCTCTTGAGGCCTGCCTCGTCGCCGTCGATATAGTCGAGAACCTTGTACTTGAAGCCCTTGGAGTTTGCCCACTGGGTATACATACGGAACAGCATCTGTGCCCAGTCCTGAGCCTCGGTGCCGCCTGCACCTGCGTGGAAGGACATAATGGCGTTGTTCTTGTCATACTCGCCGGTGAGCAGGGTGGTCAGGGTCTGTTTGTCCAGCTCGGCGGTGAATGCGTTGAAGCCTGCCTCCACCTCGGGGAACAGACTCTCATCCTCCATCTCCTCTGCCATCTCGATGAGGGTGACAACATCCTCGTACTGGGTCTTGAGCGCCGCAAAACGCGCAGCCTTGTCCTTGAGCTGCTTGGCAGTCTGCAGTACCTGCTGGCTTCTGGCGGGATCGCTCCAGAAATCAGGCTCTGCGGAAATAGCCTCAAGGCGCTCGATCTCTTTTGCACCCTTTTCAAGGTCGAGCGCTGCACGCAGACTCTCAAGAGAGGGGCCAAGATTGTTAAGTTTGAATCTTATATCGTCATAAATAAGCATAATATCTCCTCCATCCAATTATTTTAACAGAAATCAGCCAATAAGTAAAGAAAAATATGCACGGAATGTTTTTATATGTCAGCCGTCGATGTGTGGCAGGTATTCCATGAACTTTTTCATGGCGGCGGAGGCGGTTTTGCCGTCGCGGAAGGCAAATCCTATATCGCGCCACGCAGGCACGTCAAGCTCCTTGATAAGTATATTATATGGAGCGCGCTTGAGAATAAGCTCGGGCAGCACAGATATGCCCAGACCGCTCTCCACCATGCTCATGACCGCATAGTCGTCCCACAGGGTGAAACGGACGTTGGGGTTTATGCCGTATTTTTTGAGCATATCGGTAACGTCCGATCTGCCGCCCTTTTCCAGCAGGAGAAAAGGCTCCTGCTCCAGCTGCGCGGAGGGGAACTTTTCGCACTCTGCAAGTGGATGGTTTTCGGGGATCACGGCAAGCAGGCGGTCGCGCTTGAGGAATATTGTCTCCAGCCGCGTTGCGGTGGGCAGGATCAGAAATCCGCAGTCCACCCGACCTGTGTTGATCCACTCCTCGATCTCTCCGTAGTCGCCCAGCAAAAACTCAAAGTCTATATAGGGATAGTCTTTTTGGAAGGCTTTGATGATATTGGGCAGCCAGTGGGTGGTGACGCTGGAGATGGTGCCGATGCGTATAAAGCCCGATTTGAGGCCGTTGATCTCGTCCACCTGAGTGCGCAGGCGGTCAAAATCGGTGCACAGCTGACGGGCATAGGGCAATATTTTGATGCCGTCGCCGGTCAGCCTGACCCCGCCCTTGCCCCGCTCGAGGAGGGAGACTCCCCATTCTTTTTCCAGATCGGAGATCATTCGGCTGATGCCCGACTGGGTGTAGTTGAGTATCTCTGCGGCTTTGGTAAAACTGCCGTACTCGACGACTTTGATGAATGACAGATATTTCTGCAGATTGATATCCATGGTTTTCATTCCCTATCGTTATATTTGAGACATTGAACATACATTTTTGTTATACATTATATAATACACCCTGTCTTTTGTAAAAACAAGAGCCAAAAAAATCAAACAAATGTTTGATTTTTGCAAAACTGTATGATAAAATATCGGTAACAAAAGTAAAAAGGGAGCGGGCAATATGAAAACGCTGACACCCATCAGAGCCAGAATATTGGAGTTTGTCAATCGGTTTGTGGACGACAACGGATTCCCCCCTACCGTCCGCGAGATATGCGAGGCGGTCTCTCTGCGTTCGCCTTCGACCGTGTATTTTCATCTCAATGTCCTCAAGGACGAGGGCTATCTCAGCAAGGACGGGGGCAAGATGCGCTCGCTGAGCGTCAAAAACAAGCCCTCCTACAAGGCCGTTCCCGTGATAGGTACGGTAACCGCAGGTCAGCCCATACTGGCGCAGGAGGATATCTGCGGCTACGTGCCCTATGAGAATGCCGAGGGGGTCAAGCTGTTTGCCCTCAAAGTCCGAGGCGACAGTATGATCAATGCGGGCATCTTGGACGGCGATACTGTTGTAGTTCGCCAGCAGAGCGATGCCCGTCACGGACAGATCGTAGTCGCCATGATTGAGGACGAGGCTACCGTCAAGCGCCTCAGCCTGAAAAACGGCATATGGCTCATGCCCGAGAACGATGCCTATGAGCCTATAGACGGCACAAACTGCACCGTACTGGGTCTTGTGGTGGGCCTCTACCGCGACAACGTGATATGAACAATCTCAAAACACCCGTTGTGAAGCTCCCCGGTGTGGGAGAAAAAACCGCCGCCAAGCTGCAGGGTATGGGACTTTTTACGCTGGGGGATTTTTTGTCTTTCTTCCCCCGCGGGTATGAGGACCGCAGCAAAACGGTGGATATATATGAATCCACCTTCGCCGAGGGCAAGGTGTGCGTCCGCGCCATCGTGCGGAGCACCCCCACCTCTGCCCGTATCAGCGGAGGCAAGACCATGGTCAAGGTGCCCGTGTGCGACAGCACGGGTGTTATGGACATGGTCTTTTTTAATCAGCCCTACGTAAAAACCGCCCTTGAAGTAGGGCGGGAGTATATATTCTTTGGCAAAGCGGAGGCATTCGGCTCACGCAGGAGTATGACCAATCCGCTGTTTGAAGCGCCCGACACAGGCATAAAAACCGGCCGCCTCACCCCCATCTACCCCGGCACGGCAGGACTCAAGCCGAGGGTAGTCCACGCCTGCACCGAGCTGGCGCTGATGAGCGCCGATTGGTCGGGTGATGACCCCCTGCCCGAGCATCTGCGGACAAAATACAAGCTTTGCTCGCTGAGGGATGCCTACAATTGGATCCACCGTCCCCGCGACTGGGAGGACGTGCGGCAGGCCAAAAGACGGCTGGTGTTTGAGGAACTGTTTTTGTTCTGCCTGACCACCGGCTACATGAAGAACGCCACCGCACAGAGGGGCATAAAGCTCCGCACCTATGACATAGAGGAGTTCTACCGCACCTTGCCCTTTGCGCCCACGGGCGCACAGCGGGAGGCCGCAGAGCAGATGGCTCGGGATATGTCCTCGGAAAAAAAGATGAACCGCCTGCTTCAGGGCGACGTCGGCTCGGGCAAGACTCTGGTTGCCGCCGCCTGCGCCTATCAGGCGGTAAAAAACGGCGGGCAGGCGGTAATCATGGCCCCCACCGAGATACTGGCAAGCCAGCATTATGATACATTTTCGCGGTTTTTTGAGCCGTTTGGCATAAAATGCGCCCTGCTCACCTCCTCCATGACCGCCGCCCAGAAAAAGATCGCCCGTGAGCATATCAGACAGGGCGATGCACAGATAGTATGCGGTACGCATGCGCTTATACAGGACAGCGTCGAGTACCGAAATCCCTATCTGTTCGTGGTTGACGAGCAGCACCGTTTTGGTGTGCGTCAGCGTGCGGCTCTGCAGGAAAAGGCGGGGGATGCACATTTTCTCGTTATGTCGGCCACACCTATCCCCCGCACCCTCACCCTCATACTCTACGGCGATCTGTCGGTGTCGGTGCTGTCGGAGAAGCCTGCGGGCAGAAAACCGGTACAGACCTTTGTTGTGCCCGAGCACAAGCGTGAGGGCATGTATAATATGGTGTGGGAGCGCGCGCAGGCAGGCGAGCAGACCTACGTTATCTGCCCGCTTATTGAGCAGAGCGAGGACAGCGAGGATAGTGAGCGCAAGGCCGCCGCCGACTATGCCGCCGCTCTGCAGAAAAAACTGCCCCACGCCCGAATCGGGCTGATGCACGGCAAGCTGAAGGCGCAGGAAAAAGACTCGGTAATGGAAAAGTTTGCCGCAGGAGAGCTTGACGTGTTGGTGTCCACCACCGTGGTGGAGGTTGGCGTGGATGCGCCCGGAGCGCAGATAATCATCATCGAGAATGCCGAGATGTTCGGACTCAGTCAGCTCCACCAGCTGCGCGGACGGGTGGGCAGAGGAAGCAAGCAGGCATACTGCTTTTTGATGAGCAATCAGGAGAGCGCACGCGAGCGGCTCAAGATCATGTGCTCCACCACCGACGGCTTCAAGATAGCCGAAGAAGATCTGCGCCTGCGCGGCCCCGGTGATTTTCTCGGTGACCGTCAGCACGGCTCGCCCGAGTTTACGGTGGCAAATCTGACAGCCGATATGACCGTGCTCAGCTGCGCAAAGGACGAGGCAGAGGCGCTTATCGCCGCCGATCCGCGGCTTGAAAGTCAGCCTGCGCTGCTGGCTCAGGTGCAGAGAATACTCAGGAGCAAATCGGCAACAATGAATTGAGGTACAGCTATGGATATATTAAAACTCAGGCAGGCTTTTGAAGGCAAAGGATATATTTTCCGCTATTTTGACACCTCAAACGAGTGCTGTGAGTGGCTTGACGGGCAGATAAACGGCAAAACGGTGGGATTCGGTGACTCGCAGACTCTGTTTGATATGGGTCTGTATGAAAAACTGTCCACCCACAACATGGTATACAGCCCTATGCATCCCAAGGACGGGGAGGATTTTTATTCGGCGGCCAAAAAGTGCATGGACACTCAGGTATATCTGGTATCGGTCAACGGCGCCGCCGAGACGGGCGAGATGGTCAATATTGACGGCTACGGCAACCGCGTGTCAAGCTCACTCTATTGCCACGACAAGATATATTTTGTGTTCGGGATCAACAAGATAATGCCCACTCTGCAGGAGGCTATCGACCGCGCACGGAATATTGCGGCGCCCAAAAACGCCAAGCGGCTGCAAAAAAAAAGACCCCCTGCGCAGTAAATGGCGACAAATGCTACAACTGCTCCTCCCCTGACCGCATCTGCAACGCCATGATGGTCCATCTGCACAAGCAGAGCCGTATGGACGTTGAGGTCATCGTTATAGGCGAAAGTGCCGGGCTGTAACGGACTCGCCGATCTTTGGGATAACGCGCTCCCATCCCCCTGCGCAATATATGAATTCAACGTAAAAACTCCCGACCTTGCAAGAGCAAAGTCGGGAGTTTTGTGCTTTATCTCACGTATTTGCGGAGGTTAGTAAAGTTTATTTTGTCCATACGTTTTTTGAACGTGACTGCAGCCTCTGATGCCCACTCGGTCAGCGTGTTATCAAAATCCTCACGGCAGGCGGTGAGCCTGATGCTGTCGATATTTGGGGCAAAGAACTCATCGTCGGCCCTGTCGCGCCTGACTATATACAGTCCGTCGGTCTGCTCGATAATGCCGCTCGTCTGCCCGTCCTGCAGGTCGAAGGCCGCCTGCAGATAGCTCTGGCCATCTGCGGCAAGGCGGCTGATTATCACGCCCTCACTGCCGCCCGTGACCGCGCGGTCATCGCTGTAGCGGTATATGAGGGTGTCAAAATCCTCGCCTGCTGCGGCTTTCAGCTCAACCTCTTTGGCAAGCTCGCGCAGTTTGGCTTCTTCTTTTTCGCTGACACGCTCGCCCGAGTCGGTGAGCAGAGACAGACGGATATATTTGACCAGAGCATAGTTATCACTGTAATACTCTCTCAGGCTCTCATCGGTGTATTTGGGGGCGGCGGTCGTGCGGTAAAAATCAAAGAGCAGACTGTAGTACAGATCGTGCTCCCGCAGCTTGTCGTAGGTGCGAGGCGTGAGGCAGGAGTCTTTGAGGTGACGTTTCATAGCTTTCGCCCCGCCCAGTCCCGCCATCAGTTCGGCTTTTTCACGACCCAGTTCGGCTTTTTGGGCGTCACTCGGCTCAAGTCCCAGCTCACGGCATTTGGCACGGACGGTCTCGGCCGTCACGATCTGCATGATGCTTGCCTGCCGCGCCTCCATCAGCTCGGCATTGGTATAGCCGCTCTGATGGTCAAACAGCCTGAGGCGGTTGAAGTTGAGATAAAACGCGTACTCCGCGCCCTCTATCTTGGTGCCAAGCACGGTCATTACCGTCGACTTGCCCTTGCAGGAGCAAAGCAGCAGGCAGGTCAAAGCAAGCAGAAAAATCAGGATGCACATGCGTTTTTTCATTGTTTGTCCCCCTCTCCGTAGGCGAAAACAAGCTTCTTTGCGGCATCGAGTGGGTTCTCTCCGGGTTTGAGCTTGAGCGCAAAGTTAGGCTTATCCCCTGCGGTAACGGTAAGCCGCACCTTAAAATCAGGCAAAGCGCACAGAGCGAGCACACGTTCGGGCTTGATGTCACGCAGGAAGAAGTACAGCCTGCCGTTTTTCTGGCTGATTTCTTTGATGTCCAGCCTGGATGCATCGGCACGAAGCAGGGCGATATCCAGCAGAGCCTGAGCCGTGGCGGGAATGTCGCCGAAACGGTCGATCAGTTCGTCCTGCATATCGCGGAAATCCTCAATATCCTCAATCGACGCGATGCGGCGGTAGATATCCACACGTATGCCCGCATCGGAGATGTATGTTTGGGGCAAGCCTGCCGACACGAAAATATCGGCGGTGCAGTCGGTCTTGGGTTTGGGTTTTTCGCCGCGGAGCTCTACGGTGGCTTCCTCAAGCAGCTGCAGGTACATATCGTAGCCGACGCTCATCATATGTCCGCTCTGTTCGGCACCCAGCAGGTTGCCTGCGCCGCGGATCTCAAGGTCGCGCATGGCTATCTTGAAGCCCGAGCCGAACTCGGCAAACTCGCGGATGGCGCTCAGGCGCTTTTGGGAGATCTCGGTGAGCACCTTGCCACGGCGGTAGGTCAAGTAGGCATAGGCGCGGCGGGAGGAACGTCCCACTCTGCCGCGGATCTGGTGAAGCTGGCTGAGACCCATTTTGTCGGCGTCCTCGATGATGAGGGTGTTGACGTTGGGGATGTCCACACCCGTTTCTATGATGGTGGTGCAGACCATAATGGATATCTCGCCCGAATACATACCGTTCATCACGTCGCTGAGGGTGCGTTCGTCCATCTTGCCGTGGGCGGTGGCTATGTTCACGTCGGGGAACACGGCACGCAGGCGGGATGCCACTCGGTCTATGGTCTCCACGCGGTTGTGCAGATAATATACCTGACCGCCTCGGCTCAGTTCGCGGCGGATGGCGTCGTTGATGACCAGATCGTCGTGCTCAAGTACGTAGGTCTGCACGGGCTGTCTGCCCACGGGAGCCTCCTCCAGCACCGACATATCCTTGATGCCCGACAGAGCCATATTGAGGGTACGGGGTATGGGGGTTGCCGACAGGGTAAGCACGTCCACCGCCTGGGTGATCTGCTTGATCTTCTCCTTGTGACTGACGCCGAACCGCTGTTCCTCGTCCACCACAAGCAGGCCGAGATCTTTGAACCTGACGTCCTTCTGAAGAATGCGGTGGGTGCCTATGAGCAGGTCGCACTCACCGCTGCTCACCCTGCCTGCGGTGGCTTTGAGCTGCAGGGGCGTGCGGAATCGGCTCATCATCTCGATCTTGATGGGATAGCCGGAAAATCTCTGGTTTGCAGACACGAAATGCTGCCGCGCAAGCACGGTGGTGGGAGCGAGGATGGCGGCCTGCTTGCCCGAGAGGATGCACTTCATCACCGCGCGGAAGGCAACCTCTGTCTTGCCAAAGCCAACGTCGCCGCAGAGCAGACGGTCCATGGGGCAGGGTTTCTGCATATCGTTCTTGATCTCCTGAGTGCAGAAAAGCTGATCCTCGGTCTCCTCAAACTCGAATGCCTCCTCAAACCCCCTCTGCCAGTCGCTGTCAGGCTCAAAGGCAAAGCCCTCGATGCGCTGACGGGCGGCATAGAGCTTGATCAGGCCCTCGGCAAGGTCGCGGGCCGATTTTTTGGCGCGGGCTTTGGCTTTTTCCCAGCTGACGCCGCCCAGTTTGGACAGCTTGACGGCGGTATTTTCGCCTGCGCCGATATATTTGCTGATAAGATGCAGAGCGGTGGCGGGCACGAACACCACGTCGCTGCCCTCGAAGGCGATCTTGATATAATCGCGCCACGCGCCCTCCACCTGAATACGCTCGAGTGAAACAAACCGACCGATGCCGTGGTTTTCGTGAACCACCAGATCGCCGGGCACAAGGTCGCTGAAGCTCTGTATGTGGTTTTTGCTGCCGCTCTGTTTTTTGCGGCGGGTATGACGGGTGTGACCCTCGCTCTGGCATATCACGGCGAGGGAAATGCCCGGATACTCAAAGCCGGAGGACAGGCTGCTGCTGAGCACGCACACTCTGCCCGCTCCTGCGTCCTCCGAACGGGCTGTGCAGGTAAAACCGCGGTCGGTCAGGATCTCCGAGAGGCTTTTGGCTCTCGTCTCGCCGCCTGCCAGAGCAAAAAGTCTGTAGCCGTGGTCGGCGTAGTTTTCCAGATCGGACACAAGCGTGTCGGCGCTGCCGCAGGAGGGCAGCTGCTTGGCATTGAGAGACAGTATGCAGTCGGTCTGCACCGACGATGACACCAGAAAGCTGTCCATCATCGCCACCGGGTATTCGCTGACACGGGCAAAAAACTCACCCTCGTGGATACACCAACCCTGCTTCGAGGGGGGCACAGCGCCGCGCTCAAGGAGGTCTTTGACATCCTCCTCATAACGCAGCTGACAGCTCTGCACGGCGCCGCGCACGGCGGCGGTATCGCTGGTGACGATAACCGTATTGTCGGGCAGACAGTCAAAGGCGGTGGCAAAGGGATAGACAAAATCTATCCAGCGGTCGGCCGAGAACAGCGCGCCGTTTTGGGCTTTTTCGGCGTCGCCCAGCATACGGGTGGACAGCTCGGGCGGGCAGGATTTGCGGGCGGCGTATTTGTTCAGCGCGGCGCAGAAGCCGTCCAGTCCGCCGTCAGCAAGACGGGGCAGGACTTCTTTTGAGGGCAGGATGCTCACGCTTTCCACCCTCTCACTGCGGCGCTGGGTCAGTATATCGAACTCGCTCAGCAGGTCAACGTCGTCGCCCCAGAACTCGGCGCGGACGGGGGCGGCGCTTCCCGCAGGAAAAATATCCAGTATGCCGCCGCGCAGAGCAAACTGTCCCGCACCCTCTATCTGCTCGCATCTGCGATAGCCGCAGTCGGTCAGGATATTGCACAGCTGGGATATATCGTAGCTTTTGCCCTCCTCGATTACCGCACCGCAGGAGAGGAGTCTGTCACTGGGTATGGTGCGGAGCATAAAAGCCTCGGCCGAGCCGACGATCAGGTTTTTGCGCCCGCTGACAATGCTGTGCAAAGCCGCAATGCGCTGCTGCTCGGTCTCCCGGGAGACGCCCTCGGCATCGTGAAAGATCATATCACGGGAGGGCAGAACTGCTGCTTTCACTCCCAGAAAGCTCTCAATGTCGGCGGCAAAATGCCGTGCCGCCGCGTCGTCGGCGGTAATGACGCAGATGGGGCGGCGCAGATCCTCATAGAGAGCCGACACAAAATGGGCGCGGTGAACGGGTGCCGCTCCGTAGAGAGACACTCTGTGCCCGCGCTCAAGCTCCTGCCTGAGGCCTGTGTATTCCTGCATATTTTTGATGGCGGCAACCAGATTTTTCATATTTGCACCCCTCTGCGGATTTTGGTCAAACGGGTAATGCCCCGTCAAAAAGTTTGACGGGGTGTCGAATGCTGTCATTTTTTGTAAAAAAGGGTGAAAACCGATTTTTCACCCTTTTTTGTTATTGAATCTCTGCTGAGCCTCCTGCGCACCCTTTTCGATCAGGGTGACGGCGGCATCGGCGGCGGCATAAGCACCCTTGAGTGCGTCACCGTCCATAACATCCAGCACGTAGTCGGCAAGATCCTCTCCCTCGGGAGCGCCTACGCCGATCCTGATGCGGGGGAACTGATCGCTCTGCAGCTGGTAGATGATGCTCTTCATACCGTTGTGGCCGCCTGCCGAACCCGAAGCGCGGATACGCAGGGTGCCTGTACCGATGGATATATCATCATACATCACGATAATGCGCTCGGGGGGCACCTTGAAGGCGTCCGCCATATCGCGCACAGCCTCGCCCGACAGATTCATGTAGGTCTGAGGCTTCATAATAAGTATATTCCGGCCGCCCAGAGCGCAGATCTCGTAGAGAGCCTTGCACTTGACCTTCTTCATCCTGCCGCCGCCCAGCTGATCGCACAGCTTGTCGGCCGCGATGAAGCCTGCGTTGTGGCGGGTACGCTCATATCGGGAGCCGGGATTGCCCAGGCCTGCCACGATATAGTCCACCGTGGCAGGCGCTGTTTCTTTTTTGCGTCTGAAAATAGTCTTTTCCTCCGATTTTATCTGAACAGCTTGGAGATGGATTCTTCCTCATAGATGCACTCGATAGCCTCGGTGAACATCTTGGCAACAGGCAGAACCTCGATCTTGTCGATCTTCTTTTCTTCGGGCAGAGGAATGGTATCCAGCAGGTAGACCTTGCTGATGGGGCTGTCCTGAATGCGCTGGATAGCGGGGCCGGACAGAACGCCGTGGGTTGCGCATGCCATGACCTCGCTTGCGCCGCCGATCTCAACGAGAGCGCGGGCAGCGTTGCACAGAGTACCTGCGGTGTCGATCATATCGTCGACCAGCATGACCTTCTTGCCTCTGACGTCACCGATGATGTTCATGACCTCGGAGACGTTGGCCTGCTGACGGCGCTTGTCGATGATGGCGAGGGGCACAGACAGCTTGTCGGTGAACTTTCTTGCTCTGACAACAGAGCCCAGATCGGGAGATACCACGACGTACTCGTCGATCTTGTCGCCTACCAGCTCGGCAAAGAAGGGAGAGAGCAGGCTGGTGCCCAGCAGGTTGTCAACGGGGATCTTGAAGAAGCCCTGGATCTGGTTTGCGTGCAGGTCCATGGTCAGAACGCGGTCTGCGCCTGCTGCTTCAAGCAGGTCTGCGCACAGACGTGCGGATATGGGATCTCTGGCTTTTGCCTTTCTGTCCTGACGGGCATATCCGAAATAAGGAATAACAGCGGTGATACGGCCTGCAGATGCGCGCTTGAAAGCGTCGATCATGATAAGCAGCTCCATCAGGTTATCGTTGACAGGGCCGCAGGTGGACTGTACGACGAAAACGTCGCAGCCGCGGACGGTCTCATTGATGGATACGGAGATCTCTCCGTCGGAGAACTGCTTGACAACAGAGTCACAGACTTTGAGACCCAGCTGACTTGCTATGGCCTGTGCCAGTTCGGGATGAGAATTACCTGCAAAGATCTTGATCTTGGTGCCGTGAGCTATCATGGTGATTTACCCCCTGAAATAATATTTATATTTTTATTTTAATTTTCCGTCTTTTCTGCGTTTGTCCGCCCAGCCGGGTTTGCACGTCTGGGTCTGACGTGCAATGGCCAGAGCGCCCGCGGGGACCGTGTCGGTGATTGTGGAGCCTGCGGCTATGTATGCGCCATTTTCAACCTTGACGGGCGCCACAAGATTGACGTTGCAGCCCACAAAGCTGTTGTCCCCCACCTGAGTGCGGTATTTGTTCTTGCCGTCGTAGTTGACTGTGACAACGCCGCAGCCTACGTTGATCCCGGAGCCGAAATCGCTGTCGCCAATATATGTGAGATGGGAGACCTTGGTGCCAGAGCCGAGGGTGGAGTTCTTCAGCTCAACAAAGTCGCCTATGCGGCAGTTGTCGCCCACACAGCAGTCGGGGCGGACGTAGGCAAAGGGGCCTACGGTGGTGTTGCTGCCTATGGTACTGGAGGTGATCTGGGATGCGTTGACGCTGCTGCCGTCACCCAGTACTGTGTCGGTCAGCATGGTGTTGGGGCCTATGCGGCAGTCTGCGCCGATCTCGGTGCGGCCGTAGATCTGGCAGTTGGGCAATATCACAGTGCCCTCACCGATGGTGGCAAAGGGACTGATATGGGTAGTGTTGGGATCGGTGAGGAATACGCCTTTCTTCATCCAGCCCATGTTGATTCTGCGTCTGAGCTGTTCCTGCAGAACGTAGAGGTTCTCTGCATTGTCGGCGGTCATCCATTCGCCGTCGGGGATCTCCACCTGCACCTGTGCGCCGATTGAGAGCACGTCCTCGCCTATCATAGAGGCAGGCAGGCAGAGCGCGATATTGTTCTTGCCGCGGTGAAGCAGGGCCACACCCTCGCTTGATGCGTCCAGCAGACGCTGTACGGTCTCGCTCTTGAGTGTGGGGGCCGCGGCAAAAAACAAAAGCACCCTGTCATCGGCTTTGAGGCCCGATCTGAGACCCGAAAGCGAGTCAAAGGTGCTCATGCGGCTGTCGATACCATCCAGCTCGGAGCAGCAGAAAAGACTGTCTGCCATAGAGCACACGTCTGCCATATAAGAAATAACGGGATAGGACAAAATCTCCGCAGCGGCACTGCGGCGGGATATATTGTAAAAAGCGGTTACTGTCACAGGTCGGCCTCCTTTGAGGACATAATTTTTCAAATATCATTATACACACTTAAGTCAAAAAAGTCTACCCAAAAAAGCCGAAAAGCTGCCCAAATATTTGACAAAAACCCTGCCTGCGCGGGCCGTTTTCCCAAGTTTTTCGGCTTTTGATTATTTTGTATTTACCTTTTGGGAATTATTTGGTATAATAAAGTGTAAACTTTGAAAGGGAGGCATCCATATGGAAAAACAGCTCATACTGCGGGCAGATACTGCCGCCGCGGCTGCCATGATATGCCGTTCGGGCGCTCCCGATGCCGCCCTTTTGTATCTGTTTTTGGTCAAAAACGGCGGCAGAGCCACCGTTATGCAGGCCGCAGACGGTCTCGGCATCCCCGACAGACGTGTGCTCAAAGCTTTCGACACACTGCTGCTTTACGGCATAGTGTCGGCAGAGGGCGCCGCTCCCCCCGCACAGCACACTGAGCTTCCCGCCGCCGAGCTGGCCGAGCGCAGAGAGGGCAATCCCGAGTTTGCGGGACTGTGCAGCTATCTTGAGGGAGCGCTGGGCAGGATAATGTCCCGCCGCGAGCTGGAGACTCTGTGCACCCTGCACTTTGATCTGGGTATAGAGTGCGACGCGCTCATGCTGATGATCAACCACTGCCGATCCCGCAGACGGCTGAGCATCCGCGAGATGGAACGGCTCGGCTATCAGTGGAGCGACAGCGGTGTGCTGACCTACGACCGCGCCGCACAGCTCATGGATGAGCTGAAAGAAAAAAACAGCCGTGTCAGTCAGATAATGGGCCTGTTCGGGCTCTATAACCGCCGTCCCTCGGACACCGAACGTGAGTTTATCGAAAAATGGATCGGTCTCGGCTTTGACAACGATATGCTCAAGCTTGCCTACGAGCGCATGACCGAGCGCATACACGAGGTGTCATTCCCCTACCTCAACGCCATACTGGAGCGTTGGGCGGCTGCGGGAGTGACCACCCGCGAAAAAGCCGAGCAGGAGCGCCGCCGCCGTGCCGAGCAGGCACTGGCCGATGCCGCCTCCTCCGCCGCGCCCTCCGACGATGCTCTGGAGGCTCAGGTGCTGGCCGCATTTGAGAAGAAGCGGCACAACCGTGAGCTCCGTCAGCAGCGCAGGCTGGAGGAGCTGATACGCAAGAGCGAGGAGTTTGCCGCGCTGGAGAAACAGATGCGTCTGTGTTCCTCTCAGGCTGCGCGCGCATCGGGCGAACGCCGGCAGGCTCTCCTCCGCGAAAAAGAATCCATTCTCCTCTCCCGCCGCAGTCTGCTTGAGAATCTGGGCTACTCCCCCGACTGGCTGGACAACACCCCCGACTGTCCGATCTGCGGCGACCGTGGCTTTGTGGGGGCAAACAAGTGCCTCTGCCTCAAAAAAGCTGTGGCCGAATTGAAAAAACAGCAAAAAATATCTTGAACACGATCGGATATAGTGGTATACTATAAGTTGTTTTTCTGGCAATGAATTTTTTCCGGAAGGTGAGAATATATGGCATCAACAATTTCCAGAGGTATCAAGGCTCCCATCATCCGTCAGGGCGACGACATCGTCAAGGTTGTCTGTGACTCGGTCCTGGCAGCTATGAAAGAGGATAACTTCACACTCAACGACGGCGACGTGGTATCTGTCACCGAGGCTGTGGTTGCACGTGCAGACGGCAACTACGCATCCATCGACGATATCGCCGCAGACGTGAAGGCAAAGTTCGGCGGCGAGACCGTCGGCGTGGTCTTCCCCATCCTCAGCCGAAACCGCTTCTCCATCTGCCTCAAGGGTATCGCCCGCGGCGCAAAGAAGGTGGTCGTGCTGCTTTCTTACCCCTCCGACGAGGTAGGCAACAGTCTGGTTGATCTGGATGCTCTCGACGAGAGCGGCATCAATCCTTTCAGCGACGTGCTGACCGTTGAGGATTTCCGCCGTGCTTTCGGCGCTCCCAAGCATACTTTCACCGGTGTTGACTACGTTCAGTTCTACACCGATATCATCGAGGGCGAAGGCGCAGAGGCAGAGGTTATCTTTGCCAACCACGCCGAGGTCATCCTGGGTTACACCAAGAACGTCCTCTGCTGTGACATCCACTCCCGCGAGCGCACACAGCGCCGTGTCAAGGCTGCAGGCGGCGAGACCGTTCTGACCCTGTGCGACATTATGAGCGCTCCCATCAATGGCAGCGGCTGCAACCCCCAGTACGGTCTGCTCGGCTCCAACAAGGCTACCGAGGACTCGGTCAAGCTCTTCCCCCGCAACGCTCAGGAGGTTGCCGAGAACATCAGCAAGACTCTGTCCGAGCTGACCGGCAAGCGCATCGAGGCCATGATCTACGGCGACGGTGCATTCCGTGATCCCGTGGGCAAGATCTGGGAGCTGGCCGATCCCGTTGTGGGCGTTGGCTACACCAAGGGCCTCATCGGTCTGCCCAACGAGCTCAAGCTCAAGTTTTTGGCCGACAATGATTTTGCCGATCTCAGCGGCGACGCTCTGGCAGACGCCATCCGTCAGCGCATCCGCGAGAAGAACCGTGACCTCAAGGGCGATATGACCAGCGAGGGCACCACTCCCCGTCGCCTGACCGACCTCATCGGCTCGCTGTGCGACCTGACAAGCGGCAGCGGTGACAAGGGCACCCCCATCGTTGTGGTACAGAACTACTTCAACAACTACGCAAACTGATATATCGGTATTTATTTCGGGCATCTTTCAGAAGATGCCCGATTTTTTTGCGCCCGGATACCATATATTGGATAATCTGTCAGTGTTAATACAACATTTACTTTTTTGGCTTGACAAGAGTCGCCGTTTTATCATACTATATATGTGTATAGGTATATAATCTGTTCAGGAGGGAAAAGTATGAAAACCACCTTTGGAAGCGCGGGTGCATCCCGTATAAAAAGCACTATCCTCAGCGTGCTGGCCGTACTGCTGTTTTTGGCGGCGCTGGTATGCGTGATAATCGCACTTGTCAGGAGTCCCGAGGCTCCACCCGTCAACGATCCTTCTGCAGACAATCCCTCCACGGGTGACGATACCCCCACCAAGCCCGCACCTCCCACCGGCAGTGTCAAGACCATCTCCGAATACGCCCTGCCCATCACCTATCAGGATGAATCGGGCAGCGCCGCCATCGAGACGGTCACCGACATCCTGCTCCGCGAGCTTATCGCCGCCGCATCCAACTCGGACACCTCCGCATTCAAGGTGACCAAGATCCTGTCGGTCACACCCGCACTGTTCAACCACACTCAGGACACCTCCTCGGTGTGTGCTTCTCCCCTCAGCGCCAACGTATGGTTCGTCAGCAGCCGCGCCAAGGTAGAGTTCACCGGCAATCTGACCGTTGACTCTGACGGAGAGGCCTTCCTCGGCGGCAGATATATCGTCAAATCGGGCAAGACCTACACCCTCTACGAGCAGGCAGAGTACGAGGCAATGCCTCCCGTGGAGATCCCCACCTTTGTATGGGGTGAGTATGACGCAAGCACCACCATCGGCAAAGAGGAAATGACCATGAGCTGCGGCATCAAGTTAGGCTCGGTATACTCGGTGGTCGAGAGCAAAATGAACGGCTTTGACTCGGTCAGCGATACCGACTCCCGCACCAAGACAGCCACCAAGGCGGGTTATACCTTCACGTTCACCCTGGTGGACGCAGGCAGCAACTCTGCCAACGACTACGGCCTGCCCCACGACGGCGAATACCACCTGACCTACATCGTTGCCGACGAGACCTGCGCCGATGAGTTCCCCCGCGGCATCAAGATCGGTGACAGTATTGAGGACGTGTTCACCAAGTTCCCCGTTGCAAACACCAAGCTCCAGCAGTGGAAGGAGCAGAGACTCTACGGCGCATACGAGAACGCTGAGGGCAAGGTGTACTGCTTCCTCGAATACCGCACCTATCTGGCAAGCTACCGCATAATCGCGCAGGACACCGGCAGAGAGCATATCGCTATCAGCTTCAGCAAGGCAAACGGCAGCGATCCCAACAAAGTCAACGGCTTTGAGTGGTTTATGGAGTAAACCGAAAAAAGCGGCAAGGCCCGTATTAATACAAAGTTTACAGTCCCGACAGATAATCTGTCGGGACTTTTGTTGCACAGGCGGCAAAAATGCGGTATAATGGGTATACAGAATGTACACCCATCACAAAAAGGGAGGTTTTGATATGAATAATAATTACATAGGTTTTGACCTGCTGCTTGCGATCTTTGCCTTTGGAATGGGACTTTTTATGGCGCTGAAGCCCAACATAGTATGGACGCTCCAACACCTGATGAGCGTACGCGACGGCGAGCCTACCAATTATTATCTCATAAGTACCAGAATCACCGGAATTGTGCTTGTGATCCTTGCAGTAGTATGCGTTGTACTGACGGTTGCCGGCTGAAAGAGCAAAATCCGATATAACAAAAAGCTCTTGCCGGGTGGCAGGAGCTGTTTTATTATTTTATTATTAGTCATTCGTGCTGTATTTATCCCTGTATTCCTGATATGGGTCAAGAGGACGCTCATAGAAAAAGGTGGCGCACTGTTTTATAAACTCGCCCTGTTCGTATATCACATGAGTCTTGCCCTTCCACCAGACGGTTTGGTCGTTGGCTTCAACCGTAATTTCACTGCCGTCGTCCAGCACATAGGTCAGCCGAACAACGGGAGTACCCTCTGCGGGCTTTTTGAGCGGTTCATACTTCAGGGCTCCAAGCAGCGCTTGCGCCATATTGATGGACGCGGTGTCCACGTACTTCCTTGTATCTCCCGGATAATCGGTATGCTCAACAATGATCTTGGTGATATCCTCCGCATCGGGCGTATCGGGGAGACGTATGCTGTGAGACAACAAATACTGCACAATTCCGAAGAACAGCACGCATACACACAGCAGAACCCAACCAAGCACTTTTTTCATAGTATGTGTCTCCCCTTTCATCGACATTGTAATTTAATTATAACGTATACGCCAGAAAACAAATCAAGACGCAGTTTGTCTATCATCATTATACACTATCAGCACTGCAGTGTCAACAAAGCTAAATAAGCTTGAGCTTTACGTAATTTAAGCCACCATATATCAATCCACTGTGAATCTACAATCAAGATGCAAAAAAGCTCCTGCCAAAGTGGCAAGAGCTTTTTGTATTTTGTTTATTCAACCGATACGATATAGGAGTATACGGGCTGGCCGCCGGGGACGATGGTGATCTCGGCATTGGGAGCGGCAGACTTGAATGCGCTCTCCATAACCTTGTCGGTCTGCTCGTTGGCGCCCTCACCGGAGAACACGGTGATGAAGCCCGACTGGCGGCTGCACATAGACTTGGCAAGCTTCTTTGCAACGTCCTCAAAGCGGCTGCTGTTGTGTACCAGCTTGCCCTCGCTGAGGCACATAAAGTCGCCTTCTCTGATCTTTTTGCCGTCAAAGTCGCTGTCGCGGGCGGCAAAGGTGATCTGTCCGGAGGCAACGTTGGCCATAGCTTCTTTCATAGCATCGCGGTTGGTGTCCGAATCGGCTTCGGGGTCATAGGATATCATAGCGCTGATGCCCTGAGGCACGGTGCGGCTCTCGATAACGATGACTTCTTTGCTGCTCAGGGGCACTGCCTGCTGAGCGGCCATAATGATGTTCTTGTTGTTGGGCAGAACAAACACAGTATGTGCGGGGGTCGCGTCCACGGCGCGGAGGATGTCCTCGGTGGAGGGGTTCATGGTCTGGCCGCCCTCTACCACGTTGTCAACACCCAGATCGCGGAAGACTCCGCATACGCCCTCACCTGCCGCAACAGATACAAAGCCGTAGCGGTTGACAGGCTCGGCAATGACGCGGTCCTGCATCTTGTTCTCCAGCTCATCCTGCATCTTCTTCATATGCTGCTCGCGCATATTCTCGACCTTGACCGAGATGAGTGCGCCGTATTTGAGGCCCTCGCCCAGTGCGCGGTCGGGTGCATCGGTGTGGACGTGGACTTTGATGACGTTCTCGTCGTCCACAACCACTACGCAGTCGCCAAGAGAATCCAGGAATGCACGGAGCTTGGAGGGACTGCGGCGGCGGTCACCGCGCTTGACCATAAACTCGGTGCAGTATGTAAAGGTGATCTCCTCTGTATCAAAGCTGGAGAAATCGGCTGTCTCCACGGTCATAGCCGTGGGCAGTGCGGGTGCGTCGTCCTTGTTGTACAGACCGGGCTCGCCCGTCAGGCTGACAAGCATAGCTTTGAGTATGACAACGTAGCCGTAGCCGCCTGCGTCGACAACACCGGCTTTTTTGAGGACTGGGTTCTGCTCCACAGTGTTCTCAAGAGCCTTCTCGGCGCTCTCGATAGCGTGGCGCAGCACGTCTTCGGCGTTGCGGTTTTTGCGTGCGAACTTAACGGCAGACTCGGCGCTGACGCGGGAAACCGTAAGAATGGTACCCTCCGCAGGCTTCATAACCGCTTTGTATGCAGTCGCCGAGCCCTCTGCCAGAGCGTCTGCAAATGCAGCGCCGTCGACACTGGACTCGGTCTTGAGAACCTTTGCCATTCCCTTGAAAAGCAGGGATGTAATAACGCCCGAGTTGCCTCGTGCACCTCTCAGCAGTGCATCGGAGGTAACCTCACACACCCTCTTGAGTGTGGGGGACTGCAGACGGGCAAGCTCGCCCGCCGCGTTGTTGAGTGTAAGCGACATATTTGTTCCTGTATCGCCGTCGGGCACAGGAAAAACATTGAGTGCATTGATAAGCTCTTTTTTGCTTTCTATTTCGGCTGCCGCTTCAAGTATCATGTCTCTCAGAGCTTCGCCGTTAATCATAGATGCCGGCTCCTGAGAAATGCTGCCCTTAGTAGCCAATGAGAACGCCTCCCTAATTTATGCCTTTACCGCTTCTACGAGTACTTCAACCGTGCCTACGGTTATTCCCGTGCGCTTGGTGACCATATACTTGACTTCTTTGATGATCGAGCTGCATACAGCCTGAATATTGACTCCGCTGAGCACGATGATCTTCAGCTGAAGTGCAATAGTGCCGTCCTCACAGCAGCGCACCTTTACTCCTTTTTTGCGTGTGTCGCCTTTGAGGAGACGGACGATTCCGTCCATAGCGCCGGACGACGCCAGCCCCTTCACCCCAAAGCAGGTGGAAGCAGTGTCACTTGCCACAATGGCAATTACGTCGTTGGAGATACCGATAGTACCGAGTTCTGTAGTGAATTGCATAAACTGCCTCCCTTCAATTCTGGCAAAATCTATTATCACAATTGGTTATTATAGCATACTATTACCGAAAAAGCGAGAGTTTTTTTGCTTTTTTGTAATATTTGTATGATTTTTATGTTATTTGAGCATTATCATAGCTCCCTGCACACCTCGGTTTTCACCCCGGCGGCGGTGGGACCAAAACAGCTCCTCAGATGTTGTGCAGCAGGGGCAGAGGCTTGAGACGTCTATGTTTATGGGGGATAATCCGCGGCTGGTGAGGGTGATGTAGGTGATGTTTTTGAGGTCTATGTGCCACTTTTTGCCCTCTCTGTAAATATATTCGGAAATATAGCTGTCATATGCCTGAAAAAGCGCCTCGGGCACGTCATCATCGCACTCAAAGCACCTGCGGCAGATGCTGGGGCCGATGGCTGCGTATATATCTTTTGCACGGCAGCCGAAAATATCAATCATTTTGTCCAGAGTTTTTGACACGATTTTGTTGGCCACGCCACGCCAGCCTGCGTGGACTATTGCCGCCACCTGCTTCTTCTTGTCATAGAGCATGACCACCTGACAATCGGCATAGTATGCCGTGAGGCACACACCGGGCAGGTCGGTGATGAGAGCGTCCACCGGCTCGTCTGTGTCCACCTGCAGGGTATCTCTGCCGATGATGCGGATGTTGTCGGTGTGCTTCTGCTTTGTTGTGACGATGCTGTCCTCTGCGGCGCCCAGCAGAGCGCCTGCGCGGCGGTGATTTTCCGCCACGTTGCCCCGGCTGTCGTCACAATTGAGGCGAAAGTTGAGCGATGTGTATGCGCCGCTGCTCACTCCGCCGATCCTGGTAAAAAATGCGTGTGAAAGTCCTCGCTGCGGCTCCAGCTGGGGAGCCGTGTAGTATATAAATCCGTCTTTTTCGTTTCTGCGTAGTTCTGCCATTGAAAATATTCCTCTGTATATGCTCGGTTGATTGTGTTCTGTGTCAGGCTCAGCCCAGTTCTACTCTCTCGGCGCGGATGGCTCTGCGGCCGTCGGTCTCAAAAACAAAGCCCTGTATGCGCACGTCTCTGTCGGAGGGTTCAAATCGTGGTGCAAGATACCCTCTGAAATACTGCACCGACTGCTCGGGCTTGACGCCGATGACCGACTCGATGCCGCCCGTCATGCCCAGATCGGTGATGTATGCCGTGCCCTTTGGCAGCACGCAGGCATCCGCCGTGGGAATGTGGGTATGTGTGCCCCATACAGCCGCCGCTCTGCCGTCCAGATAGAAGCCGAGGGCGCGTTTTTCGCTGGTGGACTCTGCGTGGAAGTCAAACACGAACAGATCGGCCTCCACCTCTTTGAATATGCTGTCTGCCGCCGCAAAGGGGCAGGAAGCGTGAAAATCCATATTGTGTCTGCCGATCAGGTTGGCAACGCAGACACGGTAAGCACCCGCATCCACCACGGTATAGCCTCTGCCGGGCAGGGCGGGATGGAGATTATATGGGCGGATGATGTCTCTGCGCTCATCAAGATAATCGCAGATCTGCCGATTGGCAAAGGTATGGTTGCCCAACGTTATAACGTCGGCACCCGCATAGAATATCTCGTCGGCAAGTTCGGGAGAGATGCCCCGCGAGCAGGCGTTCTCGCCGTTGACGATAACAAGATCGGCACCGGTGGTTTTTTTGAGATGGTGAAGTTTGGCGCGAAGTATATCAACACCGGGACGTGAGCATACGTCGCCTATTGCCAAGATTTTCACAGCGATCATCTCCTTTCTATTGACAATTCTAATTTTAACAGATAAAATAAATATTTGCAAGGACACATACAATATATATGCACGCCTCCATAGTTAAATGGATATAACAAACCCCTCCTAAGGGTTAGTTACAGGTTCGATTCCTGTTGGGGGTGCCAAATAATGCGGAACTGCTTTTTGCAGTTCCGCATTATTTAGTATCTCCGCATGATCGCCCTGCTCTGCGAGCGGAGCGAAGCAGAGACAGGTTCGCATACCAAGCGGCAGCGGCGGGGAGCTTGCTCACCGACGTGTAGCGCAGGTATATTCGCCGCAGGCGAAATACCTCGTTGGGGGTGCCAAAAAAAAGCATTTGCGTGAGCAAATGCTTTTTTCAACGAAATAAATCCCTCACGGGATTTGTGAAATACCCTTCGGGCGTGAAATACGCTCCGCGTGTGAAATGCGCCGCAGCGCGTGATGGAGATTTATTTCATTTCACATCGAACAAAGTGAGATATTTCACAATTTTCGCAAGATAATTATTTCACATTCGGCATCGCCGAATATTTCACCATATTTATTGCAGTATCTCCGCATAATTGCCCTGCTCTGCAAGCGCAGCGGCGCGGGGGTTCGGGGATTTTGTTCTTGATTTAATCCATGCCCTGTGCTATAATCCAAATAGTATTCGGCAAACAGACAAATAGGGCAATTTGCCCAATAATTTTACACAGCATCAGGGAGGCTATACAATGTTTGACGAGCGTTATCTTTTTTGTGACCGCGGCGACCAGAGCAATGCCGTTGCAGCGGAGAACGTACATCCTTTTACCGCGCTGAGCGGCGGAAGCAAGGTTTACGGCAGAATACACACCCCTGCGGCCTATAACGAAAACGACCGCACCCCCGTGGCTATTTTTCTCCACGGCTTTCCCGGACTGGAGCGCAATATGGACATCCCCTACTGCCTCAGCCGCGCCGGTATTGCCGCAGCCTATTTTGCATTCCGCGGTGTGTGGGGCAGCCACGGCGACTACAGCTTTACACATCTGATCGAGGATACTTTTGCCGTCATTGAGTTCCTCAAGGAGCGCGCCGACACCTACCGCATCGACCCCGACAGAATCTATCTGGTGGGTCACTCCATGGGCGGCTTTACCGCTATGAACGCCATCGCTCAGGGCGCCGATGTCAAGGGCGGCATCCTTATGTGTCCCTGCGATTGGGGCGGATGCTTCATCAAGGAGAACGAGTGGGCGATGAGCCTGCTCAAGGCCAAGGACAGCGGCTACTTCAAGCTGGCTCACGAAAATGCTCTGATCGAGGACATCGAGGCACACGCCGAGGAGTGGAGCTTTGTCAACCTGATCGGCAAGCTGCCCAAACAGACTCCCCTGCATTTTATCGTAGGTTCGGGCGATCTGACCACCCCCTCGGGCAAGCACGTTGAGCCTGTCTACAACCTGCTCAAGGGCAACGGCTACGAGACGTCATTCACCGTATATCCCGACAGCCACAATCTGCCCAAGAGCCGCACCACAGTCACCAAGAAGATCTTTGATCTCATCGTCGGGATGGAGCAGAAATAAGAATAACCAAAACAAAAAACCGCCGCGGACCACAAAGGGTCGCGGCGGTATATTTTTTGCCTCAGGTACTTACAGTACGAATGTAATGGAGCGGAGGATGTCCATCAGGTTGTCGGTCTCCATTCTGACCGTGTGCTCGTCTGTGAGCTCAAAGCCGGGATAGAAGGATGCTCTCACGGCGCGTGCGTGCTCTTTGAAGGACACCTCGTACACAAAATACTCGGGGATAGCGCACAGAGCGCCCTTGAAATCCTGCCTGAGTGCGGCCTCGGCGCCCTCACGGATGAGGTCGCAGGCGTATTCGGGCTGCTTGCAGCGGGTGTAGCCGCCCAGACCGTCTTTGACGGCCACGGTCTTGAGGCAGGGGTGCATACCTGCTGCGTCCTCGGTGAGCATCTTGTCACCGCTGAGGAACACGGTGGGCACGCCCATCATGGCGCAGGCATAGCTGTAGAGCATAAACTCGGAGCAGGGCTTGCCGTTGAGCTTGATGGATGTGGTGCTCTTGGTGTAGGTGTGTGACAGAGGGTTGCCGTTTCTGCCCGCTGCAGAGTGATAGCCGACGAACATCACGGCATCAAAGGAGCTGTCCACGCCCTCTACCATGGTGATGGGACTGCCGTTGCCGCCGCGGATGATCTCACAGCATTTGGGCAGCTGGTGAGGGTCGATATTGCGGCTTGTGCCGTGTGCGTCCTTGATAAGTATATAATCGGCGCCTGCGGCAATAGCGCCCTCGCAGGCGGCCCTGACCTCGGCGGTCATCTGCTTGACTGCGGCGGGGTATTCGGGCTGACCCTTCTGTGTCTCCTCCCACGCGGTGGTCCATGCGCAGCCTTCGATATCGGCGCTTATGAAAACTCTCATAGAAATTAACCTCCCAATAATCGTTAAAGTAGCTTTACTGCTTCATTATACGCAGATGGGGTTGATTTTTCAATAGTTTTGAGTTGATTTTGCAGGTTGGTTGTACTATAATTAATCTGTATTAAAATGTGGTTTTATGCCCAAAAATCGGTTTGGAGGCTTAAATATGAAAGATAAAAAGGTTCTCATAGGATACACCTTTGTTATCCTCAGCGGAATACTCTTTGGCTCGATGCCCCTGATGGCAGACTTTATCTACTCCGAGGGTGTCAACTCTCTCAGTCTGGTGTTCTGGCGCAACATACTGAGCATTCCCATACTGGGTGTGCTGGCGTATTTTCAGACAGGCTCGCTGAAAATCAACCCCAAAGCCCTCCCCTCCATCACCTTTGTCGGTATGTCGGGCTGCTGCATCACTCCCTTTTTGCTCTTTTCTTCCTACAACTATATCGCCTCGGGCACAGCTACCGTTTTCCACTTCATCTACCCCGCAATGGTAGTTGTGGGCGGCGTGCTGTTCTTTAAGCAGAAGGTCAGTCTGGGCAGCCTGCTCAGCGTTATCTCCTGCATCGCCGGTATCTGTATGTTCTACAACCCCGGTGAGCCTCTCGATCTGACGGGCAGCGCCCTGGCTCTGCTGTCGGGTATCGCCTACACCGCCTACATCCTGCTGCTGAGCAAGTTCAAGTACAAGGAGATCTCGGGCTTTTTGTTCAGCTTCTACATCTCCCTCATCTCCACAGCCGCTCTGCTGGTTATCTGCCTCGTCAGCGGTCAGCTGACGTTCCCCCAGACTTTTGGCGGCTGGGGCATGTGCGTGCTCTTTGCTCTGGCGGTCAACGTTGGCGCCGTGGTGCTCTTCCAGCGCGGTACATTCTATATCGACGCTCAGCGCGCCGCCATCCTCTCCACCACCGAGCCTATTACCAGCATCTTCCTCGGCGCACTGTTCCTCAACGAAAAGATCGGTCTGCGCACGGGCATCGGCTCCTTTTTGGTGCTGCTTGCCAGCGTGCTGATTGCCGTGTTTGATATCAACAAAAGCAAAAAAGCCAAAAAAGACGAAGCTGCTCAGGCATAAGAAAGGATAATCTATGTTCAAAAAACTCTTTGCCCCGGTGGATATGACCACGGGCTCACCATGGAAGGCTATACTGATATTCACCTTCCCCATGATCATCGGCAATATTGCCCAGCAGCTGTACAACACGGTTGACACCATCGTGGTCGGCAAATACATCGGTGACAACGCTCTGTCCGCCGTCGGCAGCGCAGGCCCCATCGTCAATATGCTGCTGGTGCTGTTTATCGGCATATCCACCGGCGCGGGAATAATGGTCGCACAGTATTTCGGCGCAAAAAGCCGTGAGGATCTGTCCTACACCATCGGCAACTGCATCACCGTCACCGCTATCGCCTGCGTCATACTCATAATCGTTGCCGCGCCCCTCATCCGCCCCGTTCTGCATATGCTCAACACCCCCGAAAGTATTCTGGACAGCTGCGCGGGATACCTGATGATATCGGTCATAGGCGGCGTGGGTATAGCCTACTACAACATTCTCAGCGGTATCATCCGAGGTATGGGCGACTCTGTTTCGGCTCTTGTATACCTGCTGGTGGCTACGGTCATCAACATTGTGCTGGACATACTGTTTGTTGCCAAGTTCAATCTGGGCGTGCCCGGTGTTGCTCTGGCTACCGTCATTGCTCAGATCGTCTCCTCCATACTCTGTTTGCTCAAGCTGAGCCGTATGCAGGAGCATTTTGACTTTGAGCTCAAGTACTTCAAGCCCAAAACGCGCTACGTCAAGACCATCATCCGCCTCGGTCTGCCCTCCGGTCTGACTCAGGCAATATTCAGCTCGGCCATGATCGTGGTGCAGGCGCTGACCAATCAGTTCGGCGAACAGTTTATCGCCGCAAACGTGGTTATTATGCGTGTTGACGGTTTTGCCATGATGCCCAACTTCTCCTTCGGCACGGCGCTGACCACCTATGCAGGTCAGAACGTTGGCGCAGGTCTCTACGACCGCGTGACAAAGGGCGCAAAACAGGGCGCACTGCTTGCCGTGACCTGCTCCACCGCAATCACAGGCATCATTCTGCTGTTCGGCAAAGGACTGATGGGCATATTTACCGACACACGTGAGCTGGTGGAACTGAGTTACTACCTGATGAAGCTGCTTGCAGTCGGCTACATCGCCGTTGCAGTCACCCAGAGCCTGTCGGGCATTATGCGCGGTGCGGGCGACACTATGACCCCCATGTGGATCTCCCTGCTGACTACGGTGGTATTCCGCGTACCTCTGGCTTACGGTATTTCTTTCCTCACCCGCACCCCCGAGCTGCCTATAGGCAGATTTGAGTGCATACATATCTCTCTGCTTTCTTCGTGGGTTATGGGTGCGCTGATAACATTCTTCTTCTACCACCGCGGCAAGTGGAAGACCAAAGCCATCAAACGCTGAACGGGAGGCACAACAATGAGCAAAGTAACAAACCAACCCAAATACAAAAATCCGCTGCTTCAGGCCATTCGCGCACAGCTTGAGCACAGAGCATTCTGGCTCTATCTCCTCTGTGACGAGGCGCAGAAGAGAGGTCTCGATCCCCGCGATTTCGGCTCGGCGGCCGTAAGACGCTGCGGACTGACTCAGGGTGCCGATCTGGTCAAAAAGGGCAACACCGACAGCCTCAAGGGTCTGCGCAAGACTCTGTTTACCAAAGCGGCTCAGCTGGTGTTCGAGATGGATATTCTGGAGAGCACAAATGACACTCTCAGCATCGACTTCCACTACTGTCCGCTGGTCAAGGCATGGCAGAAGGCCGGCTGCTCGGATGAGGAGATCGCCATGCTCTGCGACATTGCCATGTGCGGCGACCACGGCATCGGCGAGTGCTACGGCAGCGTTCTCGACCTGCCCAAATGCATTGCAAAGGGCGACGACGTGTGCAGCCTCCGCTACCGCAAAAAAGACAAGGCCTGATCTGCAAACCGACGGAAAATCGAAGAAAACGCGAGATAATCCGCGAAAAAACAAGCAAAAATCACAAAGCATCCTCTGCCCCTCGGCTAAAAGGCGGCAAAGGATGCTTTTTTGCTGTTGCAAAAAGAATACTTGTATGGTAGCATAAAGAAACTTGTGACACAAAAGGAGTTGATCTTGTGGAACCCCTGCCGCGAAGTAGACGGCACGTTATCATACGCCGCCTTTAGGATATTCATAGGGATGCTTTTGACTATATGAATATTTTGGAGGTTTAATAATTATGATTTCTCAGCTTATATTACAGTTTATTCTGATACTGATCAACGCGTTTTTTGCGGCTACCGAGATAGCGCTCATCTCCCTCAACGACAAAAAGCTCAAAGTCCGCGCCGACAACGGAGACAAAAAAGCTGCAAAAATGCTCAAAATGATCGAGGAGCCCACCCGATTTTTGTCCACCATACAGATAGGCATAACACTTGCGGGATTTTTGGGCTCGGCATTCGCCGCCGACAACTTTGCACAGCGTCTTGCCGAGGTAATGATACGGGTGTTTGGCCTGAGCGCCGACGGTGCCGCGGTTGCACACTCCGTATCGGTTGTGGCCATCACGCTGATACTGTCCTTCTTTACACTCGTGCTGGGTGAGCTTGTACCCAAACGTCTGGCTATGAAGCACAAGGACAAGCTCGCAGAGGCGGTCTGTGGCTCCATATCCGGTCTGGCTTTTGTGCTTCGTCCCGTTATATGGCTGCTGACCGCTTCCACCAACATCGTCCTGCGTATGTTCGGCATCGATCCTTTTGAAAAAGAAGACCCCGTCAGCGAGGAGGACATCGTGCTTATGCTTGACGCGGGCGGCGATGAGGGCAGTCTGGACAAGGACGATATCGAGTACATCAAGAACGTGTTCAGACTCAGTGAGCTTACCGCGGGGGATATTATGACTCCCCGACGCCTGCTGGCCCTCATCGAAGAAGGCTCCACTCCAGAGCAGATCGCACGCACTATTGAGCAGGAGGGCTACTCACGCATTCCCGTATACTCGCAGACACCCGACAATATTATCGGCGTGCTGCACACCCGCAACTACCTGATCAAGTGCGCCGCAGGCGCAGAGGATGCCTTTGCCTCCTCTCTGCTCAAGCCTGTGTTTGTGCCCGAGGCTGTGCATCTTGATGCCCTGCTCAGCAAGATGCAGAAGGAGCATCTGCACATTGTCACCGTGGTCAACGAGTACGGCGAGACGGCAGGTGTTGTGACCATGGAGGACATTCTCGAGGAGCTTGTTGGCGAGATCTGGGACGAGAGCGACGATGCTTTTGAAAACTTCCGCAGACTGCCCGACGGCACCTGCCGCGTGCTCTGCTCGGCATCGGCTGAGGAGTTTTTTGAGACCTTTGAGCTCGAGGAGGACAGCGAAGCCGCTACCGTCAACGGCTGGCTCACCGAGGTGCTGGGCGCTATACCCACGGCGGGATATTGCTTTGAGCACGGGGATTTGTCCATCTCGGTCACCAAAGCAGACGAGCATATGGCTCACGAGATCACCGTAAAACCCATCAAAAAAACTGAATAAAGAAAAAAACGCTTGGCGAGAGCCAAGCGTTTTTTTATGCGGTTTGTCAGGCGATGGGGTAGAAGATGCTGGTTCCTACGCCGATGGGCAGACCTGCAAGCAGCCAGATGATGAACAGCAGGCTCCAGCAGATGAGGAAGGTGACAGAGTAGGGCAGCATTGTTGCGGTAATGGTACCGATGCCTGCCTTCTTGTCGTAACGCTGTGCAAACATAATGATAACTGCGTAATAGGTCATCATGGGAGTGATGATGTTGGTGCAGGAGTCACCGATACGGTATGCCAGCTGGCACAGCTCGGGGCTGTAGCCGAGGAGCATAAACATAGGCACGAATACGGGAGCGAGGATGTTCCACTTGGCGCTGGCCGAGCCCATAAACAGGTTCATAAAGGCCGAGAAGAGAATAAAGATAACTACCAGAGGAATGAGGCCGATGTTGATGCTCTTAAAGAACTCAGCGCCTGCAAGTGCGATGATGGTGCCCAGCTTGGTGTACTCAAAGTACTTGATGAACTGAGCGGAAACGAATGCCAGAGCGAGGAAGGAGCCCATAGCAGACATGGACTTGCTCAGGGAGTTTGCAACGTCCTTGTTATCCTTGAATACGCCGGTTACAAGGCCGAAAACTGTGCCGGGGATAAAGAACAGCATGGCGATAAGAACAACGATACTGTCAATGAGAGGAGTTTTGCCCAGCAGCTCGCCTGCTTCGTTACGGAAGAAGGAGTTCTGGGGGATGCAGCAGGCAACGATAGCCACAACAAAGATCAGAGCGGCGATGCCTGCCCACTTGAGGCCCTTCTTCTGCTTGTCGGTGACGGTGGTGAGGGAGAGGTCTTCTTCGGTGTGGCCTTCTTCCACGTATGTGCCCAGACGGGGCTCAACCAGCTTGTCGGTGATAAGTGTGCCCAGAATGGTGATGAGGAAGGTAGATGCAACAAGGAAGATGTAGTTGCCCATCACCTGCACCTCATATGCGGGGTCGATGATAGATACGGCGGTCTGGGTGATACCTGCCAGCAGGGGATCGAGAGTACCGATAAGCAGGTTTGCGGAAAATCCGCCCGAAACACCTGCAAATGCAGCAGCAAGACCTGCTATGGGGTGTCTGCCGCAGGCTTTGAATACCATTGCGCCCAGAGGAATGAGAATAACATAGCCCGAGTCGGATGCGATGTTGGACATAACGCCCAAAAATACGATCATGGGGGTGAGCAGGAACTTGGGGGTTGCCTTGACTACTCTCTTGAGCAGGGTGTCAATGAGGCCCGACTGCTCGGCAACGCCGACGCCAAGCATTGCAACCAGCACCATACCCAGAGGTGCGTAGGTGGTAAAGTTGTTGACCGCGCTGGTGAACATATAGCTCAGGCCGTCGCGGGTGAGCAGGCTGACTACGTTGACGGTGGTCTCCTGCAGCTTGCCGCCGGATACCAGCTCACCGGTTGCGGAGACGCCCAGCGCATCGCAGATGGCCGAGATCACCACGATTGCCAGTGCCAGTATGGCAAAGAGTACTACGGGATGGGGCAGAGCGTTGCCGACCTTTTCGATGCCGTTGAGGCAGCGGTTATAAAGGCTGACTTTCTGTTTGTTCTTGGGGGACATTCTGATTCTCCTTTTTTATCTCTTTTATAATTTTGAGCATAATAAAACGCTCTATTACCGAGCGTTTTATTATTATATCAATATTTCAAGTCCAAGTCAAGGAAATTATGGACAATATACCCCGCCGTCCGTGCAGGACGGTTATTGCACCCGCTATACGGCAACACCCGACTGCTCAAGCCAGGCTTTGAGCGAGCGGCGCAGGGTATGCATACGCGTGGCAAGATAGGGTGCTGCCGAAAATGTCTGCTCTGCTATCTCCCGCAGACTGTAGCCGTACCAGTAGCGGCGGACGAACATCACTCTGTCGTCCTTGCTGAGAGTATTGAGCCAGTTATGTATATGCTCGGTAAGCTGTCTGCCCTCTATCTCCTGCTCCACGGTGGAGCTTGCAGGTACGCACTCGGAGAGCTCGGACAGCATCAATGTCATGGCCTCGGAGCGTTTTTCGGCGGTGTTTTTGCGGTAGCAGCTGACAGCAATATTGCGGGCAAGCCTGCCCATATAGGCGCCGAGTGAGTGTGGCTTTTGGGGCGGGATGGTATTCCAGAGCGCGTGGTAGGTATCGTTTTCGCACTCCTCGGCATCCTCGGGCAGAGTGAGCAGATTGCGGATGATCGTCTTTATCAGAGAGCCGTAGCGCTGTCGGGCTTCTTCCAGCCCCTGCTCGTCGCGCTTAAAAAGCAGGTCTATTATACATTTGTCCTCCATGCTGTCACTCCTTTTTCTTTTTTACGCGGGGTTATTGGGGCGAATGGACGATGCCCACAAACAGAGGCAAGCCGTCTGTGTTGGTCAGCACGAACACAAAGGGTCTGTTGAGCTTGAGTTCTACCCTGTCATCGAGGGGATCAGTACTTCCGACATCGCCCTTTATAAAAGTGTACGCTGCGCCCTCGGCGCCTTCTTCATCGATTTTGAGGCGTGCGCCGTGGAGTGCCTGACTGACGTATATTTCGTCCAGGTCGGTGGTCAGGGGGGTAAAATCACTGACCGTCCAGTCAAAGGCGTCGGTGATGCCCAGAGCCGGAAGCGCCTCAGTCAGGTCGATCTGATCGCTGACGTCGAACTTGGGCACAGACAGATCGACTCTGACGTTCTTGCTATCCACGCTGCTGCCACCCTGCACCATATCCCAAAAGCTGTCGCTCAGGAGAAGCTCCTCGGGGGACACGCCCTCGTCGGGCAGCACCAGCCACATTCCGCTCTGACTGAGATACTTGTATGTGGCGGCAAAATTGTCGCTCCAGTAGTAGGCCATGGTGGAGCTCTGATTCATATAGTCCACCAGTTTTTCGCCCTTGACACCGTAGAACACGCCCACGGTGTTGCGGTTTTTGCTGAACTCTTCGCTCCAGGTGCCTTTGTAGTAGATGGTGGACACGAGCGCCATAATGGTAGCTTTATCCAGACCGAGCTCGTTGATCTGGTCGCTGAGCAGGCCTTTGGTCTGCTCGTTCATCCAGTCGCGGAGGGCTTGGTTGTAGCTTTCGCTGCCCATCTTGCCGGCGAAGGAGGATGCATAGTAGTTTTCGGCAAGGGTTTTGAGGGTGCTGTCAACGTATTCGACCTTGTTGTCGTCGCGCAGCCACAGAGAGTTGGCGGGGATGACGGTGTGCTTGCCGTCGTCGCGGTAGAGGTTATTAAACAGGGTGTTGGCCTTGGTGCGCAGGGTGGCAACGTCGCTCTCCCCAAGCAGGTCGAGAAGTTGCGCGCGTGTGTTGCCCGCGGTGGTCTCGGCAAGCATGGCCAGCGCCATATAGATGTTGATGGGCGAGCAGACGCGGTTCTGATCCACATTGCCGCCGAAGAACTCCTGCACCAGCGCACGGGTGAAGCTGTCGATGCCGCTTGTGTCAAAGTCCTCGGGCAGGCGCAGGGCGCGCTGCTCACGGCTCCACTCTTCGTAGACCTTGGACTGGTTGATGGTGGTGTTGTTTACCGCTTTGGCTCTGTCGGGGTATTCGGCGAGATATGCAGCAGAGGCCACCATACCGATGGTTGCGCCGTCGGGCCATATTGCAGAGCCTACAAAATAGCAAATTGCCAAAATTGCGGCCACGGCGGGGATATGCCACTTACGCAGGCGCTTTTTACGGGGCGGGGTGTATGCGGCGCTGCTGACGATCTCGTCGGGCAGGTCGGTTATTGCATCGAATAATCTATGCTCCTTCATATCGACACCCCTTCCTCTTCTAAATAGGCTTTAAGTGATCGGCGCAAATTATGCATACGTGTGGCAAGATAGGGGGCTGCAGAAAATGTCTGCTCTGCTATCTCCCGCAGACTGTAGCCGTACCAGTAGCGGCGGACAAACATTACTCTGTCCTCCTGCCCGAGGGTCTGCAGCCAGTCGGCTATCAGGCGAGTCAGCTCCCTGCCCTCCGCCTCGCTCTCGGTGGTAGCTCGCGCGGGCAGGCAGTCGGAGAGCTCGGACAGCATCAATGTCATGGCCTCGGAGCGTGTTTCGGCGGTGTTTTTGCGGTAGCGGCTGATGGCGGTATTGCGGGCAAGTCTGCCTATGTAGGCGCCCAGCGATGCAGGCTTTTGGGGCGGGATGGTATTCCAGAGCGCGTGGTAGGTATCGTTTTCGCACTCCTCGGCATCCTCGGGCAGAGTGAGCAGATTGCGGATGATCGTCTTTATCAGCGAGCCGTATTGTTGCTTTGCGGCCTCAAGCCCAAGCTCGTTGCGGGCAAACAGCAGGTCTATGATCCTATTATCCTCCATATTTTCACTCCTTTTCTCTGTATGGTGCGAGCTTATTGGGGATCGTGTACTATGCCCACGAACAGCGGGAGATTCTCGCTGCTGGTGAGCACGAACACAAAGGGTCTGTCAAACCTGATCTCCACTCTGTCATCGGGAGGAGGCGCCGCACCGGGGGCAGGCAGATACACATATGCCGCGCCCTCGGCGCCCTTTTCGTCTATCTTGAGGCGGGCACCGTGAACGATCTCGTCCACCCATACATCACTCCAGTCCTCAGTCAGCGGTGAAAAATTACCCATTTGCTCATCGAACACGTCATAGACGCCGAGAGCCTTGAGGGAGTCGATCAGGTCGGTTTGGTCGGTAATATCAAACTTGGGCAGTGACAGATCGACCATGAGATGCTTGCTCTCCACACTGTCGCCCCCCTGCACCAGATCCCAGAAGCTGTCATCACAGAGCAGCTGCTCGGGAGACACTCCCTCATCGGGCAGCACGAGCCACATTCCGCTATAGTTGAGTGATTTTTTGATTGCGGCAAAGTTCTCGCTCCAATAGTAGTTGCCCGTACTGCTCTGATTCATAAAGGTGACTTCTTTGTCCCCGCCATTGGTGTGGAAAATATCCTGAGTGTTTTTGGCTGAGTTGAACTCGGTGTCCCATTTGCTCTTGTAATATACGGTGGACACGATGGACATAACCGTGTCTTTTTTGAGCTCTACCCCCTCGATCTGATTGGAGAGCAGACCCTTGGTATTGCCGTTCATCCAGTCTCTGAGCGCCGAGTTCATAGCGCCTGAGCCCATCTCACCCGCAAAGGTGGAGGCATAATAATTGTCACCGAGAGTCTTGAGGGTCTGCTCGTTGTATTTGGTATCATCCCTCAGCCACAGCGAGTTGGCAAGGAGTATGGCTGTTTTGCCGTCGTCGCGGTAAAGATTGTTCCACAGAATGTTGGCGCGGCTGCGCAGGGTGTCTATGCTGCTTTCGCCGAGAACCTCCAGTATCTGCTCGCGGCTGCTGCCCCCTGCCGTCTCGGCAAGCATCGACAGCGCCATATACACGTTGATCGGCGAGAACACCCGATTTTTGCCATCGGAAGTGCCTGTCAGCTGCTGAACAAGAGATCGGGTAAAGGTGTTTACGGCAGATTTGTCAAAGTCATTGGGCAGGCGCAGGGATACACTCTCTTTGCTGACTGCGGCTTGAGTTTTTTCATAATCCGGATAGCCGTAGTCCACAAACTGCACTCGGGCAGGATAGGTTGCCAGATATGCGGCGGCAGATTTCATGGCAGAGGTGACGGGAATGGGTTTTTGCGTTTTTACCGTTGAAGCGGAAGGATCCTGCACATTCCCCGGGGTGACAGCGGAAGGATCCTGCACATTCCCCGGAGTTGCGCCGTCGGGCCACAGCAGTACGCCCAGGCAGCAGCACAGCGCCAATACTGCGGCAACGGCGGGGATATGCCAGCTGCGGAAGCGCTTTTTGGCGGGTACTTTGTGTGCGGCACCGTTTATTATCTCGTCGGGCAGGTTGGTTATTGCATCAAACAGTTTTTGCTCGTTCATGTTATCCCTCCTGTAAAAAATCGGTTTTGGCTCTTGGTCCTCTTGTATATACAGTCGCAAAAAATCGGTGGATATTGGTATTTTTATTATACATTATAAAAATTATGGGAGCAAGTTTACAAACTGTTTATCTTGTGTGGTATAATTTGGTTACATTTTGGGCGCATACTATAACCAAACCCTAAAGAAGAGGCGATATATATGAAAGTTTTTGCAAGAACGGTTTGTTTTGCGCTGGCGGCGTGTATGGTTCTGGGTGCCGCGCCTGCGATTTTTGCGGGCGGAGAGCAGTCGGACGCTTATACTATCGAGCTCAGCTATATTGAGTCGGGCGAAGAAGTCACCCACAGCGCCGCACTCAACGGCGAAAAAGTGCCCGAGTACGATTACGTCTGGCACGCCGATCCGTCGAGCGATCACGGCGAAGTCAAAAACGCCCCCGCCGAGTATTATACCGGCACCGAGCCTTCGGGCAAGGACAGGGTATATATTGCCCACGATATATATTATTACCCCCAGCTGCCGACAGAGGGTTTTGTCAAACAGAACTACGACGGCGAGCAGGAATGGTGCTACTATTACACCGCCGAAGGACTGACCGACCGCATATTTGCCACTCTGCCCGTTCAGGGCAGCGGCGTACCTGCCGAGATGATGCATTCAGAGAGTGATGCCTACCGCAACGCCGTGCTCCATATCACTCAGCCCGGCACCTACGTTCTCAAGGGTGAGTGGCTGGGTCAGATACTCATTGATCTGGGAGATCAGGACGACACCTTTGCCGACGAGAGTGCAAAGGTTACTCTGGTGCTTGACGGCGTCAACGTAAAATGCACGGTTGCTCCCGCGCTGATATTCTACAGCGTGTATGAGTGTGACAACGGCTGGGAAGACAGAGACAGAGACAGCCACTCCAAGGACGTTGACCTGACCGATGCGGGCGCGCGGGTAATCATCGCCGACCGCAGTAAGAACACCTTTGAGGGCACCAACGTGTTCCGTATGCTCAAGACCAAACTCAAGGATGACAGCGACACCTCGGCTGTACCCGTACAGAAGAAACAGCGCAAGACCGACGGCGCATTCTACTCCTACCGCTCTATGGTCATCGAGGGCGACTCAAAGGGCAGCGGCGTGCTCAACATATTCTCCGGCTACGAGGGTCTGGACAGCGAGCTGCATCTGGAGATCGCAGGCGGCAACATCAATATTTTTTCGGATAACGACGGCATAAACGTCAACGAGGACGGCGTGTCGGCGGTGCGCATTTCGGGCGGCAGTACCCACATTATTGCGGGACTGGGCGCGGAAGGCGACGGCATCGACTCCAACGGCTATCTCGTGATCACGGGCGGCACGGTGGTGGCTATGGCCAATCCCCGCTCCGACTCGGGAATGGACTCCGACTTTGGCTCCTATGTGGTGGGCGGCACGGTGGCAAGCTTCGGCTCTACTATGGATTGGGCCAAGGCCGACGGCGAAGTGGGCACTCAGGCGGTGATGAATCTGCGGTTTGCCGCATCCCAGAGCGCAGACGAGGCCATAATCGTTACCGACTCTGAGGGCAAGGTGCTGTTTGCATACGACCCTGACAAAGACGAAGTGGCAGGCACACGCATCCGCACCTATCAGGGCGCTGTAATATCCTCCCCTCTGATGCAGAGGGGCACAAGCTGCCGCGTATACACAGGCGGGGACATCGACGGCACCGAAGAAGGCGGTATATACGCGCCCGAAAGCGTAAAGAGCTTCGAGCACGCCGTGATGCAGTGCTACACGGTCAGCGATGTCGGCGGATTTGGAGGCGGCATGGGCGCTCGACCCGATGGCGGTGCAATGCCCGAGGGTGGAACAGGAGAAATGACTCCCCCCGAGGGATTCAACGGTATGACACCTCCCGAGGGTGGAGATATGCCCCAGCGCCCCGAGGGCGGCAAGGGTGAACGTCCGGACGGAGCTATGCCTCAGCGCCCCGAGGGAGATATGGGCGGTATTACCCCTCCCGAGGGCGGATTCGGCGGCATGATGCCTCCCGAGGGATTGGGCGGAGGGCAGACAGGGTTTGTATCCTGCATGTCGCCCACTATGTTTGAGCTGACCGACAGCGTGAGCTCATTCTCCGGCGTCAGCGACAGAGGCGAGCATATTCTCACGCAGAATGCTGACGGCAGCTACACCTGCTCTGTGTGCCAAAAGAGCTTCAGCGACTCAGAGGGCAAGCAGGAGATTGAGATCAGCACTCCCGTCACCCCTCCCGCAGACGGCGGCGAAAGTAACACTCCCTCCCCCTCGGACAAAGAAAGCAAATGGGGCAATCCCAAAAGCTACCTGATCCCCACTCTGGTGTTTGCCTTCGGTATCGGCGGAGGTATGGCAATAGGCGGCGCGATGAACCGCCGCGGCAGAAAATAAAACAGACCAAAAAAGGCCGAGACGGTATTCCGTCCCGGCCTTTTGTTCAGCTTATTTTGTATCTCTCGGTTATGCCCCACTGCTGATAGGTGACCTTGTCCTCTGTGTTCCACTCACGCATCAGAAAATGTGTGGCGCTGTCCTCGGTGCAGAAGTTCCCCGCCGCGTCAAAATACAGTATTTCGGTATACCCGTCACGCATATTCCCAAGCTTTCTCACAATTTTTACAGTCATTTGGTCACCCTCCTTAGCTTATGTACAGAGTATACCAAAAGCACTGTCCCATAATCGGGTCAGTGCTTTTTTGACTCAGATATTTTTCACGTTCATAGCTCGCAGAGCGTTGAGCACCGCAAGCACCATCACGCCCACGTCGGCAAACACGGCAAGGGGCATTCCCGCCACTCCCAGCGCGCCGAGGATGAGGCAGACGCCTTTGACAGAGAGCGCGAACAGGATATTCTGTCTCACTATCCTCATGACTTTTTTGGAGATGCGGACGGCCTTGGCGACTTTGAGCGGATCGTCGTCCATAATGACCAGGTCGGCACTCTCGATAGCCGCATCCGAGCCCAGCGCGCCCATTGCAATGCCTACGTCGGCGGTGGCAAGGACGGGGGCGTCGTTGATGCCGTCACCCACAAAAAGCACCCTTCCCTCACCTTTGAGCGACTGCAGGCATGAGACCTTGTCCTCGGGGAGCAGCGAATGATGCACACCATCCAGACCCAGCTCTGCGGCAGCTGCCTCGGCGGCCTCACGGCGGTCGCCCGTAAGCATGACCGTGCGCTCCACACCTGCGGATTTAAGGGCGGCAACTGCGGCGCAGGCGGTGTCTTTGAGGGTATCGGACACAATTATGTATCCCAGATACACACCGTCACGGGCAACGTGCACCACAGCGCCCTTGTATGGCACTGCGGCAGGCGTGATGCCCAGCGAGCTCATAAGCCGATCGTTGCCTGCGGCATAATATCTGCCGTCATACGCGGCAGTAATTCCCATTCCGCCGACCTCACGCACCTCGGTAACGGCGGCGCGGGGTGCAGGCATTTTGCAGGCGGCGAGGACGGCTTTGGCTATGGGATGGGCGCTGCTGCACTCGCATACTGCGGCGGCACAAATCAGCTCATCCTCGGCTATGCCCTCCTGCGGACACACCTGCTGCACCGAGAACACTCCTCGTGTGAGGGTGCCGGTTTTGTCAAAGGCGGCAGAGCGGACTTTGGACAGAGTTTCCAGATAGGTTGAGCCTTTGACCAGTATTCCTGCGCGGCTGCTTCCGCCGATGCCCGCAAAAAATGTCAGAGGAATACCGATGACAAGGGCGCAGGGGCAGCTGATGACCAAAAATGTCAGCGCTCTGTACAGCCACTCAAGCCACTCGCCCGACACACCAATGACCATTCTCACCGCAGGCGGGATCAGCGCCAGCGCCAGCGCCGCTATGCACACGGCGGGGGTGTATATCCGTGCAAACCGAGCCACGAACCGCTCGGGGTTGGACTTGTGAGAGGCGGCAGACTCGGCAAGCTCCAGTATACGGGATACGGTGGAGTCGCAGAACTCTTTTTCGGTGCGGATCTTGAGCACTCCCGTCAGGTTGATGCATCCGCTGACTATGCTGTCACCCGCCTGCACCTCTCTCGGGAGACTCTCCCCCGTCAGCGCAGATGTATCCAGAGCGGCACTGCCCTCTGTAACCACACCGTCAATGGGCACACGCTCGCCCGTCAGCACGGTGATCACCGTGCCCACCGCCACGTCGTAGGGATCGACCCGCTCAAGCTCGCCGTCCCGCTCGACATTGGCATAGTCGGGGCGGATATCCAAAAGCGCGCTGATGCTGCGGCGGCTTTTGTGCACCGCCACCGACTGAAACAGCTCACCCGTCTGATAAAAGAGCATTACAAATACGGCCTCTGCGTAGTCGCCGGTTTTAAGGAGACCTACGGCCAGCGCGCCGATAGTCGCCACTGCCATCAAAAAGCACTCGTCGGTGCTCTGACGGTTATAGATGCCTTTGGCGGCCTTGATTAGTATATCGTAGCCTACGGTCAAATATGGCAGCAGATACAGCGCAAATCTGAGCAGACCGTCTGCGGGAACAAAATGCAGCACCGCCATCATCGCCGCCGCGGCGATGATGCGGCAGAGGATCTTCTTGTGTTTTTTTGTCATAGCCGCGATCAGAAGAATATCTCGCAGTCGCTCTCGGCTTTTTTGCAGTTTTTGAGCACCTGCGCCATAACAGTCTTCTCATCAACCCCTTCACAGAACTCCACGGTCATACGCAGGGTCATAAAGCTGACCGATGCGCTCTTGACGCCCTCGGTTTTTGCGGCGGCCTGCTCCATCTTGTTGGCGCAGTTGGGGCAGTCGACTTCGATCTTGTAGCTTTTTTTCATATTTTTATCCCTCTTTCTTTTGACTCAACGATTAAACATCTGTTTAATCGTTCTGTGAGGATGATACCACACAGTGAGCGTATTTGTCAATAGACAGCGGCTCGATTTTGTGATAGAATGGTATCACCCTATGATAAGAAGGTTTTTTTATGTCTCACATTCATCTGCCCCACGACCACGGCGCGGACAGCTCGTCTGTGGCTCAGAATATGCCCGACCCCTGCGATTTTGCCGGTCTTGCATCGGCTTTCAAGCATCTGTCCGACAGCAGCCGACTGCGGATTTTTTGGCTGCTCTGTCATTGTGAGGAGTGCGTCATCAATATTTCGGCGCTGGTGTGTATGAGCAGTCCCGCGGTGTCACACCATCTGCGTCTGCTCAAGGATGCAGGCTACATCACATCCCGCAGAGCAGGCAAAGAAGTCTACTACACCGCCGCCGAGACCAGGACCGCTCACCTGCTTCACGATATGATCAAGCAGCTTTTTGAGCTTGAATGCCCGCAGAGCTGTCATTTTGAATAAGCGCGCAAAAACGGAGCTACAGCTCCGTTTTTTTGTTTTCCCAGTCGAGCACCATGGATGCAAACCGGTTGCTCAGCGCAAGAAGCACGATCAGATTGATGACCGTGGGGATTATGGCCGAAAAATCGGCGATCAGCCATATTTTGTCTGCGGCATAACCCGAGCGGAGGGCAAACAGAGTAAGCAGTACGCCCATCAGCGGCATCAGGATATTGAACAGCGGCAATATACGGCGGGTTTTTGCTTGGCCGAGGGCGTGGTGCATCAGGGTCAGGTAATATGCATACCACCCCACGGCGCTGCTCAGCCCGAACAGAAACACCGACACCGCCGCCACCATCCGTGCAGGCGAGCCGAGGTGCATCTCCAGCGCTTTGAGGGTGAGCTCGGCGCCCATGAGGCCGCTTTGGTGCATACCCGTACACACCACAAGCAGGCCCGTGGCCATACATACGATGCAGGTATCGGCAAACACCTCGAACGCGCCCAGCATCCCCTGCGCTGCGGGATGACTGCATTGGGCGGTGGCGTGTACCATAGGCGAGGTACCCCAGCCTGCCTCGTTGGAGTAGAGAGCGCGGGCAAAGCCGGTACGCAGGCTCACCGACATGCAGCTGCCCGCCACACCGCCCACCGCAGGACGGAGGGAAAATGCGTTGCGGACGATGAGCCTGAGGGACGGAATAATATTGTCGCGGCACATAAACAGCACCACCCCGATGCATCCCACATAAAACAGACACATAAAAGGCACGAGATACTCAGACAGCCTGCCCAAAGCTTTGAGCCCGCCCGAGATCATGATATAGGTAACCACCCCCAAAATCACCGACGGGATCATAAATGGGATACGAAATGTCGTGCCGATAGCCTCCGAAACGGCATAATTCTGCACGTTGATAAAAAAACTGACGAATATCCCGCCGCCGAACAAAAGGGCGAGAATGTGCGCTCCCCGACCGCCCTTTCCCAAAAGCTGTCTGATATAGTATGTAGGCCCGCCCCACAGCCTGCCCGAAGGGTCACGGCGGCGGCAGGCGCAGGCAAGGGTGACCTCGGCCATTTTGATGATCATACCCAAAAATGCGGACACAAGCATCCAAAACAGCGCACCCGGGCCGCCCGTGACGATGGCTGTGCTGACGCCCGAGATGTTGGCGACGCCGACGCTTCCGCCGATAGCCATACTCATAGCCTGAAAGGGTGTCATCTGCCCCTCTCCGCCCTGTCTGCGGACGAATGGGGTGCGGAGAATATTCGGCAAGGCGCGCAGCTGAAAGAATCTGCTGCGGCAGCTCAGCACCACCCCCGTACCAACGATCAGCATAAGCATAGGCCCGCCGTAGAACCAGTATGTAAACCTCTCAAGCACCTGCATAATATCACCTCAGGGTAATATATGAAGATAAAAAGTGAATTATAAGCATCCAAAACGCAAAAGGCTCCCCGTCTCCCCGTAAGCCTTCCCCTATGCAGGGGAAGGGGGACCGCTTGCGGTGGATGAGGTGGTTGCCTGCGTTTTGCACTCCTCTCGATCTGCGGCATAAATGTAGGGCAGGGTAGCGAAGCGGCGACGCACCTCCACTTGCCTCTCCCTATGGGAGAGGTGGCACGCGAAACGTGACGGAGAGGGTATCTCCCCTCGCAAGCCTTCCCCTATGCAGGGGAAGGGGGACCGCTTGCGGTGGATGAGGTGGTAGCCCGCGTCTCTCACAAAAAAAGGCTCCCTCTGGGAGGGAGCTGTCAAAAATCTGTGATTTTTGACTGAGGGAGAGAACACACACATCTCTCCCGCAAAGAATGCGGCGTGGCGTTTTCATCCATCCCCGGGTGGTTGCGACCCCGGATCCTGTTGCAACTAGGGCTCTGTCATCGTTCGCACCGCTCACTCGCCAGTCGCCAAGTTGCGGCCACTCGCTCAGGTCGCTGCATCCGCCACCGGCGGCGCTCCCATCGCTCCCCGCGCGTGACTTTTGGTGGCAAAAGTCACCAAAACCAGTGGGGGACATGGTTCGTCTGAAAGGCTCAAGGTCCCCCACACCCCCTATACGCTTGCTCCACCCAAAGAATGGCGGCAGAGTTATTCTTGCGATGGATCACGCGATCTGCGGATCGCGTGTAGCTAATTCCGCAGATTGATATTGCTCAATAAATCCTCTGCGCGGCAAGCTTTGTTACTAACCTGAGCAAGTGCCGCAGATCTATAGTTTGTCTTTTCGCCCACACTTCGCTCATCCTTGCGGCAGAACGGAGTTTCAGCAAGCTTTCTGCCGCAGATCAAACCTGCACTAACTTGCCGCAAGACTTCCGCTCGTTGTAAAACCTCAAAGACACCGGTTAACCGCCGCGCGAGGATTTATACTAAAGGGACGAAAGTTCTTGCCTCTCCCTATGGGAGAGCCAAGTACGAGGGGACGAGGGTTTATCCCCTCAGTTTTTGCTTTACGCAAAAACAGCTCCCCTTGCAACAAGAGGAGCCTTTGTGAGGTGACGAGGGAGGCTTTGCGGGGAAATCCATGGATTTCGTGGGATATGCAAGTAACGCACCCATTGGCAGTACTATGTGTACGGCAATGGGTGCGTTTCTAATATTATATTTTCTTGCGTTTGATGGGATGCTCGGGTGCAAATATATTGACCGCGTGCATAATATTGGTGCATTCAACTTCGGTATGCTCGCCGCCGTACTCACCGTCCAGCGTCCAGGGCAAGGGTTCGGAGGTGGTGATGCGCAGTTTTTTGGCACGCGCCCAGAACACACCGTCGGAGCCTGCAAGCTCCCCTGCCAGATAGGAGTTGATGAGGGAGGTGGCGTCGATGAGTTTTTCCGGTTTTTTGAGCAGGATTATTTCGGCCATGCCGTCGTCTATCTGCGCCTCTATCTGCTCACCGATGGCAAAGCCTGCCGAGTAGGTGCCGTTGGAGACCATACCTATCATAACTTCGCCCTCAAACACATTGTCATCGTATTCCACTCTGACGTGATAGGAGCGCAGTTTGGGCACGCGCTTGGCAACCTCCCAGAAGTATGCCATAAGACCGAAATTATTCTTGGCCTCACGGGAGGTGGCGAATGACACGTCAACAAAGCTGCCGAATGCGGCGATATAGTCAAAATACCTGTCGTTGAAGGCGTTGACGTCCATGGGGCGGCTGTGTCCGTCGGCAATGACACGGGCACACTCCATCATCTTTTTGGGCATGCCGAGGGTGCTGGTGATATCGTTCATGGTGCCTGCGGGGATATACCCCAGCGTCGGGCGGGGCTCGGGAAGCTTCATGATGCCGTTTATGACCTCGTTGAGGGTGCCGTCACCGCCTACGCAGACCACGGCATCGTAGTCTTTGGCCTCGCGCTCTATGACGCCGGGAAGTTCATCCTGACGGGTGAGGTATACGGTAACTCTGTATCCTGCATCCTGGAAAAGGTCAAGCACATCACTCAGCGCGGGGACTATCTTGCCCGTGCCGGCCTTTGTATTGACTGCCAGAAGCATTTTTTTCAAGGGGAACACCTCTTTTGGTTATGTTAAGGATCAATCCATGGGAGGACGGGCTCTGTCAAGTATCAGAGCGGGGTCAAAGAAGTGCTTCTTGATGCGCTCGGGATACTCGATCATGGTCAGGCCGTCAAAGTTGAGACGCTCCTGGATCATATTGTCGCCGTGGAAGGTGGTATTCATGCTTGCGGTGACGGGGCAGTAGATATAGAATCCGCACTCCTCAATGATATAGCGGTAGCGCTCGTCATCCTGCTTGAAGGATACACCGAAGGGCGAAATAAATATGTGGCTCTCACCGACGTAGGGCATGATCTCGTTGAGCCAGCGGCCTGTATCGTATTTGAGCTTTTCCATATCAATGGTCTTGTTGTTCCAGTACTGATTGTGGGTATAGCTGTGGTTGGCTATCTGCCAGCCGTTGGCGCGCAGGGTGTCTGCAATGAGCTTGACCTTGTCCAGCATCTGCTGCTGCTCTGCCTCGGTGTACCAGTCAAGGTCGGTGATACGGTAGCCGAATGCGCCTGCGTAGCCGGTCAGCGCGGCGATACCCCTGGCGCCGCGGTAGGAGAACTCGGGATGCTCCTCGCAGAATGCGTCCAGAATGGGTACTGCGTCGCCGTCATAGGTGACCTCATAGTCCTTGATGTCCACGATATGGCCGTTGCGTTTGACGGGTGTGCCGCCCACGTGGGTGACTATTTTGCCGTTCTCGTCCACGTCAAGACGCTGGGCAAAGCCGTCTGTCAGCATATAATCGTAGTAGTTCATATCGTCAAAGGACATAATGAGAGGCTTCTTGCCCTCGGGGAGGTAGATGTCCTTCTTCTTGACCTTGCCGGTTGCCTCGTCGAACTCGCACATCCATGTGATATCGTAGAGGACAAAATCGTTCTCAAGCAGCAGGGGCAGCATCTTGACAAACTCCTCGCGGGTGGTCATCCACTCGTTGTAGCCGGATGCGGGGTGACCCTTGTCATCAAATGCCAGATCGGTGTCGATAATCAGGCTGTGGAAGAAGATATGGTATGCCTGACCGGTATACTTGACCAGACCTGCTTTGAGAGCCTGAGCCTCGCCGAGCTTTTCCTGTGCCTCGGCGCTCTGCAGACCTGTGAGCAGGGCGATAGCCTCGTCATAGAAATATCCGCGGATAAGTCTGTCCGCCTCGGCAATCTTGTCCGCATCGGCAGAGGGGGTCTCCGGCTCGGGAGGTGTGGGGGTATCGCCGGGGCCGGGGGTGTCGCCCTGCTGGGGAGGTGTGGGGGTGTCGGGATCCTGCACACCGATATCGGGGGTATCGGGCTCATCAGGCTCGTCGGGCAGAGTGCTGTCAAAGATCTTGACAACGGCAAACACCAGCACGGCCAGTGCTATCAGCACAGCCGCAAGCAATATCCACAGCTTGCGGTTGGAGTGTTTCTTCTTGGGGGAAAGATACTTGGACATAGGCTTTTCTCCTTTGTTATGCTTTACACCTGTCAGGTGGTAATTTCTTACTTTTAATTATACCGCACATTTTGAAAAAAGCAATTACAGAAAAGTAACAATTTTGTGTAATTCTACCGCATATATGTCTATGACAGGATCATACACCCCATATTGTGCGAAAAAAGAGGTTTTAGGTCAACAAACGATAGACTTTTATACCTCTGTGTGGTACAATATTGTAAATATTTTTGTGAGTGAGGCGCTGTGATGAAAAAAGTTATGGTGGTTTTTGGCACGAGACCCGAAGCGATAAAAATGTGCCCGTTGGTTAACGAGCTAAAAAGCCGCAAAAACCTGCAGACCGTGGTCTGCGTCACAGGTCAGCACAGAAGTATGCTTGATCAGGTGCTGTCGGCATTTTCGGTAGTGCCCGACTATGACCTGAGCATCATGAAGGACAAACAGACTCTGTTTGATATAACCTGCGCCATACTGCAGAAGATCAAACCCGTGCTTGAGAGCGAGAAACCCGACGTCTGTCTGGTACACGGCGACACCACCACTACCTTTGCCGCCGCGCTGGCATGCTTCTATCTGCAGATCCCCGTGGGCCACGTGGAGGCAGGTCTGCGCACCCACAACATCTACTCCCCCTACCCCGAGGAGTTCAACCGTCAGTCGGTGAGCATCCTCTCCGCCCTCAATTTTGCCCCCACACAGATGGCAAAAGACAATCTTCTGCGAGAGGGCAGGTGTGAGAGCAGTATATTCGTCACCGGCAACACGGCAATAGACGCTCTCAAGACCACCGTACGGCAGGAATACACCCACGAGCAGCTTGAGTGGGCGCGCGACAGCCGCCTGATACTCATCACCGCACACCGCAGAGAGAATCTGGGCGCTCCCATGCACGCTATGTTCCGCGCCATCCGCAGGATCATCGACGAGCATCCCGACGTAAAAGCCATCTACCCCATCCATCTCAATCCCGCCGTCCGCGAGGCGGCAGCACAAGAGCTGGGTGGCTGTGACCGCATACGTATGATCGAGCCGCTGGACGTGCTGGATTTCCATAACTTCCTCTCCCGCAGCTATCTTGTGCTCACCGACAGCGGCGGAATACAGGAGGAGGCCCCCTCGCTGGGCAAGCCCGTACTTGTTATGCGCGACACCACCGAGCGTCCCGAAGGTATCAAGGCAGGCACACTCAAGCTGGTAGGCACCGAGGAGGAGACTATATACGCAAGCTTCAAGCAGCTGCTCTGCGACGAAAATGAATATTCCCGTATGAGTCAGGCTTCCAACCCCTACGGTGACGGCTACGCCTGCCGCAGGATCGCGGATATCATTGAGGGCAAGCGCGAGGATATCGAGCTGTAATCGCTTGCCGATCCCGCCGAGAAAGGCTGAGCAAAAATGAACCGAATCGTCAAACTGATACTCCGCAATATATTCAAAGTACCCGGCATATACGTCCGTCTGTGCCGCTATGCCAAAAATCCCGACAAATATCCCGAAATAGAGCGCTGGGATTATGTCGGCTCTATGGTCAGGTTGATTTTGCCCACGGGCAATATCGATCTGCAGGTATCGGGTATAGAAAATATACCCTCGCAGGGCGGTTTTATGCTCTACGGCAACCATCAGGGCATGTTTGACGTGGTGGCGTTGTTCGCAAGCTGCCCCACGCCTTTGGGTGTCGTATACAAGCAGGAGCTGAGGAACATCCCCTTTCTTGAACAGGTACTGCGATTTACCAAATCATTTGCCCTCGACCGCTCAAACCCACGTCAGGGCATTGCCGTTATGCAGCAGGTACAGCAGGAACTCACGCAGGGCCGCAGCTACGTTATATTCCCCGAAGGTACACGGAGCAAAAGCAGCAACACTATGGGCGAGTGGCATTCGGGCAGCTTCAAGTGCGCTGCCAAAGCTGCCTGCCCTATAGTGCCGGTGGCTTTTGTTGACTGCTACAAGGTACTGGATCAAAAGGGCAGCAAGCCCGTCAGCGCTCAGGTGCACTATCTTGAGCCTATTGAGTATGACGAGTATAAGACTCTCAAAACAAATGAGATCGCCGAGCTGGTCAAAGCCAGAGTTCAGCAGGCTCTCGACCAATACTCCGAATAAAACGCCCGAATAAAACAGCACACCCTCTCTGCAGACGGCAGAGAGGGTGCATTTTTTTGTATTTGTATCAGATTACCACAGGGGGTAGAGGGGTTTGCCGCCGCGGAGCACATTGATGATGGACTGAGCACAGATGATGCCGCCGTTGTAGTTGGTCTCGTAGGTCAGAGCCGAGCAATGGGGCGACAGCACGGTGTTGGGAAGAGCAAACAGAGGATTATCGGCGGTGACAGGCTCTTTTTCAAAGACGTCCAGAGCGGCACCCGACAGCTTGCCCGACTGCAGGGCGACCAGCAATGCCGCCTCGTCGACCAGTGCGCCGCGGGAGGTATTGATGAGGTATGCGCCGTCTTTCATCTTTGCGATGGTGTCGGCGTTGATAAGATGCTTGGTTTCTTCGGTGGCGGGCAGGTGCAGAGATACGATATCGGCGCTCTCAAGCAGCTTGTCCAGCGTGACGGGGGTGACCTTGCGCTCCAAGGCGGCCTGCTCGTTCATAAAGGGGTCGTATGCCAGCACGGTCACGCCAAAGCCCGAAAGCAGCTCGCAGAGGCGTTTGCCTATTCTGCCGAAGCCGACCACACCCACCGTCTTGCCCGTCAGCTCGCGCATCTCGAATCGGCTCCATGCGCCCGATCTTGCGGCGGCGTCATAGCGGGGCAGATTCTTGAGCAGAGCCAGGATATGTGTCAGGGCAAACTCGGCAACGGCGTTGTAGTTGGCTATAACACCAACCTCGAGACCCATTTCTTTCATTGCTGCGAGGTCAAAATTGTCGGTGCCCACGCCGAAGCGGGTAACAACCTTGAGGTTATCGCAGCCGAGGAGCATATCGCGGTCGTATTTTTCGGTGCCTGCGATGATTCCGTAGGCATCCTTGATGAGGTCTTTTTGCTCCTCAAATGTGAGTATTCTGCCCGTGTCATTGCTGACTATCTCAAAGCCTGCCTGAGTCAGAGCGTCGCGTGCTTCTTTGCATATCAGAGTGGCGTGATGGCGGGTCATAAGTGCAACTTTTTTGGCCATTTTATTTTCCTCCAAGTGTGTCTCGTATTTGATCGATCAGTGCCTGAACGTCGATCTTTTCGGGGTAGGTGGCGTCTACGTCAATGCGCTTGATGCCGCGGATGTCGAACTTGTCCATACCCAGTTTTTCGAACTTGTCGCAAAACTCCTGACGGGTCATGGTATAGAACAGATTGTCTCCCTCTCTGGGCGGGAAATGCTCCTGAAGCACGTGGCCCAGATGCCTCTCGCCCCGCAGATCACGCTGATTGTAACGGTCAAAAAACACGTCCCCGTCGCCGCCGAAGAAAATAAACAGACAGTTGCAGCTGTGCTTGTCCACAAGCTTCTGCACCTGCTCCTCGGCATCGCGGCGGAAGTTGTTGACCATGATCATCGACTGTCCCGTGGACAGCAGAGAATCGGCGCACCTGAGCAAAACGGCGGTGGCGGCGGTGTCCATAAGCCGTTTCTGGGTATAATTTTCAAAGCCTATGACGTCAAAAAGCTCCTCTTTGATGGCGTCTTTTTCCAGTACGGGGTAATTGAGCGCGCGGCTCAGCTTGTTGACAAAGGTGGTTTTGCCGCTGGCGGGCATACCTGCCAGAATTATCAGATCCAATTCTATCGCTCCTTTCAGCTGAGAGACAGTACCGAAATAACTGCCTCGTCGGTGTGTTTGTCGTTGAATGCGCATACCAGCCTGTCCCCAAAGGTGAACAGATTTTCTGCCTCGGCGGCATAGGGCACAAGTATGCGGGAAACAAGCTTGCCGTCCCAGTCAAAGACGAATATCAAATTGCAGACAAACAGTCCCGACTCGCCCCTGACGCTATGGATAAAATATATAAGCTCACTGTCGCACTCTATCCCCTGCTTGACGTAACCCTCCACGCCGGGCAGCACGCGCTGCACATTAAACTGCCCGTCCAGCACGGCAAGATCATAGGTGCGGCTGATACCGGCAACGTACTGATTGCGCTCACTGCAATATCCCATACTGTAGTGACGCTGGGGGATGGTCAGGGTATCTTTGAGTGTCAGAGTTTCGGGGTCGACTATGCCCACCTTGTCCGGCTCGATATCGCACCAGGACACGATCAGGCGGTTGTTACCGGGGTCATAGACCATATCGTTGGCGTGAGCGATATACATATCCTCGCTTGTCTGCGCCACCTGCCACGTCTCCGTATCGATCTTGATTATACGGGTGACCGATTGTGCGGAGTCTCCGCCCGTGTTGAGCGCATAATAGGCATATTTGCCGTCAAAACAGCCGCCCTGCATATTCCAATGTCTGCCGTCAAAGCTGCGGGGCAGCCTCAGCTTGTGATCAAATCCCACCCGTATCTCGCCGTGCGCAAGCTCGCGGATGATCTCACTGACTTTTTTCATCTCCGTCCCTCCCGTCAAAGCGCCTCGAGGAACTTTTTGAGCTGCCCTGCTATAACTCTGTGTCCCGCATCGTTAAAATGCAGGCCCTCGGCGGTGTATTTCAGGCGGTCACTCTCCAGATTGGGGTCGATGCCCAGCTCGGTGTACAGATCGAGAACGGGGATACCGAAGTCCCGCGCCGTCTCGAGGATAACATCCACATACTCACGCAAAATCAGGCTGGGATAATATCTGTGGGCGCTCGCAGACGGCATCTCGTCACCCAGTCTGCGGGCGGGGGTCATAAACACGATCAGCGAGTTGGGGTACATCTCCTTGAGCTTGGTCATCAGCCATCTGACGGCGCCGCAATAGGTACCGCGGTCGGTATCACCAAGCTTGCCGAAGGGTGCATCACCGTGACCGTAATCGTTGGTGCCGCCGAACACCACCACGATGTCGGCATCCACGTTCATCTTCTCGGCTCGGCCGCAAAAATTGAGGTCCCATCTGGCCTCGGCGCTGGGACGGAACTGATGGGCTATACGGGTGCCGCCGACGCCGTAGTTGCGCACCTCTTTGAGAGAGCAAAGCTCCTTGAGCACGTTATCAAAGCGGTTGTTGTCTTTGTCTTCTACCGAGTGACCCTCGGTAATACTGTCACCGAGGAAGTTTATGGTCAGGCCTTTGAGTTCCATGGCTGTCTCCTCTTGGTCAAATATTCTTACATTATATCATATACCCATTGTCTCAAAAAGTAAAATATAAACTGCAAAATATTGCCATAGTTTTTGAAGTATGGTATGGTTATACCGAGGTGAAACGCAGGATGAAAACCGCAAAAGTGACCGTTCTGCCCTACGACAGCAGGTGGGCAGAGGAGTTTGAAGCCATAAAATCCGAACTGCAGCAGGCTCTGGGCGAGCTTGCGCTGGCCATAGAGCACGTGGGCAGCACTTCGGTCAAGGGCATGAGTGCCAAGCCCTGCATCGATATCGACGTGGTGATAGAGGACTACTCGGTGTTTGACGAGACGGTAAGCAGGCTCGCCGCCATCGGGTATATCCACGAGGGGGATCTGGGCATAGCCGACCGCCACGCGTTCAGGTATGACAGCAAGCCTCATCTGCCCGCCCACCATCTCTACGTCTGCCCGAAAGCATCTGAGGAGTTGAGGCGGCATATAGTGTTCAGGGATTATTTGCGCGCCAACGAGCAGGCGGCGGCCGAATACAGCGCCGTCAAGGAGGAGGGTGCGCGGCTGTATCCCGATGATATTGACGGATATATTGCACACAAATCCCCCTGCATCGCCAAACTGTACAAACTCTGCCGCCTCGAATAAACCGGCCGTGACAAAAAACACCGACCCCAATACGTGGTCGGTGTTTTGGTTATTGATCTGAATATTCGCCGGAAAACAATCCGTCAAGCAGCTCGCGGGCATCCGCCATACGGGAGGCTGGAACGTAAATGTCGAAATAATCGGCTATGCCGGTTTTTATGGAAAAACCCGCGCCGCAGACAGGCTTGCTGACGGCGGTGATGCCGTTGTCCTCCAGCACCTGCATCAGCATCTGCGCCCACATGGATTCTTTGCGGACAAGGCACTCAAACTTATGCTCCACGGTGTTCACCATCCTCTTTTTATTTGATTCAATTATATCAAAACTATCCGCCTCGGTCAACGACACCCTTTACATATTCATTTTGGCGTGCTATAATTTTTTTATCTTTGAGACATTCTTTGATTTGTTATGTATTTTCTGTTAAAAAACGCAAAAGAAAGGAAAAACCATGATCGACTTCAACTCAAAAAAAGGCTTTATCTGCGATATGGACGGCGTCATCTACCACGGCAACAGGATCCTGCCCGGTGTGCCCGAGTTTATCGACTGGCTGCACCGCGAGAACAAAGAGTTCCTGTTTTTGACCAACAACAGCGGCTACACCCCCCGCGAGCTTCAGCAGAAGCTTGCCAGAATGGGTCTGGACGTGTCGGAGGAGCATTTTTATACAAGTGCGCTGGCCACAGCGGCTTTTCTCAAGAAGCAGGCTCCCGGCTGTTCGGTATACGCCATCGGTGAGGCAGGTCTGTTTAACGCCCTCTACGACGCAGGCATCACCATGAACGACGTCAACCCCGACTACGTGGTCATCGGCGAGGGCAAGAGCTACTCGCTGGACACTCTGACCAAGGCCACCAATCTGGTGCTTCGCGGCGCCAAGCTCATCGGCGCAAACTCCGACCTGACCGGCCCTATCGAAAACGGCATCGCACCCGCCTGCCGCGCACTTATTGCACCTATCGAGCTTGCTACCGGCAAGCAGGCGTATTTTTGCGGCAAGCCCAACCCCCTGATGATGCGTACCGGCCTCAATATCCTCGGCTGTCACTCGGCAGAGGCTGTTATGGTCGGTGACCGTATGGATACCGATATCGTCTCGGGTATGGAGTGCGGTATGTCTACCGTGCTTGTACTGTCGGGCGTGTCGACGAGAGAGACAGTGGATACCTTCGGCTACCGCCCCACAGTGGTACTGGACGGCGTAGGCGATATCGTCTCCATCGCAGACACACAGAAAAAGTAAAAAAGCATAACAAAAGCTCGGGCAGACAGGCTGCCCGAGCTTTTTTGATTATTCTGCCATATGCAGCTCGGGTACAAGGCCCGATCACTCGACGAGGCCGTATTTTACTTTGATGCGGTCCAGTTTCTCCAGCATAGGCTCTGCGGCAAACCACAAAAACAGCCAAGTGGCTGCGGCGTGGACACAGTCCATCGGGAAGCCTGAGATGCAGATTGTCGGTCTAAACCTCTCTGTTCAGTATTCTGTATATAAGCTTTATATCCAGACCGCTTCTCACGGCATCGGCAAGCTTGTCGAACTGCTGCTCTTTGTATTCATGCAGATCAAAATCCCCGTGGCTGTGAAAATCCACGCCCTTACTGTCACAGACTGCCTGCAGGATTCTGTCTGTGATAAGCGCGGTATCAAACAGTCCGTGAACATAGCTGCCGTATACATTGTTTTTGCCAATAAGAGGCAGTGCGTTTTCCTTGTCTCTACCCATATGAATCTCATATCCGTAATACGCTGCGCCGTTAAGTGCGGACAGCATTCCGTCAACATCGGTCAGCACGCCGCGGGTTTGTCTTTGCACCTTATCAGCCTTGAATACCGTTTCCGTATCCAACAGACCCATTCCCTCTATCTGCGTCAGATCCGACTCCACCCTGTCAGGGTCACGGATAACCTTGCCAAGCATCTGATAGCCGCCGCATATTCCGATTGTCAGGGTGCCTGAGGCGGCAAGCTTTTTAACGGATGCCTCCAAGCCGTTTTGCCTCATCCACAAAAGATCGGCAATTGTGTTCTTGGTACCCGGCAGGAATACAATGTCCGGTCTGCCCAGATCAGCAGCCTTCTCAACGTAGCGAACCGACAAATTTTCATAACGCTCAAAGGGAGAAAAATCCGTAAAGTTTGAAATTCTCGGCAGCCGTATGACCGCAGCATCTATCAGCTTGTGCTCTCTACTGCGTCCTGCCCGCGCCCCGAGGCCATCTTCTTCGTCTATATCCACACGTGTGTATGGCACGACTCCTGCCACAGGTATTCCGCAGAGCTGCTCAAGCTGTCTGAGCCCCGGCTCAAGTATGACCCGGTCTCCCCTGAACTTGTTGATCACCATAGCTTTTACCCGTGCTTTTTCGTCCTCATCCAACAGCGCCACCGTGCCATAAAGCTGGGCAAAAACGCCGCCGCGGTCAATATCTCCCACAAGCAGAACCGGAGCATCCACCATTGCGGCAAGCCCCATATTTACTATATCATGATCCTTAAGGTTGATCTCCGCAGGACTGCCTGCCCCCTCTATAACAATAATGTCATTTTCCCGCGCCAGACTGTTATATGCATCCATCACCAACGGTATAAGGTTCTTACGCTCCCGATAGTAGGTAACCGCATCCATATTGCCGATTGCAACACCGTTTACGATAACCTGGCTGCCCATATCGGTGGTGGGCTTGAGCAGTATGGGATTCATCCGCACATCGGGCGCAACCCCGGACGCCTCGGCCTGAACCACCTGCGCCCTGCCCATTTCCTTGCCATCCGCCGTGATAAACGAGTTGAGCGCCATATTCTGGCTCTTAAAGGGGGCCACCCGATACCCATCCTGCCTGAAAATTCGGCACAACGCCGCCGTGAGCAGACTTTTGCCTGCGTCGGACATTGTGCCCTGGATCATAATGTTTTTTGCCATGTCTGTCCCTCCACGATCCTTTTCAGCGCGTTAAGCAAGCGGGTGTTATCATCGGTGTTTTTTACCGCGATTCTGTACCAGCCCGCACTCAGGCAATGATAATTTGAGCAGTCCCGTATCAATATCCCCTGTCCGAGCAGGGCATCATAAATATCTGCCGAACTGTAAAACAAAATATAGTTGGCATCGCTCTCGCATACCAAAAATCCCAACTCACGCAGACCGAAGCTCAAACGGGCACGCTCTCTCTTGATGATCTCTCGTGCCGCGGCTGCAAACCCATGTTCCTTCAGCGCCGCAACGCCCGCTGCCTGAGCAGGGGATGATACGTTCCACACCTGCACTCCACGGCTCATCGTCGAGAGCAGCTTTCTGTCCGAACACAGTCCATAACCCAGACGCAGACCTGCCATACCGTAAGTTTTGGTAAAAGCCTTCAGGATGAAAAGATTGGTCTCGCACTGCAGGTGTGGCTTCATACTGTTTTTTCCACCATCCGAAGAAAGATCCAGGAAACACTCATCAAGAAACAGTCTTATACCTTTGATGTTGCATATGCCACATATCTCATGCAAAACCCCGGGCTCGATGAGACGACCTGTCGGATTATTGGGATTGCACAAAAATAAAACGTCCCACCCTCCGCGCTCAAGGGTATGCAAAAACTCCCCGCTCAGGCAAAAGCCGTTTTTAAACTCAAGAGGATAACGCTCGACCCTGCATCCCACGCTTTGCGCTGCAGAAGAATACTCCGAAAAAGTAGGCGCAAGCTCCAATGCACATTTGGGTTTGAGGGCATTGCAATAAGAATAGATCAGCTCGGCGGCGCCGTTTCCACATATTATTTGATCGGGCGGTATATTTTCGTGCCGAGATATTTGGTCAATCAACGCACGGCAGCATGGGTCGGGATAGCTGCAGATGCCTCCTATGGCATCGATAGCCGCTCTGCAGACAGACTCCGGAGTGCCGAGAGGATTGATATTTGCTGAGAAATCAAGACTTATTCTATCACCGTAAATATCCCCGCCGTGGCAGGTTTTTTCATAAATCATAAATTGTTCCTCACAACACGGTCAGCAATGTCCGCAGCAGTGAAAACGCCGCCAGCATTATGATCGAGCTTGCATACATAAGCTTGCTGCTTCTGCCTATATCCTCCGCCTCAATAGGGCGGACAGGATCACCTATGCAGGGTTTTTCACATACTTTGCCAAAATAGCTGGCGTTTCCTGCCAGTTGTATACCCAGCGCCCCCGCGCAGGCGCTTTCGGGGTGGGCGGAATTGGGAGACGAGTGCTTGCGCCGATCCCTGCGCCATATCCGCCATGAGTTTTTGCCGTCAAAGCCAAGCACAAATGCCGAGAGAATAACAGCAAGCGCGGTCAGCCTGGCAGGTATCCAATTGGCAATATCGTCAAGTCTGGCGGCGCAGGTGCCAAAATACCTGTATCGGTCGTTTTTGTACCCGATCATGGAATCCATCGTATTGACAGCCTTGTACATCATACCTGCTATCGGGCCGCCGATCATCAGCCAGAACATGGGTGCGATCACACCGTCCGAAGTGTTTTCTGCCACCGTTTCGACGGCGGCTTTTGCAATGTGTTCACCGTCCAGCTGCTGGGTATCGCGTCCCACGAGCATGGCTATCTGCTCACGGGATGCAGGCAAATCGCCCTTTTCCAAAGTACGCTGCACTTTTTCTGTCTCGGTTTTCAGGCATTTGGCAGCAAATATCTGCCAGCACAGGATACAGCCGACAACAGTATAAAGCCAAAAGCTTATTTTAAGACACAACCACAGTACCGACCCCCAGACAACAAACGTAAACAGCAGTACCGCCGCTGCCAAAGCAGCGCCCGCCGCACGCTCACCCTTGGGCGTTTGCGGAAAAATCCGCCGCAAGCCGCGTTCGCAGACCGATATCCACCACCCGATCAGGCGCACGGGATGGGGCAGCCATGCAGGATCTCCCAGAATGCAATCCATTATAAAACCGATACAGCCTGTTGCTATGATCCACATACCCTGCTCCTTTCATCGGTAGATGCCGTATTTGAGTTTGATCCGCTCAAGCTTTTGGATTATTTTTTCGCCAAAAATAAAATTGAACACCGCGGCAGTAGCTGCGTGGCCAAAATCATAAGGCACGCCCGATATATAATATATCTTGAGTGCATCCCAGCTGATTTCGGGATTGCCGGGAATGCTTGCCGCACTTATCATAGTAAAAATATTCATCACACCGCCATAGATGATAAAGGTGGTCAGCAGGGTATACACCGACAGCGTCACATCGTCCACCGGCAGGCGTTTGCGTTGGAATACCACACCCAGCAAAAGCCCTGCACCGCCAAACAGGTACAGACGCCATCCCAAAAATCCGCCTCCGTCGGCAGGAGGAAAGATAAGATAGGTAAGATAAGCTATGATAAGCATAAAACCCACGCACAGAACCGAGCTCATCACAAGTTTGAAGTTGCGGGAATGCTTTTTTTCCAGATTGGCACGGTTAAAAGCCACCCCCGCCAAAAAGCCCAGCAAGCCCCAGCAAAACATCTGCCACGGACTCCACGGCCCCTGCCCCGCATAAAAATTGAGCACAAATCGTGCCAGCGCTCCGATCAGGAATCCCGCCTCGGGGCCAAGAGCGATACCGCACGCAATAATTATTGCCGTGCCTGCGCGGATAGGCACCGTCACGCCGCAGATAAGCTGGGCACATACCGTAAACGCACACATAACAGCTATCAGGACGATTTCACGGGCTTTGGGTCTGCGTCTTTCGAACACCATAAAAAACGGCAGCATAGTAAGTGCAAGTATCACCAGACTTACAAGCATATAACTGCGATCTTTAAGCAGGGTGATGCCCAGGACTACCACGACAGGTATAGCTGCAAAAATAAGTACGGCAGCCAACGCTGTGCGCTTGCGCTGGGCGATCACGACTTGGCTTTGGCTATATGCTCTTGGCATTTTTCCGCAACCTCCTCCCACGTAACAGAATCGGGAAACCATCGGTTTGCCAGTCTGTTTGCCGAGGTCGTATAAAAGTAATTGCCCGCAAAAAACTCTTTGGGCTTGCTGCAGCACACTATCTCACCGTCAAAAAACAGTGCACATCGGTCTGCATAAGATGCACAGAACTCAATATCGTGAGTCACCATCAGGATAGTGACTCCCTGTGCGCAAAGCCTGCTGAATATTTCTGCCAGCGAGCGCTTGAAAAACGGGTCAAGTCCCTTGGTCGGCTCGTCCAGCAGCAGGATCTTTGGCTCAAGCAGCAAAAGCTTGCCCAGCGCCAGCCGCTGCTGCTCACCGCCCGACAGATCGTATGGATGGGAGGCTTCAAGATGCCCCAGTTCCAGTTCATCGAGCATATTGTCGATGCGCCGTTGTTTTTCGCTCTCGGACAGTTTTTCAAAACAGAGTGCTTCGGCAAGCTCCTCCCTCACGGTTATCTCGGTAAACAGTGCCTGAGGATTCTGGGGCAAAAACGACAGTCCATGGCCAAACAGCTCACTGTCGCTGAGTTTTTCCGTATCTTTGCCGCAGATCTCCACGCGGCCGCGGTTTATTTTTTCGGTTTTTGTCAGCACCTTCAGCGTGGTGGTCTTTCCCACGCCGTTTCCGCCCAGAATGGCGCAAAGCTCACCCGTATACACGTCAAGATCTACGCCGCGCAAAATATCCGGGCCCGTTCTGTCGTATCTGAACCATACATCGCGAAGCCTGACAGCGGGCGGCTCACCTTTTTTGGAGCGGGACGCGGGCAGCAGTTTTGAAAACACGTGGGGCTTGTCTTTGCTTACGCCATCCTCCGCAGGCTCACCCAGACAGGACTGCAGCCACAGCCTGCCCTCGCGAACCGTCAGCGGACAGTTATCCTGCTCCCCAAGGGCGCAGGCGATCTTCATAACAGAGGGCAAGCCGTGGAACATATCGCTGCATTCTCCGGCGGACATTCTGCGGGCTGCCGTACGCGGATCACCGTTGATCACCAGCCTGCCCTTCTCCATTACCAGCACACGGTCGGCCATTGGGAACAGTTCCTCCAACCGATGCTCGGAGATCAAAATAGTAGTGCCCAGCTCGGTGTTGATCCGCTTGAGTGTGGCAATAAAATCCGATGCCGCAATAGGATCAAGCTGGCTTGTAGGTTCGTCAAGGATGAGCAGCTTGGGCTTCATCACCATAATGGATGCAAGATTGAGCAGTTGTTTCTGACCGCCCGAAAGCTCGCTGACATTTTTGCGGAACCATGTCTGTATCCCAAAAAAGCTTGCCATCTCAGCCACGCGGCGTTTGATAGTCAGATTGTCCAATCCAAGACTCTCCAGGCCGAATGCCAGCTCGTGCCATACCTTGTCGGTCACGATCTGATTGTCCGGGCTCTGCTGCACAAAACCTATCTCGGAGGCACATTGCCGTTTGGGCAGATCTTCGATCCCGATGCCCCGGTACAGTATGCTTCCCTCAAGCCTGCCGTAGGGCATAAGGTTCTTTTTGAGATGACGAAGCAGGGTGCTTTTGCCGCAGCCGGATTTTCCGCACAGCAGAACAAACTCCGACTGAGGTATATCAAAGCTTATATCGTCCAGAGTGGGTGCATCGCACTCCGGATATGTAAACGTCAAATGTTTGCAGCTTATCAGATCCATTTGCCAACACCTCTAATGTCGATTACTACCGCTGACACCGTCAACAGCCAAAATACCCCCAGGCACAAAATCCCGGCAGGCGACATCGGGCTGAGCAATATGGTAGGATAGTAGTAGATGGTTGTATAGCCTTTTATGCAGGCATATATACATACCGTTATTGCCGCCGCCATGGCAGCGAGGATACATTTCTCCGTTGCAGACATCTTAAAGAGGTGGAAGCTTGTTCGCCCTCTCAGCCCGTAGCCGCGTGCTTCCATTGAGTCGGCGCTTTCTATGGATGCCTCCAGCGACCATGCAATGAGAATGGATATCTCTTTGCCAAACTGGCGTATGCGTGGAATCAGTCCTCTGCCTTTGCCGCCGCGTCCCATGCACCGCTGTGCCGCATACACCTCACGGAATCGGTTTTTGAGCAGGGGAATATATCTCAGTATCATTGACAGGGTCAGCGCAATAGCAGGGGCTATCCGTCCGAACATATATATAAACTTGTCCTCGGTCACAATGACCGAAAAGCAGCTGAACCATATCATAACGCTGCTGAGCATAAGCGCCGCAGCACAACCGTATACTATAGCCTCAAGAGTGATGCGGTTATCGTTGAGATAAAACAGAACCGTCACGCCGTTGTGCACGTTCAGGGTATTGAGCAGAACGGTCAGCACCATAGTGGGCAGCAGTATCAGACAGTTGAACTTTATCGCTTTTGTCCCGCGCAGCACTATGGAATATACCCACGCCATAACGAACGAAGTCAGCAGGTACGCCGGGTGGTTGGAGAACATTGTTAACCCCGCCACGGCGGCAAAATACACAAAATTCAGCAAAGGATGGCTGCGGTAAAAGGCTGCGTTCTCACCCAACCCCGCGCCCAGCACCCTCAGCAATCTGCTTACTGCCATACCGAGTTGTCTCCCACATCCATACCCAGGTCACATGTATATACCCATACGATGGCATCCTTATCCTCAAGCTTGTACGCGGCACAGCCGTAATTGGGGAACTTGCCGTTGACCTTGTACATCCATCCGCTCAAAGGCCCGCCGTCCATCTCGTACAGATAATTGATGCCCTCGATATACTTGCCGCTGTACATATTGTCATCACGAAACTCCATATGGATATCGCGCTCACGTGTGGCGCGCAGAAGCACGTCAAATACGTTCTCGCCCTCGCTGAATACGATCTCGGTCTCGGCGAGAATAACTCCGTCGGCGGGCACGTAGGGTGCAACCGCTTGATTTTCCAGCACGGATGTGTCTGTTACGGTGTCGCAGCGGATCTCCAGAGTACAGGTATAGGTCACAGGCTCTGTCTGTTCATCGGCAGGAGGCTGCAGCGGATCGGAAGCTTCGGTCTTGCCCTCATCCTTGTCTCCCGACGCATCCGTATCGGGTTGTGCCTTGTTATCCGGGATAGTGTCAACGCCGCTGCTGCTATCTGTCGAAGGTGCAGAGATGGCGGGTGCTCCGCCGGTTGCAGGCTCTATTTTCAGTCTAAGCGCCAGGGTTACTGCCAGCGCCAAGACCAAAGCTGTGATAACTATCGTCCGCAGATGTTTTCTCTTCATTGCAATTCATCCTATCTGTCAAGCAAATTGCGGTATCTGGCTAACACGGCGGCCGCTTCCGCACGTGTAATGTCTCTTGTGGGGCTGAAATAACGGCTGCCGTTGTGCTCGACGCCCTTGATGACGCCGCATGCCTGCATAGCCGCTATCGCCTCTGCCGCCTGAGGCTTGATTTTTGCACTGTCGACAAAGGGCAGTTTATCCACGCTGTTTTCAAGCCGACATTTATCGACGTTTACCGCATAGCGATACAGCATCAGCACCGCATCCTGACGGCTGACAGGCTCATCGGGACGGAAGGTTATCTCAAGGGTGTCCACAATGCCGTTTTTTACCGCCCAGGCAACCGCCGAGCTATTCTTGTCCACGTCAATGAACGCGTTTGTTCTGTCAGATGAGTAATCAGCTCCCGACATATCGGCAAGCAGGCGCACAAACTCCTCACGGGTGACCGTGCCGTCTGTGTCAAACTTTTCAGGTGCTGCACTATGCATCAGATCAATGCGGCAAAGATAGGCTATATGCTCTTTTGCCCAGTGTTTTTGAGTATCGGCAAATACCCCTCGGGTGTTTTCGTAGCAATATACTCTGCCCGCATCGTTGTACCATATAAGAGACCCGTCCGAGGCTGCTATCAGGCTCTGGGAGCAGTACTGACTTCTGCCGACGTTGTTGACGATCTCATACTTGGCATCTGTCTGGCCTTGTTTGTCCGAGATTATCCACAACTCGGACTGATCGTCGGCATTGGGTGCGTATGGCACCATGTAAATATATACCTGCCAGCCGTTTTCTTCGGTCGCGTATGCGGTGGATACGGCGGCACTGCCTTTGGAAAGTATGGGTACCGTATATATCTCCTGCAGAGTCCACGCATCAAGCACGGTAAACGGCTCATAAGATCCCATAGTGTGTCCGCCGCCGCCAATATAAAGCCTGCCTCTGTAGACTATAGGTGAGGATTGGGTGCCTCCGTTTTCGGTCTTGGATACCCACTTGCATGCCGATGCGGGATCGGGCATACCGTCTGCATTGAGGGTGTAGGAGAACACCGCCGCGTGATAATCGACATGGTTTGATGCCACGTACAGACGATTCGTCTCATTGCTGTAGGTGATGGTCGAACGGATGGCATATTGGCTGCCTATATCAAAGGTACGGGCGTCTCCGGTCTTGTAATTGACCACATAAAGCAAATTATCACAGCCAAAATAGCAGTAATCTCCCACGTATGCCGCACCGTTGAAGCTGAAACCGTACTTGCTGTCGGGGTCTACCGTCCAGAGCACGGGCTTGATCTCATCAGGGCGGGTAGGATCGTCGTCGGACGTGGTAAAGCCTGCATACACGCCGTTGCGTCCGTATGTTCCGCTGACAATATGCCCGTCGTGGTACATCACGGGGGACTGAAACTGACCGCTGCCCACCGACTCGGTCACATAAAGCTGCTCAAGGGTATCGGCATCAAACACGCGCAAGTAGCAGCCCTTCATACTCACGCCGTCGTCCAGATTGTCCTTCTGGCAGGGGACGAATATTTTGCCCTCGCCGTAGGCAATATTGATAAAGAACTGGCTTACGGGCGATCCGTAAACAGGTGCGCTTGCCACCTGTCTGCCCGATGCAAGCTCTATCTTGCGCAGATACTGCGAGCTGTAGAAGTACACGTATTTGCCAACTACAATGGGGGTTCCGGGTATATCCTGCCAGGTCATGCCTACCAATTCTGAGGCTGTGCCGATCTCCCATCTCATGGCAAGCTCACTGCCCAAAACCGCAGTCTGACCCTCAGATATTCCCTGGGCGTTTTCTTCGCCCAAAAACTGCGGCCAGTCTGACGCCGTTACCTGCACAGGCAATATTGAAAGTATAAGCATACAAATGACAAGCCACGAGGCTGCCTTTTTGGATCTTTTCATATATAGTCTCCTTTTACTGCGCAGATACGGCTGTTTTTTTGGGCTCACGCAATCCTGCTGCGCGCAGAGCATTTACCCAATTGCCAAACCTGCGTCTTATGTAGTCGCGGTATACACAGAATATCTCACGCTGCGCGGGTACTCTGCCAAGCAATGCGGCTTCCTGCCGGATTATATTCAAAAGCTCTTCATCGCTGAAGCTCCGATAGAGCCGCCTGCCTCCCGCTCCCGTATATTTGCTCCAAAGCTTGGGATCCACCCATTCGGGACGCTGTTCAAAAGACGGTTCATCCTTTGCTTTTTGGGCGTCGCTTACAAGGTCTGCCCGAAGCTGTTTTATGCTGATCAACGACATTTCTGCCATAATTTTCATCTCCAAAAATGGGGCTCCCGAAAACCCGGGAGCCCCAAAATAATCCTGGTGCTCATCCCCACCCGGGATACAGCTTTTTTTGCTTGCCGGCTATACGGCGGGGGTAAGCCCGCTGCGGAGTTACACCGCATTGCATATTCATTTTTTATTTGCCCCGATAACGGTACAGGAAGGTTACTGCCTGTGCGCGGGTGCAGACTGCGTCGGGGCTGAAAGTAGTGGCGCTTGTGCCATTGGTAATACCGAAAATATATGCCCAGGACACAGCGGATGCGTAGTATGCATCGGGTGCAACGTCGGCAAATCCGTGCTGTGCGGTCACCTTGTTAAAGCCTGTGGTGCGGAACATAAATGTCACTACCTCAGCGCGGGTGCAGACTGCATCGGGACTGAAGGTTGTGGCGGAGGTTCCGGTGGTGATGCCCTTTTCGACCGCCCAGAGCACTGCATCGTAGTAGTATGCATCCTCGGACACGTCGGTGAATGCGCAGGTGGTATTTTTGGCCTCAGGCTGACCGAAAGCACGCCACAACAGGGTGATCATCTGTGCGCGGGTGCAGCTGTCGTCGGGGCTGAAGGTAGTGTAGGATGTGCCGGTGGTGATGCCCTTGCCATATGCCCAGGAAACTGCGTTGTAGAAATAATCGGTGGTTTTTACGTCATCGAATACTACCTCTGCCCGCTTCTCATCGGTTACTGTGACGGTACAGGTGCAGGGTCCTACGGGCGCATCGTCATAGTTGTCATAAGATGCTATTCCGCTGACGGTAACAACGTATGTACCTACAGCCTTGAATGTCAGAGCAAATCTGCCGTCTTCGCCTACGGTGGTTGTGGCTGTTACATTGCCCATCATATCCCGTACGGTAACCGTTGCGCCTGCGGGAGCATAAACGGCATCAAAGCTCTCGGTGCTCTGCATCAGGTTGATGCCGTTGACCTTGAAGGTCTTGGTTGCATTGAGGGTTGCATTGTAGCCGGGCTGGTCAAACCAGGTCAGCAGATCGGAGTAGAACACGTCATCCTGGCCGTTCATAACGCTAATACTGTCACCGTTTGCAATTGTCTGCTCGGTGGAGAATACCCACTTATAATTGTGCGAGTAGACCAGAGTTGCTACCGAGTCACCCCAGAACTTGGTGATCCAGCCGTTCTTGGAGGCATAACCGGACTCCTGACCGTAGAAACAGTCACGATGCAGTGCCATAAGCGCCTCGTCAATGGTGTAGATGCCGTCATTGTTTTCGTCATAGACCTTGACGGGAGTTCTTTCAGCCACGATCGAGCCAAAATCAATAAAGGTCATGTATGCTGTGATCCCCTTTGCTTCGGGCACTTCGGGAGTGTCGGGTGTATCGGGAGTATCGGGTGTGTCGGGAGTGTCGGGTGTATCGGGAGTGTCGGGTGTATCGGGTGTATCGGGTGTGTCGGGAGTATCGGGTGTATCAGGTGTATCGGGTGTGTCGCCGCCCTGCTGAACGGGAGTTACTGTGATATTGACGGTAACAGGCTGCAGGTTGGCTGCACCTTCCTCACCGTGATATGTAACGGTAATAGCGGTATCAGCAGTAGTCAGCTTGCCTGAAGGAGTGTATACGTAGGAGGTAAGCTGAGCTGTGGTGCCGTCGGTATAGGTTACGGTAATAACCATACCTTCCGCATCAAATCTCTCACCTTCAACGTACTCGGTCTTGGTGGGAGGAGCGGTGACTTCGAGCTTTTCGATCAGGCTGACGGTCACGGGCACGTCAACACTCTTGCTGCCGTAGGTAACGGTGATCGCAGCAGTGCCCTTGGTGATCATCTCAGCAGAGAGGGTGTAGTCGGTGATTTCCTTTCTGCTGCCATCGCTGTAAACCGCGGTGATGACCATGCCTGCTTTATCAAATGTCTGACCTATATAGTAGAGCGACTTGGTGGGAGGAGCGGTGACCTCCAGCTTGTCCAGAGTGACCTCGGTTACGGTCACGGTAACTGTTGCGGTTGCACCGCCGGAAGCGGTGATGGCAACCTGCATCTCGCCTGCCTCGCCGAAGGGGATCTTGTCATAGGTGTAGCTCTTGAGCACACCTGTTGCGCCGCCTGCATAGGTTGCGGTAACCACCATACCGGTGGGATCAAATACGTCGCCCTGGGCGTATTCGGTCTTGGTGGGGAGGGTGGTTATCTCGATGCTCTCGATAGTTGCGATACGGATGGCGATATCAGGAAGAACACCAAAATAGGACAGCAGGTTATCGGAAGAGCCGGAGAAATTATAGGATTTGCCCAGAGTCTCGCGGTGCTGACCGATCATATGACGGCTGAAGCCGCCAATGTTGAACGAACCGTTGCTGAGGGTGAAGTACTCCTCGGAGAAATCGGCGGGAACCGTGAGGACGTCTCCCTTGGTGACGTTGCTGTTGGCATATCCGCCGCTTGCTACGCCTGCGTTGACAAAGTGCTCAATAACGCGCTTTGCGGGAGTGGACGCAAACTCATACTCGCCCATATCACTGCGTGTGTTGCCTGCCAGCTTGCCTTCCCAGCCGCTGACCTGAGTATAGATGACTGCCGCAGAAGAGTTGTAAACAGAGGTACGGTTTACGGGGTTAAACAGACCGTCGATCTCAATTTTGACTGTGTCGCCGGGGGCAACGGTTGCCTCCTCAAGGGGAACGCCGTTGACGGTTACGGTCATTTTCTTGGCGGTGATCACCTGATAGGTGGCTTTGCCGTCTTTTTCCAGCTTGACGATGTTTCTGCCGTGCTTGAGGGGCACGGAGAAGCTTCCGTCGTCATTTGCCTCAATCGCAGCAAAACCGCCGAAAGTCATAGCAGTCTCGGTAACTGTGGAATTTGCAACAGATACGCTGACCCCATCGGTGCCGGGGGTGAAGGTGTAGCTTCCGCTTTCGCCAATGAAGTAGATAACGTCAAACTCGGCATCCAGAGCCTTGCCTGCCTGCTTGTCCTTGGTTACCTTGTCCTCGTTCACAGTCATACCGGTAACGATGCCGCTGTCTTCGGCGCCTACGGTAACCACCATAACACCGGTATTCTCGGGCCAGATAGCGCCGTGGAAGTCGTTGGGAGTAGAGGGGTAGCCTGTAACAGCACCCTCGCTGAGGCTGGGATCGTGATTGAGGGTCATAGCATCGTAGGTGACGAGGACAATTGCAGTGCCCTCACCTACTGCGGTGATCTTTCCGTTTTTGTCAACGGTTATTACGCTGTTGCTGGGCTGACCGTTTTCGTCCATTACGGTGTAGTAGAAGTCAGGCTCACAAACCTTGATACCGCCGTCCATCAGCCAGTCGGCGCATGCGCCCCAATACTGACGTACTGCAACAAGATTGAAGGTCTGACCGACCGCAAAATTCATGTAGCCCTGTGCGTTGACGTTCATAAGAAGATCGCCGACGTTTCTGCCGCGGTTGTTGTTTGTATCGCGGTCGATTGTGGTTCTTGTATTGTCGCCCGATTCAAGCTGCTCGAGAGTTACTGTAAGGGCGGTCTTTGCCGCGGTTTTCTCAACCGTGCCCGTGTAGGTAACGTACTGATCGCGGTTTACGTTATCTTCGGGAACGTATACTCTGTAAGTGTATACCTTGCCGTCCTCAAAAATAAAGGAGTAGGTCTTTGTGCCGGATGCGTAATCGGGCGCTGTGACCTCGATAGGCTCCATCCACACAGGCTGCATACCGTGGAATGCGGCAGCTTCACCCGCCTGCACCTCGGCAAAATAAGGAACGGTTATCTTGTATTCCTTCATAGCTGCCTTGACCGGGATCTCACCGTTTTGGGGGGTGTGATTGCTGACGGTAACCGCCTTGTACATATTGGAGTAGCTGCTGCCGGGAGTTACGGTGAGTGTGTAGCTTCCGCTTGCAAGAAGCAGATAGCTGTTGCCGTTGCCTACGGCTGCAGCATTACCGTACTTGACGGCTACTGTTCCCTGCTCGTCCCTGTTCTCGCCCGCCATAACAACGTAATCGACCTTGACGAGTGTAAGAGTATTGTTCTCCTCGGAAACAGCTGTGTGCATACCCATACCGTCTGCATGCCATGCAACAGTCTTGATGTTGGTGGGCACCTTGACGGTGTATATGTTGTCCTCGTTTGTTGCGGTCAGCTCGTTACCCTCCTTGACCTCGTTCCAGTAGAAGGTGGGCTCAACTCCCTCGGGAGTGTTGACCGTCAAATCGTAGGTGGTGCTTGCGTTTGCAACAGTCAGGCTGACCGTGTATGTATCGGTGCTCACGGCACTCTTCTCGTCCACTGCGGTGAACACCAGAGTGTAGTCACCTGCAACATCTGTGCGGAAAGAGTACACATTGTCCTGATCCACTGCTGCATTGGCTGCGGCACCGCCGTTTACCGCGACCTTCCAGCCGGTGATGGCTCCGTCAGGATCGAGGTCGGTGAAGATGCCATCAAGATCAAGAGTATATGCATTCTCAGCGGTAATGGATGCTTCCGCCTCTGTTGCATGACCCTCCGTAAGCACAGGCAGAGTGTTTGCAAGCTTGAAGATTATTCTGTAGGTAGTGTATTTATTGTTGTTTGCGGAAGGAGTGCTGTTGTAGAGATAGAATGTGAAAGTTGCCTCACCTGCGCTCAGGGTAATATCCTTCTGTGTAAACTTGTTTCCGACCGCTGTCGTTGAGGATGTTCCTGCGGTTGAGGTTTTGGTTGTGATAAAGGGCAAACCATCGGTCTGGGTAAGATCAAAGTATGCCTTGACCTTGCCGTTTGCCTCATAGCTGCGAGGCAGGTTGACAATAATATCGTCGCCCTCCATATATGCTGTCAGGCCCTCTATCTCATTGCCCGAAGCATCCCTGAACAGTACGTAGTTCAGTCCGCCATTGGAGGTTGTCACGCCAAAATACGCTCCGCTCTTGATAGCCGTAACCTCTACGGTAACGGTGGCAGTATCCGCACATTCGCCCACAACGTTGGCAGCTGCAAAGGTCAGAGTATGAGTACCCTCGACAAGGCTCACAAAGTTGTACTTTGAGCCCTCGATGAGGGTCTTTCCGCCTTCTTCTACCAGATAGTATTCGCTTGCTTTGGAGAAGAACTCCTTGAGATTAATCTCAACGCCAACACCGGCATAGGCCTCGCAGCTTGCCGATTCCTTGACTCTTGCAGGGGGCTCGGTAGGCGCTGCTCCCAGAGTGAAATTTATGGTGAAGGTCTTGGAGCCTTTTAACACGCTAACATAAGTGCCTGTCACAGTCATAGTTGCTGTGGCTCTGCCGTTTGTAATAGTTGCCGTGCCGGTATTGCCGCTGACCGTACATCCGTTGAGCAGAGTTCCGAATGCTATACCGATCTCGGTGCCGTCAGCAGTCGCGCCGCCAAGAACGATATTGACGGTAGTACCGTCTTCGTAGGCATTGAGCACCTCTGCGCCGGTGATTGTAATATCCTTGACCTTTGCATAATATCTGCTGCGGCTGTAGATAGTGTTATCGGTAATGTCGACAACGTTGTCAGCCACGGGAATCTCTGTACCCAGCGACACCTCGGGATGCTCCTCAACCTTGACGGTTGCTATCTTGCTTGTGGCGTTCAGCTCACCGCAGCAAGCTACCGCATAATAATATGCAGTGCCTGCTGCATCGGTTGCGGGGGTATAGCTTGCGCCCGCTGCGCCCTCAATGGCAGTTGCACCCTCGGTGGACTTGGAGGTATTCCTGTACCACTGATAGGTGACTGCGTCACCCTTGGACTGCTCGGCAGCAACGGTGAGTGCCGCTGCTGCGTCACCGACGTAGTAGCTGACCTCTGCTTCGCTGAGATCCTGAGTAATGGTCAGGGTCGCGGGCTGCTCGGGCTGCTCGGGCTGTTCGGGCTGGCTGCCTTCGCCCTCATCGCCGCCTGCGGAGCCGCCGTCAACGGTAGCGGTGACAGTCCATGTGCCTTGGCCTACGGGCCGTCCCTGAATTATTCCGAGCACTGTGAAGGTGCTGCTTGCACTTCCCGAGCTCAGGTCAAGGGACATGGAAACGGGCTGGGCTACCGCCTGCTGAAAGCCGACGGGAACACAGGTGGGTTTTACGGTAACCGTTCCGCTAACGTCGGTCAGCACCAGAGTCAGCGTGCCGTTCATACCGTCGGGTGTTGCCGTGGCGCTCTTGACAGTTGCACCGGTAACGACAAAACTGATGTTATAGTCGTCGCACTGTGCAGAGAGCTGAGGCTCTGCCGCAAAGACACCGACGGGCATAATGCCGGCCAGCATTGCAGCTGCCAGAAGCAAACTGAGTAATTTCTTTTTCATTCGGGATATCCTCCTTGTATGAATTGTTTCCCAAAAACTATCTCCAAAAAAGCAAAAAAGCCCCACAAACGCTGCAACTTTAACATCAGCGAATGTTGGACTTCGGTTCTTCCGTTAATCCGGCCTCACAGCCTGTTTAATTGTTTTGATTATTTGAGGGGTATACTCTTTCTGATCTCGTCTACATGGATGGGCTTGCCGGCTTTTACGGTCACGGTCAGCTGTCCGTAATCCAGCGTGCGGATCATCTCGACAAGCTGCCACTCACGGTCGGACAGCCTTGCCTCCCGATATTCTTCTTTTGGCTTTTCCATGCATTCACCTCCCGAGGTTCAAAATTTTTTGGGCAAATTTGCTTTTTTATGATACTTATATATTGCGCAACAAAAAAGTGCTCACACCTGCCGTGTGAGCACAAAAATCTCTCTCAATTTACATCCAGTGACGGCAGATGCTCCAAACATCCCGACGTGTCTGACTTATCCTCTCAAAGGAGGCATCACAGTGACCGACTCGCGGGGAATCTCACCCCATTCCGTATCCGGCAAACCGGAAGGATGTCTGTCTTATTCTTTTATCATTGCCATTTTAGCATAACGCTGCGCTATTTTCAAGAGTATTTGCATTATTGCTCAATATTTTCATCGGATTTTCACGATAACCCGGGCAAAACTCCCCGCGCAAAACAGTCTGTTTCACCGCGCAAACCCGAAAAATTGCATTTTGCGCGCGCCTGTGCTATAATCCAACCAACGAAAGGGAGGTTTTTTGCCCATGATAAAGGTGCTTTTTGTTTGCCACGGCAATATTTGCCGCAGTACGATGGCTCAGAGTGTTTTTGCGCATATGGTGCAGCAGCAGGGACTCACAGACAGCTTTGTGATTGATTCGGCGGCAACCAGCCGTGAGGAGATCGGCAATCCGCCCCATTACGGCACGGCAGCCAAGCTGCGGGAGGTCAATATTCCCCTCATCCCCCATCGGGCGCGGCAGGTAACGCAGTCCGATTACCGCGAGTTTGACTACCTGATATGCATGGACCGCAACAACATCCGCAATCTGCGTGCTATGGTCTCGAGCGACCCCGACGGCAAGATATACAAGTTCCTCAGCTTTGCCTCCCTCGACCGCGATATTGCAGACCCGTGGTACACGGGCAACTTTGACGAGACCTATGACGATATATGCATTGGATGCAGAGGATTTTTGGACTACCTGCGCGCAAAAGGCGAGGTATAATCCCCATCGCCCCCTCCCCCACCGCAAAACAAATGCATACAGGTATAATAAACACCGCCTTGGCGAAATCCTCGCAAAGGCGGTGTTTCTATTTTTATTTGATTTTTACGTCTACGCGTTTGATCATTATGGCTGAGATAACGCCGATGGCGATACCTGCCAGTGTGCCCGAGATGAGCAGGAAGGGCGCGTAGTAGGTCAGCAGGTTGGTTTCCATTATGATGCACGCCATACCGATCTGCGCCATATTGTGCATCACGCCGCCCGCAACGCTGACTGCGGCGGTGGAGAATACTTTTACGCGCATCAGCAGTACCATCACGACAAAGCTCACTGCGGCGCCTGCGAGGCTGTATGCGATGCTGACGCCGTTGCCAAAGAGGATTCCTACCAGCAAAACGCGGACAAAGGATATTACCGCTGCGTATTTCCAGCCTAATTTATACAGTGCGTATATAACCACTATATTTGTCAGGCCGATTTTTACGCCCGGGATGGCTACGAATGCGGGGATCTGACTCTCGACAAATGAGAGGATCATAGCCAGCGACACGCTCAGTGCCGCCAGAGACAGCTTTGATGCTTTCAAATCTTGATCCTCCTTTGGTAGTTCAGCTGATGAGATCAATATCGTCGCTTTCGCCGCCCACCACCTCAACCACAAGCAGATTGGGCTTGCAGGTTATCATCTGGCCGTTTTTCCAGATTTTGCCGTGTTCGGTGCACACGTCACCACCGGTTTTGGGGCAGTCAGCTTCGATCATCCAGGCTTTGCCGTCCTCGATCTTGAGGACGTTGGTGCCGCCGTTGAGGGTATGGACGCCGTCAATATTCAGGCTGTAACGGGCGATCTCATCGCCTTTGACCGAGACGGTCACGGCAGCGCCCGGACCTTTGCCCAGCCGAAATACCAGCAGCAGCACCACTCCAAGCACCAGAAGAAAGCCGATAAGGGCGATATCCCAGATATGCTTTTTGGCTTTGTTCATCAGAATGCGAACAGGGTGAGTGCCAGAATGGATGCGGCCATCAGGTAGATGGGCAGGCCGCGGAAGGCTGCGGGAACGTATTTCTCATTGATCTTGGCGCGGATGCCGCAGAAGAGCACCATTGCCAGAGTGAAGCCGATGCCGACGGCAGCCGAGGACACCAGAGCCTGCACAAAGCTATAGCCTGCACCTGCGTTGTTGACCGCTACGCCCAGCACGGCGCTGTTGAGAGCCAGCAGGGGGAATGCCAGACCCAGAGGCTTCTTGAAGATAACCTTGACGATAGCGCCTACTGCTCCTGCCACGGCAAGGATCAGTGCGGTAAAGATCAGGGGCTGCAGGTAAGCGGCTTTGAGAGTATCGAGGACAAAGGTGTCCACCAGCCAGCAGAGGATGCCCGACAGAACCATAACCACGGTGACGCCTGCGCCCATAGCGGCGGATTTTTTGGTATCACGGGCGCCGCCCAGCAGGGTGCTTACGCCCAAAAAGCTCTGGAGGGCATAGTTATTGAGCAGAACGCCGCCCATCAGGATAGCAAACAGTTCTTTCATTATATTGCACCCTCCTCACTGTTGCAGCAGGGCAGGCCGGCTGCAGCGGTTGCCTGAGAGCAGACACAGGTCTTTTCTCTCGTAAAAACTTTGGATACTGCGCCGGCGATTATGCTGAACACGATGAATCCGCCGGGAGCTTTGAGCAGAATGGGGATCTTGTATGCGCTGAGGAAGGACAGCTCGAAACCTGCAACGGTTGCGTTGCCAAAGATCTCTCTCACTGCGCCCATAAATGCCAGCACGACGATGAAGAACACACCGGTCTTGAGTGCGCTGAGAGCGGCTTTGCCCACGCCTGCATCAACGGCGGCTTCACCGTTGGCAAACACAAGCAGGTCAACAGCGGCAACGGTCAGGTAGATGCCCATCATCTGATAGGTATCGGGCAGGAATGCCTGCATGACCATCTGCACGAGGGTAACGAAGCCTGCGATAACGATGACGGATACGGGGAGGAATGCGCCGCGGGAGATGAACTTCCTCAGTGCGGCGATGACTACGCCCGACAGAACCATAACTGCCAGTGCGGCAACGCCCATGCCCAGTGCGCCGAACAGAGTTGTTGTTGCGCCCAGAGCGGGGCAGGCGCCGAGGAAGAGAATAAGCACGGGGTTGGTGGCCAGTACGTCAGTAATTTTGCTGCAGCTCATCAGTTGGCGCCTCCTTTCTGTGCCGAGTATACGGCAAAAATATCGTCGGTTGCTTGTTTGACCGAATCAGCGGTGTAGGTAGCGCCTGCGATGGCTGCGATCTCACCGTTGAAGGTATCCTGAGTCAGACCCTTGAAGCCTGCTTTGTAGCTTGCGGGGTCGAGGGTGTAGCTGTGGTAATACTCTGCGTCAAAGATCAGGGTATCAACGTTCATACCCACGATTGCGCCCTCTGCGTCAACTACGTAGTAGACACCCATGACCTTGTTGTCGTAGCCGTAGGTGCGGGCGACCATACCGTAGTAGGTGGCGCCGTCCTTCTGCAGGGTGTACAGATTGGTGACCGAGTTGAAGCTTTCGGGCAGCTCGGCTGCGGTGACGGTTGCGCCCTCAAGCAGAGCGGTCAGGCGGAGAGTATCGCGGTCGAGGGTGTTTGCGGGGCTGCCGAGTGTATGAGCCTTGGCGCTGTCGGCGATAGAAGCATACTGTGCGGTGACGTCTGCGCCCTCGGTGTTGTAGACCTTGGCTTTTCCGCTTGCGTTGGTGACTGCCAGCAGGGTCTGCTCGCCGTCTTTGACGATATAGCCGAAGCCGGAGCCGTTCTTGCTCTTGAGGATCTTGGCGAATGTGCCGTCGCCGTCCAGCTCATCGTACTGAGCGATGCCGCTGCCGTTGACCAGACCGCTGTGGACGGTGGGAACAAGCTCGAGCAGAAGCTGCTCGTCGGTCTTGACGCCTGCGGTCATCAGACCGTTGGCAACCAGCAGGTTCATACCGTCGGCAACTGCGTCACGGAATGCTTTGGAGGAGTAGGTGCAGCCTGCCACCAGCTGAACGCCTGCCAGAGTGGAGTCCTGACCTACGAAGGTGTCGGGGTAGCCTGCGCCGAAGTCCTTGCTCTCGGGATAATCATCGAGGCTGATGCCCACGATCTTGCCCTCGCTGTCAACGCCGAAGCTCAGCTTGATGGCGTTGCCGGTGTAGCCCTTGGTGGTGGACATATTGAGCACATAGCCCGCGCCCGAGGTCTCCTTGTGGACACTAACCAGAGTGTCGGGGAGATCGGTGAGGGTGCTCAGGTCGACTTCTTCAAAGCCTTTGCCGCCGGGGAAGACTTTGGCCAGAGCGCCGCTGGCGCGGGAGGCTTCGTTCTTCTCGATAATGGGACCGGTGACAAAATTAAGTCCTACAGCTGCTGCCGAAAACACGATCAGCAGTGCAAAAATAAGGACAAAGGTTGTGATACACTGTTTTTTGGCCATTATTTTACACCTCCCAGAGGCTGCTTTTCGGTCAGTTTTTCGATGAAGGGGGTAAGTATGTTCATAATCAGGATGGAGAAGGACACGCCTTCGGGATATGCGCAGAAGTGGCGGATGACAAATGTGATCACGCCGCAGCCGACTGCAAACACGATTCTGCCGGGGGTAGTGATGGGGGTGGTGACATAGTCAGTTGCCATGAATATAGCGCCGATGAACAGGCCGCCTGCCAGAATCTGGCTGAGTGCCATAACAACATCACCTGTGAATGCCAGATAGAGCACAAACACGGTTGCGATGAACACAACGGGGGTATGCCATGTGATGACCTTGCGTACCAGCAGGTAGACAAAGCCGATGATGAGAGCCAGAATACAGGTCTCGCCGATGGCGCCGCCGTGGAGACCGAGGAACAGATCAAGCAGGTCTACGCTCTCGCCTTTGCCCAGCACCTCAAGGGGTGTTGCCGAGGAAACTGCGTCGACGATGGTGGGGTTTGCGCCGCCTGCAACCGCCGAGAATGCAACAAGCATAAATACGCGGCCGGTGATGGCGGGGTTGGCAAAGTTGCGGCCCAGACCGCCGAACAGGCACTTGACGCAGACGATGGCAAACAGAGTGCCGATGACGCACTGCCATGCGGGGACGTTGGTGCTCAGGTTGAGTGCCAGAAGCAGACCTGTTACCACGGCGCTGAGGTCGGATATAGTCTGCTTTTTCTTGCAGATGAGATTAAAGAGTGCCTCTCCCGCTACTGCGGTGATGATGCAGGCTGCGAGGACAATGAGGGACTTGACGCCGAAGATTATCACCGATGCTGCGGTTGCGGGCAGCAGGGCGATGATAACGTCAAGCATAATGTTGCGAGTGGATGCGCCGCTGTGGATGTGGGGTGTGGCCGATACATACAGATTGCTCACAGCTTATTTCCTCCCCTCTTCGGCATGTGCTGCCTCGTATTTTTTGATGAATCTTCTTGCGTCGTTGTTGGTATGCATAATAGGCTTGTGTGCGGGACAGACGTAGGAACAGCAGGCGCACTCGATGCACTGGCCTACGCCCAGACGCTTGAGCTCGGTGTACTTCTTGTCCTCGTTCTCCATCTCCATGGCGGCCGCAATGCCCTCAAGGTTGAGGTCGACAGGGCAGTTTGCCATACATCTGCCGCAGCGGATACAGACCGAAGGCTCCAGCTTGACAGCCTCGCGCTTGTCCATGGCCAGAACGGCGTTGGCCACCTTCTGGATGGGCTGATCGAGGGAGGATACGGCTGTGCCCAGCATGGGGCCGCCGATGAGCACCTTGGCGGGCTCGCACTTGAGGCCGCCGGCCTGCTCGATGATGTGGCTGATGGGGGTGCCGATGGGAGCCTTGACGTTCTTGGGCTCGCGCACGGCGGTACCGTCAACGGTGACGATACGCTCCACGAGAGGCATACCTGTGGTCATATACTCGGCCATCTTGGTGACAGAGGATACGTTGGTGATGAGCACGCCCAGGGAGGCCATACGCTGGCCGCCCTTGACCACCTTGCCGGTGACGTTGTAGAGCAGGACCTGCTTTGCGCCCTGAGGATAGATGCTGGGCAGCGGCTGGATCTCAACGTAATCAACGCCCGCAAAGACCTGAGTCAGGTTGTCGATGGCATCCTGCTTGTTGTCCTCGATGCAGATGACGAAGCGGGCGCCGATATACTTGTGCAGCAGCTCGATACCTGCTTTGAGCATCTCGCCTTCCTCAAGCATGATACGGTGGTCGCTGGTGATATAAGGCTCGCACTCGGCGCCGTTGATAAGAACGGTATCGACCTTGTTGCGGCGGACTGCGTCGAACTTGCCCCACAGGGGGAAGGCTGCGCCGCCCAGACCTACAACGCCGCTGTCTTTCATGGCGGCAAGGAAGCCGTCCAGATCGTCAAACACGGGAGGTGCGAGGTTGGGGTCTTTTTCCATCTTTCCGTCGCTCTTGATACGGATTATCTGTACGCTCTTGCCGTCTGCCTGGGTAAAGGGCTCGATAGCTGTGACCGTGCCCGAAACGGTGGCGTGGACAGGAGAGGACATACCGCTGCCTGCCTTGGCAATAAGCTGACCGATGCGCACGTAGTCGCCTGCGGTAACGATGGGCTCAGCGGGAGAGCCGCTGTGCATGGTCATGGGAAGCAGGACTTCCTCGGGGGGTGCAATAGGTGCAGCTTGGGAGCCTGCAGTGTGCTTGTTGTGGTGCAATTTGAGAGTTGAAATATTCTTTCGCATCAGGTTGCATCCTCCTCTATAGTCAATTTTTTAATAAACACTCGGGTATCATCAATTTACAAAGCTGTTTTCCAGACCGTCGGTATATCTGACCTCGCCGCTGTGGTCTATCCACACCACGTCCACGCCTCCGATGCGCCGAACCAGCTCAAGTCCGTCCTCATAGGACATACAGAACAGAGCGGTGGACAGAGCGTCCGCAAGAGCGCTGTGGGGGGTGATGACGCTGACCGAAGCAAAATGCTCGGACGGGTACAGGGTGTCGGGGTCGATAACGTGGTGGTACTGCTTGCCCGCCACCGCAAAGAACCGCTCATACACTCCCGACGTGACGCAGGAGGTATTCCTCAGCGACAGAATGGCCGCGTACTTCATATCGGGGTCCTGGGGGTCTTTGATGGCTGTGTTAAAGCCGCTGCCGTCGGGCTTGTCCCCCACCAGACGGATGTTGCCGCCTACGTTGAGCACGTACCCGCTGATGCCCCGTGCCTCAAGATACTGCGCCGCCATCTCGGTGGCATAGCCTTTGCCCAGCGCGCCCACGTCTATACGAGCGAGGGGGTCTGTGATGCGGACTGTACAGCCGGCCTCGTCGATCTCAAGCAGGTCAAATGCTGTATGTGCGGCGGCTTCTTTGAGGGCCGCGTCGTCAGGGAGAGCGGATTTGGAGGGGTCGTCGAATGCTATAGTGCGGCAATCGTGCCACAGCTTGAGCACCGAGCCCATCATAACGTTCATCTCGCCCTGAGTCAGCTCATAAAGTTCGCGGGCATAGAGCAAAAAATCGATCAATTTGCGGTCGACCTTGATTTTTTCGCCCCCTGCGTTCTTGTTGACGGTGCATAAATTGTTGATGCCCGAATATTCATTGTAAATATCGAACAGCTGATGGTATTCAGTCAAAATACGGGAAATCCCGGCAGAGCAGTCATCAAACTGCTCTGTCGGGTCTCCTGCATAGCTGTAAATAGTTGTTACAGTATCGAACCAGTTGAAGTAAACAATCCCCTGGGGATCACTGCTTTTGGCACTGTTTTGGGAGCAGCCTGCAAGAGAGGCAAGCAGCCCCAGCAAGCAAAACAATGTCAGTATGGTAGCGGTGAGTTTCTTCAACGGGTGTCATCTCCTATGGGGTGGGTTATTCTCAGCGAGCGTGATCGCAAGCGGTTGCGATAGCTTCCATCATGCCGGTGATCTGCATGGAGCAGCCTGCATCCAGCAGAGCCTGATCAACAGCGATCTTGTGGCCGTTAGCTTCCTTGGTCTGAAGGCCGCGAACCTCTGCAGCGGTCTTGCCTACTACGAAAGCGGAGAATGCAGCACTCTGTGCATCCCACTCCTTCATAACGCCGTTGCCGTCGTTATCAACTTTGCCTTCCATGCCGTAAGCGGAGCCCAGTTCACGCTTGGTGCCCTTGAACTCAGCGCTGACGATAGCGCCTGCGGTGGTGAATGCGATCTTGGGCTGGGTTGCATCGTTGAGAGCAGCCAGGATCTTGCCGCCTGCAACAACTGCAGCACCGAAATCGGTGTACATCTTTGCGCTGCCGTCGGTATCAGCGGTAGCAGCGGTGGACTCAGCAGCGGTGGACTTTGCGCCTACGCCGAGGGTGAAGTCCTCAGCGGTCTTGAAGGTAACAGCGAACTTATCCTCGCAAGCCTTTACGACTGCGTCGATGAAATCGGTGATCTGCATGGAGCAGCCTGCATCCAGCAGAGCCTTGTCAACAGCGATCTTGTGGCCGTTAGCTTCCTGCAGTTCCATGCCCTTGATCTCAGCAGCGGTCTTGCCGACTACATAAGCCTCAAAAGCCTTAGCCTGAGCATCCCACTCCTTCATAACGCCGTTGCCGTCGTTGTCAACTTTGCCTTCCATACCATAGCGGGAGCCCAGCTCCATCTTGGTCTCAAAGGTCTTGGCAGCATCAACAGCGCCGCCGGTGATATCCATCTTGTTCTGTGCAACGTCGATGCGGCACATAACGATCTTGCCGTCCTTGTCCAGAACAACAGCTGCAACGGTAGCGTCTACCTGAGCGTTGTTTTCCTTGGAGCTGTCGGTATTGAGGGCAACACCCATGCCGAGCTTGTACTCTGCTTCTTTTGCGCCGCAAGCCACGAGGGACATCATGCACATAGCAGCCAGAAGGATAGCGATGATTTTCTTCATAATTTACACTCCTTATATTTTCTGATGTAGTTTCTGCTTTTTTCACCGAAATATTTGGCATGCTCCTACCTCATATTCACAGTGAAAGCAAAGCCTGGCTACATCTTTATTAACTAAATCTTTGCCGATGCTTTAAGGAAGTCCACAATAATTCTACCATCTGTTAGCTTTCCAGTCAATATAATTAACTTATATATTAGCTATAGTTAGTATAATAAATATCTAATACTTGTGCATAAAAAAAGAACGGCATATTCTGCCGTTCTTTTGGTGGTTTAAAATCAAACTTACTTGATTTCGACCTTTGCGCCGGACTCTTCGACCTTAGCCTTGATGGTGTCAGCCTCTTCCTTGGAGACCTTCTCCTTCAGAGCCTTGGGAGCGCCGTCTACCAGATCCTTAGCTTCCTTCAGGCCGAGACCGGTAACTTCGCGGACAGCCTTGATAACAGCGATCTTGTTAGCGCCAACCTCAGCGAGGATAACGTCAAACTCGGTCTGCTCTTCAGCTGCTGCGGGGCCTGCTGCGGGGCCTGCTGCTACTGCTACTGCTGCTGCTGCGGATACGCCGAACTCTTCTTCCAGAGCGTGTACGAGCTCAGAAAGCTCGAGAACTGTAAGCTGCTTAACTTCTTCAATCAGGTTTGTAATCTTTTCGCTGGCCATTTTAATGTACCTCCAATTTTTTAATTAAAAATTATTCTGCTGCTCCGCCCTTCTGCTCTGCGATAGCGTTGATAACGCGTGCAAAAGCAGCGATGGGAGCGTTCATTGTGCCGAGTACTGTGGAAAGCAGACCCTGCTTGCTGCCAAGCTCGGATACAGCTTCGATCTCCTGAGCGGTCATAAACTTACCCTCAAAGAAACCACCCTTAACGGCAAAGACCTTGGGATTCTTCTTTGCAAAGTCAACAATGTGCTTTGCGGGGACGATGGGATCTTCCATACCGAGAGCAAGAGCGGTGGTGCCGTTCAGCAGGGGATCCAGCTCGGTGTATCCCAGCTCATTGGCTGCGAATCTTGTAAGTGTGTTCTTGACAACAGCGTACTCGATTCCGTTCTTACGAAGCTCGGCGCGCAGCTTGGTGTCCTGCTCGACGGTGATACCCTTATAGTCAACAAGGATGCCGGACTGGGCGTTCCTCATCTTTTCGGTAAGCTCGGCGACTACAGACTTCTTGGCTGCCAATACCTTCTCGTTAGGCATTTTCGTTTCACCTCCGTAGATTATGCAATAAAATACCCTCGTGCCGGAAAGACACGAGGGTATAAAGAAAATTACATTATTATACTAATGTTATTCTCTCTTCCTCGGCAGGACGGCTGTGCCGTTTACTTTTCTCCTGCTGTCTCCGGTTTGAGCTTAATTATTATATCAACAAACTAACAGCTTGTCAACAGTTTTTTTGCTTACAGCTCCATCAGCTTTGCGGGGTTCAGCTTAACGCCGGGGCCCATGGTGGTAGCTATAACGCAGCTGCGGATGTACTGACCCTTTGCTGCGGCGGGCTTAGCCTTGACGATAGCGCCAAGCAGAGCCTTGAAGTTCTCCTCCAGCTTCTCGGAGCCGAAGGAAGCCTTGCCGACGGGGCAGTGGATGATGTTGGTCTTGTCGAGACGGTACTCGATACGACCTGCCTTGGACTCCTTGACAGCCTGTGCAACGTTCATTGTAACAGTACCTGCCTTGGGGTTAGGCATAAGGCCCTTGGGACCGAGGACACGGCCCAGACGGCCGACAACACCCATCATATCGGGAGTTGCGATAACAACTTCGTAATCGAAGAAGTTCTCACCGGTGATCTTTGCGACCATATCTTCTGCACCGACATAATCAGCGCCTGCTTCCAGAGCTTCCTTTGCCTTGTCGCCCTTTGCGAATACCAGTACGCGGATCTTCTTGCCGGTACCGTGGGGCAGAACGATGGCGCCGCGGACCTGCTGGTCTGCGTGTCTGGAGTCAACGCCCAGCTTGACGTGAACTTCAACAGTCTCGTCGAACTTTGCCTTGGCAGTCTTGAGAACGGTCTCTATACCCTCTGCGGGATCGTGAAGCTTCTGACGGTCGTACAGCTTTGCGCTGTCGACATACTTTTTACCTCTTTGCATTGTTTTTCCTCCTAAAAGTGGTTTTTCGGATCTATGATCCTCCCACAACCGCGGATTTCAGTTTTCCCGCGGCTTTAATGAAAAATTATTCTTCGACAGTGATGCCCATGCTGCGAGCGGTGCCCGCTACCATGCTCATTGCGCTCTCGATGGAAGCAGCATTGAGGTCAGGCATTTTGATCTCAGCGATCTTTCTGACAGATTCCTTGCTGATCTTTGCAACCTTCTGCTTGTTGGGAACGCCGGATGCCTTGTCGATTCCGCACTCTTTCTTGATCAGGACTGCTGCGGGCGGAGTCTTGGTGATGAAGGAGAAGGAACGGTCAGCATAAACGGTGATAACAACAGGGATGATCAGGCCGATATCGTTCTTGGTACGCTCATTGAACTCCTTGGTGAAGCCCATGATGTTGATACCGTGGGGGCCCAGAGCCGAACCTACAGGGGGAGCAGGTGTTGCCTTGCCTGCGGGGATCTGAAGTTTTACTATTGCTGTAACTTTCTGTGCCACTTTCGTGCACCTCCTTGAAAATATGTGGTAAAATGGGCAGAATGCCCTCCCACTGACACGCCGATAGACTTATTTGCTCATCAGGACGACCTGCGAGAACTCAAACTCAACAGGCATCTCTCTGCCAACGAGCGAAACATTGACCGTTACCCTGCCCTCGGGGATATTGATGGCCGAGACCACACCCACAAAGCCCTCGAAAGGACCTTCGGTGATCTTGACCGAGTCACCCAGATCATAGGACAGACGCACAACGACCTTCTCAACACCCAGGGCATCGGCTTCCTCGGGAGTGAGGGGGACCGGCTTGGAACCGGGGCCGACAAAGCTTGTTACGCCGCGTGTATTGCGGACAACGTACCAGCTCTCATCGGTCATAAGCATCTTAATAAGAACATAGCCGGGGAAAAGCTTCCTCTCAACCTCTTTAGACCCGGAATCGGTGTATTCCGTGACCGTTTCCATAGGGATACGGATGTCAAAGATAAGGTCTTCGAGATGACGGTTTTCCACCGTTTTCTGAATAGTGGCAGCTACTTTGTTCTCGTAGCCCGAGTACGTATGAACTACGTACCATCTTGCCTCTGTGCTCAGAGCCTCATCCTGCATACCCTATCCTCCCTATTAGAAAATAGTGGCAATAAGGTCTCGTGCTGCACCGAATACGAAATCCAGCAGAGCGACGAAGAGGCATACGACTATTGCAGCGATGATAACGATGATGGTGTTGTTAACAACCTGCTTACCGTTGGGCCATACGACCTTCTTAGCTTCGCTCTTCAGGTCACGGAACCATTTTGCGATCTTCGCAAAGAGACCGGGTTTCTTCTCTTTTTTCTTGTCTGCTTTTTTTGTCTCAACAGTTTTTGCTTCTGTTGCTACGATTTTTTCATTCTCAGCCATCAAAGCACCTCTTTTCTCAAAAATACCTTACTTGGTTTCCCTGTGTAAGGTGTGCTTCTTGCAAATACGGCAGTACTTGTTGAGCTCGATACGGTCGGGTGTGTTCTTCTTGTTCTTGACGGTATCGTAGTTTCTCTGCTTGCACTCGGTACACGCTAAAGTGATCTTAACGCGCATGTTTCGGCACCTCCTTTTAGATTAAGACACAGACGCTCTCCGCGCCTTGCCTGTTTGCCTCCCTGTTTTTGTCTTTTTCGCAGACATAAAAAAAGACCCGACAGGTAGAATAATATTATCATACCCAATATGTCAAGTCAAGTATTTTTTATAAAATTGTCCAAAAACATCCAAAAATCCAATTTTTGTTGGCTTTTGCCGCCTATATATTATATAATATGTGTATCACAATGTCAACAGCGAGGTCAAAATATGTTTTTTGAGAGTATTACTCCCGCGCTTGTATCCTCCCTGCTGCCCCCGCGCGACGAATATGCCGACAAGCTGGGCTTCGGCAGGCTTCTGTGCGTCTGCGGCAGCCGCAATATGCCCGGAGCGGCGGTACTGTCCTGCGGCGGCGCTCTGCGTGCGGGCGTGGGACTGTGCACGGTGGCCGCCCCCGAGTCGGTATGCCGCACGGTCAGCTATCACTACCCCGGCGCGGTGCTGAACATTCTGCCCGAGCACCCGGACGGAGGCATTGATCCCCTCTGCGCGGGCGAGCTCATATCGGTACTGCACAGATTCACCGCCGTGCTGTTCGGCTGCGGCGGTGGTCTCACCTGCGGCGGCAGAGCCCTGCTGCGCGCTCTGTTGCAAAACTGCACCCTCCCTCTGGTTATAGATGCAGACGGACTCAACCTGCTCTGCGAGGATATGTCCCTGCTGGCTGAGGCCCGCTGCCCCGTGATCCTCACCCCACACGCCCGCGAGTTTAAGCGGCTGCTGGATGCTTCTTCCCTGCCCGATGCCGCCGCGCTGGCCGACAGATACGGTGTGACCGTGGTGGCAAAAGGCCCCCGCACCGAGATCTACGGCGAGCGCCGATATATGCTCTCCGCCCCCAATTCCGCACTTGCCAAGGGCGGCAGCGGCGACGTGCTGGCGGGCATCATAGCCTCTCTGTGCGCTCAGGGCGTCTCCGGCGACGATGCCGCCGCGGCAGGAGTGTACATCCACTCCCGTGCAGGCGCTCTGGCAGGCGAGATGCAGAGCCCCAGATCGGTGCTGGTGACCGATATTTTGGACGAGATCGGCACGGCGCTGTGCGAGCTGGAGGAAGAATAACAGCCTCAGACAGAAAGCCGCCGCAATCGGCATACGTCTGCCCGCTCACCCCACAAAAAACTACCGCCCGACGGCACTATGTCGGGCGGTTTGATTTTTATATGGCGGGATATTATTCTTCGGACTCTTCCTGATCGGTGAGGCTGCGCAGACCGACCACGCTGTCAACGGGCAGGGAGAACACCACGGCTTTGGCCTCGGTGTGCTGGCCCGCGTTCTCCATGATAGCTTTCATAATGGTATCTCTGTCCTGACGTTTGGAGACGATGTAGACCATTTCTTTTTCGCTGGCTACGGTCACGCCGAAAAAGCTGCTGGTGATCTTGTCGTTTGCGGTGCCTTTTGCGTGCACCACAGTGCCGCCCCGGGCGCCTGCCGAACGCGCCGCGTCCATAACGATATCGGTACAGCCGCTTTCGGCTATGGCAACTATGAGGGTATAGGGGGTCGCGTTCATGTCTCTTTCAGCTCCTTTTTTGATCTCCTGTCCGGAGGCGAGATAATCCACCGCGGTTTTGCCGCCTATGCTCTCCATGGGCACGGCCATTGCGATGCCGTTGCCGGGCACGTCGATGTGCATCTTGGAGACAAGGTCGTGGCTGAGTTTTTTGCGTATATCATCGGATACAAAGGATATTATCATCATTTTTTCGGTCTTTTCCAGGCCGAGATAGTCCAGAGTCTTCTGCTGAGCCGTACCGTTGCAAAGGGTGGACATATGGGTACGAACTCCGTTCTTTTTGTAGAAGGTCATAAACCTCTCGCCCAGCTCACGCCGGACAACGGTGACCATGCAGTACAATCCGCCCATAGGTTCCCTCCTTTACAAAAGTTCGATGATTTCTTCGACTGTGACCGTCTGTGCAGCCTGCCTGCGAGCCTTGAAGCGGAACACGCAGCCCATTATCTGGATGGCGATCAGAGGCGTCATGGCAACCATGGACACCACGCCGAATGCGTCGGTGAGCACGTTTCCGCCCAGCGCGGTGCAGGCACCGATGGCCATGGGCAGCAGGAAGGTGGCCGTCATAGGGCCGGATGCAACGCCGCCCGAGTCAAATGCGATAGCGGTAAACATCGGCGGCGACACAAATGTGAGCGCCAGCGCGATGGCATAGCCGGGGATAAGAAAATACATCAGCGGGATATCCAGCAGTATTCTCAAAAATGCCAGTCCCACCGACGCCGACACGCCCAGAGACAGGGCCAGCGACATGGCCCGCTCGGGGATAGCGCCCGAGGACATAATGTTGACCTGCTTGTTGAGCACGTGTACGGCAGGCTCTGCGGCAACTATAAAGTAGCCAATGAGCATACCCAGCGGCACGATTATCCAGCTGTACTCGTGGAGGGCCAGCTCCTGACCCAGTATCCTGCCCACGGGCATAAAGCCTACGTTGACGCCGGTGAGAAACACCACCAGTCCCAGATATGTATACAGAACGCCCACGATGATCTTGATGAGCTGGGTGCGGTTGAGTCGGATGACGATGACCTGGAAGATCAGAAAGAACACCACGATGGGTGCCAGCGCCACGGCGGCTTCTTTGAAATACTCGGGGAAGGCGTGGCTGAAATATCCCCACAGCTCGGCCGAGTCGGCGGCTTCTATGACGGCTTCGTGGATATAATCCCCCGAGTCGGGTTTGAAGATCATACCCAGAATGAGCACGGCAAGGATTGGGCCTACCGAGCAGAGGGCAACCAGACCGAATGAGTCGTTCTCGGCGTCCTTGTCGCTACGGCTGGCTGCCACACCGACGCCCAGTGCCATAATAAAAGGAACGGTCATAGGGCCGGTGGTAACGCCGCCCGAGTCAAAGGACACGGCCAAAAATGCATCAGGCACAAAGAAGGATATGCCGAATACCAATATATACAGTCCGAACAGAAGGTAGGACAGACGTACTTTGAACAGAATACGCAGCATGGCCACCACTAGAAACAGACCGACGCCCACGGCAACCGAGTATATCAGCGCCGAGTTGGGCACGCCGCTGACCTGTTCGGCAAGCACGTGCAGATCGGGCTCGGAGATGGTGACGAGAACACCCATAATAAGGCTGATGACAATAACCAGCCACAGCTTGCGGGATTTGGTGATAGCCGAGCCCACGTGCTGACCTATGGGAGTCATTGCCATATCGGCGCCGAGGGTGAACAGCGCCATGCCCAGTATGACCATTACCGCGCCGATGACAAAGGCCATCATGATGCCGTTGGGCACGGGTGCGACGCTGAAACAGAGCACGAACACTATCAGCGTGATCGGCAATACCGAGACGAGGGATTCTTTTGTTTTTTCTTTGAGTATAGTCCTGCCGCCCAACCTGATGCCTCCTTTTTTGAGATTTACTACACAGATATATATTATACCACATCCGTCTTATGCCTGTCCACCTGTCACACAGTAAAGTTTTGGTAAATATACTGCATTGAACGGAGGTTTTTGATGGATTGGTTTTTGAGTCAAAGCAGCCCGGTGCAGGCGCTTCTGGGCACGCTTTTCACCTACGGTGTGACCGCGGCGGGCGCGTCGCTGGTTTTCTTTTTCAGAGACATACGGCGCAGGCCGCTTGATATAATGATGGGATTTGCCGCGGGCGTGATGATCGCGGCGTCATTCTGGTCGCTCCTCTCCCCCGCAATCGAGCTGTCAGGCAGTCTGGGGCACAATGCGTGGCTGACGGCGGCGGTGGGATTTGTTTCGGGCGGGGTATTTATTATACTCACCGATATTTACCTGTCGCGCACCGAGCCGCAGGGCGGCCGATCGGCCAAAAGCTCGCTGATGCTGGTGTCGGCCATCACCATGCACAACATCCCCGAAGGTCTGGCGGTGGGTGTGGCATTCGGCTGCGCGGCAACGGGTGTGGAAGGGGCATCTGTCCTCAGCGCCATGCTGCTGGCTCTGGGGATAGGTCTGCAGAACTTCCCCGAAGGACTGTGTGCCGCCGTGCCCATGCGCAAGGCCGGCAAAAGCTGCTCAAGAAGCTTTTTGATTGGACAAAGCTCGGGTGCCGTAGAACCGATAGCCGGGGTACTGGGAGCAATCGCCGCCACAAGAATGCAGGCGCTGCTGCCATTCGCCCTGACCTTTTCGGCAGGGGCGATGATAGCCGTGGTCTGCTCCGAGCTGATACCCGAGTCGTTCCGCGACAACAAGACTCTGGCAACCGCGGGGGTGCTGATGGGGTTTGCCGTAATGATGGTGCTGGACGTTGCGCTGGGATAGGCGCATAATGCCGCCGCACCGCACCCGCCGCGGCGAAAAAAATATGGCAAAACACCCCAAAATCAAAGAAAAAATAAAAAAATGAAAAAAATTGAAAAAAAGACTTGAATTCTTGTTTCGGTTGTGGTAATATAACCCTTGCATCCGGGTGTGGCGCAGCTGGTAGCGCGCTTGACTGGGGGTCAAGAGGCCGCAAGTTCAAGTCTTGTCACTCGGACCAGCGAAAAAAGAGACTGTCGTAGACGGTCTCTTTTTTTGCTGTTTTGGGGCATAGTGCTGAACTTGCGGCCTCTTGCGCGCCGAAGGCGCTATTTAATCGGTGGCCGCATGGCAGCCGCGGCGCAGTATGCGCCGTCACGGCTGCGTTCAAGTCTTGTCACCCGGACCAGCGAAAAAAGAGACTGTCCTTGGACAGTCTCTTTTTTTGCTGTTTTGGGGAGGCTATGCCGACCTTGCGGCCTCGTGCGCGCCGAAGGCGCTATTTAATCGGTGGCCGCACGTGGCGGCGTGACGAAGTCTCGCGGCCACAGTTCAAGTCTTGTCACTCGGACCAAAAATCCTCGTTCCAAAGGAACGAG
>JAZOWC010000067.1:0-4933 GCA_045658985.1 Oscillospiraceae bacterium
AAAAAACGGGTGCTGAATTATCTGAACAATTATCTGCGAGACTGACATCCGACGCTTTGGGGGCAGCAAACCCCGAACATAAATAACCAAAGGCCACCCGCCTGAGCGGGTGGCCTTGTTTTATTCATATTATATAATAGGTGCGATGTAGTTTTTGGCGTTCAGGGCGTGCTCAATATTGTCCAGTATCTGTTCGCTCTCGGCGCGGACGGTGTGATAATGGAATCCCCCCGTGATGCTCATCAGCTCAACAGACTTGCCGCTTCGTACCCCTTCGATGAACTGATCTATATGCAGGCGGGAGAATATATTCAGCGGCGCGGACATTTTGCCGTAGACCTTGTGCCACACGAACACGTCCACAACCGTTCCCCCAAGCTCCACGATGGTGCTCAGCTCATCCTCGGTCTGATGGGTGGTGTGATAGACCTTGAATACCCTCTCTTTCAGCGGGGTGTCCTGAATTACGTATCCGTTGTGGGTGGAGAGGATGTCATAGCCCGACGCCTTGAGCACGGCGATATCCTGCACGATGATCTGCCGCGATACGCCGAACATCTCAGAAAGCCTGCCGCCGGGCACAGCCGAGTCGGAGGAGATCAGCAGATTGGCTATGGATTTTCTCCTTTCGGCCGCTTTCATAGGCTCACTCCTTCTTATATTGCGTGCAAATTTTTCAGCGAAAGGTCAAGTATGGGCGCCGAATGTGTCAGCGCTCCGCTTGATATATAGTTTACACCAATATCGGTGAGTTTGGCAACATTTTCTTTTGTAACGTTGCCGCTGCACTCGGTTTCGGCCTTTCCTGCGCACATTTTTACCGCTTTTTTCATGTCCTCCACCGACATATTGTCCAGCATGATGATGTCGGCGCCTGCATCAAGTGCCTCGCGCAGCATATCCAGATTTTCTACCTCGATCTCGATCTTGCGGACAAAGGGAGCATACTCCCTCGCCATAGCCACGGCCTGCCTGACGCCGCCTGCGGCGCCGATGTGATTGTCTTTGAGCAGGATGCCGTCGCTGAGGTTGAATCGGTGATTGTATCCGCCGCCCACCTTGACGGCGTATTTTTCAAACACACGCATACCGGGGGTGGTCTTGCGTGTGTCGAGCAGCTTGGTGTTTGTGCCCTCAAGCATATCGGCTATGGTGCGGGTGTAGGTGGCGATGCCGCTCATACGCTGCAAAAAGTTCAGCGCCGTACGCTCACCCGACAGCAGCACGCGGATATCTCCCCGCACGGTGCCGAGAAGCTGACCTTTTGTTACTCTGTCGCCGTCTTTGACCGAAAAAGTCACCCGGGTGCCGGCGTCCAGCAGCTCAAAAACGCGCTTGAACACGTCCAGTCCGGCAATAACGCCGTCCTGCTTGCATCTCAGCTCCACCTCGCCCGCGCAGTAGCCGCGCATGACCGAATTGGTGGTGATGTCCTCGCTTGTGATGTCCTCTTTGAGGGCGCGGAGTATGAGTTCGTCTGCGTTGACGGTCATTGTGATATTATTCATGGCTGTTTTTCTCCTTTTCTATGGCGGCAATTACCGCATCCTTGTATTTTTGGCCGCAGCCGTGGTAGTCTTCGCTCGAGGGCACAAACTCCTCACCGCCCTCGGGCAGAGGGGTATAGCCGCCCGATATATCCTCTGCGGCACGGAGGGCAAAAACCAGACTCTCAAGCAGCGAATTGCTGGCAAGACGGTTTTTGCCGTGGACGCCGTTGCAGGCGGTCTCACCTACCGCATAAAGTCTGTCCATAGAGGTTCTGCTTCGGTAGTCCACCTCCACACCGCCCATAAAATAATGCTGGGCAGGTCTCACGGGGATACTCTCGCGGGTGATATCGTAGCCTTCCTCAAGACAGCGGTTGTATATGTTGACAAAATGCGTCCTGATCTCACTCTCGGGGATGGGCTTAAGCGACAGCCATACGTGGTCGGTGCCTTCTTTTTCCATCTCGCGGAAGATAGCCTGCGCCACCACGTCGCGGGGCAGCAGCTCGTTGACGAACCGCTCGCCCTTTGAGTTGAGCAGGTGCGCTCCCTCGCCGCGCACCGACTCGGAGATGAGGAATGCTCTCTCCTTTCTGCCCGTGTACAGTGAGGTGGGATGGATCTGGATATAGTCGATGTTTTTGAGTTTGATGCCGTACTTGAGTGCCAGCGCCAGTGCATCCCCCGTCAGGTGTGGGAAGTTGGTGGACTGCTCAAACAGTCCTCCGATGCCCCCCGTAGCCAGCACGGTATAGTCGGCGGTAAGGGCGGCATAGCTTCCGTCAGGCATCAGGCACACCACGCCGCGGCAGAGATTGCCGTCAACGATCAGGTCTACCATGGTACAGTCCTCTATGAGGGTGATATTGTCCCGCGCCTGCGCCTCGGCGAGCAGATTGCGTGTTATCTCCCTGCCCGTCTCGTCACGGTGGAAGAGTATTCTCGGCTTTGAATGCGCCCCCTCGCGGGTGTATGCAAAATCGTCGCCGTTTTTCTCAAAATCCACCCCCATCGACACAAGATCGTCTATAACCGAGCGGGATGAGCGGATCATAATGTCCACCGAGGTTCGGTCGTTCTCATAATGTCCCGCCCTCAAAGTATCCTCAAAGAATGCGTCGTAATCCTCTCCGTCACGCAGTACGCATATGCCTCCCTGCGCCAGAAAAGAATCGCTCGAGTCCAGCTTGTCTTTTGATATAACGGTGATGTGCTTGTCCCTCGGCAGCTTGAGGGCGGTATACAGTCCCGCCGCGCCGCTGCCGACAATAATGATATCGGTATTCATGTTATTTGGCCATCTCCAGCATTCTGTCAAGAGGCGCAAGGGCTTGCTTGAACAGTTTTTCGTCGGCCTGCACCTCGGGCTCTTCATCCTTCAGGGCAGAAAGTATATTCTCAAGTGTGTTCAGCTTCATGTCTCGGCAGCACAGGCAGCTGTCGGGATAATAAAACCGCTTGTGGGGGTTGTCGCTCTGCAGTCTATGGTCCACACCCTGCTCGGTGCAGATTATATACTCCTCTGCCCCGTCCTGTTTGGCATATTTGATGATGTCGGAGGTGCTTCCCACAAAATCGGCAAGCTCAAGCACCTCCTCCTCACACTCGGGATGGGCAAGCACGGGAGCTTCGGGATGAAGCTTCTTCGCCGCCTTTACCCTCTCTCCCGTCAGCGCGGCGTGAACGGGACAGCAGCCGTCGTTGAGGATGATATTTTTTTCGGGTACCTGCTGTGCCACAAACCGTCCGAGATTGCGGTCGGGGATGAAGAATATGTTCTTCTGGGGCAGGGCTTTGACGATTTTGACCGCGTTGGAGGAGGTGACGCACACGTCGCTCTGCGCCTTGAGCGCGGCCTCCGAATTGATGTAGCAGACCACCGCCAGATCGCTGTAGCGGGCGCGCATCTCGTCGATGACCCCCGGCGCCACCATATGGGCCATGGCGCAGTCGGCTTTAATATCGGGCATAAGCACCTTTTTGTCAGGGTTGAGCATCTTGGCGCTCTCACCCATAAAATACACGCCGCAGAAAACTATAATATCCGCCTCGGTCTCTTTGGCAGCGCGGGCGAGATAAAATGAATCTCCCACAAAATCCGCCACCTCCTGCGCGTCCTGAGGCGCGTAGCAGTGGGCGAGGATGACGGCGTTTTTTTGCTTTTTGAGCAGGTTTATCTGATCTTTCATGGCTTTTTCCTCTGTTTGGGATAATTTGAGCAGCCATATATTAACACACAACTTTACATCTGTCAACTTATCTGTAAAGTTTTTGTGTAAAAATCTCCCCGGGAGCAGCAAAAAACGGCTGAGCCGAGGCTCAGCCGCTTTTTATATTCAATTTCAGTTTCCGAAGCCCGCAAGCAGTGCCTGCACGGCAGCCTCGGTCTGTGCCGAGACGTTTATAAACACCAGTCGGTCTCCTATAGCGGCCGCGTAGTAGTAGTCCAGATATGCTGCGGTGCCTTCTTTGACCTCAAAGCCCACCGACTCAAACTCCACGCCGCAGACGGTCACGCTCTTGCGGCTGCCTTCCACAGGGGTGACGTAGTCGGTCTGTGCGGCTTCCTCCATCAGCACGTTGTCTATATAGAAAGTGCCTGAGTAGCCTGCGTAGTTAAACTGGGAATAAACAAGCAGGGTGTTGAGTCCGGCATCGGCAACCAGCAGGTCAAATGCCGTCTCGTTCTGCCCCGCGCCTATGAGATCATACAGCTCCTTGCCTGCCATAGCCGAAAGATCGGCACCCACGGTGTAGCTCATGCCCCATTCGGGAGAGGTCCAGAGGTTGCTTTCCAGAGTGCCGGTGGCGGGCAGAGCGGGATCGTCTGTGTATACTTCGTTGGGCACGCCATCGTAGACGTCAAACATGGACACCATTTCGGCCAGCGCATACTCGTCCACCATAGTAAAGACAATGACCGCCATACGGTCGTCGATCAGGCGGAACAGACCTGCCTGAGCCACGGTATAACCCATCACGTCCAGCGTCCACTCGTATACGACCCACGTCTGATTGCAGAACTCCACGCCCTGAGGCTCGCCACCAAACTGAGGATTGCCGTTGGTCAGCGCAAGCTGCTGCTTGAGTATGTCTATGTAGTCGAGGACGTTCATGGGGTAGGGCAATTTTTCTACCGTGACGTTGACGTTGTTGCCGTAGCTGTCTTTTGCCATCATCTCGTAGGAGGTGGCGGCTTTTGCGGCGAGAGCGGCTTTTTCGCTGTCGGACATATTGTCAAACAGCACGCCCGAACCGATAAGCGTGGCCTCGATCAGTTCCTGCTGTGTGGACATGGCATAACCGCCGCCAAAAGTAGCCTCTGCGCCCAGCCACTCGCTGCCCCAGTAGTTGCCGTCAACATATCCGGGGGTGTAGCCGTCCGTATCGGCGGCGGGAGGGGTTACGGGATCTGTGGGAGGAGCGGCGGGATCAGCAGGGGG
>JAZOWC010000068.1:0-68562 GCA_045658985.1 Oscillospiraceae bacterium
CATAAAGTTATAGTTTACTCTGTCAGCAAAGGGTGCAAGATTCTCGGTATATCCCATTTCAAAACGAATGATGGATATAAGGTCGGACAATTGTGCCATCGTACCACGCTTTACTCTTTCGGGTTTCTTAATGGCATAACAATCCCACAGACGCTCCACGGTGATTCCTTTGGACTTCAGCTTCTCATATAATGCTTTCAATCCATCAATCGCCATCGGACGGTCTTTATATTTTTGGTCGTAGATGATACGCAGGGCGATAATTTCATCTCTGTTCTCGTCAATAAACTGACGGAAAGAAGATATAACACGGTCTGCGTTTTCCTCTTGCTGCGAGTCGAATCCGGCAAACAACACCTCGTCAAGATTTACGTTGTCGATGATCTGTTCGTGACTGCGGCGCATATTCTCAATGTAATCACGCACATCGGGATTTTGAAAAGGAGCAACTGCCTCTATCGCCAATGCCTTCTTTGCCTCGGCAATTTGCTCGTCGGTAGGTTCTGCTGTTGCAAACTGCTCCTGTGCCTTGTGAAGAATTGCGTCCTCGTCAAAGGCGTTCAAAAGCTTTTCGGCAACTTGTCCTGCGCTATCGCCGACTTTTTCTGCAAACTCTTTCTTTTCACTCGGAGTCATTTGGCTATTCAACCGAATAACACGGTTTGCAAGAGAGGTGAACGTATCCTCGCTCTTATCACCGAGAGCTACATTCATCATCAGTTCTCTCATACTGACAGACGGTTTGCGCTCGAGAGTACGAGTGTCGGATTTCTTGGATTTGGTAACACCCACGGCATCCACGATAACAAAATGATCTTTGTTATCGGTTGCAGATGGAGTAACCTTTTGAAGATCGTCTTTAGAGAGAGTTCTTGTTCCGCGACCTTTCATCTGCTCGAAATAGTTTTTGCTGCGAACATCGCGCATGAAGATTAAGCATTCGATAGGTTTAACATCCGTACCAGTTGCAATCATGTCGACGGTAACGGCAATACGGGGATAGTAATCGTTACGGAAAGAGCTTAATACGCTTTCGGGGTTTTCTGCAGAATAAGTAATCTTTTTGCAGAACTCGTTGCCTTCGCCAAACTCCTCACGGACGATTTGAATGATGTCGTCTGCGTGGCTATCGGTTTTAGCAAAAATCAGAGTTTTCGGCACTTCTTTACGACGGGGGAACAACGATGTAAACACATTTTCTTTGAATGTGCGAATTACAGTGCGGATTTGGCTTGGATTGACAATGTCTCGGTCAAGCTGTGACGGTCTATAATCCACGTCCTCATCAAGCTGTTTCCAACGCTTTTCGCGCGATAAACGGCTACGCACCTCTATCATTTGCTTCATAATGTGCGTAGTATTTTTGCCGATATTGGTTTCAATGAGAAAGATATCCTCCCCTACGTTTACGCCGTCAATGATAGCTTGTTCACGAGGATATTCGCTGACCACGTTCTCATTGAAAAACGCAAAGGTACGCTTATCGGGGGTGGCAGTCAGACCGATAATAAATGAATCGAAGTACTCGAGCACCTGATTCCACACGTTATAAATAGAACGGTGGCACTCGTCTACGATGATGCAATCAAAGAATTCGGGTGGATATTTCTCGTTGTAAACCACCTCTTTCGGTGCTTTGGAGTCTGCTGTTACAAATTCGTTGAACGATGTTTCCTCGGCAGATTCGTCAAGTTCGTCGCCTTTGAGGATGGAGTACATTCTCTGAATGGTGCTGATACAGATCTGAACACCATCGGGGATATACGAGGATTTGAGTCTATGTACGCCATAAATCTGCGAGAAGGAACGGTTATCATCTGTCGGTCTGTATGCCAAGAATTCGCGCTCTGCCTGCTCGCCAAGACCTTTCGTATCCACGAGGAAAAGAATACGGTTCATTTTTCCGTATTTTAAAAGTCTGTATGCCGCAGTAATAGCCGTAAATGTTTTTCCAGCGCCCGTTGCCATTTGTACCAAAGCCTTGGGGCGGTTATCAGCAAAGGATTTATCAAGATTTTCGATAGCGGCAATCTGACACTTACGGAATCCCGTAGGATCGAACTCGGGGAAATGCTTCATATTGTTCCGCACGGTATCCGCCTGTTTCAAAAGAGCGTTTAGAGTTTCGGGACGATGGAAGGAAAAAACTGTTCTTGAACGATATTTTACATCGTTATAGTCGGTAAAGCGTGTGAGCTTGTCCGTTGCTTCGTATGCAAATCGAATGCGGTAAATGTCTTTGATCCACTTGAACGTACTGTTCGCATAACGAGAAGACTGCCCCTCAACGGCAGTTATGTTCTCTCCCTCATCTGTTTTCTTGGCTTCTATAACACCTACAGGTACTCCTTCTATGAAAAGAGCATAATCCACAGGTCCCGTGCTCGTTGGGAACTCCCGAACAGCAACACCGAGAGAAGCTGACAAACTCAAGGATTTGACATCTTGAATCACCCATCCGGATTCTATTAACTTTTTATCGATAGTTAATCGAGATTTTTCTTCAGGCTTCATATCCAAGCCTCCTTTAAGTTTCAATTCTCGTTATACGCTCTATCAATCAGCGGTTTGGCTTTTTCAAAGTCTGCAACAGTTTGAAGGTGGAGTTCAACTGCACCACAGCCCCAGTGACCAATGTTCGTTACATCTCTTGAAAAACCTTCTTCAAACTTAACAGTGTTTACATCCAAAGGCAAATTCAAAATGAGCTTTTTCTTTAACGCTACAACTGTTACAATGTTGCGGATCTTTTTGAATGCCGCATAAAGTTTCAAGTGAGTTTCACACACGTCATCACCAAGGCTCAATATGTAATTGGTAAGATCTTGATACATTGTTTTGACTGAGGTATCAGCTGCTTTTAATTGCTCATCAAAGGTTTTGTCGGTAGATTTAGCTTTGGTAACTGGAGTATCGGTATCGGGTATCGCGGCAGCAACGTTTTCGTTGATATGCTCGAACATAAGCAAATCTTCGCCAAACTTCTTATACCGAATAAGGCTGACATTTCTATTCATTTGCTTAATTGCGGATTCATCATACTTGGTAAAATCTCCTGCAATACACACAACACGAGGCATTGTCCAGTCGATATTGTCTGCTTCTTTAAGTCCTAGTTTCTCGATAACCAAAACCTTAAAGCTATCTTTGTGATCCAAGAGCCAGTTAAGATAGAACAGGCCTTGATTGATTACATTTTCTTTCATTGAGCGCTTATACTCAAATATAACAGGACAATGATTCTCATCAATTCCGATACTGTCCATGCGACCTCCATCGGTGGTTTTATACTCGGAGGCAAGGAAGGTAACGCCAAAGAATGTTTCCATATTGTTTTCAATTACGGTCTGCAACTCTTTTTCGAGAGTAACGTTCCCACTTTGTAATTCTGTTACTTTACCGTTTATATTAAATAATTTAATATCAGCCATTTTCTTTCTCCTTCAATTCCAACTTTGCAAGTTTTGCTTTTAGGAAATCTATTTGAAACTGGATATTTGTAATAATAAGCCTGTTGTCGGCTTGATAAAGATCAACACTGCCGAATTGTACCTGCTTGGCAACGGTCGCTGTTGCCAATTCAATATCTGTAAATTGTATTGCTTTTATTCTTTCGATTGCATCGTTGCGATCAAGAAAACCGGTTGTTTGAAACTGATAAACGATATTTTCACGCTCTACAATGTCATTTACGACAGACAACTTGTCATATTCTCTTTTTATGAGATTGCTCATTTTATCTTCCCTCATAATAGTTATACCCGTCAATCCTCTTTCCTTTATCAGTAGTTCTCTTTCTGATTCTAGATTACCACTTCTGGGATAGGATGAAAAAAGAGGATTTTTCAACACATACTGTTATTTCTCCGCTTCTTCCGGAATGAATTCCATAATATCATCCACGCCACAACCGAGGACTTTGCAGATTTTGCCAAGGGTTTCGACGGTGACGTTTTCGCCCTTGCTCATCTTGGTGATGGTATAGTTACTGATATCCGCCGCTTTCGCGAGGTCTTTCTTTTTCATATCGTGGTCGATCAAAAGCTTCCAAAGTTTTTTATAGCTGACAGCCATAGTTGCACCTCTTTTGTTAAGGTATAGTTTGTTAATCATATTATATCACAAAACGTCGAATCTTCAAGAACATAATATAGCTATAACTATATTTTTTATAGCTTTCCCGATAATTAACATCGTCATGTTAAGATTTCAAAAAACAACCTTTGTAATATATATCGTGTGTATATCTATCATTTCGAAATGAACCAATGAATCCGTACCTATATCAATCTCAAAACCACAAAACCGATATGGGTATCCATGCTGATCTTTTTAATTCTTTCCAAAGTGTTTTCCAGATCACGACGGTCAGCGGTCAGTAAAAACGCTATTAAAAACTCGGGTTGCGATCGATATCCTAGACAGGACAGATTAGGATCACCTGCTCATAACCCGGAGGTCGTAGGTTCAAATCCTGCCTCCGCAACCATCTAGGAAAGCCTTGGAATCTCAATGATTCCAAGGCTTTTTCTTTGTGTTTGTCAGTGTTTTGCTCATATGCGGATCGCACATAAAACCGAGCTATGTACATTTGACGCCAATTTTGACGCCGATTGCGTAACAAGCAATACCCCAAAACAGCACAATATATGTATTGTCTACGTTAATTTTTCGTGCTATAATAATATTGCGCACTGATAGGTGTCGAGGATAACTCACTGATTGCCACGGTGTTTTATGCCTTACTTATCAGTCGGCAGATAAGCGCAGATATATTACAATGCAGACTCCTATCTCTGCAATCACTGTCTTCAGAATCTGCAAACAGGTTAATCCTGTATATGGCAAACTAATTATTTCAAGAGAAAGATGTATCGTTTAATACTGAAGGCACGGTGCTGCCGGAAGTTCTTTGCGGTACATTTTTCTTTTTATATTATAAAAACATCGCGCAGGACATCAGTAGCTCATACGGAAATCCGAAGTCTACATTCCTACGCGATGTTTGTACTTGAATAATATCCCAAACAACAAAAATGGTCAATAATAGCCATTAATTCCTTACCAGACCAAAATCTATCAGGGAATTTCCTGAACTACACCTCACTCTCCCCCATAAAATGCACTCATTTTTTCCATACTTTGTTTCTTGTGGTCGGGGAGTGCGTGGGCGTAGAGATTGAGTGTAGTTGAGGCTTGGGCGTGGCCTAAGATTGATGACAGCACTTTGATATCCATACCTGCTTCTAACGCTCTGGTTGCGAACGTGTGACGCAAGGCGTGGAAGTTAATATTCTTTACTCCCGCTGCCTTTAAAGTCCTTTTAAACAAATCCTGGTAAGTTCTGGGCTCGTAGAAAGTTCCCGAAACCGTGGAGAATATCGGCGTAGTGGACGATAAATACACGTTTTGTGTAACCAGCAGCTCTTTTTGTCTTTGGTGGTATATCATCAGGTCTTTCCACACTTGAGGAAACAATGAGATGACCCTCTGCCCTGTTGTGGTTTTGGGTGTTCTTGCTACAATTTCTGTAGTGGTCTTCCCCGGCTTCTTGGCGACCAATTTCCCGTTCTCATCTACTTTTTGTAAGCGGCCGACAGTTCGACGAATACGTATACAGTGATTGGTAAAATCTACGTCACCCCATTGCAGTCCCAACATTTCTCCACGCCTGACGCCGGTACTTAGGGTAAAAATTATTCCAAATGCCGCTAAAGATTCAGAGTTCGCTGCGGCTTTTTGTAGGGCCAGCTGTTCTTCTATTGTGAGAATAGCGATTTCTTTTTTCCCTATTGACGAGATCTTGACACCGTTTATAGGTATCAATTCTGTCACACGAAACTGCACCATTACTTATCATCACACATATTAACCCTATAGCAATCATTACTGTCCCTTTTATTGTACATAGGATTCTGTATTATAAGAATATGTAAGCACCTCTATATCCGTAAAAACAGAAAGGATGTACATTATGTTAAGAAAACTCATCGACCAAAGCCTATTCACTCGCATTATTCAAGCTCCCGAAAACAGAAACACTGTTATGAGTGTAACAATTTATCCAGGCGGAAGATTCAATATGAACAGCCGTTTGTCTGCCAAATTACACGGCAAGCCACTGAACATTTCTTTTACGGAGGATGCCTTGCACTTTTTGTTATGCGAAAGCACATCAAAGGATGGTTCCATAATTTTCCCCAAAAACGGTTCCAAACTTTTACCCTCCACTGCAGAAATCACAAAACAAGGAAAGTTAGACTTACCCGCCAAGTTCGAAGTGTGGCTCAGAGATGACGGAGCTTGGCAAGGAGATTGCATAGAAAACCCTTTTCCATCGCAATGCGAAAAGCTCCCCAACTCAAAGAAGAAGAAATAAGATCACTAGAAAAATGCCATGTGGCCGTTATTTCGGAGTTTTTGAATGAATATACAACAGATGATGACTTCCACGATATGATCGAACTCTGCTATGAGGCATGGGAGCTCTCACGTGAAAATCCGGCAGACTTGGCGCGTCAAATGATTTCCAAGAATATCAAGGACAAAAAGTTTGAAGCAGCTGTTCTGTATAGCCGCAGAAACATATCCTTAGACCAGTGCTTTGGTGATAGCAAAACACCTGCAGGCGAGTTCCTGAATCTTTCAGACCAAGAAGAATGGGACTAAATATGGTGGAGATACGCCGGTGTGATCCGCCAAGCTCTTGAAAGCCAAAACAATACCCCTTGATGCAGTCCATATACTGCATCAAGGGGCTTTTTGTCTATTATTCAGCTGTCTCGGGGATTCTGTCCGCGCTTTATTCTTTGTTACACACGGTGTTTTGATTCTTTATCGCACGCTTCCAGCAGCTGTGGCACATAGCGATATAAGAATCATTGCCGCCGATCATGATTTGCCCGCCGTCTGTAAGCACACGTCCGTTTTTGTCTATACGTGCATTTACGATGGCTTTCTGCCCGCAGGAGCAGATGGTTTTTATCTCGGTGATCGAATCTGCAAGCTCAAACAGTCTGCGGCTTCCCTCAAACAAGTGTGTCAGAAAGTCTGTTCTCAATCCAAAACAAAGCACGGGGATATCATACTCGTCAACAATCTGTCTCAGCTGATCTATCTGGGCGGCTGTGAAAAACTGGCACTCATCGGCAATGATGACGTGGATATCCTTTCGATCTTCGAACTCTTTCAGAATGTCGGTTTCGGGCAGTACAACGTATGCTTTTTCTTCAAGTCCGATTCTGGAACGCACCACACCCACACCGTCTCGGTCATCCAGCGAGGGTTTGATAAGCCAAACTCGCATTCCGCGCTCCTCATAATTGAACTTTGTAATAAGCGCGCTTGCTGTTTTGGATGAGCCCATTGCTCCGTATTTAAAATAAAGTTTTGCCATTATGTATCCTTTCCGGCCGATGTATAAGCCAAAACGTCTTGTAAACAGTATAACATATTTTTTGCCCGTGACAACCAAAAAGCGTCATATTATTACGCACCGCCCCACTGTGAAGGTTGTTGAGGAAGAAACCGCCGCCCGCGAGCTGCCCTTCTATCTCTTCTGGAGAAAGTAAATACACACAGATACATCCACCCGCACAAGCAGGCGGGTGGATGTTTTTTTGTCGGGGCTTTGATTTTTCGGTAAAGGCTTGGTATAATGTATCAGTACAATATATCTGCAAATACTCTACGAAAAGAGAAATGATATGAAAGCAAAAGGAAAAATCCGCCTTGCCGCCGTATTTCTGCTCTGTATAGCGGTGCTTGCCGCCTGCTCACGGTCGGATGACGGCGGGCACAGCCATTATTTCCGCGCCGCGACCTGCTCTCTGCCAAAGGTCTGCGAGTGCGGCGCAACCAAAGGCGAAGCTATAGGACACAGATATTCGGAGGCTACCTGCACCGTGCCCAAGACCTGCTCGGTTTGCGGCGCTACCGAGGGCGAAGTTGCAGGACACAGCTGGAAGGATGCCACTTGCACAGCCCCCAAAACCTGCTCTATGTGCAGCGCCACCGAGGGTGAGACTACGGCGCACAGCTGGAAGAATGCCACCTGTACAGCTCCCAAGACTTGCTCTATGTGCGGCATCACCGAGGGTGAGACTACGGCGCACAGCTGGAAAGATGCCGATTACACCGCACCCAGAACCTGCACCGCCTGCGGAAAAACCGAGGGGCATCCCCTCGACGTGCCTGGCAAATCCAATTACCACGGGCACATATACACGGGCGGCCCGTCAAGCAAAAAATACCACTACGAGGCATCCTGCCCGGGCAAAAACAGCCACGAAATAACCTGGGACGAGGTGGAAAGCCGCAAGCTCGGCCCATGCGGCACCTGCGTACTCAAGTGAGAGGAAGTACGGCTTTCCCTCGAGGGTTCGAATCCCTCCATACAAACTCCATGCCTAAATACAAAAAGAACACCCGATCGGGTGTTCTTGTCATATTTACGTTATTTAAGATTATCTTTTGCTGTGTTCACAGATGCAATAAGAATACGGCGGATCGTGCCGCACTGATTATAAAGCTCAACAGCAGAATCCTTGGCTATAATATCCGACTTGACAAAAAGTTCAATCCAGTATTCTGTTTCATAGCATTCCTTGAGTGCAATTTGAAGTTTTGAAATGAAATCGGCCTTTCCATGAGCGTAGTTAGCTTCACGAATATTGGCACCAATAGAGGTAGCCGACCTCTCAAGCTGATTTACAATAGAATAGTGGCCTTTGATCGATTCGCAAAGTCTTATAACCCTTACGGCAAAGTCGGTTGATAACTCCCGAAGTTTTGATTCTGCCATATTGATCCCACCTTTCTTAAATTTGATTATCACATTACCATTCAGATAATCCAAGTGAAATATCCTTTGGACGTGAAATAATGACCAATGGTCATTGTGAAATATTCGGTATTTTACCGAATGTGAAATGAAATAAATCCATCCACGCCCGCAGGCATTTCACATTGCGGAGCAATATTTCACACGGGTCGCGTATTTCACAAATCCCGTGAGGGATTTATTTCGTTGAAAAAGAAAGACAAGTCTTGCGACTTGTCTTTCTTTTTCTGGCGGAGAAGGAGGGATTCGCCCGACTGCGGTCGGAGCGGTGGTCGGCTCTGACTGCCACCGGCAGTCATTCACTACCGACCCTTCGAATCCCTCTTCTCTTTTCGTCACACGAAAAAGGCACACCTTTCGGTGTGCCTTTTGTGTGGCGGAGAAGGAGGGATTCGAACCCTCGAGACGCTTTTGACGCCTACACGATTTCCAATCGTGCGCGCTCGACCAACTACGCGACTTCTCCATAGGTCAAGAGACTATTTATATCAAGTTTTGACTGATTTCAAATGGTGGGCCTCCAGGGACTCGAACCCGGGACCGTCCGGTTATGAGCCGGATGCTCTAACCAACTGAGCTAGAGGCCCAAATACGCCGAACATTTGACAGCGTAGATAATTATACACCATACTTTTTACTTTTGCAAGTACTATTTTGATATTTTTGTGAAAAAAGTTTTATTTTTTCACATAGTGCTCAATCCGGTGGCAGCAATCAGCAGCAGGATGGATATGCCCTGACTGAGGGTAAGCTTTTCGCGATAGAAAACCTTCGCCACCGCCACCGATGCCAGCATACCGACGGCACAGTTGATGATATTATAGCTTGTTACGGGCACTATCGCCAGCAGGGCTATCGTGCACAGGTTCGTGGTCTGATTGATGCCGCTGCGTACGCCCAGCAGGCCGGACTGGGCAAAGCTGAGGCTTTTGGCGATCTGTTTGAGGGTATGCTTTTTGCCAAAAAGCAGGTATGCACAAAAAACGGCAGATACCGCCAGCAGATAAATATTGACGTGCAGATAATACTCCCTGCCGTCCATATCGGGAAAAGCGGCAAACACCGAGCAGAGGATGTTCACCGCTGCCAAAAACACGAAATAAAAGGCACAGAACATAAAATCCGACTTTTTCATCCTGCTCTTGCCCCGCAGGCTCTCAAGGGCCGGCAATATGACAGCCGCAATGACCGCCGCTGCGGCGATCAGGCGGTATACACTCATCTGCTCGCCCAGAATAACGTAGCCAAACAGACTGGAGCCGATTATGGACGCCGAGGTGGAGATTATTGCCGCAAGGGGTATGCTCATATGTCTGTACTGGATTATTGCAAGGATCAGTCCCGCAAAACCCACTACTCCGTATATGCCGCCAAACAGCTCCATTTTGAGCTCGAAACGGAGGGGTACGCCTATTGCAAGATAATAGACCACTCCCACAAAGGCGTTTACCACGTTAGCCATCAGTATCTGCGGCAGATCAAAGGCGGTGGACGTCTGCAGTTTTTTGCTGGACAGTCTCTCGGCGCTTGTCAGCGCAAAGATTGCCGAAAACAGTAAAAAAGCCATAACACTGTTCCTCTCAAATATATGCCGGATATACAGATCGATATTATCATAATGTGCATCAAAATCAAGATGAGTCCAAAAAATATTTTTGCTCCGCCGCCCCTAAGCAGAATAAAACGCCGCGGCATATGCCGCGACGCTTGTAGTTTGAGGGTGTCGGTCGGTCTGTAAGCCGGGTTCTGTCTTAAACGACCATCTATCTGGGCAATGGGTCACCCCACGCCTCAAGCCACCTGTCCGAAGATTGGCCGAGCAAGCCGTGTCCCTCGAGTCGGTGTTGCATCGAATAGAGTTTACAGGACGGCGTAGTTACCTATGCCGGCGGTGAGGTCTTACCTCACCTTTCCACCCTTACCCCAAAAAATGAGGCGGTATATCTCTGTTGCACTTGTCCGGAGATTGCTCTCGGCTGATGTTATCAGCTACCCTGCTCTGTGATGCCCGGACTTTCCTCGTCCGCTTACGCGAGCGCGGTCGTTCGGCCGGCCGACGAGGTGATTATAACACAAGTTTATACTTTTATCAAGCATCATACCTTGTCAAAAATATGTGTTTGTAATATAATTATAATGTATAAATATCTTTTTTCGGAGGCGTTTTTGATGCTGCGCGATTTTCTCGCTACACTGAAAGGCAAAAAGGTTTCGGTTATAGGCGCGGGAGTTTCCAACACTCCGCTTATCCGTATGCTGATCCCTTACTGTGAGCTTTTTGTCCACGACAAAAAGGTTGAATCGCAGTTTGACAGCGGCTTTATCGGTGAGCTTAAAGAACATAACGTAAAACTTATTCTTGGCGACGGGTATCTGGACTCTCTCGAGGGTGACGTGATATTCCGCACCCCCGGTGTGCGTCCCGACGTGCCTGCGCTTGAGGCTGCACGTGCCAGAGGTGCACAGATAACGTCCGAGATGGACGTGTTCTTCTCCCTCTGCCCCTGCCCCATCACCGCAATAACCGGCTCGGACGGCAAGACCACCACCTCTACCATCATTGCCGAGCTGCTTAAAGCCGAAGGGTATGAGGTGTTCCTCGGCGGCAATATCGGCGCTCCCCTGCTCCCCCGACTGGACGAGATGAACCAAAACAGCCGCGTGGTGGTGGAGCTGTCCTCTTTTCAGCTGATGGATATGACCCACGCCCCGCAGGTGGCTGTAGTGACCAACGTCACTCCCAACCATCTGGACTGGCACCGCGGTATGGGTGAGTACGAAAGTGCCAAGTACAATCTGCTGCAGCGCCAGACATCGGACAGTATTGCCGTACTCAACTATGACGATATGACCACCCGTGCATTCGGTGAAAAATGCCCCGCCTCGGTCAGGTATTTTTCTCTCGGTGACTCTAGCGCTCACTACAGCTTTGACGGAGAGAACATCTGCTTTGATGGCAAGCCTATACTCTCTGCATCCCGTCTGCGTATACCCGGCAGGCATAATATAGCCAACTACATGGCGGCCATCGCCGCCCCCGCTCACGAGGTCAGCGCAGAGAGTGTTGCCCGAGTTGCCGATACTTTTACCGGAGTTGAGCACCGTATTGAGTTTATACGCGAGCTTGACGGGGTAAAATACTATAACGACTCTATAGCAAGCAGTCCTACACGCTCTCAGGCGGGCCTGATGTGCTTTGACTGTCCCGTGGTGCTGATCGCGGGCGGCTATGACAAAAAGATCGCATTTGATGAGTTTGGTGAGCTGGTGTGCGAGCGGGTGGATACTCTGATGCTCTGCGGCGCCACCGCCGACAAGATCGAGGCGGCGGTTATAGGGGCAAAGAACCCAAAAAAACCCGCCATACACCGATTTGATGACCTCAAGACCACCGTTGAGGCCTGCCGCAGGCTGGCCGCACCCGGCTCGGTGGTGCTATTCTCCCCTGCGTGTGCCAGCTTTGACCAGTTCCCCAATTTTATGGAGCGGGGCAGATTCTTCAAGCAGACAGTAAACGACCTTAAATAAAGGAGTGTTGAGATTTTGGAACTTTTGAGCAAAATAAAAAAGCTCACCAGCGAGTTTGGCGTATCCGGTGACGAAAAGCGCGTCAGTGCCGTTGCCGCCGAGTTTTTGCGTGAATACACCGATCAGGTGGAGATCGACAAGTTCGGCAACGTGACGGGCTTTATACCCTGCGGCGTGGAGGGTGCTCCTACCCTGATGCTGGATGCACATATCGACCAGATCGGTTTTATCGTCACAGAGATCACCGACGGGGGATTTTTGAGATTTATGTCCATCGGTGTCGACCAGCGTATGCTGCCCGGCAGCGAGCTTGCCGTGCTCACCCGCGACGGTGTCATCCGCGGTGTTGTGGGAACCATCCCCGCAATTATGCAGAAGGACGAAAGCGCCTCTATCCCCCTCACCGACATGACCGTTGATATCGGCATGACCGGAGAGGAAGCACGCAAGGTTGTGCGTGTAGGCGACTATATGGTGTTCTGGAACGACGGCTTTGAGCTGCTGGGCGACAAACTGTGCTCCAAGGCGTTGGACGACAGAGCCTGCTTTGTGTGCATACTCCACGCCCTTGAGCTGCTGAAAAGCAAGCCTCTCAAGGTCAACCTGCTGGTCTGTGCAAGCATCAAGGAGGAGCTGGGCGGTCACGGCTCGCTGTACGTGGCATACCGCCACAGACCCGAGTTTGCCATCGCTGTGGACGTATCCCACGCAAAGACCCCGGACGCACCCGAGGTGGTCTGTGAGCTGGGCAAAGGCCCCATCGTCGATATCGGCTACAACGCACGCCCCGAGCTGTTTGAGCTCGTAAAGAAGTCCGCCGATGCCCGGAATATCCCCTATCAGGTCACCCCCTGCCCTGCAGGCAGCGGCACCAATGCCTGGAGCATTCAGCTGGCGGGCAAGGGCGTATCAACTATGGTAGTATCCCTGCCGCTTAAATACATGCATTCGCCCGTTGAGGTACTGCATATGAAGGACGTAGAAAATACCGGCGCACTGATCGCCGCCTTTGTATCTTCGTTTGATGGGAGGGTCGAGTTATGATAGAGCTTATTCGTGATCTCAGCATGCTTGACGGTGTGCCCGGTTTTGAGACCGAGGTACGCAATTATATACGCGCCCGCGCAGAACAGGTCTGTGATCAGGTGAGTGTAGACAGTCAGGGCAATCTGTTTGCATTCAAAAAGGGTTCCCGCTCCCCCTCTCGCCCCATAATGCTCACCGCTCATATGGACGAGGTAGGTTTTTTGATCAAGAACATCCTGGAGGACGGTATGCTCAGGATAGTGGCTTCGGGCTCTGTAGATCCCCGCGTGCTCATCGGCCGCAAGATGAAGGTCGGCAAGAGCAAGCTGCCCGGAGTGATCTCCCTCAAGGCTATCCATCTGACCAAGCCCGACGAGCGCAAGAAAGCTCCCGACCTCAAGAGTCTGTATATCGATATCGGCGCATCCGGCCGCGAGGATGCCCTCAAATACGTCTCCATCGGTGATATGGCCGTGTTTGACAGCGAGTTTGCCCTCTTCGGCAATGACTGCATCAAGGGCAAGGCACTGGACGACCGTATAGGCTGTGCTGTGCTCCTCAAGCTGATGGAGCAGGAACTCGGCTATGACACCTGGTTCGTCTTTACTGCCGCCGAGGAGATCGGCGCACGCGGCGCCATCAATGCCGTTCAGCACATCGATCCCGGCTTTATCGCTGCCGTGGACAGCACCGGTGCAGGCGATACTGCCGACACACCCGAGCATCTGCGCTCCTGCGAGATGCGTCGCGGCGCGGTCATCTCACTGATCGACCGCGGCACGGTGTTCCATCGCGGTCTGCGCGAGAAGATCACAAAGGCACTGGACAGAGAGTGCATCAGCTGGCAGTACCGCACACGCAGCGAGGGCGCTACCGACGCTATGGCACACATCTACGGCACGGGTGCAAAGGTATTCGGGCTGAGCACACCCGTCAGGTACATTCACTGTGCCTGCTCGGTGGCATATCTCCCCGACATTGATGCTGTGCTCAAAGCAGCAAAAATATTCATTGAGGAAGCAGGTGACGGCAATGCTTGACATTTTTACACTCCATAACGAGCTGATCTCGGCAGCATGCCTTTCGGGCAGCGAAAACGGCATTGCAAAGGTCATTGCCTCCTACGCACGCAAGCTGTGCGACGAGGTCACCCAGGACGTGCTGGGCAACCTCATCTGCCACAAAAAAGGCAAGGGCAAGCGCATTATGTGCGCCGCCCATATGGACGCTATCGGCCTGATGGTGAGATATATCGACGAGCAGGGTTTTGTCCGCGTCTATCCCATCGGCGGCCACTATCCCTATGAGCTGCTCAACACACGCGTCAGAGTCAACGACACCTACGGTATAGTCCGTCTGGCCAAAGCCGCAAAAAATATGGGCAAGACCGGCAAGGAGATCGGCTACGATGACATCTACGTGGACATCGGCGCAAAAGGCAAGGCTGACGCCGAAAAGCACCTGAATATAGGCAGCAATATGCTTTTTGAGGGGACTGCCCGCAAGCTGGCAGGCACAAGAGTCATGTCTCCCTATGCCGACGATCTCATCGGCTGTGTTATGCTCCTCTGCGCTCTGGAGCAGGCACAAAAGAGCCAGAACGACATCTGGGCGGTATTTACCGTGCAGGAGGAGCTGGGCTGCCGCGGCGCAAAGACTTCGGCATACGCCATAGACCCCGACATCGCCGTGGCGGTGGATGTGACTACCGCAGGCGACTGTCCTATGGAGAACGAGCGTTTTAACCCCGTGCAGCTGGGCGCAGGCCCCGCGCTCAAGATCGTGGACTCCACCGTATATTGCTCTCAGGGACTCAATATGCTGCTTGAGAAGATCGCTCAGGCCGAGGGTATCCCCGTACAGAAGGAGATCCTCCGCGGCGGCGGCACCGACACCGGCGAGATAATTCTGTCCCGCGAGGGTGTGGCATCCACCTGTATTTCCATCGCTACACGCAATATTCATATGCCCGTTGAGATCTACGATACCGAGGACGTCCGTCAGGGTGCTCAGCTGCTGTCCGCCCTGCTTAGGGCAAAGCTTTGAGGAGGTAGAGAGCTATGCTGAATATATTTGAGCTTCAGAAAGAACTGGTTGCCGCCGCTCTGCCCTCCGGACTGGAGAGCAGGCAGGCAGACGTGATCAAAAAATATGCCGTAAAATACTGCGACGAGCTGTACACCGACAGCGTGGGCAATCTGGTCTGCCACAAGCGCGGCCCGGGCAAAAAGCTTATGCTGGCAGCGCATATGGACGTAATCGGTTTTATGGCAAACTTCATAGACGAGCGTGGTTTTGTGAGATTCGTGCCCGTGGGCGGCATCAGTCCCGTGCTGACCATCGGCTGCCCCGTGGTGTTTGAAAACGGTGTTTACGGCTGTGTGCTTCACGACGAAAAGGCTCAGCCCGGTTCTACTGCCCTGAACAAGGTGGAGATGCACAATATGTATATCGACATCGGCGCAAAGAACAAAGCCGAGGCCGAAAAGCTGATCTCGGTGGGTATGTGCGCTACCTTCTGCGCAGAGCCCGTGCAGATTGCGGGCGGCAATATTATGACCCCCTATGCCGACAATCTCGTCAGCTGCGCCGTACTGCTTTCGGCCATGAGTGAGATAAGCTACCCCGCCAATGATCTGTACTGCGTATTTTCCGTGCAGGAGGAGGTAGGCTGCAGAGGCGCCAAGATGGCCGCCAACGCCATCAGACCCTACGCAGGTATTGCCATCGATCTGACCCGTACCGGCGACTCCCCCGCCGAGCTTGACAATGAGCGAATGGCAGTAAAAATCGGCGGCGGTCCCACAGTCAAGATCCGTGACAGCTCGGCTATCTGCGACAAACCCGTTGTCGAGCATCTGCGCGCCTGCGCCGAAAAGGCAGGCATTGTATATCAGGATGAGGTGCTTATATCCGGCGGCACCGATACCAGCGCCATGCAGCGCTCCTATGAGGGTGTTCTGTCCGGCTGTATTTCCATCCCCGGCCGCAACATCCACTCCCCCGGCGAAATAATCAATCTGAGCGACGCCGACAACGCAGCCAAGCTGCTTGCCATCGCCGCTATGACGGAGATATGACACATGGATCTTTATGCGCTGATGAGTGCCGCCGAAAAAAAGGCGGCGGCACAGTTTGAACACATTGACCGTGTAGCATTCAAAAACACCGAAAAGGTGCTGGACGCGTTCTCGGAGTACCGTGTGTCCGACTCTATGTTCGCCGGCACTACCGGTTACGGCTACGATGATATAGGCCGCGACACTCTGGAAAAAATCTACGCCAAGGTATTCGGCGCAGAGGCCGCGCTGGTGCGTCTCAATATAGTCAACGGCTCTCACGCCATTGCCTGCGCCATGCTGTCCTGCCTCAGCTGCGGCGATACCCTGCTGAGCGTGACCGGTGCGCCCTACGACACTCTGCAGACCCTCATCGGTCTGCGGGGCAAGATCGGCGGTACATTCCCCGAGTATGGCATCGGCTACAAACAGGTAGACCTCAAAAACGGCGAGCCCGATATGCCCGCCATCAAAGAGAGTGCCAAGGATGCCTCCGCCGTATTCATTCAGCGTTCCCGTGGCTACGGCATACGCCGCACCCTCTCCTGCGCCGAGATCGGCGAGATAGTGCAGGTGGTGCGCTCGGTCAACCCCACAGCGCCTATCATCGTCGACAACTGCTACGGCGAGTTCTGTGAGGAGCAGGAGCCATTGAGCTTCGGCGCAGACCTGATCTGCGGCTCACTGATCAAGAACCCCGGCGGCGGACTTGCCCCTTCGGGCGGCTACATAGCAGGCAGAGCCGATCTGGTGGAGAGAGCGGCTTTCCGTCTGACTCTGCCCGGAATCGGCGGCGAGTGCGGCGCGACATTTGGGCAGAACAGGCTGCTCTTTCAGGGATTTTTCCTCGCACCTCACACCACCGCTCAGGCACTGAAGACGGCCGTATTCTGCGCCGCCGCTATGGAGGAGCTGGGTTATGACGTGTCCCCCGCATCCGATGAGATGCGCCACGACATCATTCAGACCATCAATTTCGGCGCTCCCGAGCCTCTGCTGGCATTCTGCCGCGGCGTGCAGGAGGGTGCGCCCGTAGACAGCTTTGCCACACCCGAGCCCTGGCCCATGCCCGGATACGATTGCCCGGTGGTTATGGCGGCAGGCGCGTTTATTCAGGGCTCGTCCATCGAACTGTCCTGCGATGCGCCCATGCGCGAGCCTTTTACCGCATATATGCAGGGCGGCCTGACCTACGAGTCAGGCAAGCTGGGCATACTCAAGGCGGTCAAGCGCCTGCTGGAGCTGAAATAATGGTTATACTCGGTATCGACCCCGGCTATGCCATAGTCGGTTACGGCGCCGTGGAATCGGTGCGCGGCAATCACCGTATGCTCACCTACGGGGCAATAACCACCCCCGCTCACAAGCCGATGGAGCGCAGACTTCACGAGATATTCAACGATATGCGTACCCTGCTGGATACCATCAAACCTGATGCGGTGGCTATAGAGGAGCTGTTTTTTAACACCAATATCACCACCGGCATTCAGGTGGCGCAGGCAAGAGGGGTCATTCTGCTCGCCTGTGCCGAGCGCGGCGTATCCATCTACGAATACACACCTCTGCAGGTCAAGCAGGCGGTGGTGGGCTACGGCAGAGCCGAAAAGCATCAGGTCATGGATATGACACGGATGATGCTCAAGCTCGAAAAGATCCCAAAACCCGACGATGCCGCCGACGCGCTGGCTATTGCACTGTGCCACGCTCAGGCCGCCGGAAGTCTGCTCCACGGACTCAAATAAACATACAAAAATACACCCTGCAGACTGCCGTCTGCAGGGTGTTATGCGTTAACGGGGATTATTTAAAGTACATATAGAGATTGCACTTGATCATGCCGTTGTAGAGCTTGCGGCGCTTGTCGGCAGGTATGCCGAATATGCCCTCAAAGTCCTCGTCTGCAGAGATGATGTATTTTTTGAGGGGACTGTTTTTCAGCGCCTCACCGAATTTATTGCACAGCATTCTTGCCTGCTTGAGGTCAAGCATACGCACGCCGTAGGGAGGGTCACACATAAGCACGCCGTTTTTGCTGCTCCAGTCGGTGGTCAGAGCGTTGGCTTTGTGCACGGTGATATAGTCCAGCACGCCTGCTCTGCGGGCATTCTCCTGCGTCAGTTCCACGGCTGCGGCATCGTTGTCGCTTGCAAATATAGGCAGCTTCTCCGATCTGGCTTTTGCCGCCGCGGCGTCTTTTTCAAAGGCGAATGCAGCTGCCCAGCCGTCGCTCCACGAGCTTGCGTCAAACTCGCGCTTAAGGCCGGGAGCGATACCCAGCGCCGCCTGCGCTGCCTCTATGGCTATAGTTCCGCTGCCGCACATGGGATCATAAAAATCCTCCCTGCCGCGATAACGGGCGATCTTGACCATACTTGCCGCCAGCGTCTCACGAAGGCTTGCCTCGCTCTGCTCCAGCTTGTAGCCGCGCTTGTAGAGGGGTGCGCCCGAGGTGTCCAGATAGAGGGTGGCCATATCCTTCATGATAGCAAACTGTATCTGGTGCTTGCTGCCTGTTTCGGGCAGCTCGGTGCAGCCGTATTTTTCGCGCAGGCGCTCGACAACAGCTTTTTTGACTATACTCTGGCAGGCGGGCACACTCTTGAGCTGGGAGTTGAGGCTGTAGCCTTTGACGGGAAAGGCATCCCGAGAGCCGATGAAGTTCTCCCAGGGCAGAGCCTTGACATTCTCAAACAGAGCCTCAAAGGAGTGTGCCGAAAACCAGCCAAGTCTGATAAGCACACGCTCGCCGCAGCGCAGGGTGATATTGGCTCTGGCACAGTCGGACATATCGCCCTCAAAGCTGACACTGCCGTTTTCGGCATTGACACCCTCAAAGCCGCCGTAGCGCAGTTCGTCGGCCACCAGACCCTCGGTGCCCATAATGCAGGGTACTGTAAAAACCATATCTGTATCTCCGTTTATCCAAAGAATCAGGGCGGCTGTATAGCCGCCCTATAATAATATATTATATCTCAGTTTTTTGCAACAAGTAATCCGTAGCCGCCGTCGTTTCTGGCATAGACTACGCAGGGGGCTCCGCCCTTTTCGCTGTTGATAAAGAAGAAGAAGCTGTGACCCAAAAGATTCATCTGCAGAATAGCGTCCTCAATAGTCATGGGCTTTACATCAAGGGTCTTTTCGCGGATGACCTCAAAAGACTCGTCGCTGTAGTCGGTCATTGCGCCCATTGCTTTGACAAATGACTCATGACGGAGTCTCTTGGCCAGCTTGGTCTTGTTCTTCTGGATCTGCTTGTCGATGGATGCTATCGCGCCGTCGATGGATGCGTACATATTGCCTGTGCGCTCCTGGGCGCGGAAATAAAGTCCCTGAGTCTGCATTGTGATCTCCGCAGTAAACATACCTCTCTCAAAAGAGAAAGTTATCTGTACGGATACTTCTTTGTCGAAGTACGGAGTGAGCTTGGCGCATTTCTTCTCCGCGTATTCGCGGACCATGCCTGAGCTGTCCATCTTGCGGTCTGTAAAAGTGATATTCATACGGTGCACTCCTTTCGGGACTGTATATTGTGGTTTCTGTATCTATAATATACCACAGGTTGCACAAAAAATAAAGAAAAAAATTAAAAAGTTTACGCAATATTCAACAATTTTCGCGCTTGCGTCCTGTTATACTCAATGGCGAAAGGATCCTCCTTTCAGGCAGAGCGCGGGTAAAACCGATGCTTTGCACCGTTCATATCTTTATCCCCACAACCCAAGCTCAGGCATCTGCCGAAATCCAAAAACGGCAGATGCCACTTTTTTTGTGCAGAAAAGTGTGGTATAATAGGCTCATAATAACTATTGGAGGGGCAAAGATATGAAGGTTCTGATTATAAACGGCAGTCCCCGCACAGACGGCAACACTGCCTGCGCAATAGGCGAGCTTGAAAAGACATTCGCCAAAAACGGCATCGAGACCGTGACCGTAGGCATAGGCACGCAACCTGTCTCGGGATGTATCGCCTGCATGAAGTGCAAGACCACGGGCAAATGCGTATTTGTTGACGTAGTCAACCAAATCGCCGAGATATTCGAGGGTTGTGACGGACTTGTGGTGGCATCCCCCGTCTACTACGCATCGGCCAACGGCACTCTCATCTCTCTGCTGGACAGACTGTTCTACAGCTCCGGCTTTGACAAGACAATGAAGGTCGGTGCAAGCGTAGCCATCGCCCGCCGCGGAGGATGTTCGGCAACATTCGATCAGCTGAACAAGTATTTTACCATCTCGGGTATGCCCGTAGCATCCAGCCAGTACTGGAACAGTGTACACGGCAGAGCTCCCGGTGAGGCCAATGAGGACGGCGAGGGTATGCAGACCATGCGGACGCTGGCCGACAATATGTCATTCCTCATCAAGAGCATCGCATTGGGAAAAGAAAAATTCGGTCTGCCCGAAAAAGAAAAGCGTATCTCCACACATTTTGTGAGATAACGCCGCACTCTTGCGCAGGACATGACAGCACGTCCTGCCCTGCTCTACATGCAAAAGAATCCCTGTCGGCATCAAAGCCGACAGGGATTTTAATTAACCGTGGAAGAGTTTTTTGGTCTGGTATCTGGGCTCGCTGGTCAGGTTGATGCCCAGCTTGCGGTATATATCGGCGTCCACCTGAGTGAGGATGACCGTACTGTGTGCCTCGCAGCCGCGCAGCTGGGTCAGCGCGTCACAGCCGCGGCGGGCCTGCTCGCTGAGGGATGCACTGACGGCCAGAGCAAGCAGCACCTCGTCCGAATGCAGGCGGGGGTTATGATTGCCCAGCACGTCGGTCTTGAGCTTCTGGATAGGCTCTATAACGCTGGGCGCTATCAGGTGCACCTCTTTGGGTGTGCCGGAGATGGTCTTGACCGCATTGAGCAGAGCGGCGGCGGAGGGGCCCAGCAGGTCGCTGGTTTTGCCGGTGATTATTCTGCCGTCGGGAAGCTCTATTGCTACGGCAGGCTTGCCGGTTTCTTCCTCCCGCCTGATTGCTGCCTGAGCAACTTTTCGGTCGGAGACCGAGATACCGGCCTGCTTCATAATAAGTTCAATTTTCTGTACCGTTTCGCCGTCGGATTTGCCCATACGCACATCGCACTTGGCGCTGTAATAACGTCTGACGATTTCCATACGGGATGCATCTCTGCAGGCTTCGTCATCCGAAATTGCAAAGCCGACCATATTAACGCCCATATCGGTGGGAGACTTGTAGAGGCAAGAGCCCGAAATACGCTCGAATATGGCGCTGAGCACGGGAAAAACCTCTACGTCGCGGTTGTAGTTGACGGTAGTCTGGCCATAAGCCTCAAGATGATAGGGATCTATCATATTGACGTCGTTGAGGTCGGCTGTTGCGGCCTCATAGGCGAGATTGACGGGGTGCTTGAGAGGGAGATTCCACACGGGGAAGGTCTCAAACTTGGCGTAACCTGCTTTGACACCTCTGAGATCCTCGTGATACAGCTGGCTGAGGCAGGTTGCCATCTTGCCGCTGCCGGGGCCGGGAGCGGTGACCACTACCAGAGGACGGGTGGTCTCGATATACTCATTCTTGCCAAAGCCGTCCTGACTGACGATCTTCTGGATATTATAGGGATAACCCTCGATGGGGTAATGTACGTAGACTTTGATGCCCAGACGCTCAAGCTTCTGCTTGAATGCCATAGCCGAGGACTGACCGCAGTACTGGGAGATGACCACACTGCCAACATACAGTCCGATGCCGCGGAATGCGTCAATAAGACGAAGCACGTCGGCGTCGTAGGTGATGCCGAGGTCGCCGCGGGTCTTGTTCTTTTCGATATCGCCCGAATTGATGACGATGACGATCTCGGCTTGGTCAGCCATGTTCTTGAGCATCTGCACCTTGGTATCGGGTTTGAATCCGGGAAGGACGCGTGAGGCATGATAATCGTCAAAAAGTTTGCCGCCAAACTCCAGATACAGCTTGCCGCCAAACCTGCCGATAGCTTTGTTGATGCTTTCGGTCTGCTTCTCTATATACAGTTGGTTGTTAAAGCCAATTTTCGCCATACTATCCCCTCCGTTTACATACTGTTAATATTAACACATCCCTCGCGCTTTTTCAAGCAAAAACCGCACCCTGAGGTGCGGTTTTGATATACGGGAAAATTAAATTTTCAAAATACCAGCGACGGGCGCAGCACGCAGAAGGCGTTCTTGCCCAGAATGGAGTTCATAAGGCTTACGGCTTTTTCGGCGTTCATTATTTTTGCGCCTCCCGACGTCATATAGAGCAGTTCGCAGCCGTCAAGCACCAGATACACGCTGCAGGAGCTTCCGTCCGAGCTGCTTGAGACAAGCAGGATATCTCCGGTGAGGAGCATGGACGGCTTGAGCATCTGTATACGGTCTTTTTGATAGGACGAATTATCCACGTACCATCCGCCGTAGAGCGAGGGCACCACGAGAGGATCGGCGCGGAGATTGAGGTACTCCCCTACTCTCGATGCCGAGAACAGACGGTCAAACAGAGCCTTCTCGTTGGTCAGGCGGATATTGTCACCCACTACCGAAGTGTATACGCTGTTGATTATCTGACCCATTGTGGCTCGGGAGCCTGTTTGCGCCCGTGCGGCTTTGTCCAAAGCCGCCATCTGCGAGGTTGTAAGGGTATTGGCAACGTAAATATCGGCGCAGTACAGCTCGATGCCGTTGACGGCAGTATATCCGCTGCCGATGCTGCTGCCCAGACCAACGTCACCGTTGACCGTGACCGTGTAGCTGACCTCATATCTCTCGCCGGGTTCAAGCGCGGTGCTCCAGCTGAGAGTTCTGCCGCTGACCCGATCGCCGCCGCTGACGAGAGTGGTATTGTCGGGCAGGGTCGCGGTAACAGAGATAAATCTGCTCTTGGCGGACGTGTTCTCCACGCTGACAGTATAGGACACCCTGTCACCGGGGTTGGCGCTCTTGCCCTGAGGATGGCTGGTCAGCTTCTGCGCGATGATACCCGTCATACCCGACATACGGTCGAGGGTCTTTTGGGGAATAGGAACGTGGATGACATTGAGGGGGCGGAGGATGGCGAATCGGCCGGTTTTGGGCAGGTAGCGGCTTGAGGAGGGATTGAAGTAGGTCTCGCTCAGCTCATCATAGCGGATGCTGCCGTTTTTTTCAAAAACCTCGCCCGAGCCGTAATTATAATTGCTGCCCGTACTGTGGACGTATCTGCCGTTGCCCACGTACATAATAATATGTCCGTTGCTCTCGTCTGCCAGACGGGTAACTATCATATCTCCGGGCAGGAGCAGGGATTTGACCCGATCGATGAGGGATTGTTTCTCCCCCTCGGTCTCGCTGCCCGTATTGTCATAATAGAACACGGTCATATCCTTGCGCTCAATAAAGTCTGCAGTATACCACGACACGATATCATAGTCAAAGGTCTCGCGGATCAGGGTGTTGATAAAGCAGGCGCAATTGGTATATACGGTGTTCTGATCGGTGGCAAGTTCGGGTGACTGCAGGCCGTGGCGGTGGCGGTACACAGCGGACATATTGCTGTGGCGCTTGACAAGACGGGTGTCGTCGTACTGTATTCGGCTGCCGCGGTTAACGTAGGCATCGGCGGTGGCAATAAGAGCGCGGGCGCCCTCCGAGTAATACTCGTCACCGCTCCAGAGGCTATCCGTGTCATCGGGCACGATGGGATCGGCAGGTGTGACGGGTATATGGGGAGGATCATCGGGTTGCCCGGGGGCAGGATCGGGGACAGCGGGCGTGGGATCGGGGACAGCGGGGGTGTCTGCAGGAGGCTGCACGGTGCCCGAACCGACTATAATGATCTCCACCGCCGCAGATACCGTATATGCCGAGCCGCCCGTAGACTTGTCAACGCCCGTGATGCGGCAATATACAAAATAGTGGTCTCCCATCTCGTGATCGAGGGGCAGGTTCAGCGCGGATGTATCTGTCTGCTCCAGAAAGCTGCCGCCGACAGAGTCGGAGTTTGAATCTATATACCAGTCATAGGTGTATAGCGTACCCGACTGCTCCTTGACGGCAAGCTTGAGTACGCCGCCGTTTGATGCGGAGGCGGTAAGTTTTTTGGGTATCTCGTCGATCTCAGGCGGGGTGAGAGTGATCTCCTGCCAGAGAGCAGTGATAGTCAGGTCGGATACAACGGGAGAGTCAAAGCCGTACTCCTCCCCTGCTGACGTCCATCCGCAGAAAGCATAGCCTTGGCGCACCGGATCGGAGGGTCTCTGAACCCTATCCCCCTCGGTCACCGACCGAATGAAGGCAGCATCACCGTTCTGCAGATCAAAGGTCACGGTAAACACCGACGGGACAGAAGGCTCGGGATCATCTGCTGTGGGAGGTACAGGTGTGGGATCGTCGGGCAGAGGCGGTGTGACGGGCGCGTCGGGTGTATCGGGAAGATCGGCCGAGGTCTTGTCCCCGTCTGCCGCGGGTGCCTGATGGGTATCATCGCTCGAGCAGGCGTACATAAACACAAGCAGCATACAGAGGATGATGGATATATATTTTTTGAATACTGTGCTCATCTGATCACTCCAAAACCGGGATTTAGATGAATATATTCTACCATAGTTAAGAGTGTATTACAATAAATTAATATGTAAAAAGTCCTGCATGTCAGACATGCAGGACTTTTATTAAAGCTTGATATCAGCCGAGGATTGCCATAACTGCGGCATTCTGGATGGCAGCTGCGTCGGCAGCGCTGATGCCCTCAGGAACGTAGACCACAGTTGCGGGAGTTGCCTGGAAGATCTCTGCGTATACAGAGCAAGCCAGGAGGTAGCCGCCCTCGATATCGATGGTGTCGGAGATGCTGTTTGTGTAGGGATTGACGCCCTGTGCAAGACAAGCTTCGACAGCGGTTGCGTAGCTGATGACGATATCGGTATCGCCTGCCAGCTTCTTGGTGTTTGCCTCGATCAGATCGGCATAATCGGTTCTGTCGGAGATACCGTTATTGTTGACCTGATCACGGAAGTACTGGCTGACGGTGTTCTGTCTTGCTGCGGGAGCAACGATCATGACCTTGGCCTTTGCATTGTTCTGCAGAGCAAGCTCGCGGACAGCCTTGGCTGCGGCGGCTTCTGCGTCGAATGCTGCGGTGTCGAACAGAACCTTGTCCTTGCCTGCTTCGACGATGACGTAATCGTACTCAACGCCGCTGTACAGAAGCTGAGTGCTCAGTGCGGCATTCTGTGCTGCCTGCTCCAGAGACTCGATACCGGGGATAGCCATAACGTACAGCTCCTTGCCGGTCTCCTCTGCGATTTCGGCGAGCATATCTGCAACGTCACTGTCGGTCAGAGCTGCACCTGCAAGCAGGACGTTGGTTACTGTGCGCTCCTTGTAGCTGTCGGTTACGGGAGCGGGATCGACCTTGTCCAGATCAAGTACGACCTCTGCGGCGATAGCCTGAAGCTTTGCGCCGACGGTGGGCTTGACCGAATAGTTGTCGCTCTCAAATCTCATAATGCCAACGGGGCTCTTGCCGGTGATTGCGGTATACATACAGCAGGCGATAAGATAGCTGCCCTCGTTGCTTGCGTGGTCAACACTGAGGCTGACATAGGGATCGATCTCGGTGTTGGCAATACATCTCTCAAATGCGTTTGCAAGGCTCATAACGGTCACGTCGGTTCCGACTGCGGGGAGAACCTTCTCCTTGACAAGCTTGTTGATGGCATCGGCATGCTCGGTGCGGGTGGTGATGTTTACATCAGCAAACTTGTACTTGGTCAGATCCTGACGGGCAAACATAACGTCCAGAACGATCTTGACGTTGGGGTTGTATGCCTTTGCCAGATCGATGATGCCCTTGAGAGCGGTGATATCGCTGTTAGCGGTAGAGCTGTGGATAACGGCGTTGTCACGGCCGACCTGCAGGACGATGACGTCAACTTCGCCATCCTGCAGCTGTGCGCGGACTTTGCTGTAGCCGTCGCCTACAAGACCGGTCTCCCAGATGTTCCATGCGCCGTTGCCGACAACAGTTCTGATCTCGGCCTCATAGCCTGCTTTTTCAAGCAGCTCACCGACATACTCGGTGGTGTCAAAGCTGTAGGATGTGCTGGAGTAGGTCATAGACAGAGAACCAACCATCAAAACGGTCAGATCGGTGTCATTGTACTCCTTGGCATTGGGTGCTACCCAATATGCGGGACGGGTGGCTTCTTTCTCGGTGAGCCACTTTGCGCGGAGGGTAAGTCCGCCGTAGGGCATCACTGCGCCGTCAAAGGAGAACTCGTTATTAAGAGCGGCATCTGTGTACCAGCCCTTGAATACGTAGCCTGCCTTGACAGGGGTCTCGGGAGCGGTGAGGGCGGTGCCCATCTCGGCTGTGACGGCCTCAATCTCGCCTGCGCCGTCGGTGTCAAAGGTTACGGTAAAGGCAGTGGCAGCCTCGACCTCGATACCGAGGACGAACTTGGTTGCCAGCTTCTGCAGTGCGATAGCTGTCTCAACGTCGACTGTTGCGTCAACGCCGCCGATGTTGGAGCCGAGAGCGCCTACGCCGACGGGGGTCTCACCGAACATTGCAGCGTAAATAGCGCTGGCGGTCAGGTAGGAGCCCTTGGGGGTAGAACGGTTACCGACGTTTGCACGGGTGGCAACGTCATTGGGTTCGCGGAACAGATCAGCCTTGATGACTGCTGCGTCGTCGCTGTATGCCTCAAACAGATCGGCGATAGAAACGACCACTACGTTGGCGATACCCTTGTCCTTGATGAACTGAGCCATCTCCTCTGCCTCTGCGGTGATCAGAGCGGCATGGGTCTTGTGATCGGTAACGGTAACGTTGGTGAAATCAGCAAAGTTTGCCTGATGACCGTAGGGAGCTGCGATGATGACCTTGACGTTGGGGTTCTTGTCATAGGCGATCTTTGCCAGCTTGTATGCGGAAAGGATGTTCTGGGTCTTGCTGCTCTCGCTGTTGATGGAGAAATCTCTGCCCGACTGCAGAACGATATAATCGAACTTGGTGGATGCAAAGCCGTTCTTGGTGTCGGTGCTGGAGATGGTCATATCGGTCTCGGAGGAACGTGCGGAGGATGCGAACAGCTCATACAGATTGTATGTTGTCCATGTGGTACCGTGGGTTGCCTGAGCCTTGACGATGTTGACGGGCTTGCCCTGACCTGCCTCGATCATCTGAACGAGTGTGTCGGTCATGTTGTAAGAGCCCATCATCATGCCGCCGAATACGTACATATTGACAGCACCTTCTACGGTCTTGTCCTCGACCTCCTGAGGCTTCTCGGGAGTGGGATCAACGGGCTTGGGCTGAGCGGTGCCGCCGGACACCACCTGAGCAGCCAAAGCCTGAAGCTTGGCTGCTGTAGCGGCGTCAACGTTGGCGTCCCAGGTGATTTCGCCTGCGCTGTTTTTGCCTACTGTACCGGTGGTCTTGAGGCCAACGGGGCTCTGATCGAGCATTGCGGTGAAGATACCGCAGGCTGCCAGATAGGAACCTGCAGGGTTGGAGCGGTTGCCGACGTTCTTTCTGCCGGTTTCTGCATCGGGCTCACGGAACAGTTCAGCCTTGATGACTGCTGCGTCATCGCTGTAAGCCTCGAACAGGCTGCCCAGAGAAACGATCTCAACGTTCTTGGCATAGCCCTGGCTGAGGATGTAGCCTGCTACGGATGCGGCTTCCTGATCGATGTACTTGACGTGAGTCTTGTGGTTGGTCACAACGGGATTGGTCAGGTCTGCAAAGTTTGCCTGATGGCCGTAGGGAGCAACCAGAATGATCTTGACGTTGGGGTTCTTCTGAGCTGCCAGCTTGGCGATCTTGGCGGCTGCGTACTCAACCATACCGTCATAGGAGCTGCCCTCTACCAGAGAGAAGTCTCTGCCGGTCTGGATAAGAACGTAGTCAAAGCTGACTTCCTGAAGCTTCTGCATAGCCTTCTGTGCGGAAGAGCCGCTGCCGAAGGTCATATCGGTAGCCGAGTTACGTGCGGAAGATACGAACAGCTCCCATACGTTATAGGTAGTAGCTGTGGAAGTATGACCCAGATATGCATCAACGTGGACTTTGACTTCCTTGCCGGTAGCTTCTTTGAGCATATTGGTCAGGGTAGCTGTTGTGCCGTAGGAGCCCATGGGATGGCCGCCGAATACAAAGATATCAACGATATCATCGGGCTCGGTGGGGACAACTGTGGGAGGAGTTACGGGGTCAGCGGGTTCGGGGGTCAGGGTGACCTTCTGGTCGGGCTTCTCGGTGGGAACCTTGCCGCCGAGGACGTAGTCTGCTGCCAGCTTCTGCAGTGCTGCAGCGGTGGTGGCGTCGACCTTGCAGTCGGTGGTGATTCCGCCCTCTGCGTTGAGGATATCTCTGCCCAGAGTGGTCAGACCCTCGGGGCTCTTGTCAAACATTGCGGCATAGATACCTGCTGCTGCGAGGTAGGAACCCTTGGCAGAAGCACGGTTGCCGGTGTTGCCGCGGCTGGTAACTGTGTTGGGCTCGCGGAACAGATCCTTGTAGATGTCCACAGCCTTGTCGCTGTAGCACTCAAACAGATTACCGACGGAGACGATCTCTACGTTGGCAATGCCGTCATTCTTGAGAGCCTCGTATGCACGGAATGCCTCGTAGTTGATGAACTTGACGTGCTTTGCGTGGTTGTCGATGTTGTAGGTCTTGAAATCTTCCCAGGTTGCGGTGTGACCGTAAGGAGCAACAAGCAGAACTTTGACGTTGGGGTTCTTGGCTGCTGCCAGCTTGGCGATCTTGCGAACTGCGATGACGTTCTTGTTGTAGGAAGTGCTGCCCTCGATCAGAGAGAAGTCTCTGCCCATCTGGATAACCAGAACGTCATATGCGTTGGTTGTCAGTTCTTCGTTGACGCGCTTGCCGGTGGTGGAAGAGGAGAACTTGATCTCGTCTTCTTTGCTCTGAACGCTGCTGTCAAACAGCTCGTAGAGGTTCCATGTAGTGCTGGTGGTATTGTGTACCAGATATGCCTCTGTATCTGCAATGACTTCCTTGCCGGTGCCTTCTTTGATCATCTCGGTCAGAGTGTTGATCATATTGTAGGAGCCGAACATGGGGCCGCCGAAAGACCATACGCGGATGCTGTCGCCGTCTGTGGAGACGGGAGCGGTAGTGTCTGCAGGCAGAGTGTAGGTGGGAGCGGGGGTCTTGTCAACAGGCTTCTCCTGAACGATACCGTCCTTGTTTGCCCATGCGCCGTAGATGGTCACGTTGCCCAGAGGCATCTTGCCGGACATAAAGCTGAAACGGGTATTGAAATCGGGATCGTAGAACCAGCCTGCAAAGAGCAGATCGCCCTTGGTGGGATCCTTGGGAGCTTCGATGACCGAGCCGGCCTCAGCGGTGATGGAAGCAACCTCGCTGCCGCCGTTGGTGTAGAAGTTCAGGGTGGACTGGGTAGAAACCGTGCCCTCATACTCGGTGCCGAAGACGGTCTTGTGAGCGGTCTTCTGGAGCTTGAGGAGCATTGCGCCGTCTGTGACAACACCGGGAGCGTTCTGGCTGCCGCCTGCATAACCGCTGTAGGTCATGCCAACGGGAGACTTGTCATAGATGGTGGAGTAGATGGTTGCTGCTGCCAGATATGCACCGGCCTCGCTTGCACGGTTACCGGTGTTTGCGCGGGTTGCGATAACGTTCTTCTTCTGATACAGATCGTTGGTGATGTCGTCGGGGTTATCGCTGTAGTTGAGGAATGCATCGGAAACGTATGCGATCTTGACCTGAGAAGCAGGCAGATAGCCGCCGTTGACGATGGAGTCTCTCATTGCTTCGGCCTCGGAGTTGATGAAGGGTACGTGCTGCTCAAGGCTGCCGATGGTGTAGAAGTCGGAGAAGTTTGCGTTATGTCCGTAAGGAGCATAGATGATGAACTTGACGTCGGGGTTCATCTTGGCTGCCAGAATAGCAAACTTGGTTGCGGAGATGATGTTGTTGGTTCTGGAGTTGTCGTTCTCCATGGAGAAGTCACGACCAGACTGAATAATAACATAGTCCAGCTTCTTGGAAGTAAGAGCATCCTGCATCTTGGCTCCGTAAGAACCGAAGCTGATGGTGTTGATATCGCTTCTGGAAGAAGATTCAAACAGCTCGTAGAGGTTATAAGTGGTGGATTCACTGGAGTGGCCCAGCCATGTGATAGTGAGGTTGACCTTCTTGTTTTCTTCCTTTTCCATCATTTCGACAAGGGTCTTTTCCATGTTATAAACGCCGATGGGGTATCCGCCGAACATCAGGACGTTCATCTCGCCGCCGGTGGGCTTGGTTACGGGATAGGTGCTGAGCTCGGTGGGATTGGGATACTTGTAAGCAGGGTCAAGATCCTTGGGATCTACGGGAGCGTCGGGATCTACCCATGTATCAACGTACTTGACGTAGCCGGATACATCGGGCAGGGTCTCGGTCTCGATACCCAGAACATGCTTTGCGGCCAGAGCCTGCAGCTTGACGCCCTTGGCAGGCTCAACGGAGAAGTTGCCTGCGTCGAAGCACATAACGCCTACGGGGCTCTCGTCAAAGATAGTTGCATACAGACCGCAGGCCATCAGGTAGCTGCCGTATACGTCTGCAAAGTCGGAAACGTCATTGCCCCAGGGGTTGATATCGGTCTCTTCGAGGCAAGCCTCAAACAGAGTGTTCATATCGGAGGTCAGGTAGGGCATCTTGAGCAGCTCGGACTTTTCGTCCCAGTACATCTGGATAGCCTCAGAGTGCTCCTTGCGGTTGGTGATGACGGGGTTGTGCTTTGCATAGGGATCGGTGTAGTACTTGCTGGAGGTATCCTGACGTGCGTAGGAGATCATGGGAACGACTACGACGCCGGGGTTCATCTCCTTGCAGATGGAGTAGATGCTGTCGATAGCTGCAAAGTCGGAGTTTCTGGTGCTGGAGCTCTGTACCATACAGTAGTCACGGCCGAGCTGCATAACGATGAAGTCATAATGTCTCAGCTCGTACATAGCCTGAACGGTAAGGAAGCCGTCACCGACAAGGCCGCTCTCCCAGATGTTGTAGTTGGAGCCGACGGTCAGCTTGTCAACGGTAACGCCCTTGCCGCTGGCGCGGGCCAGAGTCTGCAGGAACAGAGCCGAGTCGTGAGCTGCGCCCTCGGTGGTGCGGTGCATAACGCCCGAACCGATCATCAGGACGGAGATGGTGCGGTCCTCGACCTCGACCTTGATGGTGTCGGACATGCTGCTTGCTGTAGCGCCGCTGGCGTTACGGGTACCTGTTACCTCACAGTATACCCAGTATTCCTTGCCCTTTTCCAGATTTCTGGGGAGGGCTGCGCCTGCTGCGGTCTGGCCCTCGATGAGAGTGCCGCCGCTGTTCTCGTTCTTGTCGTTGATGTACCACTTGAAGGTGTAGGAGTAACCACGGGTCTCCTTGACCTTGACCTCAACGCTGCCGCCTGCGAAGGGAGCAGCCTTGACGACCTCGGGCAGCTCCTCAAGTACGGGAACTACTGCGGGATCCATAGTCCAGGTTGCGGTGACGGTAAAGGGAGCTTCGACAGCCTTGCTGAAGTCATAAGCTTTGCCGTCTACCTGCCACTCTTTGAAGGTGAAGCCGGTACGGGAAGGATCATAGGGTTTTTCCAGCTTCTCGCCCTTTTCAACCTTCTTGGTTGTGGGAGCGGAGCCGTCAGCCAGATCGATGGTGACCTCGATCTTCTCGGCCTTGGGAGGTTCGGGATCAACGGGGGGCTTGGGATCTACGGGCGGATTGGGGTCTACGGGATCCTGAGTGCCGGGATCTACTGTGCCGGGTTCTTCTGTCTTGTCGCCGCAGGCGAAGGAAAACAGCAGAGCGCCGCAGAGCAGAACGAGCAGGCTCAGCTTGAGAATGCTTTTCAGTCTTTTCATACGCTTTCTCCTTTTTTGTAATGAGTTTGCGATTGTTTTTCGTGCTTTTGGTTTGCGGGACAGTGTTTGCTGTAGGTTGTATCCGTCGGGGTATCGGGGTTCAATACCCCGACGGATGAATTGGAATCAAAACTTAGTCGATGACGTGAGTGTCAACGAGAACGTCTGCCCAGTACTTGATGATGGAGCCGACGAAGTAGTCGGATACGCTCCAGGAGTTTCCGCTTTCGCTGGAGTTCTTGAATCCGGAAGGAGCGGCAACTGCATCAAGATCGATGTCTACCATCATCTTTGCAACCATGTTGTACAGCATTGCTGCGCCTGCGGGGCCCATGTTGCGCTTGTTGGCATCGCTGTAGTTGTTGACCAGCAGCGAGTAGCTTGCGGTGGAGCTGCTTGCCATATTGGATGCATCTGCTGCGGCAACGTTTGCTGCTTCGCCGAATCTGAGCAGCTTGATATCGATGTCAACCTCGTTGCTCTCGAGGGCTGCCTTGATCTTGTCGGCATTTGCGCTGATCTTGGTTACCTGCGCTGCAGCAGAACCGTACTTGCTGATATCATCTGCGTGGCCGGAGCCGGTTGTTGCCAGAATGATCATCTCACCGTCGGGGTTGTGATCATACAGCATTTTTTCCAGACGGGCAATATTGGTAAGCTCGCTGTTGTAGGTGCTGGTGTAGATCAGACCGCCTCTGCGGTTTACAGCCACAAGTACGTAGTCCCACTTGAATACGCCGTAATCCACGTCATTGTGAACGGTGTTGTTGTCTACTGCATCCAGGAACTTGCCGACCGATCCGCCTGTGGAGAACTCGCCGTCATCCTTGACGGTGAACAGCTCGCTCATCAGGTACAGACCGCCGGTTGCGGTATTGTTGACTGTGGGAGTGTAGCCTGCGTTGATGAGCAGGTCTCTCAGCCACTTGTGAGCATTCATATAAGATGCTGTTGCATAGCTGTCACCGACCATCATAAGGTTGATTGTCAGCTTTGCGGTATCAGCAACCTTGACTGTGAAGGTATCAACTGCGGTCTCGTTGGAAACGGTGACCTTGATTGTATCCTTGTCGGGAGTTACGGGTACGCTGATGATAGCTGTGCCGTCTTCGCCCACTGTTGCAAAGCCTACGCCTGCTTCGCTCTGTCCGATGACGGTTGCGCCCTCGGGGCCGGTTGCGATCAGCTCAACGGTGTGGCTGTTCTGCTTGCCGTTGTAACGGAGAGTGCCGTCCAGAGTCATTGTCTCGCCCGCTGCGATCGCATCGCCGCCTGTGAGACCTGCGTTGAGTGCATTGGGTGCCAGAGCAACTGTTGCGCCCAGTCCGTCGCCCTCTACGGTGAACTGACCGAGAGCAATGTTCTTGGCATAACCGTAAGCTGCGCCGCCTGTTACGTCAGCGGTGACTGTGTATGTGCCGGGTCTGGTGGGAACGCCTGCTGCGCCGTTGAACTTGACGGTGACTTCGCCAACGCCCTCAGCGGCTTCTACTGCGCCGGTTGCGCTGTCAAAGGTCAGCTGTGCAGCGGTGACTGCAGGCTTGCCGGTTACGAACATATCTGCGATCTGCAGAAGCAGGGTTGCTGTATCCTGAGCAATTGTATAACCCTCAGAGCCCAGAGTCTCGATGTCGAGAACGCTCTCGCTGAGGATAGCACCTGTCAGAACGGCTGCGTTCAGATATGCGCCGCTTGCGCTGGGTCTGTTGCGCTTTGCGGAGAATGCTCTGCCGCCCTTGCCTTCTGCGGTGGAGTAGAGATCGTCTTCGACGCCTTCGTTGAGGATGTAGTACTCGACTGCATCGACTACGTTGGCGATCTTGACCTCGACCTTGTTCTCTGTGTCGGCTGCATTCAGCTTGTCACGGATCATCTGTGCACGGCACTGAACAACGTCTGCGCTCTTTTCACGGCTGTTAAGTGCGAACCAAGCGGTGCTTCTCAGATAGGGGAAGTCAGTATTCTGCTTGTACTCATAGCCGCGCAGGTTGTAGCTGGTTTCGGAGAAGCCCTGTCTGATACCCATCTGTGCAAAGAGGATGAGTTCTGCGCCGGGCTGATTCTCAGCGATAAGCTCCTGCAGGCAAAGCAGAGCATTGTCCTCGAGCTTGATATAGTCGCCCTTCATACCTGTATAGGTATTGTTTACTTCCATGATGTAGTAATCATAGGGCTTGGCGCCGGTAAGGGTATTCTTGAGTGTGGAGTTGGAGACACCGCTCACTGTAGTGCCGGAGCGGCTGAAGAGCTCCCAGGAGTTGTAGCTCGAAGAAGTAGAATCCCAGCTGAGACCGTTGGCAGCTATGTCAACGCTTGTGCCGAGCTTTTCTTCCAGCATAGCTTCCATAGTTCTCATAAGGCCGTTGCTGTACAGCATCCATGTGCTATGCATATAGATGTTGATGTCTGCCCAGAGTTCTGCGCTGACACCGACGATCAGCTCTGCTGCCATCTCGTTGTCCTCGTCATAGACGTAGACGGTAACGGTGGTCTCGCCGCTTTCGAAGGCGTACAGAACCTCTGCAGTACCCTCTGCGGATGCGGTGAACTCACGGACATCGGTCTCACCGTTCTTAAGGCCGATCAGCTCAAACTTGGCATTGGGGATCAGCTTGCTCAGCTTGAGGACTGCGGCGTGATGCTCGGTTGCATCGAAGCCTGCGCCTGTCAGGTCGGCTGCATATTCCATGTAGCCCTTGACGGTTTCTTCCTCAAAGCGAACGCCGTTTGCCAGAGTCTCGTTGGTAAATCCGTCAACCTCGGTGGTTGTGTCGATCTCAACGACGGGGTTCTCAACACCGGTCTTGGACCACTTGCCGGTGAAGGTTGCGCCGCCCAGAGGCATTGTGAAGGTGCCGTCTGCAACATCTGCATCGTAGGTTACCCAGCCGCCGAATGCGTAGCCTTCCCATACGGGATCAGCTTCGACAGAGACGGTGGAGCCCCACATGTAGGACTTGGTCTCGGGGAGATTGGGCTTGTTGGTATTGTTGAAGTAGTTGCCGTAGGCATAATCTACTGTGTAGTACTGTCTGTCATAGTATACTTTGAATACTGCGCTGCCATCGTTCTCCAGCAGGCCAACACGTCTGCCGTCGGGATGGTTTGCATTCTCCTGATAGCCGTCGATGTACTTTGCCTCGGCATAGAAGACGGAGCCGTCAGCCTTGCCAAGGAGGTTATCGGTATAGCCCAGGGTGTAGGTCTCACCGTCTGCATTCTGCAGGTAGTGCTCGACCTTGTAGGTTACGTACTTGGAAGAAACATACTGCTGGATCATCAGCGCTGCTTCCGCAGGGGTCAGACCCAGTCTCTCAAGGTCTTCCACAGTCTCTGCCTCATCGGCTTTGTCGAGAGCGCCCACGCCGTTGCCCAGATACTGGACACCTACAGGAGATTCTTCGGTCACGGCCTCATAGAGGAGGCAGGCCAGCAGGTAGGAGCCCAGAGCGCTTGCGCGGTTACCGGTATCAAGACCTCTGTGGTAGCCGGCGCTGGTGGTGGCGTTGTTGGAGGGACGGTAGAGATCATCGGTGATCTTGTCAAGATCGGTGCTGTAGTTTGCAAAAGAGTTGGATGCATACACGAGCTTGACGGGCTTGTTGAGGTAGCCGTCTGCGTCGATATCGGCCTTCATCTGATCGGCCTCAATATTGATAGCCGCTACGTGCTCATAGTATGTATCGATGTGGGTGTTCTTGGTACCTGCGCTGAAGTCCTTTGCCAGACCGACGGTATGAGCATAAGGAGCGATCAGGATCACCTGACAGTCGGGATTGATGTCGGCTGCCATCTTGGCGATCTTGCGGACTGCGTAATTGTTGTATCTGGAGTCGCCTGCCCACATCAGAGAGATGTTCCTGCCTGTGTCAAGAATGACGTAGTCAAAAGCTTTGGACTCCAAAGCGGCCTTGAAAGTCTGAGCGGTGGAGCCTGTACCGAAGGTATAATCGTTGAGATTATCTCTTGCGGAGGAGGCAAACAGCTCGTATACGTTCCAGGTGCCGGAGGTGCTGGTATGACCGCAATAGTCGATTGTGGTGTTGTACTTGACGCCCTTCTCGGTCAGCATATTTCTGAATGTGCTGTGTGCGTTGTAGGAACCAAGTATATGGTCACCGAACATAAAGATGTTGAGAGCCTCGTCCTTGACTGTGACGGAAGCGATCTCAGAATTGCTGGTGGCGGTCTTTTCGCCCAGATAGGATGTAGCTTCGCAGTAGTAGTAGAAGGTCTGGCCGAGCTTGGAGCTGTCGGTGGGCTTGATAACCAGATTTCTGGAGGTTGCGCCCGATACGGGTACGCCTTCGTACTCGGGGGTCAAGCTCATGTACCACTGATAGGTATAGCCGTGATCCTTCTCCTCATCGACTGCGGCGGTGAGGGTGATGTCCTTGCCGTAGTACTTGGTGGAGGATTCGGCGGGATTTACGGTGAATACTGCGGGAACGGGATCGGGGGTGATAACGGGACGCTCAACTGTGGGAGCAGAACCGGGCAGGGCTGTACTGCTGCCTGCTGCGACTGCGCCGCCGTTGGCGGTAACGTTGGCGGACTCTGCGCCTGCTGCAACGACTGTACCGAAGGTGCTTACTGCGATGTCGGTGCCGTTGGCGGTAACTGTGCCTACGCTGCCCCAGCCGGAAACCTCAACGCCTGTGCCGTTGGCGGTAACTGCGCCGATGTCTGCGCCGATCTCAGCCTTGACGGTGGTATCGGTTGCGGTCTTGTCGTCTGCGATCAGGCCAACAACGCCCACGACGGACACCTTGCTGCCATCGCCGCTGACGCTGACTGTATCAATGATGCCGTGAACGCCGACGTTCAGTACCGAGCTGTCAACTGCAACGCTGTCTGCCTTGCCGTTGATATTCAGAGCGGCATTCTTGCCGTTTGCCACGGCTGCGGTGACGGTTGCACCCTCTGCAACGGTGACGGATGCACCTGCGTTGGCTGTAACGATGTCTGCCTCGCCCTTGACAGTGACCTTGCCGCCGTTGGCAACAAGGCTGCGGAGGTCTGCAAAGTCAGCGGTAACGCTGCCTGCCACGCCGCCCACTACCAGAGTGCCGTCAAAGGTACCCTTTACGGTAACAGCCTCGTCTGTGGCGATAACTGCCAGACCTGTGCCGCTGACGGTGTGTGTGCCGCCCTCGGTGATGTAGTCGGTAATCAGACGGTCGGAAATAACTGCCATCTCGCCGCGTACGATGGAGCCCTGTGCGTTGATATAGCCGTTCTCATCGCCCTTGATGATTCCTGCTGCGATGAATGCGCCCATATAACCGGCTGCCCAGTCGGAGACCTCTTCTTTGCCGCTCAGGGAGCAGAAACGGAGAGCCGACTTGTTCTCGGTCACACCGAGAGCACGGCCTTTGAGGGTGACGTACTCTTCACGGGTGAGCTGATCCTCGGGACGCATGGAGCTGATGCCGTCACCCTGCATGATGCCCTCAAGATACAGAGCATAGATGTAAGGAGCGTACCAGGCGTCTGCGGGAACGTCTGTAAACTTGGCAAAGAAGTCGGCAGGTACGTCCTGCAGCTTGATGCCGGCGGTAAGTACGATAACTTTGGCTGCCTCTCCGCGCTTGGCGGTATTGCCGCCTGCAAAGAGGTTGTCGCCGACGCCGTTGAGAACGCCGACTTCTGCCCATCTCTGAGCAGCAGCCTCATAATATGTGCCTGCCGTATCCGCAAATGCGCCCTCTTCGGGAGCTGCGGTACCGGGGGCAGTGCCTGTAACAGGTGCAGCCGTAGTCACAAAGAATGTGTCTGCCTCTGTCGCCGCTGCGGTCGGCATTACCGAGAGCAGCATGGCAATGGCAAGTACCAATGCCGAAATGCGTTTTTTCATCATGGTGCCTCCTTTATTTTTCTCCTAATGACGGGTAGGAGTTATATACAATCGCGAGCCGCCGTACGGTGTGCCTTACGACAAAAACAGACAACAACTCACTATAATTGTAGTTAAAAATATAATACCATAATTAATTTTTTATTACAAGATTTTTACCAGTTGTACACCCCTGCCAAAATGTACAATTTGACAGGCTTTTTTTGTGCAATTTGACGATAAAATCGTATGGTCAGGCTCAAAAACCCCAAAAATATTTTAAGAATTCTTAATTTTTACTTGTAATAAAGCCGCCTGTTCGGCGGAGAACAAGCGGCTTTATTATATAATTGTTAAGAATTAGTCCACAAACTTGGCGTATCTGTCGCCGAAGCCGTAGTTGATGACGTAGCCGTTGCCGGGCAGTTCGATGTTCTCGGCGTACAGCTGCTTGGTGGGGATCTCATAGATGGGGATCTGCTGCATAGCTTCCATAACCAGGATGCGCTCGCTCTCCAGACACTTTTCTACCATCTCGGCTTCCTTGCCCTCGTCATTGAGGAGGATAGCTTCCTGATAGAGCTTGTCGTGAGCGGCCAGCATGGACTCGTCGTTCCAGAAGAAACGCAGGGGCTGGTAGTTGCTGCCGTAGAACTTCAGAGTCTCCAGAGGCTCGTTGTTGGGCAGCAGAGAACCGATGTTGAAATCAAAGGAATCGGGATCGTTGGGGTTCCAGCGGCGGAGGGAGTATGCCTGAGCCTGAGGAACTGCACGGAGCTTGATGTTGACGCCTTCCAGATTCTTGGTCAGCTGACGCTGCATGATCTCGGTAGCGGCGCGGGTGTGGGTACCGTCTTCTTTGTAGTAGATCTCGAACTCAACGTTGACGTTCTTGGTCTCCTCGAATGCTTTGTCTACATACTCGCTTGCCAGCGCGGGCTGGAATGCGGTGTAGGGATCGACCTCCCAATCGCAGGGCAGATCGAGGATGGAGGTACCGGTGTCGGAGTTACCTACGACAGAGCGGCGGAACAGACGGGTGATGGGGTAGCCGCCCAGGATGGATGCGAACTCGTTACGGTCGATGCCGTAGAACAGAGCCTTGCGGAAGTTGTAGTTGCCCAGCATGCCGTTGAACTTGGGGTTGCCGGTGTTGACCCACAGGAACATTGTGGAGTCGTTCCAGTACTCGTATACACGGGGGTCATCCTCGTAATCTTCCCACTGAGCATAAGCGATAGCAGCGGTGTGCAGCTCGCCGTTGAGGAACAGCTCGAGAGCGGTGTTTGCATCGGGAACGGTGCGGATCTCCATACCTGCAAACCAGATCATATCGGCATGGACGTAGTCCTGATTCTTCTTGTAGGTGAACTGGGAGTCGGGGATCCAGTCGGTGAGGATGTACTCGCCGGAGCTCATCCAGTACTCCATGCTGGTGCCGTAGAGGGTGCTGGAGCCGTCGGGGCTGATAGCCTTGTCCCAAGTGGGTTTGTGGATCATAGCGGTACCCATGAACTTGGTCAGACCAAGCTGGGTGGTGGGCTTGACGGTATGTACCTCGATGGTGTAATCATCGATCTTCTTGAGGCCGGTCTCGCTGAAGTCAACCATGATACCCAGCATATTCTGCTGTGCATACTCGGCAAACATCTCGACCTGAACAAAGGTGTTGTTGTAGATGTTGGGAGCGGAGACGTTCATCAGCAGGGGGTCAATAGCGGTCTGATAGCTGAACAGAACGGTGTCTGCGTTCATCTCGTCGCCGTTTTCCCACTTGTAGCCCTGACGGAGCTTGATGCGCCAGTGCTTGCCCTCGGCATCAAGCTGCTCGGGCAGCTCGGCGGCCAGCATGGGCTCGTAGTAATATGCATCGCCGGTCTCGTCGATGATGGCTCTGTACAGATAGCTGGAGCAGGGAGAGGTTACGGTGCTGACAACGGGGTCAGAGCTGGAAACGCCGTACAGAGTGGTTGCGCTGGTGGAGATATACTTCTTGAAGATGCCGTTGCCTGCCAGAGGAGCCTTCTCCTTGGTGGGCTCATCGGTGCCTGTCTGACCGGGATCAGAGGGCTTGGTCGGGTCTGTGACGCCGGGATCGGGTTTGGCGGGAGTCTTGCCGGGATCGTCGGAAGTTGCTCCATTGTCACCGCAGCCTGCGAATGCAGCAGCAAGCATCATCAGTGCAAGAAGCAATGCTAACATTTTTTTCATGTGGTTTTCCTCCTATGACTGTTATTTGTAATATATCTCACTGTAAGTTAGGATAATTATAGCAAAGGCTAATTACAAAAGCAAGAAGTTTTTTATTAAATCCTTAACAATTAACGAAAGTTTTTAATAAATATTTTGGTGTTTTTATCCTAAGATATGTCATTATTTGCTCGTGCAATTATGCAGTTTTCACAGTCTGTTGTGCAAATTGCATAATTTTTGTCTCATATTTTTTACATAACCCAGAGGCGGTACTTAACAATTTCGATCCCCTCCCCTGTCCCGCAGTCTTCTGCCGCCAAAGTATCGGAGGATACCTATTATATAATATACAAAAACGGCGTGAGCTGCTGCCCACGCCGTTTGATTCGTATATTATTCTTTATGCTTCTACGCCTTTTTCGCGCAGGCGGAACTTGAACTCATCCTTGACAGCCTGACGGAAGTCTGCATCGGTGACAAAATCATAGGTCACGCCTGCCATAATGGCGGCGCACTCTCTGATAAAGTCGGTGGCCTTCTGAGTCTTGCCCAGCGCAACGTGCTCGGGAGAATGGCCTGCAACGCCTTTGTTGTACTCGGCGCGGACAAGGATACCGGGGCACACATAGGACACGTTGCCGAAATCGGTAGCACCGCCGCCGCAGACCTGCAGGGCTGCTTCGTCCAGATGCTGAACGTCGTCAAAACCGAACAGTCTGGCATTGTTCTCCGATGCGTCGCACAGAGGCTTGTTGACCACGGTATCGTAGAACACGGGGTTGCGGGTGACTTTGACCTGAGTCTCGGTCATCATTGCGCTGCCCTCCATGACCTTGAGCATACGGCGCACCATATCCTCCAGATAGGTTTTGTCGGAGGCACGCATGGTTACCCATGCCTTGGCTTTGGGGTGAACGATGTTGGCGGCACCTGTACCCTCCATAACGGTATAGTGGATACGCGAGCCGGTCCTGACGTGCTCACGCATACACTCAAGGCCGTGGAATGCCAGCATCATAGCGTCCAGAGCGCTGCGGCCTTTTTCGGGTGAGCCGCCTGCGTGGGCATTGATGCCTGTCCACTCAACGATAGATGATGCCAGCGCCACGTTGGTGCCGCTGCCGCCTGTGTGAGTGCCGGTATGGTTGGAGAATACCATGTCCAGCTCCTTAAAGCAGCCTGCCTCAACCATATTGATCTTGCCGCCCTTGTTTTCTTCGGCGGGAGTGCCGTAGATAACCAGCTTGTAGGGGACGTCCTTGAGATTGTCACGAATGGCGAGGGCTGCACCGATGGCGGCAGGGGTCTGCAGATGATGTCCGCATCCGTGGCCCAGATTGGCCAGTGCATCATACTCGCCGAGGAATCCAACGACGGGGCCGCCCGTTCCCTGCTCGTACTCAGCGCGGAATGCGGTAGGCAGTGTGCCTGTTCCGATCTCAACCTTGAAGCCCTTGTCCTTGAGGTAATCGGTGAGGACCTTGCAGGCGTATTCCTCCTCAAAGCCTATTTCGGGATGGTCAAATATATCATCGCTGAGTGCTCTCAGCTCGGTCATATAACCGTCGATGGACTGCAAAAACTTCTGTTTCATAGCCGTTGCTCCTCCTCTTATGCTTCTATGCCCTTTTCGTGCAGGCGGCGAAGGTATTCGTCCTTGACATTCTTGGCAAACTCCTCGTCATTGATGAAATCATAGCTGACGCCCGCCATGATCTTGGCGCAGTTTTTGAGGTAATTGGATGCTTCCTCGGTCTTGCCAAGAGCCACGTATTCGGGGGTGTGGGCCACTACGTTATCGCCGTACTCCACGTAGAACATAACGCCGGGGCAAACGTAGGATACGTTGCCGTAGTCGGTAGCGCCGCCGCCTGTGACGTTGATCTGAGCTTCGGTCTTGTGAACCAGCTTTTTGACGTCCAGCAGTGCTGCATTCTCCTCAACGGCGTTGTGCAGAGCCATATTGATGATAGTGTCGTAGAACATGGGATCGTGGGTGACCTTGACCTGTGTCTCGGTCATCATTGCGCTGCCCTCAACCACCAGGCGCATACGTCTCAGCATATCCTCAAGATAGGTTTTGTCGGCGCTGCGGCAGGTGATTCGTGCGCGGGCTTTGGGGTGGACGATGTTGGCGGCGCCTGTTCCCTCGAGAATGGTGTAGTGGATCCTCGAGCCGGTCTTTACGTGCTCGCGCAGGCACTCAAGGCCGTGAAAAGCCAGCACCATAGCGTCCAGAGCGCTTCTGCCCTTCTCGGGAGAGCCGCCTGCGTGGGCATTGATGCCTGTCCACTCCACCACAGAGGATGCCAGCGCAACGTGGTTGTTGCTGCCTGCGGTGGTGTTGGCGGTATGGTTGGAAAACACCATATCAAGCTCTTTAAAACAGCCTGCGTTGGCCATATTGATCTTGCCGCCGCGGGTCTCCTCTGCGGGTGTGCCGTAGATGACCAGCTTGTAGGGGCGGTCTTTGACACAGTCACGGATGGCCAGAGCCGCACCGATGGCGGCGGGAGTCTGCAGATGATGTCCGCAGCCGTGGCCCAGATCGGCCAGCGCGTCATACTCGCCGAGGAAGCCGATGACGGGGCCGCCCGTTCCCTGCTCGTACTCGGCGCGGAATGCGGTAGGCAAGCCGCCTGTGCCTATCTCTACCTTGAAGCCCTCTTTTTTGAGGTAATCTGTGAGGGTTTTGCAGGCATACTCCTCCTCAAAGCCGATTTCGGGATGATCGAATATATCATCGCTGAGGGCTTTGAGCTGAGGCAGGTATGTGTCAACTGCGGCGAAAATTTTATTCTTCATAATTACCACTCCATCTCGTTCAATCTAAGCAGCGCACGGGCATAAATACGCATACCCCGCTGCAGTCTGTCAAGTGATACACTCTCGTCCTTGCCGTGAGCGCTGCCAAAGCCGGGTGCAAAATCCTCGGGAGGCAGACAGCCGCTCATACCGTAGACCAGAGCGTTGGGCAGCACATGGGCATAGGTGCCGCCGCCTACGGTGTAGGGCTTGCTGTCGGAGCCACACTGCTCGTTGGCGATCTTTGTCAGCTCCCTGATAACGTCCCAGTCTCTGTCCAGCAGATAGGGGTCCGTTCCCCGCTGAATACCCGCTATCTCAAAGCCGTTGGCCTCGGCAAGGGTTCTGAGTCCCTCGGCGATACGCTCATAGGTGATCTCCATGGGATAACGGATATTGATGCCCATCTCGGGTCTGCCGTTTTTGTGCCGCACATCCACCATGGCAAGAGTCAGGTTGCCCATGATCCCATTTTGGCAGGCGATGCCGAACATCTCGCCCGCCACGTCGGTAGAGACTGCTTTGAGGAAGGCGGCTTTTTTTGCATCATTTTCGCTGAGCAGTCCGCTTTTGAGCATAGCGTCGGTGATGACGGTGATCATATTGCCCTCACGCTGGGGATGGGCGCAATGGACGGGGGCGGTGTTGGCGGTAAGCTTGATGCCACCATTATATTTTTCGGTATCACAGCCCTGTGCCTCTATATATGAGTCGGTGCTTATCCACGCCTCGGCCTTGCCGGGTGAATCGTCCCTGCCCGCCTCAAGTCTGACCGCATCCCAGGGGGTTTTGGCTATAATGCGTGCGCGGACGCAGCCTTTGCCGCCGTAGCCCACGGGAAAACCGCTGTCGGGCACAAGGGACAGTCTGGGTGCGGGATAGCGGCGGAGGAACTCTTTGACATCGGCCTTTTCGGGGGTGTTTTCCACCTCGGCCATTGCAGTTTCTTCGTTGCTGCCCACAAACAGGGCGGGATTGTATCTGAGCGAGATGCCCAGTTTTTTGAATATCTCAAGCAGGCGCAGGATGGCTACCAGCTGACCTTTGTTGTCGGTGACGCCGCGGCCGATGATGCAGCCTTTTTACTCAACGGCGTTGTAGGGGTCATAGTTCCAGCCGATGCCCTCATGCACAACGTCGCCGTGTGCCCAGATACCGAGGTCGATCTCACCCTCATCAGGCGAAAGGCTGACCACGCCCGTGCCGTAATCACGGGTGACAAATCCGCGGTCTGCGCCCAGCGCCATAACCTCTTCCAGCAGGCGCTGAGGGCCCTCGCCGAAGGGTGCGCCCGGCAGGGGTGCTTCCCTCACCGAGCGGATGTTGACGAGGCGGATGACGTCAGCTGCAATATTGGCACGATCGGCATCTATCAGTTCGTCGATCTGCCTGATCAGTTGCTCGTCCATAATTTTTACCATTCCATATCGTTGAGAGCCAGCATGGAACGTGCGTAGATACGCATACCTCTCTGCAGGCGGTCAAGCGACACGCTCTCGTCCTTGCCGTGAGCACCGCCGTGGCCTTTGGGGAAATCTTCGGGGGTCTTGTTGCCGCTGAAGCCAAAGGCGAGGCCGTTGGGCAGGCAGTGTGCATAGGTGCCGCCGCTGAGGGTGTAGGGAGCTTTGTCGTCGCCTGTGATCTCGTTGGAGATCTTGTTGAGCTCTGTGATGATCTCCCAGTCCTTGTCCAGCAGGTAGGGACGCACGCCGCAATAGGTGTCAACCACCTCAAAGCCGTTGGCGGCTGCGGTGGCGGTAACCTTGGCAAGTACCTCCTCATAGGTGGTACCCATAGGATAGCGCATATTGATGCCGAACTCGATCTTGCCGTCAACCTCGATGATATCCAGCAGAGCAAGGGTAAGGTCGCCCATACCCACGCCCACGGTCTTGACGCCGAACATCGCACCGTCAACGTCCAGAGAAACGGCTTTGAGGAAGGCGGCTTTTTTGGCATCCGCCTCGGTCAGCAGATTATTGTCCAGCAGAGCACCGGTCACGATGGTGACCATATTTCCGCCGGGCTTGGGGTGTGCGGAGTGGATGGGAGGGGTCTCGGCGGTGACTTTGACGCCGTCTGCGCATTTTTCGGTGGTGCAGTTTTCAAACTCGGCATACTGTGCGCCGGGGAGGATAGCTACTGCCCTGCCGGGAGCGTCGGGTGTGCCTGCGGTGAAAGCAAGCTTCTCCCAGCCGTCAAAGCTCCGAAAACGCACGCGCATAGAGCCTTTGCCGCCGTAGCCTACGGGGAAGCTGCTGTCGGGAACCAGCGACAGACGGGGTGCTTTGAACTTGTTGATAAAGCCCACAGCCTCATCATTGCCGGGCAGACCCATCATGTCGGCCATACCGGCTTCTTCGTCGCTGCCCACGAACAGAGCGGGGTTGTATTTGAGGGGTGTGCCGAGCTTTTTGAACATGGTGAGCAGGTGCAGTGCCGATACCAGCTGGCCTTTGTTGTCGGTGGAGCCGCGGCCGACGATGCAGCCTTTGTACTCCACTGCGTTGTAGGGCTCAAAGTTCCAGCCCGAGCCCTCGTGGACAACGTCGCCGTGTGCCCAGATGCCCATATCTATCTCACCCTCGCGGAGGGCAAGGCTGATAACACCGGTGTTCTCGTACTCACGGACTACAAAGCCCAGCTCTCTGCCCATTTCCATAACCGTATCGAGCACCTTGCGGGGGCCTGCGCCGAAAGGCGCACCGGGCAGAGGATTTTCACGAACAGAGCGGATATTGACAAGCTTGATAACGTCGGCGGCGATATTGGCACGGTCTGCATCAATAAGCTCGTCGATCTGTTTGATAATATCGTTATTCATATCGGTATGTTTCTCCAAAGTTTACCACTCCATCTCGTTGAGAGCGAGGAATGCACGTGCATAGATGCGCATAGCTCTCTGCAGACGGTCGAGGGATACACATTCGTCCTTGCCGTGTGCGCCGCCGTGGCCTACGGGGAAATCTTCGGGCTTCTTGTTGCCGTTCATACCGTAGACCAGAGCGTTGGGCAGACGGTGTGCATAGGTGCCGCCGCCGAGGGTGTAGGGAGCCTTGTCCTCACCTGTCACGTCGTTGGATACCTGATTGAGCACCTTGATAACATCCCACTCACTGTCCAGCAGGTAGGGGTTGGTGCCGCGGGTTGCGGCAGTGAGCTCAAAGCCGTTCTCCTCTGCGAAAGCGGCAAGCTGCTCGGTGATCTTCTCGTATGTAGTCTCGATGGGGTAACGGATGTTGACAGCAAACTCGGGCTTGCCGTCCACGTCGGTGACAGATACCAGAGCAAAGGTCAGGTTCTTGGTAGCGCCGCCGCCTGCTGCGACACCGAACTTCTCGCCTGCGATGTCCAGAGATGCCATGTTGAGGAATGCGGCCTTCTTGGCGTCCTCCTCGCTGAGCAGATTGTTCTGGAGCAGGGCTCTGGTGATAAAGGTGACCATATTGCCCTCTGCCTTGGGGCTGGAGGTGTGGATGGGAGCGCTCTCTGCGGTGACCTTGAGGACTTCGCCGCGCTCGACTGTGCAGCCTTCCATATCGGGGCAGTCTTTGAGGGTCTTGAACCATACTTCTGCCAGACCGGGAGCACCCGTCTGACCTGCGATCATCTTGATGCCCTCCCAGGGGGTCTTGGCTCTGAATCTTGCGCCTACGGAGCCCTTGCCGCCGTAGCCTACGGGGAAGCCGCCGTCGGGAACCAGAGACAGCTTGGGGCACTTGTATACGTTGATAAAGCCCTGAGCATCCTCATTGCCGGGAACGCCGATCATATCGCCCATACCGGTCTCCTCGTTGCTGCCGATGTACAGAGCGGGGTTGTACTTGAGCTCAACACCCAGCTTCTTGAAGATCTCCAGCAGGCGCAGGATGGCTACCAGCTGACCCTTGTTGTCGGTGGAGCCGCGGCCGATGATACAGCCCTTGTACTCGATGGCGTTGTAGGGCTCGTAGATCCAGCCGATACCCTCGTGAACAACGTCGCCGTGTGCCCATACGCCCAGATCGATCTCACCGGGCTTGAGTGCTACGCTGGCAACGGCTGCCTTATCGTAGAAGAAGGTCTCCAGACCGCGATCTGCGCCCATCTCGAGCACGGTGTCAAGCACCTTGCGGGGGCCTGCGCCGAAGGGTGCGCCGGGCAGGGGTTCTTCTCTGACCGAACGGATATTGACCAGCTTTATAACGTCGGCTGCAATATTGGCACGGTCGGCATCTATAAGTTCGTCGATTTTTTTGATAAGCTCCTGATTCATGGTTTGTGATCCTTTCTTTATGTACGTATCAAAGTATTATTCAAAGCTCGCGGGTGATGACTCTGCCGCCCTTTTCGCCGGTAGCTTCGCCGTCTACAGCGGCTATTTTACCGCCGACGATGACGTAATTGAGGCCCTCGTTCTTCAGGGTGCAGTCAACGAATGTAGCGCCGTCGATGATCTTGTTTTCGTCAAAGATGCAGATGTCGGCATCCATACCGGCACGGATGAGACCCTTGGTGTCCAGGCCGTAGACGGCGGCGGGCATGCTGGTCATCTTGCGGATCATCTCGGGCAGTGTGCAGGCGCCCTTTTCGCGGACGTATCTGCCCAGCACTCTGGGGAAGGAGCCGCGCAGGCGGGGATGGTATTTGCGCAGGGTGGGTCTGCCCACACCGCTGTCGGTGCCGATCATTGCCCGCTCGTAGCCCATAATGGCGCATACGTCATCATCGGAGATACCGAAGTAGCAGGCCATACCCTTGAGGTCGTTGAGAATAAGCAGGTCAAAGAGTGCCTCGTAGTGATCCTCTTTGCCCATCATAGCGGCGACCTCACTCATACGCTTGCCCTCGTACTGAGGAGCGTTGGCGATGGTGTTGAGCTGTACCCAGTCCAGATCCTCTCTGCCGTAGCGCTCTACGTTGCGACGGCGGAGTGCGGCGCGGACTTCGGGCTTTTTGAGTTCCTCCAGCATTACATCGTGGGAGTTGGCTCTGAACTCGATAGTGCCGAAAATAGGCAGCAGGGAGGTATTGTAGGCGTTATAGGGATAAACGTCGGCATAGACGTCCAGTCCCTCGGCGTTGGCCTCGTCAATGAGTCGCATCAGGTTGTACACCTTGCCCCAGTTTTCTTCTCTGTCGCTGGACTTGAGGTGGGAGACGACGCCTCTGGCGCCGCTCTCGCGCAGTACCTGCAAAAACTCCTTGACGGCGGCGGCAACGTTGTCACCCTCGTTGCGGATATGTGCGGTAACCACGCCGCCGTACTCGGCGGCCACCTTGGCAAGCGCCGACATCTCGGGCACTTCGCTGTAGCAGCCGGGGTTGTAGCCCAGACCGAAGGACAGACCCAGCGCACCCGCCTCCATGGCGTCGCGGACATAGTCTTTCATTTTTTCCAGTTCTTCCTCGGTGGGGGTGCGGAAGGCATTGCCCATTACTGCGTCGCGGATGGAGTTGTGGCCTACAAGCACCATACTGTTGGCGCCCTGAGGCACGGTCCTGGCAATGCTCAAAAATGTGCTCATATCCTTGTAGACATCGCACTCGAGACCGAACTCACCGATCTGCTCGGCTTTCTCACGGCTGCCGCTGTAGGGAGCGGGAGAGCCGCCGCACTGACCGCCGATGGAGGTGGTGATGCCCTGCTCGATCTTCTCTTTCTGCAGAGGCTGCAAAAGTACCCAGCCGTCATTGTGGGAGTGAGAGTCGATAAAGCCGGGGGTGACGGTGAGGCCGCGGGCGTCTATCTCCCGCTGGGCAGATTCACGGATGATTTTGGAGACCTTGGCTATTTTGCCGTCTTTGACAGCGATATCGGCATAAAAAGAAGGGCCGCCGGTACCGTCAAGGATCTTGCCGTTTCTGATAATAATATCGTACATTTTTAACTCCTGATTTATTCCTCTCTGAGCAGGACTCTGCCTGCTCTCGTGCCGTTGTATACGGCGTTTTCGGCGGCGACCTTGCCGCCCACTATAACGTAATTAAGTCCGTCTGCAGGCGCTCTGCAGTCATCAAAGGATGCGTTGTCGATGATCGTGTCGGGATCGATGATGCAGATGTCGGCGTCAAAGCCGTCCCAGATGAGACCCTTGGTCTTGAATCCGTATACGGCGGCGGGCATTGCGGTCATTTTGCGGATCATCTCGGGCAGAGTGGTGACTCCCCTCTCGCGGACGTATCTGCCCAGCACTCTGGTGAAGGAGGCCGACATACGGGGATGGAAGAATATCTGCTCGCCCGCAACGCCCGAATCGGTGCAGATCATGGCTCGCTTGTGTGCCATAACCGTCTCAACGTCCTCCTCGCACATAGTGAAGAAGCAGGCGGAGGTGACCATATTGCAGTCGATCATTATATCGAACATCACGTCGTAGTGATCCTGACCCTTCTCGCGGGCGATATCGCCCACAAGTCTGCCCGAATACTCGGGATGGGCAGGACAGACGGTGATCTGCACCCAGTCGAGATCTTCTTTGCCGTAGTGGTCTACGTTGATCCTGCGGACTTTGGCGCGATACTCGGGATCACGCAGCATCTCGCTGAGCCTGTCATTGCCCACGCTGCGGTCAGCTCGGGGGATGAACATACTCAGCATATTGGTATGTGATGCCGTAAAGGGATAAACATCGCAGTACACGTCATAGCCCTCGGCATTGGCCTCATCTATCATACGCAGGGTGTGGGAGACCTTGCCCCAGTTTTCTTCTTTCTGATAGCATTTGTGGTGGGAGATAACGCCGCGGCAGCCGGAAGCTTTTATAATGGACAGGTATTCTTTGGTAGCGCGGATAAGATAGTCTGCCTCGTCGCGCATATGAGCGGCCAGCACGCCCTCGTACTCTTTGACCACCTTGGCAAGCTCGATGCACTCCTCTGTGGAGGCATAGCAGCCGGGGGCATAAAAGAGGCCGAAGGACATACCGAACGCGCCGTGCTCGAGAGCATCGCGGAGGAGGACTTTCATCCCGGCCATCTCTTCTGCGGTGGGTGCGCGGTTGTCCAGACCCATAACGGCGCGTCTCAGCTGACCATGACCTACAAGCAGAGCCATATTGCTGCCCAGAGGCACGTCTTTGGCAATATCAAGCAGGCTGCCCATGGTCTTGTAGACCACCTGACGGTCACCGAAATCGCCAACCGGCTTGGAGAGTGTGTCAGTCTTGGCCAGCGGTGCAATGCTGCCGCCGCACTGACCGGACAAAGTGGTGGTAATGCCCTGCTGAACCTTTTCGATCTGGTCGGGATAGGGCAGCAGCTCGCGGTCACTGTGTCCGTGAGAGTCAATAAAGCCGGGGGTGACTGTCAGGCCGCGGGCATCGATGACGCGGGTGGCGTCGCCCTGTATGCCCTTTTTGACCTTGACTATTTTGCCGTCTTTGACGGCTACGTCGGCAAAGTATGACGGCGAGCCTGTGCCGTCGATTATTTTGCCGTTTTTGATAAGCAGATCAAACATTATACGATCAGTCCTCTCTCAAAAGCACCTTTCCGCAGCATTTGCCATTGAATACGGCGTTCTCTGCAACTACCTCACCGCCGATGATGACGTAATTCAGACCCTCGGCACGTGCTTTGCAGTCGGTGAAGGATGCTTTGTCCACGATCTTGTCGGCATCAAAGATGCAGATGTCAGCGTCAAAGCCGTCCCAGATGATGCCCTTGGATTTGAGGCCGTAGACGGCGGCGGGCATTGCGGTCATCTTGCGGATCATCTCGGGCAGAGTGGTGACTCCCCTCTCGCGGACGTACTCACCCAGTGTTCTGGTGAAGGATGCGGTCAGTCTGGGATGGAAGAACACCTTGCCTGCGGTGATGCCGCTGTCGGTGCAGATCATTGCACGGGGATGTGCCATGATGGTCTCCACGTCTTCTTCGCACATTGTGAAATAGCAGGCCGAGCAGGCGACTTTGCTGTCGTGCATAATGTCAAACAGCATCTCATAGGGCTCCTTGCCCTTTTCGCGGGCGATGTCTCCAACTACCCTGCCCGAATACTCGGGGTTGCCGGGGCAGATGGTGACCTGAACCCAGTCAAGATCTTCTTTGCCGTAGTAGCTGACGTTGATGTTGCGTACTCTCTCGCGGTACTGAGGATCTTCCAGCATCTTGGTCAGACCGTCAAGACCTGCCGCTCTGTCCTCGCGGGGGATGAACATACTCTGCATATTGGTATGGGATGCGATGTAGGGGTATACGTCGCAGTAGAGGTCGTAGCCCTCGGCGTTGGTCTCGTCGATCATACGCAGGGTGTGGCTGACCTTGCCCCAGTTTTCTTCTTTCTCATAGCATTTGTGGTGGGAGATAACGCCGCGGCAGCCCGAGTCTTTGACGATGGCGATAAACTCCTTGGTAGAGCGGATGAGATAGTCTGCCTCGTCACGGATGTGGGAGGTAATAACGCCCTCGTACTCCTTGACGATTTTGGCAAGCTCGATGCACTCATTGACCTCGGCATAGCAGCCGGGAGCATAAAACAGACCAAAGGACACGCCCATTGCGCCGTGCTCCATACCCTCGCGTACCAGAGCTTTCATCTGATCCATTTCGCTCTCGGTGGGTGCGCGGTTTTCAAGACCCATAACGGCACGTCTCAGCTGGCTGTGACCCATCAGGATGCCCGTGTTGCTGCCCTGAGGCACGTCTTTGGCTATATCAAGCAGGGTGCCCATGGTCTTGTACAGATCAAGCTGGATGCCGAAGTTGCCCACCTGCTTGGGGGTGGTTGCGTACTTCGAAATAGGTGCGATACTGTCGCCGCACTGGCCTGCAATGGTGGTGGTGATGCCCTGCTCGACCTTTTCGGTCTGATCGGGGTGGGACAGCACAAAGCTGTCGTTGTGACCGTGAGAATCGATAAAGCCGGGGGAAACGATCAGGCCGGTGGCGTCAATGATCTGCTTGGCATCGCCGCAGATGCCCTTTTTGACCTTGACGATCTTGCCATCCTTGACGGCTACGTCGGCCTGATAAGAAGGCGAGCCTGTGCCGTCGATAACTTTGCCGTTTTTGATAAGTATGTCAAACATAGTGATTATTCCTCTCTAAGTATAATTTTTCCGTTGCGTTTGCCGTTGTGTACGGCGTTCTCTACTACTACCTCACCTGCCACAAGGACATAATTGAGTCCCTCGGCACGTTTCTGACAATCGGTAAACTCGGAGCGGTCGATAAGCTTGTCGGGATCAAAGATGCACAGATCGGCATCGAATCCGTCCCAAACGAGACCCTTGGAGCGCAGATCGTATACTGCGGCGGGCATGGCGGTCATCTTGCGGATCATCTCGGGCAGCGAGACCACGCCCTTTTCGCGGACGTATCTGCCGATGGCACGGGGGAAGGATGCTTTGAGTCTGGGGTGGTAGACAGAAGCTTTGCCTGCCACACCGCCGTCGGTGCAGATCATTGCCCTCTCGTATGCAAGAACGGTCTCAACGTCCTCCTCGGCTATGGAGAAGTAGACGCCCGTAACCGCAAGCTCGCTGGCTATGAGGATGTCATAGACCATATCGTAGGGGTCTTTGCCCTCCATGCGGGCGATATCGTCCATACGCATACCCAGATACTGGGGATAGGCACTGCTCTTGACGAGCTGAACCCAATGGAGGTCGTTCTGCCACTTCTGACGTGCCCACTCGGTGATCTCGGCGCGCTTTTGGGGGTCTCTCAGCTGCTCAAGCTGGGCAGCCGTGCTCTGCGCGCGGAATGCCTGAGGCAAGAAGGAGGTGTTGATGCCCGTGCTTGCTGCGTGATAGGGGTACACGTCGCAGTATATCTCCACGCCCTGCTCGTTGGCCTCCCTGAGCATACGGATGGTGTGGGTGACTTTGCCCCAGCTCTCCTCGAGGCCTGCGGCTTTGTGGTGGGACAGAACGCCGCGGGCGCCGCCTGATGCGCGGATGATGGTGATAAACTCCTTGACGGCGCGCACCAGAGTCACGCCCTCACTGCGGATATGGGCGGCGACAACCGCGTTGTACTCGCCTGCCACCTTGGCAAGCTCGATACACTCATCTGTATCGGCATAGCAGCCGGGGGTATAGATGAGTCCCAGCGACAGACCAAGCGCACCCGCCTCGATACCCTCACGCAGGAGAGCTTTCATTCTTTCAAGCTCCTCCAAAGTAGGCTTGCGGTTTTCTACGCCCATAACGGCGCGGCGGAGAGAACACTGACCCACGAGCATTGCGATATTGCTGCCCTGAGGCTTGTCTTTGGCGCAGGAGAGGAAGGTGCCCATAGTCCGGTACACCTCGTCCTCTCTGCCCACGCCGTCTATCATCTTGATCTTGCTCTCGGGAATATCGCAGCCGAAGGGTGCCTGAGATGTGCCGCACTGGCCTGCGATGGAGGTGGTTATACCCTGCTCGATCTTCTCCCGCTGATCGGGAAAGGTGAATATTGCCGAGTCATTGTGGGCGTGGGAATCTATAAAACCCGGGGTAACCACAAGTCCCTGAACGTCGATGGTTTCTTTGGCCTCGCCGCGGATGCCCTTTTTGACCTTGACGATCTTGCCGTCGCGGATGGCAACGTCGGCAAAATATGAGGGAGAGCCGGTACCGTCGATTATTCGTCCGTTTTTGATGAGCAGGTCAAACATAATGATTATTCCTCTCTAAGGATGATTTTGCCCAGACGCTTGCCGTTGTGAACAGCGTTCTCAACAACGACCTCGCCTGCCATCAGGACATAGTTGAGTCCCTCGGCACGCTTCTGGCAATCGGTAAACTCGCTGCGGTCGATGATCTTGTCGGGATCGAAGATGCACAGGTCGGCATCAAAGCCTTCCCACACCAGACCCTTGGAGCGCAGGTTGTAGACTGCGGCGGGCATTGCGGTCATCTTGCGGATCATCTCGGGCATGGAAACCACACCCTTTTCGCGGCAGAATCTGCCCAGTGCGCGGGGGAAGGAGCCCTTGTTGCGGGGGTGGAAGACGGTTGCATTGCCTGCAACGCCGCCGTCGGTGCAGATCATTGCGCGGTCATATGCCATGACGGTGGCGATGTCTTCTTCGCAGATGGTGAAGTAGCAGGCTGTGCCGCCCATATTGTCGCTGGTGAGGATCTCAAAGACCATATCGTACTCATCTCTGCCCTCTTTTTCTGCGATCTTGTCCATACGCATACCCAGATACTGGGGATAGGAGCCGCTGCGGGCAAGCTGTACCCAGCTGAGGTCTCTGCCCCATTTTTTGAGGTTCCACTGGAGGATCTCCTCGCGCTTCTGAGGATCATTGAGCTGCTCGATCTGTGCAGCGGCGCTCTGTGCGCGGAAGGGGCCGGGCAGGAAGGTAGATGCCAGACCCGTGTGGGATGCGTGGTAGGGGTATACGTCGCAGTAGATCTCCACGCCCTGCTCGTTGGCTTCCTTGAGCATACGGATGGTGTGGCTGACCTTGCCCCATGTCTCGTCACGGGTTGCGGCCTTGTGGTGAGACAGCACGCCTCTGGCGCCCGACTCACGGATGATGGTGATAAACTCCTTGACAGCCTTGATGAGGTAGTCGCCCTCGTCACGGATGTGTGCGGCAACAACTGCGTTGTACTCGCCTGCTACCTTGGCGATCTCGATGAGCTCGTCGGTCTCGGCATAGCAGCCGGGGGTGTAAATGAGGCCCAGCGACAGACCCAGTGCGCCTGCTTCGATGCCCTCGCGCAGGAGGGATTTCATTTTCTCAAGCTCCTCGGCGGTAGGCTTGCGGTCTGCAACGCCCATAACGGCACGGCGGAGAGAGCCGTGACCTACCAGCATGCAGACGTTGCTGCCCTGGGGGACCTTCTGTGCATTCTCGAGGAAGGAGCCCATGGTCTTGTATACGTCGCACTCGGGGCCGAAGCCCTCGATATTCTTGATCTTCTCGGCGGGAACGTCCTTGCCGTAGGGTGCCTGAGAGCCGCCGCACTGACCTGCGATGGTGGTGGTGATGCCCTGCTCGATCTTCTCGCGCTGATCGGGGAAAGAGAATATGGCAGAGTCATTGTGTCCGTGAGAATCTATAAAGCCGGGGGTTACTACCAGACCCTGTGCGTCCAGGATGTCTTTTGTGTCGCCGCGGATGCCTTTTTTGACCTTGACGATCTTTCCATCCTTGATGGCAACGTCGGCAAAATAGGAGGGAGAACCGGTACCGTCGATAATTCTTCCGTTTTTGATAATAAGATCGTACATATTTTCACCTTATGCCTTTCTGATAGGTTTGCCTGCCAGAGCGCCGTTGTACTTGTCGTGCTCGACGGTGATAACGCCGTTGACCAGCACGTATTCAACACCCACGTTGGGCTTGCCGGGTTCAACAAAAGTGGAGAGGGGGCCGTACTTGTCAGCATCGATGATGCAGATGTCTGCGTCTCTGCCCACCTCAAGCAGACCCTTGGTGTTGAGGTCATAGACCTCGGCTGCCAGAGAGGTCATCTTGCGGATCATCTCCTCAAACTCAACAGCCTTGAGCTCTCTGACAAAACGGGATACGGCGCGGGGGAATGTGCCGTAGTTGCGGGGATGAGCGGGAGCGCGGGAAACGCTGCCGTCCGAGCCGATCATTGCATAGGGCTTGGAGATAACGTTCCGGACGTCCTCTTCGTTCATGGTGAACAGAACGCCGCGGCCGACGCACTCGTTGGCTGCCAGCACGTCGAACAGAGTCTCAAACTCGTCCTTGCCGTACTTCTCTGCGGCTTCGTTGATGCGCAGACCGTTGAGCTCGCTCAGCTCGGTAAGGCCGCACATAAGGCACCAGGACAGGCCCTTTTCGTGCCAGGAATGATTGATAAATGTCTCCTCGATCCACTCGCGTGCTTCCTTGCGGTATTCGGGAGTCTTGAGCATTTCGGCGATCTTCTTCTTGCCCAGAGCCTGACGCTCGGGGGAGATAAAGGTTGCCCACAGGCTGGTGGAGCAAGCCTCATAGGGGTATACGTCGCACCAGATGGGTACACCCTGCTCGCGTGCTTCTTCGATCAGCTTGGTGGTGATCTTGGTGCGTCCCCAGTAGTTGGGGCCGCCTGCTGCTTTGTGGTGGGAGACAACGGTCTTGGCGCCGGTGCGGCGGGCGATCTCGATCATCTCCTCCACAGACTCGACCAGTCTGACACTCTCAGAACGGATGTGGCTGGAGATAACGCCGCCTCTTTCGCCAACGACCTTGCCGATCTCAACGATCTCGTCGGTGGTTGCGTATGCGCCGGGGGTGTAGTAGATGCCCAGGTTCATGCCCTTGGCGCCCTCGTCCATGCACTTGGCCATGAGAGCCTTCATCTGCTCCATCTCCTCAGCGGTGGGGGCGCGGTTTGCCAGATCGCCCATAACCATATCGCGGATGGTGCTGTGGCCTGCCAGCAGAACTACGTTGCTGCCCAGACCGCTCTCCTCCAGAGCATCAAACCAATCCTTGACGGTCTTGCGCTTTTCGTAATTCTTGGCATCACACTTGCCGCAGGGAGCGTCGGAGCCGCCGCACTGGCCGCCGATGATGGTGGTAACGCCCTGAAGCACGATGTTGTCCATATCGGGCATCTCAAGCACACTGCCGTCGCCGTGGCTGTGAGAATCGATAAAACCGGGTGTTGCGGTCAGGCCGGTGGCGTCGATGATCTGCTTTGCCTCGCCCTCTACTTTGCCCATTGCGGCGATCTTGCCGTCCTTGACAGCGATGTCGCCCTGATAGCCTTTTTTGCCGCTGCCGTCTACGATATTGGCGTTCTTAATGATAATATCAAACATAATTTTTACCTCTTTCAGTGATTTTTCTGTGTTTTCGGTGATTTTGAAAAAAGAGGACCCAAACAAACGCATTTTCCCGTTTGCCTGAATCCTCTTGTTTTTGTTTATCGGTCGGTCCAGTTTTCCTTGCGGTTTACGAGAGCAACGATGTCACGGACCTTGACGTTGAGGTCGCCCTTGAGCACTTCCATAATGTCCTTGAGAGCCTTCTCGGTCATAACAGCCTTGCTCATACGCATAAACTTCTCCTCGATCCACTCAAAGCCGAAGCCCTCGTGTGCCTCGCCTCTGGGCTCGCACAGGCCGCCTTCCAGCACGGTGCCGTCCTTGAGGGTGATGACAGCCTTGCAGCAGCGGTGCTCGGGGAACATTGCGTCGATCTCGTCGTCCTTTTCAAAGCTCAGGCGGCTCATCATCTCGATGACTCTGGGATCGCCCAGGTTCTCGTCTCTGGCCTGCTCAAAGCCGAAGTCGCCCCATACGATACCGCAGGCGGTGGGATATGCGATGTTGTACTGGGATTCGTCGGTGGTCTTGGGAACGATCTTGGACAGACGGGTTGCCTGATAGAAGGTCTTGATGACGACTTTTTCGATATCCTGCCACTTGATGCCGTGGTCTCTCATCAGGAATACGACGGCGTCGATTGCGGGGTGACCCCAGCGGCAGCCTGCGTAGGGTTTGAAGTACAGATCCAAGATCTCGTACTTTTTGCCCAGATCGTCGGCGTACTTCTTGTACTCCTCGCCGTCCATCAGGTGGCAGTTGGAAACGAAGCCGCACTTCTCGGAGGCCATTGCCATAGCACCGACCATAGCGCCGTAAGGAACACCGTCCTTGTTCATGGAGGGGTACTCAACACTTCTGCCGCCGGGAGCGAAGGGGCTGTTGAACTCGGCGATTGCCAGAGCGTTGTTCAGTCTCTCTCTGTCCCAGCCCTTGAGCTTGCCTGCGCCTGCTACGATACCCCAGGGTCCGAAGGAGCCGCTGGAATGGTAGTAGTTGTTGTAGTGCTCGATCATGGCGGCGCCCGAACGGATGGTGGTCTCGTAGGCGGCTACCAGAGCCTCAAGCAGCTCTTTGTATGTGCTGTCCTCTTCCCAAGCGGCGGCAAGAATACCGCTGATGAATGCTGTACCGGGATGAGCACGGATGATCTTGTGTCCGTCGTCAAGGTCGTAGGCGTTGGAGGAGTGACCCATGGCGGTGGTTGCACCGTAGTAGTTGAAGGTCTCCTGAATGCCGATTACGGGGATATCGCCCTTGCCGAACATTTCTTTTGCAGTCTTGACGCCTGCATCGAACTGTGCGCTGTGGCTGCCCAGGATCAGAGCATTCAGCAGGTCGGCAAAGCACATCTTTGCTCTCTCCTGAACCTTCTCGGGCAGGTTCTCCCATTTGAGGTTGATGATAAAGTCCTCAAACTTGTAGTCTCTCGAATAAATCATTATGTTTCTCTCCTCACATAATAATAGTTTTTATTTACATCTGCCATTGATTTTACCATAATACCGCCTTCAATTGCAAGCCTTTTAGATATTATATTTACTTATATTTAATATAGCGTACGATTGACTTTGGCGGGAGATTTATAGTATAATGGTCTGCAGAAAAACTTCAGTCTCTGTGCGAGGTGTGTTATATGAATATGAAAACTCTCCGTGCCAATCTGCTTCTGGTGCTCACCGCCGCTTTGTGGGGTGCCGCATTCGTAGCCCAGAGCACGGCTATGGACGCTATCGGCCCCTTTACCTTCAACGGTGTGCGTATGCTCATCGGCTCTCTGGTGCTTCTGCCCCTCATCTGGGTGATGAACCTGCTTGACCGCAAAAAGCCCGAGTACAAGCCTATGAAGAAAGCCGATTGGAAACTGCTGATCACCGGCGGCGTGCTCTGCGGCATCGCACTGTTTTTTGCAAGCACATTCCAGAACTACGGCATCATCTACACCACCGCAGGCAAGGCAGGCTTTATTACCACCATCTACGTTGTGCTGGTACCCATTCTTGCTCTGGTGTTCCTCAGACAGAAATCCCACTGGCTCACCTGGATCTACGCCGCGATAGCCATGGTCGGCTTCTATCTGCTGGCGCTGGGCGGCGGATTCGGCAACATCAACAAGGGCGACCTTCTGGTGCTGGTATGTGCCGTACTGTTCGCCGTACATATCCTCATCATCGACCGCTATTCCCCCCACGTTAACGGCGTTGCCCTGTCCAGCATACAGTTCTTTGTATGTGCTGTGCTGTCGCTGATAGCTGCGCTGGTTATGGAGGATATTTCTTTTGCTGATATAACCCGCGCCGCAGTACCCATTCTGTATGCGGGTATATGCTCCTGCGGCATTGCCTACACACTGCAGGTAATAGCACAGAAGGACACCGACCCCACGGTAGCTGCCCTGCTGATGAGTCTGGAGAGCGTGTTCTCGGTGCTCTTTGGCTGGCTGATCCTCCACGAAAAACTGACCGTGAGCGAATATGCAGGCTGTGCCGTGGTATTCCTCGCCGTAGTGCTCAGCCAGATCCCTCCCGAAAAACTCAAGCTGAAAAAGAACAAATAATCTATCTGTGAAAGCTCCGTATCTGGAGCTTTCGCCTTAATCGGAGATATATGAACAAACGTAAACTGACAGGAAACCTCATGCTGCTGGTTGCCGCTGCCGTATGGGGCGGCGGATATATCGCCAACGATGCGGCAATACAGCATATCGGCGTATTCACCTATGAGATGCTGCGTATGTTTCTGGGCGGGCTTCTGCTCCTCCCCCTGTGCATAGCTCTGCGCTCAAAGGAGAAAAAACGCGCCGCCTCGGAATCTCTCGCGGCCGAACCCATCCCATTCAAGCTGCTTTTTGCAGGCGGCGTTCTCTGCGGCGTGGCGCTGGTGTTTGCCTCGGCTCTGCAGGGCTTCGGCCTGCTCTACACCACCCCCGGCAAAGGCTCCTTTATAGCCGCGCTGTATATCGTCATAGTGCCCATTATCACGTCGACCCTCCACCGCAAAGCGCCCGGAATATTTATATGGCTGGGCGTTGCGGCGGCGCTGGGCGGATTTGCTCTGCTGTCTCTCAGCGGTGAAGAGGGCGGCATCAACAAGGGCGACCTGATCATGCTGGCCTGCGCCGCGGTGTACTCGGTGCAGATATGTCTGCTGGAGCATTTTTCTCCAAAGGTCAACGGCGTGTTTCTGGCCTGCGTGGAGTTTTTTACCGCATCGCTGACGGCACTGGTGCTGGCGCTGATATTCGACGATATTTCCATCGCCACCATTGCTCGGGCGGCTCTCCCTCTGCTCTATTCGGCCGTGATATCCTGCTGCATAGGCTTTACCCTGCAGTCGGTGGCGCTGCGCATGACCGACGCGTCGGTAGGCTCGCTGATAATGAGCCTTGAGAGCGTGTTTGCCCTGCTTTTTTCCTGGCTGATAACAAGCGAAACTCTGCTCCTGCGCGAGTACATGGGCTGTGCGCTGGTGTTTGCCGCCGTTATCCTGTCCCAGCTGCCTTCACCAAAGCTAAGCAGGCGCAACTGATATTAACAAACATTTTACGACTGTATACTGTGGAAAAATCCGTATAATAGTGTTATACTGAAAGCTAATGACAAATCCGCCGCAAAAAGCGGCCTATCAAATATAAGGAATGATAAAAATTGGCCAGTTCTTTTCTCAAAAAACTTTTTGGAGACAACTCCACCCGCGAATTAAAAAAGCTTGAGCCCACCATCTGCGCCATCGAGGCGCTGAGTGACCACTACCGCGCACTCAGCGACGAGGAGCTGAAGGCCGAGACACCCCGTCTCAAGGCTAAGCTGGCGGCGGGTTCTACCCTTGACGATATTCTCCCCGAGGCTTTTGCCGCATTCAGAGAGGCTTGTCTGCGTGTTATGGGTCAGTATCCCTTCCGCGTGCAGCTCATAGGCGGCGTGGTGCTCCATCAGGGACGTATCGCCGAAATGAAGACCGGTGAGGGCAAGACCCTCACCGCCACCCTGCCCGCCTACCTCAATGCGCTGGCAGGCAAGGGCGTACACATCATCACGGTCAACGACTATCTTGCATCCTATCAGGGCGAGCTGATGGGCAAGATCTACAGATTTATGGGACTTTCCTGCGGTGTTATCGTCCACGGTCTGACCAACGATCAGCGCAGAGAGGCTTATGCCTGCGACATCACCTACGGCACCAACAACGAGCTTGGATTCGACTACCTGCGCGACAACATGGCTATCTACAAGGAGAACATGGTTCAGCGCGGACAGAGCTTTGCCATCGTGGACGAGATAGACTCCATTCTCATAGACGAGGCAAGAACCCCTCTCATCATATCCGGTCAGGGCGACAAGAGCACCGATCTGTACAAGATCGCCGACCGTTTTGCCGCCTCGCTCTCCTCCCTCAAGGTTGTGGAGGTTGACGAAAAGCAGGAGCAGGACGATATTGAGGCCGACTATCTCATCGACGAAAAGGCCCGCACCGCCACCCTCACCCCCCGCGGCAGCGCCAAGGCCGAGAGATACTTCAAGCTTGAGAATCTGTCCGATCCTCAGAATGCCGAGCTGCTCCACCACATCAATCAGGCGGTCAAGGCCCGTGGCTGTATGGTGCGCGACGTGGACTATGTTGTCCGTGACGGTGAGATAATCATCGTTGACGAGTTTACGGGCAGACTTATGTTCGGCCGCCGCTACAACGAGGGTCTCCATCAGGCCATTGAGGCCAAGGAGAACGTGGAGGTCAAGCGCGAGAGCAAGACGCTGGCAACCATTACATTCCAGAACTTCTTCCGTCTGTATTCCAAGCTTTCGGGTATGACCGGTACCGCGGTCACCGAGGAGGACGAGTTCAGACAGATATACCATCTTGACGTTGTTGAGATCCCCACCAATATGCCCATGATCCGCCGCGATATGCCCGACTGCATATTCTGCACCCAGCGAGGCAAAGAAAAGGCCATCGTCCGCAAGATCAAGGAATGCTACGAAAAACAGCAGCCCGTGCTGGTGGGTACAATCTCCATCGAGCGCAGTGAGCAGTTCTCGGCCATGCTCAAGCGCGAGGGCATCCGTCATCAGGTGCTGAATGCCAAGCACCACGAAAAAGAAGCCAACATCGTCGCTCAGGCAGGCAAATCGGGTGCGGTCACCATCGCCACCAACATGGCAGGCCGAGGCACCGATATTATGCTGGGCGGCAACGCCGAGTATATGGCCAAAGACGATCTTATGGCGCTGGGCTATCCCGTGGACGTTATCAACGAGGCTTCCGGCTATGCCGACACCACCAACGCGCAGGTGCTTGAGGCACGTGCAATATTCCGCGAAAAACTGCAGGAGCACAAAAAGACCGTGGCTCAGGACAGAGAAAAGGTGCTGGCATCTGGCGGTCTGTGCATACTGGGTACCGAGCGTCACGAAAGCCGCCGTATAGACAATCAGCTGAGAGGCCGCGCAGGCCGTCAGGGCGACCCCGGCGAGAGCGTGTTTATGCTCTCTCTTGAGGACGATCTTATGAGGCTCTTCGGCAGTGAGCGCGTTATGAATATGATGCGCGCGCTCAAGGTGCCCGAGGACGAGCCTCTGGATCAGAAGATCCTGTCCGACGCCATCGAATCGGCTCAGAAGCGTGTGGAGAGCAACAACTTCCGCACCCGTATCAACGTGCTCGAGTACGACAACGTCATGAACGAACAGCGCACACTCATCTATGCCGAGCGTATGCGCGTGCTGTCCGGCGAGGATCTCAGCGCCAAAGTCCGCAATATGGTCACCGAATCGGTTCAGCGCACCGTGCGCGAGGCATCCGCAGGCTCGCCCACCATCGAGAGAGCAAGCGCAAAACAGCTGTCGCTGATGTACCGCGGTCTGTTCTACTCGCCCCTTGAGGCAACCAGCGTAGAGAGCCGTCTGACCGGCCTCACCCACGACGATGCCGCCGAGCTGCTGAGCCGACTGGCAATGCAGGTATACGACGCAAGAGAGGCACATTTCGGCGCACCCGTTATGCGTGAGATGGAGCGTATAGTTCTGCTCAACGCCGTTGACCGCAGCTGGATGGATCACATCGATTCCATGCACGAGCTGCGCCGCGGAATCGGTCTGGCAGGCTACGCTCAGGTCGACCCCAAAAAGGAGTACAAGCGCATCGGCGCAGATATGTTTGACCAGATGATCAGCTCCATCCGCGACGAGACCGCACGTGGTATATTCCTCATCGGCGTTCAGCAGAAGCGCGAGAAGGTTGCCGAAGAAAACGACACCGGCGACGACGGCAGTCTGAGCAAGACTGTACGCAAGGGCACCAAGGTAGGCCGCAACGACCCCTGCCCCTGCGGCAGCGGCAAGAAATATAAGCATTGCTGCGGCAAATAATAAGCAAAATCTCGGGCAAAATATAAAAAAAGGAAAAGGAGAACAAACTATGGAACTCAAAGGAAGCAAGACCGAACAGAACCTCCGCGCCGCATTCTCGGGCGAGAGCGAGGCAAGAAACAAGTATACCTACTTTGCATCCGCCGCAAAAAAGGCAGGCTACGAGCAGATAGCTGACTTTTTCCTCAAGACCGCCGAGAACGAAAAAGAACACGCAAAGCTGTGGTTCAAGGCTCTCAACGGTATCGGCAACACCGAGCAGAATCTGCAGGCTGCCGCCGACGGCGAAAACTGGGAGTGGACCGATATGTACGCAAAGTTTGCCAAAGAGGCCGAGGAAGAAGGCTTCTATGAGCTGGCAAAGCAGTTCAGAGGTGTTGCCGCTATCGAAAAGAGCCACGAGGAGCGCTATCTGGCTCTGCTTAATAACCTCAAGAGCGGCACAGTATTCGCAAAGGACACCGAGCAGGTATGGGAGTGCCGCAACTGCGGTCATATGCACACCGGCGCCACCGCTCCTCAAGTCTGCCCCGTATGCAACCATCCTCAGGCATACTTCGAGCTGAGAAAAGAAAATTACTGATAAGCAAAACACAAAAAAGACCGCCCGTGGGCGGTCTTTTTTGTATTGGATCATTTTTGCACGGACATGCGCCGGGCAAAAATACCGTGACCCGCCGTTTTTCCGCAGAAAAACGGTGAAACCGCACCGCAGTGCGGGGCCAAAAATGTCGAAGAGAGCCCAGCTTTGCGCAGCAAAGCGGGTCTCTGACAGCTTCACCAAAAAGACCGCCACAGGCGGTCTTTTTTGCTGATTATTGGAGAGGCGGCGCTTATCTCGCAACGTCTTTGAAAAACTCGTGCCCGAGCACGTCTTCATAATCGTGCCACTCGATATTGGGTGCATCAAAATAGGTCTGCAGAAAATCTCTCAGCTCACCTTTTGTTGCATTGCAGGGACGCTGCACGTATTCGCCGTTTACAAGGTCATAGAAAATGCGGTATCTGGCGAGGTCGGTATCGTCCTTGGACGGTTGGGTTTCGCAAGCCAGCATAAGCTGATATTTGTACTCTGCAGGTGCAAATTGCTCCAGATAGTAATATCTGAGATCAATCATATAATCCGCATCATACATGCAGAATCCGTTGGCTTTCATCTCGAGGTCGGCAGTGCCGGCCATCAGGCCGATATACAGCTCACCGTCAACCCAGTACAGCACAAAGGGCTGTGAAGTGCTTCTTTCGCACCTCATAACCATCTCAAGCACTCCGTCCGAGCCGAAATCCGCAAAGGAGAAGCCAACTATATCTGTATAGTATTCATCCAGATAATCCATAGAGCGGCTATACAGGTTGGAGGTGTGCAGGGCATCGCGCTTGCCGGTGATAAAGTCGTAATATGCCTGCATAGCCTCTGTGTTGAGCTTTGATCTGTCGGCGGGAGACAGGATCTCCTGCGCCTTGAGGATATAATACCCGTCCTCATAGAACTCTATGGCGTATTCCTTTTCCCAGCCCTCTTTGAGTGTGGCTCTGAAGGTGAGCACATTCCCCTCGGCTGCTATGTCGGTGACCTTGATATCAAGATCCTGCCAGCTGTAAGGCGACGGGTCCTCATTGGCGGCAAGGACAGCCGTACACTCATTAATATCAAAGGTGTACCCCTTAAACCACTTGTCCAGCTCGGCGGTGATTCTGTCCTGAGTATGCTCCACGGGCTCTGTGGGGATCATCAGCACCGTGTATGCTCTCATCAGATCATCATCCGTCAGCTCGGATGCATCGGCAAAATCAAAGGAGTAGAAGGGGCGGCAGTTGCACCACTCCTCAAGCTCCTCTATGAGGCTTGCGGCGTATGCTTTGGTTATTTCTCTGCCGCCTATAGTCATCACTACCGTGTCGCTGTCATCGGGCTGCAGGGGCTGCGAGGGAGCAGGAGTCTCCGCAGGCTCGACCTTGAGCACCCGGCGCAGGGTGTCGTCATTGAACTTTGCCCACTGGGCGGGGACTTCGTCACGGAGAAAGGCAATGTATTCATCCTGCGTGACCTCCACCTTCTCCGAGGGGATATATCTGCCGTCTTTGTATGTAGCATAGAGATAATAGCGCTCCTCAAATACATCATCAAGTCCGTTAGAGGCAATATTCTGCATCTCAGTACCTTTTTCGGGAGTAAAAGTCAGCACGGAATAGGTGCCCGACGTTCCGCCGCTGCCGTAAGCGATACCTGTATAGGTGAGGTCTATCAATCCTCTGTGGGTCACGGATGCCGTATAGAGCCGATCGTTGGCATAATACAGCACCGTATAAAAGTGATTGCGGGCATCTTCCAGCACCATCTCCAAAACACCGTCACCGCCAAAATCCACAAGGGTGAACTTGACAGCGCGATTGATTCCGTGTCTGATAACGTAGTCAAATACGGTATACTCTCCGCCCTCCACGTCTATGGCTGAGCCGATTCCGTTGACGAAATCATAGTACACCTGCAAAACATCCCTGTTGGCGTCTATGATGCTCTCATCGGGAGTGGGCGGATAAGCCAGCCGCAGCAGATCATGCCTATTCTCATAGTTGCAGTATACAGGATAGCAGCGGCTTTCCCAGAAAGTGTCAAGCTGAGCTTGTGTGATCTCCTTGACCTCGGCGGGGGCATACTTGCCGTCCGTCAGGTCAATATGGGCAAAATACTTCTTCTCGCCCGTGTCGGGGTCAGCGGAGGCCGAGACGACAGTTCGTCTTTGGCATCCCGCCCCGGCGCTGAAGGTAAGTATATCCACGCCGCCGTCGGAATTTTTGCACAGACCCTCACAGGTCAGCTGCTGCATCTGTCTGTTGTCAACGTAATCTATATACAGCTCGCCGTTCTCGCAGAAAAGCACGGGAACGGCACCGGTGCTGTCACGGGTGATTATCACCGTCTCCAACACACCGTCCATACCAAAATCCACAAGCGCAATATCGCGTATAATGATGTTTTTCAGGCTTTCAAGCTCTTTGAGACTTCCCGTTTCACCGCTTTGTACATCCAATACGGCTCTGTTGCTGCCAAGAAACTCTCTGTACTTGCGTATGAGATCACGGTTGGCGATCATAGTCCCATCATCCACCCCGACAGTGCTGCGGATACCTACTGTGGGATTAGGCAGATCATCCTGATAGAGCGAAAATTGCTCTACACGGTTATCTCCGGTAAACTTTTTGGACGACATACTCTGTGCATCCTCAATAGGGTCAACGAACGCCGTATACTCACCCTTTGAGACCCGGCGTTTTTCGGTGGATACATACCTGCCGTCTTCATAGGCGGCGTGGATATAATAAATCTTCTGACCGGTGGCTTCGTCTTTTTCCTCAGATGCAAGAGTCTGTGTGATCAGGCCGTCTTTTGCACTGAAGTTATAGATGACGTAGCTCTTTCCGCTGTTCCCGTCATCGGTCTCGCAAAGACCGTTATACCTGAGATCGTACATCCGGCTGTACGGGATAACATATGCATACAGCTTGCCATCCTCACAAAACAGTACGGTATTGCGGTAGCGCAGCACCACTTCAAGTCTGCCGTCAAGGCCAAAATCGACCAGCGCAAACAAATCTATCTCGATTTTCGGATACATCTCGACAAGAGTTTTTTCGGTATTATCCTGCATATCGTATGCCTTCACGCCCTCTGCCCCGGCCAAAAAGTCGGAGTAAAGGCGCATCGACTCCGCATCAGCCCTCTTGTCGGCAGCAGATGCTGCAAGAGGTATGTCAAGAACGTATGTATCATATACCGCATCCGGATCGTCGGGGATAATCGGCTCGTCCTGTACGGGAGGCTGGGGATCGTCCTGTACGGGTGGCTGGGGCAAGTCGATCGGATCGTCGGCGGCGGTATCCTCTCTGCAGGCGGTGCAGAATACCGTCAGGCACAGAGCCAGCAGGAGAGCGGCTGCCGTGTACAGTCTTTTGTTCATTATTTGCTCCTTTCGTTGGGGGGTGGGGGTTTTTCCTTTTGAGTTTATTATAAACCATGTTTTTGCAAAAAGCGATTACAAAATAGTTACAGTTTTTTCGTAAAAAACCGTGTGGCAGGTCATTTTTTACCTGCAAAGTTATGAAAATTACAATTTGTTACTTTTCGCATCAAATTTCTCGGGCGCGCACTGCGGCGGTAAAAAATCAAAATACCCTTTTCAAACGGGCGCTTTTCGTTTATACTATATTTACATTTGCAGGTAGGTTTGTTAACAATTATACGATATATTACTGTACGAGGTGTTTATTATGGAGCTTCAGTATCTGCGGCCTGCCCGCGGTTTTTATCTCAAGGAGCTTGAGAAGTTTCTGAGTGAGAGCGGTCTGGATTTTGACCCCGGCTGCACGTTTACCGTCAATGCACTGGAGGATGATGAGATAATCGCTACAGGCTCGCTGGAAAAAAACGTGCTCAAGTGCATCGCCGTCAGCGAAAAGCATCAGGGCGAGGGTCTGTCTGCTACCATCATCACCGCTCTGCGGAGTCAGGCATTTGACAACGGCGAGGAGCATCTGTTCCTCTTTACCAAGCCCAAGAATCTGGAGATGTTCGGCGGTCTTGGCTTCTACCCCGTAGCCAAGACTAAGGATGCTCTGCTTATGGAGAGCGTCAGAGCCGGCTGTGATTCTTTTGTAGCGGCTATCCCCAAAAAAGAAGGAACAATAGGCGCCGTGGTAGTCAACTGCAACCCCTTTACCCTCGGACACCGCTACCTCATAGAGCAGGCAAGCAGCGTTGTGGACTGGCTGTACGTCTTTGTGCTCAGCGAGGACAAGAGCTTCTTCCCCGCCGACGTGAGATTCGATCTGGTCAAAAAGGGCACATCCGATCTGAGCAACGTCATCGTCTGCCCCACGGGCAAGTATATGATCTCCTCGGCCACCTTCCCCACCTATTTCATCAAGGACAAGACCAAGGTGGACGACATCAAGTGCGATATGGACATAGAGGTATTCTCCCGCAAGTTTGCCCCCGCGCTTAATATCACCCGACGTTTTGTGGGCACCGAGCCTCACTCTGCGGTGACCAACGCATATAATCAGCGGCTGCAAAAGCTCCTGCCCGACCGCGGCATCGAGCTGACCATCATCGAGCGCAAGACATCAGACGGCGCCGCCATCAGCGCAAGCCGCGTGCGCAAGCTCATCGAGGAGAAAAACCGCGACGCTCTGCTCAATCTGCTGCCCCCCACCACCATGGAGTACGTGGACAGGACATTTTTTGCTGACAAATAAACAAAAAATAAAGGAGACACCACAATGGAGTTCAACAACAACGGCACATACCATTCGGGCCCGTTCGGCACGGGCAGTACA
>JAZOWC010000069.1:0-13413 GCA_045658985.1 Oscillospiraceae bacterium
GCCAAAGGGGAGGGGGCCCACCCCGAGGTGGGTGGAGGGATCCAAGAATCCCCCCCCCCCCCGCAAAGCACAAGACAGAGAACACTCCCGTTCTCTGTCTCATTTCACATCACGTATTCACTTGTGCAGGGTTGTGCCCACGAGGAATGACCCCAGACTCTGCCCGGTCTCGCCGTCGCGGAGCGCGATCTTGATGTACACGGGTGTGTCGCCGTCACTCAGCTCCTTGTCCAGCGTCACCTTTTCCACATAAGTTCCCGGATGAATGAATCCCGTCCTGCCCAGCAGCTTATCGGGCAAAAAAGTCTGCTTTCCGCTGCTGTCCACCCCCGCTTTCACGGTAAAAACCTCCGCGCGCATCTGGCAGGGGTTCTGTATGGGGTTGGTCAGGTACAGATACACGTCCCGCCCCTCGATCTTGGGGTTGCCGCACACCTGCGCCGCCGCATTATACCCCTGCGGCATATAGAAGGTATACCCGTACTCCTCGGGCAGCGCCGCCGGGATGCCTTCGGTCTCAAGAGGATCGGTCAAAGCTGCCACCTCCACCGGCCGCGTCAAAAAATACACTATCCCCGCGATCAGCCCCAAAGCCACGATCACCGCGGGAACAGCTATCATCAGCGTCTGTTTCAGTTGTGTGCGGCAAATATGTGCCATCGGTTACCTCCGCTTACGGTCAGGCGCCCTGCCTGCCCAAGAGTTATTGAAGTTATATCTCGCGCGCCCAATTCCCGCGCCAATCTCACGCCGCTCAGTCGGCCTGCGAGTCCTGCGTCTGAGTCGGTACCGCCCAGTTCACTATCCTGAGCTCGATCATGCCTATGGGGTCCATGGTGTTTCCGCTGTCGTAGCGCACCTGATCTCCACCGTTTCCGGTTACAGTCGGCGTACCCGAAAGCTGAATCAGCGCCACGGCTGTCTGTCCGCGACTCAGCGTTGTGACGTATTGTCCTCCGTCAGCGCTCCAATCTGCGGGTGCATCTGCGCCGCCCTCAAGCGTGCCGTTGAGCACCTCCATGCTGACGCCGTTGACTATCTCATAATTGGTATCCTTGATTTCATCCGCCGTAAGCTGTCTGTAGCTCAGCGAAAGCGTGACGTCAAGGGGGTATGCCGTCTTATCCTCTTTGGTCTCGCCGTTGCTGTCCGTGTATTCGTAGTAGTCGTTGGTTACCACGATCTTGTTCGCCACGCCGTCAAAGCCGTACCAGCCGGGATAATCATCCAGCGTACCCTGCGCAGGGTTTGCGCTCGCCTCGTCCGCCACGTAGTTCATCTGGTTGGGGTCCCAAATTCCGTGGTCATAATAGAACGCCAGACTGCCAAACTCCACCGACAGCGAATATTTGTAGTCCTTGACCGGCTCTGCCTGCACCCAAAAGCGGGGAATCACCGCGCAGGCAGCTGTCATCACGGCACAAAGCGATCTTGCTATTCTGTTGTATCTGCTCATAACAAAACCTCTTTCTGCAGTGATTTTTTCTGCACCGCTGCCTGCGCTCAGGCAGCGGTGCAGAAGATTAGAAAACTCAGGAAACTGCGTTGAAAACAACCTTCAGAGCACCGAGGTTATCGCCGTTCAGTGCGCTGCCGGGGATATCACCGGTTACAACGACAGCAACTGTGCCATAGATAGAACCATAAGCGGTATCTACTGTGCAGGCGGCCAGTTCGTTGTATGCGGTGACGTTGCCGTTCAGAGTGAAGTTCAGCGCATTATACTTGGCAGCCTTCTCCATCGAAACAGTATAACCCAGCTCCAGGTCGGAGTGGTTGATGATTTTGAGAGTCTGCTCACCAACTGTCCATCCCTGCTCGCTCTTGCCGTAGCTGTAGCCTTCGTCCTCGGTAACAGTCCACTCAACGCCTGCAGCGCTGTAAGTGAAAGTCATGTTATCGGTATATTCGATGTCTGCGCTGTAGCGGTGTTCAATGCTGCCCTGCAGCTCCAGAGTAACGTCAACTGTCTGCTCTCCGGGCAGAGTGGGTGCTGCAAAAGCCGAAATGCTCAGCATAGCGGCAATTGCGATAACCAGTATCATAGAAAGATACTTTTTCATAATAACTCTCTCCTGTTATGTAGAGTAAGGGAATAGGTTAGGGGTTACTTAGAAAGGGTGAATGTGATAGTTGCAATGGTCTCTTCAGTTTTACTTTGCTGAGAGAAATAGTTTGCATAGAAGGTTGCAACGTCATCCCAATTTTTACCATCAGCAACTATAACTGCCAGATCAAAATACACCTTGGGAGCAGTTCCAAAGGTCATTCCGGCTGTTGCTGCCAGAAGATCAGTTTTACCATCTCGAGCTGTACAAGCGACAGTAAGTAAGTCTTCGCCGACACCGTCATCTACCGTATAAGAGACGGCAACGGGTAAGTCAGAACGGTTGGTAAAAGTAACTGTGGATGTGGTGTTGGAAGGTGCACCACCAGTTGTGGTCATGTCATACCTGAATTCTTCAACATTCCAAATCATTTCATTGCCGGTTACGGTGATTGACAGAGCAGTGTACTCCATGTCGACAGCATAACGATGCTGGATTCCGCCTGCGTTTGCTGTAATAGCAATGGTTGTGTCGTTGTTTGTTACACCGGCGTCATCAAACTGGGCATCAGTCCAACCGTTATTGTACGTAGGATCATTGCCTTCTTCACCAACAACACGGCCGGCAAAAACGCTGATAGAAAGTGCGAGAGTAAGGATCAGTGCGAGTGCGAGAAACTTTTTCATTTGTTTTTCCTCCTTGATTTTTGTTTTGGGGTTTTTATTCAAAAATATTTTGAATCGTGTGATTATTTTTTACCCTCCTTTGCCTATTCGATTTGCTCGGGTGGGTTTTTGACAGGCTTGAAGAGGATGCTGATGGTGCCTATGTTGGTGACAACGCCTTCCGGAAACTGGGGAACTTTGGACATTATCAGGTAGCAGCTGTCTGTTGCCGCTGTGCCTTTAATGCCCGGATTTTCACCCGCGGTTGCCGGATTCACAGTCTTGGCAGAGCCTGTGGCCTCACTGGCGTTGTCATCGGTAAGCCCTACCAGTACCGTGCCGTCGTTTTGGACGTTCTCGGTCTTGATCTCAAAGCCGATTTTGGCGCCGTTGACACCGCTTGCACGCTTCAGTGTGAGAGTATAGCTGATTTTTCTGTTGGAGCGGTTGATGACAGTCAGCTTATTATTGCTGCCGTCCATACCCGTCCAAAAAGAGCCGCCATCATCCTCGTAATCCAGTTCTTCAACATTCCAGACACTTCGGAAGAATCCAAAGCTCATTGCGCCATACTCTATATCAATGCAGTAGCGTGCTTCATCTTCACCCGCGTTGACCGTTCTGGCGCGGATATATTCCGCATGAGTATAGTAGGTGACTCCGTCTGTGGGTGAGTGATAATCGGCGGGATTGCCATTCGCACCGACTCGAATGTCACCGTCAACGGGGAAATACTTATCCCAGCTGCCGCCGATCTCATCGAGACGGAACATAGATCCGTCGCTGGAGTTGGTATAATATGCCAGCTGACCGTACACACGGATGATTTCGTTGGTGCGGTCTTCGTCATTGGCGTATTGCAGGTAGTAGTTCTTGGCCTGACCGCCCTGCAGCGTACCGTGAGCAAGAACTATCTTGTCCGACCGGTAATCCACCTTGAGAGTCTCGCCGCCGTCATAGTAATAAGCCTGACCGACACCCGCGGGCAAAACGAACTCGACCTCGTCCTCGCCCACAATATTACCCAGTTCAACATAACCTATATCGGGTACACCGTTTGCATCATCGGTTGTTTTGGGGAAGTGGAGCTCGGTCACGTCGGGAATGGAAGTCACGTACGTCAGCCATTTCTCGATACGCAATACCTCCACCGGCCGTCGCGTAATGGTGAAATAAACCCTTTCGCTCTTGGCATTGTAGGTTTGAGTAGTAAGAGAAGCTATTACATAGTACTCACCCGCATCAACAGGGAGGCCGTCTTCTGTGTCTACAACAGTATTCGTTTCAGAGACGTAATACGTATAGATTACCTTCTCCAGATCCTCCGCAGGCAGAGTGACAGATGTAGAGGATTGGGTTTTGTCAGGCTTACCGACGATGACCCACGTGCCCTTTGAGGTGCATTCGTACGTGCCGGAGAGCTTGTAGTTGATGGTCTCGCCGGTAGGAGTGGTATTGGTGCTGCCGTTCCACAAGTAGGTATTGGATGTGAAAGGCTGAATGGAGCCTGTGGTGGTTGACACCTCGTACTCAAAGGAACCCGAAGTATCGCCGCGGGAAATAGCCGCTTCCGCACTGGCTTGAGCCTGTGTGCTAGTTGTCGTCTCATAGGTAGTGGTGGAGGTAGGCGTACCTATGCTCAACATATTGACTCTGCCGACGCGGTTGTTGTCTGTAAGGCCTCGTGTTGGATTGTTCGCTTGGTAGGTATCAGTGGTGGTATGAAGTGTTACGTTGGTTCCGTTTACCCGCAACACTAAGTTTGTATTGTTGCCTGCAGCTACGCGGTGTGCAGTATTACTAATCCACACGTAGTCTTTGGCGACGGTGTTAGTGACGCTATCGGGATTAGTAATTGGAGTAGGATTGCCATAGCTGTTGCCACTCTTTGTTACTGTCCATCCGGCGGCAATTTTAGCGCCGGTGTTGGATAGAGCTGCACTGTTGTCTGTGGGGGTACAGGCATTGAATGTAAATACATAATATATTGTGTCGCCGCTTGGGAGGATATGGAGCTGATAATTGAGTTCCGCAATATAGTATGTATAGCTGCCGCCCATATAGTTTCTAGTTCTATTGATATACGCGCTACCTTCAAACGGGATCGTCTTTGCCTCCGGCGTGATCGTTGTAGTACCGGTAGTATCGGGATGATCTTCTATATCGTATTTGAGCGGATAAGACAATGCGCCGGTTACAGTTGCCTCTGCGGGCTGACTGTCGTATTCTTTGCCGGGGTCGGTAATGGTCAGCGTAAGATCATCTTTGAGGATAATGGTGACCTTGTATGAAACAGCACCCAGTGTGTTGTTTGCGTCGGTCTTTTTGATGCGGACAACGGTCTCTGTTCCGGTCAGCGTGACCTTTTGGGTAAAGGATGTGGGGCCGCTGTCGTCATTTCGCAGTGTTTTGCCGTTAAAGTCGATCTTATGGACGATATTAGTGCCGTTGATATTTTTTTGTTGCTCAAAGGCAAAATAAATGTCAACCTGAGTTGTGCCCGGCTCGGCATATACGGTGTATGCATATATGTTGGGGTCGAAGTTATCACCTATCAGACCGTCAATAGTGGCATTGCCGTCTACGTCAAGATCGATTATGGGAGCGGCGGTGTTATCCTTCTGCATATTATGGCCGGAGGGGAAGTCGATCCAGCCCGACTGGGTACCCTGCTGAGTTGCCTCGACGGTCAAAGCTATCTGATCAAACTGGGGGTTTTGGATAACGTTACCGTTTTCGTCCTTAATGTCATTTGCATCAATACCGTTGATGGGAATACCCAGTGCGTAGATGCCGCCGTATTCATCGGGATGGGGCAGAGTCAGCGCAATGGAGCGGAAGTAATATGCCATTTCCACCGTTTCAAGTATAGTCGAAGCGGGGAAGTCTTCGTCATAAAACTTACTTTCCGCACCGTCAACGGTCTGTGCATTGATATAGAGGGTCAGGGTAGAGGGGAGAGCACCTGATTCGACGATTTTCCAATTGGAGCCGAAAGCTGAATCCGTGCCGCTTGCATTCTCCTCATATACGGTGCCTTCTTCGTTGACCAGATAGCGTTTGTTGTGCTGCTGATCGATGTATACAGTCCATATATCCTCCAAAAACTCGACCTTGATGGGAGAATACAGAGTAAAAGTACGGTTTTCGGTGGAGTGGAACTGGTCAGAATTGTTGCTGCCGTTCTCACTGGTACGCAGCAGAAGCAGATAGCCGTCAGAGTCGACCGAGATAGTGGGGACGGCATTCGCGTCGATACCGTTTTCGGTGAGAGAGTAGTTACCGAAGCCTGCGCAGCGTAGGTCAGCTTCCGAAGAAACATAGATGGAGTTGGCGGGAGTGAGGGTTATGGAACCTGCACCGATAGCAGCAGGTGCGTCATTGGGGTAGTTGTTACCATTAAACTCTTTTGGGAAACCGGAGTAAGCGCGGATAACGCCGCCGTTGAGGTTGATCTGCAGCTTGCGTTCCCAGTCATCTCTGTTACCCTCCGAAAGTTCGTCGGTAGTACCGATACCGGAGGATGCAACGCCGCCGTAGACTTCGATATTACCGCCGTTGATCTCAATAAGACTGGTGACTGCATCAAATTGAGTGGAAAGGTTATCGGTGGAGTCGCCGTCTCCAATGCCCGCTGCAAATCTGCCGCCGTGGATAACGATGTTGCCGCCGTTGATCTGTATCATACCGCTGGTGGCGGGACTGTTGACTGCGCCGCCTATACCTGCCGCCTGATGGCCGCCGTAGATTTCGATATTACCGTCGTTGATGATGATATTACCGGGGGTACCGTTGGTAAAAGTGGTTGCATCGGAATTGGCGGTCTGCAGTGTAGCGCCGCCGCCTATGCCTGCGCCGCCGGAGTAGTCGTGATGTTCGGCGTCATCGGGACCAACGTATGGACCGATGCCGGGGTTGGTGTGGTCACCTACGCTGTCATTGGCACGGAGAACTTCGCTGTACTTGACGGTGTATGTCTCACCCGGCCGGTTCCAGCTTCCTTCGGTGGTTATGGTAACCATACCATCCTCACCCGGGATAGCAAACTGGTGTGAGCCGAATACTTTCAGATCTTCGGCACCTACTATGGTGAAAGTAGAGCCGCTGTCTACCTGAATACCGGCAAAACCGTTACCTTTGGAACCATTATATCGAGTTTGTGCAGTATATATGTCATCCTCGTTGACTACACAAGCGTTGGTACCGGCATAGAAGCGGCACTGACCGAGGAATGTAGCCTCGACGGTGGAATTGCCGGTTATCATCAGAGGACAGGTCTGTGCTTTGCCGGGATAACCGAGCTGCTCACTGACGTAGTAGAGGTTTTCTATTTCGCTGCCGTTGGCTTTATCAAGGTCATCTTCAACCGAGCGGCGGTTCATTGTGACGCCCGTGGTGCCGGTGGCGGTACGTTCACCGAATACCAGCTCCACGTTCTGTGCGCCGTTGACGGTAACGGAGAAGACGCCCTGTTTTATGATTACTACGTCGCCGTTGAACGAGCTGTCTATATACACGGCGCCGGAGTCAAAGGTATGTGTCTCGCCTGCCGCAAACACGGGCAGCTCAAAGGGGGGCAGGGCAGCCAATACCATAGCAAGCACCAACGCTGCCGATATGAATCTGCTCAGACCTTTTGCGTGGGGATTTTGCAAGGGCGTTTCCTCCTTTCTTGTTGATAACGGGGGGGGGTAAAACTTATTCAACAACGTCCACGGTGATGGGCACCTGAGTGTTGATGATGGATTTTTCGTTGCTTTCGGGGTTGTAGCCGTCGATCATAACGATCATTTCGTACGTGCCGACTTTGAGACCGCTGCCGTCGGGCAGTCTCTTGAGCTTGCAGTTGTCGAGGGCGTAGCCGATCTGCAGTCTGCCCGAACGGTAGAGCTCGGTCATGGCTGTGTCGGGGTTGTAGTCGGGGGCGATAATTTCGTCCTTGGTGCGCAGGCCCAGATCGACCAGACTGTAGCCGGCTTTGTTAAGTTCGCTGTCAGAGATGCAGATGCGGACAACAACGTCCATTGTGGCGCGGGCGGGGTTGACGTAGCCCAGATAGCCGACCATGGTGGATGCGCTGATATAGACCTTCTGATTCATCTCAAAGCTGATACGGTTGGTGCCTGCGGGAGGGGGAGGAACGGGGTTGGGATTGACCACCGGGCGCTGGTTGGGGTCGATGATCTCGGGGACGTAGGGATCGTCCTGAGTAGTGCCGTCGCGGTCACGCAGAGCCGCCCAGCCAAGCAGAAGCAGCAGGCACAGCAGGGGGATGCCCAGCAGGCCGAGCAAAATCCACAGAGGTATGATGAAGCGGACTTTGCCCGCCACCAGACAGTTGATGATCTTGCCCGAGTTCTTGCCCACAAAACCGCCTGCGCAGCGGCCGGGGTTGAGGGTGGTGTAGACCACGCAGTTCTCAAAGGAGCCGCCGATGCAGCTGCCCACCATACCGCCGCTGACCGTGGAGCCTGCACCCTTGTGCAGATAGTCGAGCTTGAGGTTGACTACTCTGGCGCCGCGGGTGACGCCGAAAAATCCGCTGAACTCACGGTTCTTGCCGCGGATGGAGAAGTTGTATACCGAGTGGCCGTTGCCGTCGAACACGCCCGTAAAGGGTGTGGACTCGGACGCGCCGATGGGGTCGATCTTTTTGCCGCGGAGGTTGATGTTCTCGGTGAGGATGTAGTTGCCGCCTGCTGCGGCACGGTCGCCGTCGTTGATGGCCTCAATGAGCTCGAGCAGCTGATCGGAATCGGAGATGGCGATGTACTCGGCGCTGCCCAGCTCCACGCGGTTGAGCTTGAAATCGGGCTCCAGCTTGTCATCCTTGTTGTTGCGCCAGAAGGAGCTGAGGCCGAGGCGGGAGTAGACTTCGGGCGTCTCGGTGTCGGGGGAGATGCACAGCTCCTCATCCTGATAGCGGCGGGCGTTCTGCTTGTCCTTGGAGGCCAACTTGCCGATCCAGCCGCAGTTGTCTATGCGGCCGTTGTTGCGGTAGTAGAAGCCGCCGAGTTTGCCGTCGCCCTGAACCGAGCGCACGGACACCGAGTTGCGGATAAAACCGTCGTTGTCGTATACGAATCCACTGCCGTGGTATTTGGCTTTGAAAAGCACGTTGGCGCTGCATCCCACGATCTCGCCGCTGTTTACACCGACGAAGGACGCAACGCGATAATTTTTGTATGTTGAGGATGCCATCAGGTACGACCTCTTCCTTCTTGTATGATAAAAGTGGTTTAGACCTCAAAAAACGGTAGGTAGCGAACACTACACCCATTGTTTGTAACTTATAGAATATACCTATTTTCCGATATTGTCAAGTGTCGGGGGCCGCAATATATATATATATATATAACTTTAATACTTTTTTTACGATTATAGGCTGTATATTATATAATATATAATAGGTATAGCCGCGGGCGGAGATTTTTTGCGGAAAAACCCTGATGCCGTGTTGTAAAACCCAAACGGATGTGGTATTATGCAAAAGCAAAGAATAAACCAAAACGGGGGATAGATATGGGTGCCATAGGGACCATAATTGCGGTGACCGCCATCGCGGGCGTTGCGGGCACGGGTCTGGGCGGAGCGGTGGGCGCAATGCTCCAAAAAAACTCCAACCGCGTGATCAGCCTGCTTCTCAGCTTTGCGGGCGGCGTTATGCTCAGCGTAGTGTGCTTTGATCTTATTGTAGAGGCTATAGACACGGGCACGGGGATATTTGCCGTCATAGCATCGGTGGCGGTGGGCGTTGCCGTGACATTTCTGCTCAACCATATCATCGACCGCAAAACCTCTGCCGAGATTCCCCATATAGACGAGAACCATCCCAAGACCGCCGACGATCTCAACGAGCTGATCCACAGCGACCACATCGAGCATCACCTGTCCCGCAAGGACGACCGTATGTCGCTGTTTGTGGCGGGAATCGTTATGGCCTGCGCCATTGCCCTGCACAACGTGCCCGAAGGTATGACCATCGGCGCATCCTACGCCAGCAACGACGGCGCGCTGGGTTCTGCCGCGCTGGTGCTTGCCGTGATCATCGGCCTGCACAACATCCCAGAAGGTATGGCCGTGTCCGTGCCCCTCATCACGGGCGGAATGAGCAAGCCGAAAGCCGTGCTTATCACCGCCGCATCGGGCATCCCCACCATACTGGGCGCATTGCTCGGCTACCTGCTGGGCGAGATCGGCCCTCTGGGTCTGACCGTCAGCCTGGGCTTTGCCAGCGGTGCTATGCTCTACGTTGTGTTCGGTGAGATTTTGCCCCAGTCCATACTGATGTACCGCAGCAAGCTGCCCGCATTCTCCGCCATCGTGGGAATACTGGCAGGCCTGCTCATTATATTTGCGTGACCGTGTTTGAATAACAGATGATAATCGCCGCGTCCTGTATAGGATGCGGCGATTTTGCTGTATCACTTGAGTTTTTTGCCCGATACATATATAATATACGTGGCAGAGTTCGCGCCCTGCCCGAAAACCCTGTAGAGAGAAGGTATTTTTATGCTGCCTCCCGTGATCCTTATCCTTGCCCTTGTGTATATGGTGATAGCCGCCATCGTCGGCGTGTGCCGCGGCTTCAAGCGCTATTACCCCACCCTTGTTGTCATTGTGAGCAGCGGAGTCGTTGCCCTCGTTGCCACGCTGATACTCAAAAAAACCATGAGTCCCGCCCTCAGCGAGCTTGCGCATATGCTGATGGAAGATCTCTTTGAGTCGGATGTCATGGCCGAAATTATGTCTGCCATGCCCACCGCCGCAGGCTTTGTGGACGCCCTCCCCGCCGCGCTGGCTGCGCCCTTTGCGTTTGCAGTGCTGTTCTGCGTGGTTCTGACCTTTGCGGAGATCACCCGTGCCATTACAACCGCCATAATCAGAAGCAGCCGCAAAAAGGCGGCCGCCGAGGCGGCACAGACCTCTGCCGCACCTGCCGCGGCACAGACCCCTGCCGCCATTGAGTCTGCCTCCGCAGAATCCGCCGCCGGGGCCGCACCTGCCGAGCAGACTGCCGCATCTGCCCCTGCCGCACCTGCCCCCGCTGCCCCCGCCAAAAAATCCAAAGCCCCCGACCGCCTGCTCGGTCTTGCCGCAGGCGCCGTAGGCGGAGCGGTGATGGCATTCTGTATGCTTCTGCCCATCACCGGCCTCCTCGGTATAATGTCCGGCGTTGTAGGCGAGCTGGAGCAGACCTCCCCCGAGACCTTTGACAGTGCTTTTGAGGATGAGCAGACCGAGCGCCTGTACAATGACCTTGCCAAGCCTCTGCTTTCTGACCCCTACGTCAGACTGAGCGGCGCACTTGGCGGCAAAGCCCTGTTCAACACCCTGTCGGGCGTCAAGGTCGAGGGCAAAAACTACCCCTTCGCTCAGCTTGTTGACACAGGCCTCAATATTTTCGGACACGTCACCCCCTTTATGGGTGAGGATATAACCGCTTACGGTCAGCAGCACATCGCCGCCATAGAGAGCATCGTAGCCGATCTTGAGGGAGACCGCCTGCTCACCAATCTGTGCGCCGAGTTCGTGTCGGCGCTTGCATCCGCCTGGAGAAGGGGCGAGGCATTTGTGGGTATCGAGCCCATCGCCGTAGACGGCGCGTTTGCGCCCGTGCTGGACGAGCTGGTTGCCGTGCTTTCGACCACCACCAACAAGACGGTCATAGGCGACCTGCGTGTTGTCTCGGGCCTTGCTTCCGCTATGATAAAATACGATGCTATGGCCCTGCTTGGCGAGGACGGCGGAGACTTCAAAGCCCTGCTGACCAAGCCCGGATTTGTCAGCGACCTGTGCAAGGCTGTCCAGAGCAATGAGCGTATGGCGCCCGTGTTTGCCGCCGTGTCGGGACTGGGCGTAAGCATGATCTCCGAGATTGTGGGCATCCCCGACGGGTCGGCCGATGCATCACTGGGCGGAGTGACCGTCCGCGACATTATCGACAAGATCAAAAACACCGCCCCTTCCGATCCCGCCGCCGAGGCAAAGAAGATCGAAGCCGCCGTTACCGCCGCCATCACCGTGATGGAGTCCCTCAGCTCTCAGCAGGATAACCCCCTCTACGCCGTTGACTCCAAGGCCGTGGAGGATATTATAGTCAATCTTTCCGAGACCGAGACCTTCGGTGATGCCGTGCCCCTGCTGCTTCAGGGCATCTGCAGCAGCGAGGTTCTTGAGGGCACCGGATTTTCGGGGGATGCACTCTACGAGAGCATCGAAAAGGGCGGTTACGACAATATCGCAAATACCATTGATACAGTGGGACAGACCGAAAAAATGCTGGACAAGCTGTCGGGTGGCTCTACCGCTGCCGATACCGACGTCCGTGAGGAGCTCGAGTGGCTGATCACCAATATGACCCCCGAGACCGCAGGACTCATTACCGATCAGATAAATGCAGACACCCTCTCAAACTACGGTCTCAGCGGACAGAGTGCCGAAAGCGTGTCCGGACTGGTGTCCAATATGCTTACTGCCATGGCCGACCAAAGCACCATGACACCCGAAGAATACAAGACCGAGTCGGACGCCATAGGCCATCTGTTTGAGGTGGCTACCGGCCTTTCCGATGCAGCATCGGGCGAGTCCGTGTTTGAGGACAAGGTTGCCGCCGCGGCCGATATCGCCCATACCGTGCTGGATTCCAAGGTGGTCAGCAGCGCCCTGATGGGTGCGGCCTATGACCAAGACGGTCAGCTCAAGCGTGACCCTCTCGCCCTCGGCATCCAACTGTCCGAGGGTGACAAAACCTCGCTGGTAGCGGCCCTCAACAGCCGTTCCGCCGCCGACGAGAGCGAAAAACAGAAAATCACCGCCCTTGCCGCCGTGTTCAATGTTGATATCAATATCGCATCCGACGGCACGGTCACTCTGGCCAAATAAAAAAGGCACAAGCCCCACAGCATACCTGACGGAGGAGACACAGAATGTACATTTTTGTAGGAATTATCGTTGTTATCATAGGCATATTCAATATCATCTGCCCCAAAGACCGATGGGACAGAGAGTTCGGCCGCCACGTCAAAGACTCCGAGCCTACCGAATGGGCGCTCATATCCAACCGCATCCTGGGCGTGGTTATAGTCATAGTCGGCATAGCCTTTATGTTCATCAAATAATCTGCATATACCCAAAAAACTCCCCGCTGTACAGAGCGGGGAGTTTTTGCGTGTTTGAGCGGAATACCAATAAAAAGTTTGTATAGCACCCAAAAACAGCCTTGTAAACGGATATAAGTACATATATAATTCCAAATATGTTGTAAATGCATACATACAAAAAGAGGGATCCGATATGAAAAATACAAGCCGAGCAGGATTCACCATCGCAGAGTTTATGGTCTATGAGTCGGATGGCAGATTTGTCGCCATCAAAAACGGCGCCGCCGTGGGTGCGTACGACAGCGCGGAAGCGGCTGCAAGTTCGGTATAGCCTCCCCAAAACAGCAAAAAAAGAGACTGTCCAAAGACAGTCTATCACGGCAAAGCTGTGCATATCATCAATTCCGCAGGAATTGCATATCATCAAAACAAAGTTTTGCATATCATCATTGCGTAAGCTTGTATACACGCTGTCGCGTGATGATATTCAGCCTGACGGCTGATGATATACTATTGCTTTCGCAATGAATAAAAAATCATTGATCCCTTTGGAAGAGGATTTTTTGTGCGCGTGTCAAAAATTGTACTGTGACCCCG
>JAZOWC010000070.1:0-15805 GCA_045658985.1 Oscillospiraceae bacterium
TTAAAATGGTTTGAAAAGCAAATAGAATTCTCTATATTTATTTTAGAACAAGAAAAAGAAAATGATATTAGCAAGAAAAAAAGAGTTTCTTCCATATTAGATGAATTATAACAGCAAAAGCGCGAAGCGAGTACGGTCCGCTAAATGAAAAATGTAAAGAGCCCACAATAAAATGTCACAAAAATACGGCGCCTTTCAAATTATTAGAAAAATTGTCACACTTCAAAATGTTAAGAGCTCTTGACATTTTGCTCTGCTATGAGTATAATGAAAATGTAAAAAAGTTTTTACATTTTCTGCGAGGTGATATTTATGAAAAAGTTTTTTAAGAAGCTCGGTTTTCGTAAGATGGATGAAATGGAACAGCATATTGCCTTCAAAGCCCAGAGAAATGCATTTGTATTTCTCCTGGCCGCTTTGTTGATTTGGACTTTATATGAAGCATATAAGGTTTTTGCTTTTGATGCTGTGTTAAACCCTTTTCCCTGTATGCTACTCGCTGCAGCATCGTGTATTCAAACCTTTTCTCAGCTTATTATGACACGCAATGCAGTAAAGGATGACGAGGACTCATTTGAAACTTCTCCCTTACTGAAGATCATAATTTGGGTATGTGTTGTAGCCGGAGTGATAGTAACAATCGGTGCGGCTATTATGATTATGGGTGTGAAATTATGATAAACAAGATTAAGGAGCTTCGCAAAGCTGGTGGCTATCGGCAGGAAGATCTCGCAGAAGCATTAGGCGTTTCCCGTCAGACTATCATAGCAATAGAAAATAACAAGTATAATCCAACCCTTGAACTTGCAATGAAAATGGCACGTCAATTAAATACAACGGTTGAAGAACTTTTTGAATTGGAGGACTGAATATGAAAAAGAAATTATTAGCGCTAATACCTTATGCGATTGCATTAGCAATAAACTTTTACCTATTACCTTTGTTGATCAAAGATACCGGGGTAGGCATGCTTATGATGTTGCTCGTCATCCCAATGCTTACTTTCATCTGCTCTGTAATTTATGGTGTTCGTCAAGGTTTTGATTTCCTGTTACCTATTATTGCAACAATTCTATTTGCACCTACAATTTTCATTTTCTATAATGCTTCGGCGTGGGTTTATATCATTGTGTATTCGGTCATTTCCCTTGCCGGCAACGGTATCGGAAGAGTCTTTTACAAGAAAAGATAGTATTTGATTTCTGCCAAGTGTATACGCATTTATAATGGGGGTGTTTTTATAAAATTGAAAAAGATACTTTTGAGTGTACTCACTCTTGGCGCACTAGCGTTAGAATTGTTACCCGGCGGCGTTATTTTGCGATTTGCTAATCCTGAAGGTGAACCTTGGATTCACACATATAATTACTTCAGTCTGACACCGTTTGGTTGTGCCAATTTTGGCCCTTTTATTGTCGCCATACTGACTTGTGTTCTGCTTGTATTAGCGGTCATCTATCTATTCAAGCAAAGCAAGGGACTGAATACAGCTGTTATGATTGTGTCCGGTATTGCTACGGCGATGTCTTTAATGCCGTTGATGTTTGGAATTGAATATATCACGGTAATCGGTGTAATCATAACCTTACTTTTAGCAGGAACTTTCGGATGTTGTTTTATCAAAGAATAATAAACCCAAGGGCGATGACAAATCCGTCATCGCCATTTTCATATCTCGATTTGAAATTTTAAAAACAATTGGAAATTCTACTCATAATTTCTACAAAAAGTGTGATACTAACAAAGAACAAAAATAACAACTCGACCCAAGTCCTCTAACACCGTATGTCTAACAGGGACAAACAAAAAAAGAGGTAAAATTGGCTTAGGCCGAGATGGAAATTGAGCATATCAATAATCCCGAAAACCCGCATAAGTATTGGGTTTTTGGCACATTTTCAGAGTAGAGAAAAGGAGTAGAAATATATGAAAGCAACAGGTATTGTTCGCCGTATTGACGACCTCGGAAGGGTCGTTATCCCAAAAGAGATCCGCCGCACCATGCGCCTGAGAGAGGGAGAACCACTCGAGATATTTACCGACAGCGCAGGCGGCGTGGTGTTCAAAAAATACTCCCCCGCAGGTGAGCAGAGCAGCACCGCCACCAATCTGTGCGAGTCTATCTACCGCACCTGCGCCCGTCCGGTGGTCATCTGCGACCGTGACAGCATTATAGCTTCGGCAGGCGCGCCCCGCCGCGAGCTTGAGGGCAAGCCTCTTTCGGGTGAGCTGGAGCGGGTGATGGAGTCGCGCCAGCTCAAAAAGAGTGACGAGGGCGTGCCCCTGTCTCCCTCGGCGCAGGCGCTGGCGTCGGTGGTGGCTCCGGTGATCTCCGAGGGTGATCTGTGCGGCTGCGTGGCCTTTCTCAAGAGCGATCAGCCCGTCAGCGAGCTTGACGTGCGTATGGCGCAGACTTCGGCGCTGTTTTTTGCCAGACAAATGGAAAATTGAGAGCCAAAAATGCATAAAAAGCTTGCGTTTGTATATAAATGGTGTTATAATATCAGCATAAGTAGTATGATTTAGTAGAAAGAGTGAGAGGCATCTCACTCTTTCTTATCTGTAGGGGGTAAAAATCGAGATGAAAGCAAAGGATTTTATCGCAAAAGTCACCGCTATGGCTCTTCCCGTATGTGAGGCAAACGGCCTTGATCTGTGGGACGTCACATTCGAAAAAGAAGGTGCATCCTACGTCCTCACAGTCTTTATCGACAAGGACGAGGGCGTGTTTATCGAGGATTGCGAAAAGGTCTCCCGCACCATCGATCCCATGCTGGACGCACCCGAGTTTGACTCCATCCCGTCCTATATGCTCACCGTGTCTTCGGCAGGTCTTGAGCGCCGTCTGTGCAAGCAGGCGCATTATGATTGGGCAAAGGGCAAGCAGGTGGAACTGTTTTTCTACAAAGCCCGCTCGGGCAGCAGCTCTCTGGTAGGCGAGCTTTCGGAACACACAGCCGACGGCTTTACCGTCACCGTGGGCGGCGAAACACAGACCATCCCCGACGGAGAGGTCGCATCCTGCCGACTTTATTTTGAGTTTTAAAAAATTATAATATAAGGAGCAAAGGAAAATGGCAAGCGAAATCATTGGCGCTCTGGAAGCGCTGGAAAAAGAAAAGGGCATCAAGAAAGAATATATGCTCGACAGGATCTCTCAGGCACTGGTCGCAGCATACAAGGCTCTCTACAAGAGAGACACCACCGCCGCTATCGAGAACGTCTTCGTCAACATTGACGAAAAGACCGGTACAATCTCCATGGTAGCCGTCAAGACCATCGTGGAAGAGGTGGAGAATCCCGCAGTTGAGATCAGCCTGATGGATGCGGAGAAGTACTCCAAGACCCCCGCCGTGGGCGATCAGGTCAGAGTCCCCGTCAATATGAAGGACTTTGGCAGAATCGCAACCCAGACCGCAAAGCAGGTCATCATTCAGGGCATCAGAGAGGCCGAGCGCACCATGATCGCCGAGGAGTTCGCCAGCAAGGAGCAGGAGATCATCACCGCTCTGGTCACCAAGGTTGACCCCCGTTATGGCAGCGTTATCGTAGAGCTGGGCGGCAAGCGCGAGCACACCGAGGCTATGCTCCCTGCACAGGAGCAGATCGCAGGCGAGGTGATCAGCGAGGGCGACCGCATCAAGGTGTTCGTCGTAGAGGTCAGAAGTGCAGGCAAAGGCCCCCAGATCATGCTCTCCCGTACCCACGCAGGCCTGGTCAAGAAGCTCTTTGAGCTTGAGGTGCCCGAGATCGCATCCGGCATCGTCTCCATCACCAACATCGCCCGCGAAGCAGGCTCCCGTACCAAGATCGCCGTTGCATCCCAGAACCCCGACGTTGACCCCATCGGCGCATGCGTAGGCCCCAAGGGCGGCCGTGTTGCAGCCGTGGTCAATGAGCTCAAGGGCGAGAAGATCGACATCATCAAATACAGCGAGGATCCCGTACAGTTCGTTGCCGAAGCACTTTCTCCCTCCGACGTTATCTCGGTGCAGATGCTTGAGGACAACAAGAGCTGTGTCGTAGTGGTTCCCGACAATCAGCTTTCGCTGGCTATCGGCAAAGAGGGCCAGAACGCACGTCTTGCCGCAAAGCTTACCGGCTTCAAGATCGACATCAAGCCCGAAAGCGCAGTCAACTGACATATTTCTGACAGGAAAGGGGAGAGAAAAAAGTGAAAATACCCATGCGCCAATGCAGTGCCTGCCGCGGCCATTTTGAAAAGCGCCAGCTGCTGCGTGTGGTTCGTACCCCCGACGGAAACGTGCTGGTGGATACCAAAGGCAAGGTGTCGGGGCGCGGCGTGTACATATGCCGCAATGAGGAGTGCCTCAACAAGGCCATCAAAACCCGTGCTCTCTCCCGTGCTCTTGAGGTGCCCATCAGCGATGAGACCATTGAGAGCATCCGTCAGGCCATCAGGGAGGCAGACAATGGATAATATACTGTCCTTTCTGGGACTTATGAAAAAAGCCCGCGCACTTGCTATCGGCGCGGAGAGTGCAGCACTCATGACCGAGCTTGGCACAGTCCGGCTGCTGGTGCTTCCCAAGGACGCGGCAAAAAACTCCGCAGGCGCCATCAGGAGAGCTTCTGAGGAGTGGGAGGTACCCCTGCTTGAGCTTGACGCCGAAAAATCTCAGCTTGGCGAAGCTCTGGGGCAGAAAGAATGTGCAGCCCTCGGCATTACCGACACCGGCTTTGCCCTGGCCCTGTGCCAAAAGGTCGGCAATACCGAGCTTGCAGAGCAGCTTACCCTGCGCCTCGAGCGCGAAAAAAAGCGTATGGCAAAAAAGACCGCCGCGGTGGCGGCAAGAAAAAGGAGGAAATAGCTTATGGCAGTCAAATATAAGCTTTCTGATCTTGCAAAGGATCTCGACAGAAACTCAAAGGAGATATCGGCTCTTTTGACCAAATACAAGAAGAGCAACAAAAACAGCTCCCAGACCCTCACCGACGAGGATCTGAACGTTGTTTTTGACGTGCTCACACAGCAGAATCAGGTGGGCAGTCTTGCGGATATATTCGCACCCGCAGCCGCTGCAGCCGAGCAGCGCAAGCGCGACAGCGAAGAGCGCCTGATCCAGCAGAAGAAAGAAGCAGAGGACAGAGTCCTGCGCGAAAAGAAGGCCAAAGAGGACGCTCAGGAGCGCAACAAGAAGGCTCAGCAGGATGCCCAGCGCAAGCCTCAGCAGCCTAAAGCTCCTGCAAAGCCCCGTCAGGAGCAGACCCTGACCATCAACCCCGCTTCCAAGAGCGACAACCGCGAGCAGGCCGCTCCCGCACAGCCTGCCAAGAAGGTACATTACGTTGACACCCGCGGCGCAAACGTCAACATAGAGAAGTATGACGAGCGCCTTGAGACCCTTGTTCCCAAGCAGGCAGACCATATGGGCCAGCAGAACAAGCAGAAGTTCACCAAGCAGAATCAGAAGAAACAGCAGCAGTTCATGGGCAACAAGCGCAAGGCCGAGGAGCAGGAGAAGATGCGCCGTCTTGAGCAGCAGGCCCAGATCAAAAAAGCTCCCCTCAAGGTCCTCATCCCCGAGACCATCGCTGTAGGCGAGCTGGCTCTCAGACTCAAGAAGTCTGCCGCCGAGGTCATCAAGCAGCTGATGAAGCTGGGCGTTATGGCCGCTATCTCTCAGGACATCGACTACGATACCGCATCGCTGGTAGCTATGGAACTGGGCGCAGTACCCGAAAAAGAAGTCGTGGTCACCATCGAGGAGAAGCTGTTTGACGAGCGCGAGGACAATGCAGACGAGCTGTGCGAGCGCGCACCCGTCGTTGTCGTTATGGGTCACGTTGACCACGGCAAGACCAGCCTGCTGGACGCTATCCGTGCCACCGACGTTGCCGCAGGCGAAGCAGGCGGCATCACCCAGCACATCGGTGCTTACAGAGTACAGATCAACGGCCGTGAGATCACCTTCCTCGATACCCCCGGTCACGCCGCATTCACCTCCATGCGTGCCCGCGGCGCACAGGTAACCGACGTTGCCATTCTGGTCGTTGCCGCAGACGACGGCATCATGCCCCAGACCATCGAGGCTATCAACCACGCCAAAGCAGCAGGCGTGCCCATCATCGTAGCCGTCAACAAGATGGACAAAGAAGCCGCAAACCCCGACCGCATTATGCAGCAGCTTATGGAATACGAGCTCGTACCCGAAGAATGGGGCGGCTCCACCGTCGTATGCAAGGTGTCCGCAAAACAGCGTCAGGGCATCGACAACCTGCTTGAGATGGTACTGCTGACCGCAGACATCCTCGAGCTCAAGGCCAACCCCAACCGTCTGGCCAAGGGTACCGTCATCGAGGCCAAGCTGGACCGCGGCAGAGGCCCTGTCGCTACCATTCTGGTGCAGAACGGTACACTCAAAAACGGCGATATCGTCATCGCAGGCACCGCCGTCGGCCGTGTCCGCGCAATGACCGACCACAACGGCAAAAAGCTCGAAGAAGCCGGCCCCTCCGTGCCCGTTGAGATCATCGGTCTGGCAGAGGTTCCCGGCGCAGGCGACGTATTCTACGCCGTTGAGGACGAGCGTATGGCAAGAACTCTTGCTGAAAAGCGCCGCTTCGAGGAAAAAGCCGAGCAGGCTCAGGCTATGCAGAAGGTCACACTGGAAAATCTCTTCTCGCATATTGAGACCGGCAGCGTAAAAACTCTTAATGTTATCGTTAAAGCAGACGTCAAGGGCTCTGCCGAAGCCGTCAAGGCCAGCCTCGAGAAGATCTCCAACGAGGAGGTCAAGGTCTCGGTCATCCATTCGGGTGTCGGCGGCGTCAACAACAGTGACGTTATGCTGGCCAACGCATCCAACGCCATCATCGTCGGATTCAACGTCCGTCCCGAGGCAGGCGTGGCAGACTCTGCCGCACAGGCTCAGGTTGACATCCGTCTGTACCGTATCATCTACGACTGCATCGAGGAGATCGAGCAGGCAATGAAGGGTATGCTGGCTCCCAAGTTCCGCGAGGTGGTCATCGGCCATGCCGAGGTACGCCAGACCTTCAAGGTATCCGGTGTCGGCACCATCGCAGGCTGCTACGTCACCGACGGCAAGATGCAGCGCAAGGAGAAGGTGCGTATCGTCCGCGACAGCATCGTTATCCACGAGGGCGATCTGGCCACACTGCGCCGCTTCAAGGACGATGCCAAAGAGGTCGCACAGGGCTTTGAGTGCGGTCTGAGCATCGAAAAGTTCAACGATATCAAGGAAGGCGACATCATCGAAGCCTTCGTTATGGAACAGATCATAGTTTAAGGCGGTAGTTAATATGCCATCAAACAACAGCCGTATGGTGCGCATCAACGAAGAAGTTATGCGCAGCCTCGCAACCCTCATCCGCCAGGTCAAAGACCCCCGTCTGCAGAGCGCCATGATCAGCGTCATCAGATGCGAGGTCACCAACGATCTGCGCTGGTGCAAGGTCTACGTCAGCGTACTGGGCGAGCACGATCCCCGCGAGATCAAGCGCGGTCTCAAATCGGCATCGGGCTTTCTCAGACGTGAGCTGGCTCATTCTGTGAGCCTGAGATACACCCCCGAGCTTGTGTTTGTGCTGGATGACTCCATAGCTTACGGAGCGCACATCGCAGGCATACTCAACAAGCTGGATATTCGCTCGGAGGAAGACGAAAATGACACTGAGGGAGACAGTCAGCTTTCTTAAAGCCAATGACAACTTTATAATTCTCACCCACCGCCGTCCCGACGGAGATACCGTCGGGTCGGCAGCGGCTTTGTGCCGTGCCCTGCGCGAGGTGGGCAAGAGGGTCTATCTCAGCTTCAACGACGGCATAACAAAGCGGCTTGCACCCTTCTGCGAGGGACTTTTTGCCCCCGAGGGGTACGAGCCGGCAACGGTCATCGCCGTTGATATTGCCGACGAGAAGCTGTTTTGCACGAGCGATGAGTGCTACAGAGGCAAAGTCCGTCTGTGCATCGACCATCACCCCACCAATACCCGATATGCCGCACACCTGCTTTTGCAGGAGCATGAGGCGGCAACCGGCGCCGTGGTGTGGCAGCTTATCGGTGAGCTGGGGATCACCAAGACCCGTGAGATATGCAACGCCGTGTATCTGGCCATCGCCACAGATACCGGCTGCTTCAAATACGCCAACACCACCCCTCTGTGCCACCGCGCGGCGGCAGACTGCATAGAGCTGGGTGCTGATTTTCATCCCATCAACACCGCATTTTTCACAGTCAAGACTCCTGCCCGTCTGGCACTTGAGAGCGAGTTGTTCGCGTCGCTCACCCTGTCCGACTGCAGCCGTGCCTGCACAGCTGTGATCTCACGGGATTTTATCGAGCGGGTCAATGCCGATATGGATGATCTTGACAATCTGTCCAGCCTGCTTATGCAGCTTGAGCAGATCAAAGTCGGCGCACTTCTCACAGAGAATAAGCAGCGCGGCAGCTACAAGCTGTCGGTACGCTCCCGTGCGCCCATCAATGCGGCGGCAATATGCGCAAAGTTCGACGGCGGCGGTCACGAGCGCGCCTCGGGCGGAAGCATATCCGGCACACAAGACGCCTGCGTCAGCGCGCTTATGCAGGCAATGACAGAGGAACTCTCAAATGTATAACGGAATACTTGTATTCGACAAACCCCGCGACTTTACCTCCCACGATGCGGTGGCAAAGCTGCGGGGTATTCTCAGACAACGCAAAATAGGCCACGCAGGCACCCTCGATCCTATGGCTACGGGCGTGCTTGTGGTGCTTTTGGGCAACGCCACCCGTGCCTCCGACTATGCCGCCGCCCAGACCAAGGAGTACATAGCAGGACTCAGACTGGGCACGGTCACAGATACTCAGGATATTACGGGCAAGGTGCTTGAGCAGCGGGAGGTCAGCGTGACACCCGAGGCGCTTGAGCAGACCCTGCGCGCATTCACGGGGGACATCAGCCAGCTCCCGCCTATGTTTTCGGCGGTGTCGGTTGGCGGCGTGCGCCTGTACAAGCTCGCACGCAAAGGTGCCGAGATCGAGCGCGAAGCCCGCGATATAGAGATACAGGACATTGAGCATCTGGGCTCGACCGATAACGATCACAGCCTGCGGGTAGTCTGCTCAAAAGGCACCTACATCCGCACCCTCTGCCACGACATCGGTCAGGCACTGTCCTGCGGCGGCTGTATGTCCTCGCTCAGACGTACCGCCGTGGGTGATTTCCGCATAGAGCAGGCTCTCAGTTTTGAGGATGTGGAGCGTCTGCGTGACGAGGGCAGACTGGACGAGGTGATTCTGCCTACCGACAGCGTGTTTGCCCATCTGCCTGCGGTTACACTCAACGCGCAGGGTCAAAAACGTGCCGAAAACGGCGCATTCATCAGCGCACACGAGCTTGCTTCGGGATGTATCCCCGCAGACGGTGAGCTGTGCCGCGTATATTCTGTGGACGGCGAGTTTATTATGCTGGGCAGAGGCGGTCAGCTTGACCGCGGCGGCGAGGCGCTGTTCTGCCACAAAACATTCTTTGTTCGGGATTGATTATATGAACGATACTGTAGTAGCCCTCGGTTTTTTTGACGGTGTGCATATAGGCCACCGCCACATACTGAAAACCGCGGCCAAAATCGCAAAAGAAAAAAACTGCCGCAGCGCCGCCTGCACCTTTTCGGTGCATCCCAGGGCATTCGTGCGGGGCATAGCTCCCGCTATGCTCACTACTTTGGAAGAGCGCAAGAGGCTCATTCTGGAGCAGGGCATCGAGCGGGTTGAGGTGTTGGAGTTTGACAAGAATATGTCGGATATGTCTCCGGATGACTTTGTCAATCTGCTCAAAGAGCGCTACGGCTGCATAGCCGCTGTCTGCGGCGACAACTTCCGCTTCGGCAAGAACGCTCAGGGCAACGCCGATACCCTCCGCAGATGCGGCATCGAGACCACCGTATGCTCGCCCGTGGATTTCGGCGATGAGATGGTGTCCTCCACCCGCATCCGCCGTATGATAACCGAGGGAAGGATGCAGGGCGCGGGCGCACTGCTGGGCCGCAATTTTGTGCTGACGGGTACGGTGGTTGACGGCTTCAAGCTGGGCAGACGTCTGGGCAAGCCTACCATGAACCTGCGCCCCGACGAAGGACTGATCGTGCCTGCCACGGGCGTGTATGCATCGCGGGTGCTGCTGGGCGGTGAGGCGTTTTTTGCCATAACCAACATCGGCACACGCCCCACCTTTTCCAATGACGATATAGTGTCGGTGGAGAGTCATATTATGGACTTCTGCCGTGATATTTACGGCGAAAGAGCCGCCGTGGAGCTGGTGCAGAAGGTGCGCGAAGAGCGCAGATTCGACAGCGAGACCGAACTTGTCCGGCAGATAGACAAAGATATGGCACAAGCCCGCTTGATCCTCTCGCAGGAATACGGCGGATAAGCCAAAGAAAAAGGGTGACGATATGAGCGCAAAGAAAAAGAAAAAGACCAAATCCCTGCCCCCGCTTCTTGCGTTGGTGCTGGCTTTGCTGGTGTTCGGATACTATTACGTATCCGATTACCTGGCAGACAAAAAAGCCCGTGAGAGCTGGAACACCGAGGGCAGTCTCGTTATGCAGGTCATCGACGTTGGTCAGGGCGACAGCATCCTGCTGGGCTGTGACGGTGAGTATATGCTGATCGACTGCGGCGAGGAAGAATATGCCGACACCGTTCTGGAGGCTGTCCGCGGCCTCGACCTCAAATATATGCTCGCCTCCCATCCCCACACCGACCATATGGGCGGTATGTCGGAGGTCATCCGCAAACATCCTCCCGAGACCTTTCTGATGCCCGAGCGCGAGCATACCACCCGCGAGTTCAAGGCTATGCTTGAGGCTGTCGAGGACAAGCAGGTCAATGCGGAGTTTGTGTACGCAGGCGACGAGTTTGAGCTGGGCAGTGCATACGTTACCGTAGTATGGCCCGAGATCGGCTTCAGCGACAGCAACCTCAACAACTGGTCGGCTGTGCTGCTTGTTGAGTATCAGGGTGTCAGCATCCTGCTCACCGGCGACTCGGAAAAGAAGGTCGAGGACGACTACCTCAAATACATACCCGGCGAGATCGACATCCTCAAAGTCGCTCACCACGGCAGCGATACCAGCAGCGGCGCCAAGCTGCTTGAGACCATCGATCCCGACTACGCGGTGCTCAGCCTCGGCGCGGGCAATGACTACAACCACCCCCACAAGGAGCCTATGGAGCGCCTGCAGAACTGCGGCGCCGAGATCTACCGCACCGACCGCAGCGGAACCATCACCTTTACCGTCAAGGAAGGGGAGATATCGGTTGCAACAGAACGATAAGCTGTATACCATAGACCGCCGCGAGGGCGAAGTGTGGGTGCTCACCGACGGCAGCGGCAAGCTGCATTACGAAAAAAACCTTCCCCTCTCCGCCAAAGAGGGGGACCACGTGGAATACACCTGCGCGGGAGTCAAGCTGATCCCCGCCACCGAGGAAGAACGTGAGCAGGTGCGGGCAAAGATGCACAGCCTGTTCAAAAAACGGAGGTAAAATTATGCCTATCAAAACACCCGAGACCAAGAATTATGCCTTTATCAGCCACCGTGACTGTGAGTTTTTCCCCTGCCACAAGACGTCCGACGTTGATAACTTCAACTGCCTGTTCTGCTATTGCCCTCTGTACGCACTGGGCAAAGACTGCGGCGGCAATTTCAAGATCGTCAACGGGTACAAAGACTGCTCCGACTGTCAGGTACCCCACAAGCGTGACAACTACGATTACGTCAACCGCAAGCTGGGCGAACTGATCGAAAAAGTCAAGCAGCAGGGCGAATGACAGATTATGAACAGTAGTAAATTACAAAGGGCAAGCAAGCTTGCCCTTTTGTTTACCTCAATGACCGTCGCCGTGAAGAATATCCTTCGCGGCGATTTTTCCAATATTTTTATAGAACAATTGTTCTAATTTTTGCTTGCTATTTGGCGGTGCAGGGGTTATAATGAATGCAGGATGAAAAAGGCAAAAGCCTTTTCGCCGCCGATATAATATACTCATATCAAGTAAAGGAGCGGGGCAAAATGGAACACAATGCGTACATCTGTATAGACCTCAAGAGCTTTTTTGCCTCGGTGGAGTGCGTGGACAGAGGGCTTGACCCCTTTGAGACCAATCTGGTGGTGGCGGACGCATCACGGGGCAGCGGCGCCATTACGCTGGCCATCACTCCCGCTCTCAAAAAACTTGGGGTCAAAAACCGCTGCCGTATTTTTGAGATACCGGGACATATCGAGTATATCACCGCCAAGCCGAGGATGAAGCGGTATATGGAGGTGTCCGCGCAGATATACGGCATATATCTGCAGTATATCAGTCCCGAGGATATCCACGTCTACTCCATTGACGAGTGCTTTATCGACGCGGCGCCATACCTGCACACCTACGGCAAAACTCCCCGAGAGATGGCCGTGATGCTTATGGAGGCGGTTATGGCTCAGACGGGCATCTGCGCCACGGCGGGGGTTGGTACCAATATGTTTTTGGCCAAGCTTGCGCTGGATATCACCGCAAAACACGCCCCCGACAATATCGGTGAGCTGGACGAGGACAGCTTTAAGCAGCAGCTGTGGCATCACAGGCCCATTACCGATATATGGAGCATCGGCAGAGGCATCGCCCGCAGGCTGGCCAAATACGGAGTGTACGATCTGCACGGCATCACACTTATGGACGAAAAACTCCTCCACCGTGAGTTTGGCAAGAATGCCCGCTATCTCATCGATCACGCCCACGGCCGCGAGACCTGCACCATCAAAGATATCCAATCCTACGAAAAAAAGAGTGCCTCCCTGTCTCACGGGCAGATTCTGTTTGAGGATTACAATTTTGAGGATGCCCTGCTGATAGTCAAAGAGATGGTGGACCTGCTGACTCTGGAAATGGTGCAGAAGCATCTTGTGGGCAGCAGTATCGCCCTGACCGTCAATTATTCCAAGGAGATAGTGCCCCCAACTGGCGGCTCCCGCAGGATAGGGGAGTACACCAATTCCTACAAGACCCTGGCAGGGTATTTTGAAAAACTCTACCGCGAGACCACACGCAAAAACACCCCTATCCGCAAGCTCAGCGTGTGTATAGCCGACGTGGTGGACGACAGCTATACTACCGTCAATCTGTTTATCAGCAATGACGAGGTCATGCGCGAGCGAAAGCTGCAGGAGACCGTGCTGGCCATCAAAGACAAATACGGAAAAAACGCCATACTCAAGGGTATGAATTACTTTGAGCGCTCCACAGCCAGAGCGCGCAACAAGATGGTAGGAGGTCACAACGGTGAATAACACGGACAGAGCGGTGCAGTTTGCGCCCTTTGCATCCCTGCGCGGATACTACGGAATGATCAAGGAAGAAGAAACACTCACCCAGCCCCGCCGCGAGCTCAGCGATGATGAGTGCAAAAAGCTGTCCGACGCGCTCTCCCGCATCAAAAAAGGTGATATGCTCCGCGTCACCTATTACGGCGGCAGCAGCTATCTCACCGCCGTAGGCATGTGTACGGGCATCGACCTGACTATGCGCATCCTCCGCATCCTCAAATTGGAACTCCCATTCGAGAGCATCCTGAATATAGAGACGGAATAGCATAACAGAGGTGAAGCAGGTATGATTTCCAGACTCAAATCCTCTCTTTGCAGGATAAACTACAGACTTTTCTTTGCCCTATTGCTGCTTGGGTTCGTGCCAACAGTCTACACTACGGTGCGTGTGTTCTTTCTTGGTCAGCTGCCCGGCGAGTGGTCGTTTTCGATAGCCGGACAGCTTTCGTGGGTCAATCTGATCTATGAGATACTCAACGAGGCTATTATATTGCCGTTATTCTACTTTGTAGGCAGTGTAAAAGACGACAAAAAGGCGCTTTCCAATCGTGTAAGAACGGGAATGGTGATCACCGGTGCCGTATATTCTGCGCTTGCCGCCGTGGTGCTGATGTTTGCAGAGCCTATGCTGCGCCTGATGGCGGCGGATCCAAGTATAGTCGGGGAGTCGGCAGCTTACATACGCATCGAAAGCATTGCCAATATTTTTTCTGTACTTACTCAGTTTGCTCTTGTAGTGTTGGTGTCGGTCAACAAGAGCAGGTATCTGTATACGCTGACTGTTGCGAGACTTGTGTTATGCCTCGTTTTCGATACCTTTCTTGTGTCATCGCTGCCAATATCGGCAAATCTCGGGGTGAACGGCATCGGATACTCCAACATCATAGTCAACGCATTTTTACTTGCAGTATCGCTGGTATTGCTCTCCAAAGAAGGAGTAAAAGTGACGACCAAAGCAAAAACGGATTTTTCGTGGGCAAAAGAACTCGCCGGAATAGGCGGCATATCGGGGTTGGAGTCGCTTGTTCGCAATCTGTTTTACATGCTGATGATTGTCCGTATGGTCAATGTTGTTGGCGAGCAGGGAACCTACTGGGTAGCCAATAATTTCATATGGGGCTGGCTTTTGCTGCCTGTGCTGCAGCTGGGAGAGCTGATCAAACAGGATGCGGCGGCGGACAGTTCAAATATCACAAAAAACTCGTCGGGGTATTTCGCAATCACAGCGGGCATAACGGTGCTGTGGCTTGTCAGCATCCCTCTGTGGAAGCCATTTATGACTCATGTTCTGGGATTTGATGATGTAAACAAGCTTTTTGAGCTTGTGATGATATTGTTGCCCTTTTATGTGCTGTACGCCTTTCAAAATGTATTTGATTCCATTTTTTATGGTTTGGGAAAAACGTCGTATATGCTGTTTGAATCGGTAGTCACCAATACTGTGTATTACGGAGCGGCATTTGTCCTGTATGTGGCGGGCGTGTGGTCGCCGTCTTTGGTTGGAATAGCGCTCATGTTCGGATTGGGTAACGCTTTTGACAGTATTGTGTCTTTTGCGGCGTATAAACACTTGCTCAAAAAAGAGCAAATGACCCGCATAGGATGAGATTTCGGTTGAATAATCGGGAGCGGTGTGATAAATTCGTATTATATATCACACTTTTGAGGGATTGAAATGAAATTATCACAAATAACAACCGAGCAGATAAAGCTGCTTTCTGACGAGCAGCTTAACAGCATCGTTTTTGGCGGAGAGGGTGCAAACCGCGAGTGCACGTACGGCGGCTGTGCCGACGTGGCGCTGCTTCTCGGCACCCGCCCGGATATCGCAAAGGAGCGGGCCGAGGCCGCGGCCGAGCTTTATCTCGGGGGCAGAGTCAGGCATATTATCCCCACGGGCGGAGTCGAGTGGGAGACAGACGGCCGAAACCTGAGCGAGGCGCGGTATATGGCGGATATCCTTTGTTCTCTCGGTGTGCCTGAGGATGCCATCACCCTCGAGGAGGAGGCTCGCACCACCAAAGAAAATATGATCTGCAGCACCCTTCAGATCAACAGACGTCTCAGGCTGCAGCATACCAAAACCTGCATGATCGTCACGTCGGCATCCCATCTGCGCAGGAGTCTTGCGCTGGCCAAACTCTTGCTGCCCCGCTCGATGACAATATCGGGATTCGCTGCAGGCTGTGCCTCCGCCACGCCGCGTGAGACCCTGCTGAGCGAGGCCGAGCTTATGCACGGACTTATAGAGCACGGCCTCATAGAGGATATCGAGTATTAAAAAAACGGAAGCCACGGTTACCTGCCGAAGCGCAGGTAACCATCGATATAAATCCGCAAATGCGGATTTTCGATATACGCTAACGCGTTCGATATATTGCTGATGGCAACTATGTACCATCAGCAACTCGATATGCTCACTGCGTGAGCGCGGATTTATATCATATCGAGTTTGAGCGCAG
>JAZOWC010000071.1:0-34638 GCA_045658985.1 Oscillospiraceae bacterium
ATATTTCGCAAAACAGCGAATATATTTCGCAAAACAGCGAATATATTTCGCAAAACAGCGAATATATTTCGCAAAACAGCGAATATATCGAGCCGAGCGAAGCGACGGCATATCGACAAAAACAAAAATAGCTTTTGTGCCCGCAAAAGCAGTTCTTGTGAAGAAAAAAGGACGAAGAATCTTAACAATTCTTCGTCTTTTTCCTATCGGTAGGTATTGTCCCATTGGATACTGCTCTATCGCATGCACCCACATCGGCTTCCCGTTTTCAGTTTGTGACTTCGCCTGCGACCTCATTAAACTGGAGTCGTGCGCTCTCCAGCTCGCGGCTGATCTGACCCAGAGCCTGCTCGGCGCGGCGCATGGTATCGTCGCAGTAGACGGCGGCGGCACGGCGGATCTCGCGGGCATTCTTTTCGGCTTTAGCCAGAGTATCTTCGGCGCGGCGGTGTGCCTCTGCGGTGATCTCATTCTCGTTGACCAGCTGACGTGCGTACTCCTGAGCAACATTGCGGGTCTTGTCGGCTTCTTTCTGTGCGGCGGCCAGAATAGCCTCGCGCTTGCTGACTATCTCCTTTGCCATCTGCAGCTCGCTGGGAATATCACTCTTGATCTCGTCCAGCAGGTCAAGAACCTTGTCTCTGTAGCTTCCGCTGAATATACGCGGGGCCTCCTCTATCATCTCATACAGCTTGGCGATCAGATCTTCTACGCGGCTTTCTTTCATTTAAATATCCCCCCGTTGTTTTTTCATCATTGTTTCGTATACTTTCTGCGGTACAAGACCGCGGTAATCCACGCAGTTTTGTGCGCTGCTTCGCACCAGCGTGGACGATATCTGTGCTTTGTTCTCCTCGGTCGGCAAAAACACCGTCAGCGCCTGAGGATACTTCTCACTGTTAAAATAGGCCTGAGGCAGCTCGTAGTCGGTGTCCGTGCCGTTTCGCACGCCCTTGACGATGGCGTCGATGGAGTGGTCGCGGGCATATTCCCACAGCATGCCGTCCCAGCTGTCCACGGTCACGTTGGCGAGGTGGCTGACAGAATCCTCCACCATCTGCCTGCGCTCGGGGAGCGAGAACATATACTGCTTGCCAAAATTGACCATCACGCAGACGATGACCCTGTCAAACAGCAGGCTTGCACGCTCTATTATGCTGACGTGCCCCAGAGTGATGGGGTCAAAGCTGCCGGGGATGAGGGCTGTCTTCATGCTTATTCCTCCGTGCCGTCGCGGGTGACGGTAACGACTGCGGTCTTGCCGTAGCGGTATTCTTTGAGGACTCTGTAGGGTGCTCTCAGCTCGGGCAAGCTGACACCGAACTCGGTCTCACATATAATTATACCACCTTGTGCCAAAAGGTCAAGAGTGCATATCTTCAAAAGTGCCTGACTGAGCAGATCTCCGTGATAGGGCGGATCGAGGAATATCAGTCCGAAGCGGCCCTTCTTCATCCTCGAAAGCAGACCCAGCGAATCGGCGCAGAACACCTCCGACTGCTCGCTGAAGCGGCAGTTCTCCACGTTCTTGCGTGCGATATCGGCGGCGCGTCTGTCCGAATCGGCAAACACGCAGGAGTATGCGCCCCTCGACAGCGCCTCGATGCCCAGCTGACCGCTTCCGCAGAACAGATCGAGCACGTGTCTGCCCTCAATGTCAAACTGGATTATGTTGAATATGGACTCTTTTACCTTGTCAGAGGTGGGACGTGTGGACAGTCCCTCGGGAGCCAGCAGTTTTTTGCCGCGGGCAGTACCGGTTATAACTCTCATTTAAGTTCTCCTCCAAAAAAATCTATGATATTCTGCGCCGTGTCTTTGGGAACTACCCGAGTCAGCTCGTCAAAGCCGGCCTCGGAGATGGCCTTGATTGTGCCAAAATAACGGAGCAGGTCTTTTTTGCGTTTTTCGCCAACGCCGGGGATCTTGTCAAGTGTGCTTTGCTTGGCTTTTGCTCTGCGCACCGTCTGGTGATATTCCACGGCAAAACGGTGTGTCTCCTCCTGAATCCTGCCAACGAGTGCAAACACGGCAGGGGTCGCCGACAGATGTATCTCTCTCCCGTCGGGTGAAATAAGCCCGCGGGTGCGGTGCTTGCCGTCCTTGACCATGCCGAACACGGGAATATCCAGCGCCCTTTTCCGCAGCTCATCCTGAGCAGCATTGGTCTGGGTGATGCCGCCGTCCATCAGCAGCAGATCGGGCAGGGGCAAAAACCCCTCGTCGCCCTCAAGCGCTCTGTCAAGCCGCCTGCCGAGAGTCTCACCGATGGCGGCGGGGTCGTCGCCGGGGGCGGCGTGCTTTATCCTGAACTTTTTGTACGCGCTCTTGGCAGGCTTGCCCAAATGGTGCACGGTCATGGATGCCACCGCATCGGCACCCGCCGTGTTGGATATATCAAAAGCCTCTATCCGCTGAGGCAGAGGTATGCCCAGCATCTCGCCCAGAGTTTCCAGAGTTTTTTGGGAGTGCTGTTCCTTTTTTTCCAGCAGTTCAAGCTCCTGCACGGCATTCTCCCGTGCCAGAGCGGTCATTTTTGCCTTGTCGCCCTTTTGGGGCACAAGCAGGGTGCATTTCGTGCCGCGGAGGGCGGACAGCATATCCTGAGTGATCTCCATATTCTCGATGGGGCAGGGGAGGTATATCTCCTTTGGCGCGGTGTTGATCAGGGGATAGTACTGATTGATAAAACTCTCGATGTCCCGCTTTTCGTCCTCGCTGTCGGCGCCGTCAAAGAATATTATCCGCTTGCCCACAAGCGCCCCGTCCGAGTAGCTCAGCGCCGCCACACAGCCCCGTGAGCCTCTGCAGGCATAGCCGATGGCGTCCGAAGACGCAAGCACGCTTGCCGAAACTATAGTGTCCTGCTTGAGTTTTTCTATGGTGCGTATCCGATCACGCAGAGCGGCGGCTTTCTCAAACTCCAGTGCCTGAGACGCCTGCTCCATCTGCCCCTGCAGCTCGCGGATCAAAGCCGAGCTTTTGCCCTCAAAGAGCATACATGCCTGATCTATGTGGACTCTGTACTCGCTGTCGCTCAGTTCACCCGTGCACACGCCGCAGCATTTGCCGATATGGTAGCGCAGGCAGGGACGCTCTTTGCCTATATCGCGGGGGAACTGCCTTGAGCAGGTGGGGAGCAAAAACAGGTCGCAGGCCGCCTTGACCGCCGCGTTGGCAGTGCCTCTGCCGCCGTAGGGGCCAAAATACCTGCCCGCTTTGTCACGCCTGCTCTCTACGGTAAATCGGGGGTAGGGTTTGTTCTCCAGTCTGATGAAGGGATAACCCTTGTCATCCTTGAGCAGGATGTTGTATTTGGGCTTGTATTTTTTGATCAGGGTGTTTTCAAGCAGCAGGGCATCAAGCTCGCTGGGCGCGTTGATAACGTCAAAGTCAAAGACGTTCTGCACCATTCTGTGGGTCTTGAGGGTGTGGTTTGCGCTCCGTGCAAAATACTGGCTGACGCGGTTTTTAAGCGCCTTGGCCTTGCCCACGTAGATGACGTCACCCTGCTTGTTGCGCATAATGTACACGCCGGGGGTAAGAGGGAGGGTGTTGGCTTTTTCTCTCAGTTTGTCAAGCAGCATACTTCTCCCTCCTTTTTAGCTTATTATAAGTCAATGCGCCGCATTTAATCCTAAATGCGGCGCTCAAGCATCAAATATGAACCGTCAGATTATTCGCCAAAATTGCCGGCGATAAGAGTGCACAGGGCATTGACAGCTTCTTCCTCATCGGGGCCTTCTGCCGAGATGGTGATGGTGCTGCCCTTGACGATACCGAGAGACAGAACGCCCAGCAGGCTCTTGGCGTTGACCTTGCGGTCATCTCTCTCGACCATAACGGTGCTGCGATACTCGTTTGCCTTCTGGATAAAGAAGGTTGCAGGTCTTGCGTACAGACCTACTTCGTTGTTAACGGTGGCTTCTTTTGAAAACATAAAAATACCTCAATTCCGCTCATCGCTCCAAAAGAGCAAAGAGAATTATCTAATAAACAATATGATAGCACACTTGTATCACATTTTCAATATGTTTTTGGAACAATATTACCGATAAATTATATCAGAGGGGCAAAAAGGACAGAATTATGGGCATAAACACGGCAGGGATCATATTTGCCACGTTGAACTTTTTGACGTCCCACAGAGAGAAAGCTATGAGCACAAGTATGGCAGAACCTACTAACCCCATCTGGCTGATGACGAGAGAAGGTACGTATCGGGCGATGACTCCCGACAGCAGGGTGAACACACCCTGATATACAAACACGCTTGCGGCCGAGAACATAACGCTGATGCCGTACATAGAGGTAAATATCATAGCGGTGATGGCGTCGATGATGCCCTTGGTGTACAGCATGGAGGGGTCGCCCATAGCGCCGTCGTTGATAGCGCCTACTATGGCCATAGCGCCCGCGCAGAATACCACCGATGCGGTAACAAATCCCTCTGCGCCTCCCGAGCCGGAAAACTTTTTGGTCAGCACCTCGCCGATTTTGTCAAACAGTCTGTCGATACGCAAAAGCTCGCCCACGATGCCTCCCAGCACCAGCGAGAGCAGCAGACCCAGCAGGTACGAGCTGCTCAGTGTGCCGTCCTGCGCGGCCTTGAAAGATGCGCCGATGACTCCGGCAACGCCGATGAAGAACACCGCCGTTGCCGATCCGGTAAAAATTATCTGCTTGAATCTGTCGGGTATGCCTTTCTTAAACAGCAGACCCAGTGCGCTGCCTGCGACTATCAGAGCCGCATTGGCTATTGTTCCTATCCCCATCATATTCAACATCTACCTGCTTTTCCACTGATTTTTTTGTGCCCGGGCGGTCACTTGAGGGATACCACGGTAACGCCCATCTCGCCCTCGCCGTACAGACCGTTGCGGAAGCTTTTGACCTGCTTGCACAGCCTGAGCCAGCTCTGGATCTTCTGCCTGAGCACACCCGTGCCCTTGCCGTGGATTATGGTCACCGACTCCAGATGGAGGCGGAAGGCATTGTCGATATACCTCTCTATCTCCATGATAGCCTCGTCGGCGGTCTGTCCGCGGACGTCAATGGAGCTTGCCACCGCCTGAGCGGGGGGAGTCTTGGTTACATGCTTCAGTTCCTGCTTTTTCTTCTCGAATCGGGTGTCTATAAGCCTCAGATCGTCAAGCTTGACCGTCAGCTTCATAATACCTGCCTGCAGGCGCACGTCATTGCCCTTGGGCGCTTCCAGAACGGTGGCTTTGGTGCCCGTGGACACGATCTCCACCTCGTCGCCTGCAACCAGCGCGCGGGGCAGAGGCTCGGCTTTACGCACCGGCTTGGTATCGTGAAGCTTGCTCTCGGCCTCGTTGAGCTTGCCGCGCATGGCGGCGCGGGCGGCCGAGAGATTGGCGTCCTCACCCTTTTTGGCCTGCTCTTTGATCTTGCGGGCATCGTTGAGAGTCATGTCGGCGGCGGCACGGGCGTTGTGGATGATCTCCTTGGCGTCGTTGCGTGCGTTCTGTAGCAGCTTTTCGCGCTCCGAGTCCACCGTTCTGAGCTTTTCTTCGGCCTCGCGCAAAAGCTCCTCTGCGCGGCGCTTCTGCTTCTCGGCTGTGTCGATTCGGCTTTCCAGCGCCTGACGTTTTTCGTCCAGCGAGGCTATGACCGCTTCGAATCTGCGGCTTGAGTTGTCGATGCGGGAGTCGGCGGCGGTGATGATATTTTCGGGCAGACCCAGTCTGCGCGAGATAGCGAATGCGTTGGATTTGCCGGGTACGCCGAACACAAGCTTGTAGGTGGGCATCAGGGTGCTTACGTCAAACTCGCAGGAGGCGTTCTCCACCCCGTCGGTCTCGAGTGCGTAGACCTTGAGCTCGGCATAATGGGTGGTGGCGGCAACTCTCGCGCCCTGAGCGCGAAGCTGTTCAATAACAGCCACCGCCAGCGCCGCACCCTCGACGGGGTCTGTGCCTGCGCCCAGCTCGTCAAGCAGCACCAGAGTGCCTTTTTTTGCGTTGCGGCAGATATCCACTATGGTACGCATATGTGAGGAGAAGGTACTCAGCGACTGCTCGATGCTCTGCTCGTCACCGATATCGGCGTAGATCTCCTCGCAGAGGCTGATGCGGCTCTCCTCCGATGCGGGGATAAACAGTCCGCACTGTGCCATCACCGTCAGCAGACCCAGAGTCTTGATGCTGACCGTCTTGCCGCCGGTGTTGGGGCCGGTGATGACCACCGTGTCGGTCTTGCCGCCGATAAAAAAGCTGATGGGCACGGCCTTGTCCTTACTCAGCAGAGGATGACGGGCGCGCTTGATCTCGGTGCGGCCGTTTTCGCACAGCTGAGGACGGTTGGCCTCCATAGAATAGGCCAGCTTGGCTCGCGCGAATATAAAATCGAGAGCGCACAAAAGCTCATAGTCACGCATGGTCTGACCGGCAAACTGGCCTGCTTCCAGCGAAAGCTCGCCCAGTATGCGCTCGATCTCGGCCTGCTCTTTTGCACTCAGTACGCGGATGTTGTTGTTGAGCTCGACCACGGCGGCAGGCTCAATAAAGAGTGTGGCGCCGCTTGAGCTGATATCGTGGACCAGTCCGCCGAAGCTTGCGCGGTACTCGGCCTTGACGGGCACGACGAACCTGCCTCCGCGCTGGGTGACGATATTGTCCTGAAGCATCTTGGAGTAGGTGACAGAGCCGGTGATGCCTGCGAGCACGTCACGCACCTTGCTGCCTGCGGTGCGTATCTGACGGCGTATCTGGTACAGCTCGCTTGATGCGCTGTCGGCCATCTCCTCGGGGGAGATGATGCAGGAGGTTATTCTGTCCTCCAGATATTTGTTGCCTGCCAGTGCCGAAAACCGCTCGTCCAGCGCCGTACGCTGACCCTTGCGTTCGCTGGCGTAGTCGCGGGTGACCCGTGCACAGCGAAGCAGGCCTGCCAGATCAAGCAGCTCGGCCATATTGAGCACGCCGCCTTTGTCAAGACGGTCGAGGGCAGCGCTGATGTCCTTGAGCCCCGAAAAACCGGGTGAGCCGAACATACCTGCCAGCATCACCGCGTCGGCTGTCTCCTGAAGCAGCTTTTCGCACTCGTAGAGAGAGGGCAGAGGGCGCAGGGCGGCACACATCTGCTTGGCTCTGTCGCTGAAAGCGTGCTGCGCCAGCCTCTCAAGTACCTTGGGAAGCTCAATGACATGTATGGATTTTTCAAATAGATCGTTCATTGTATATCTCCGAGACTGTAGTAAAAATCGAGGGTCTTGAAGCCTCTTTCGAGGCAGCTTTTGAGGTATCGGCCCGAAAACTCGGACAGATCGCGGGCATCCTGCTCACTGATGGAGACCTGAAGCAGCTTTTTGAGCTCGCAGGATACAAAATGCCGTGCCGCAGTCAGCGCGCTCAGACTCAGCTCCACGCCATAGCGGGGGGCGCACTCGAGACAGTATATCTCGCCCTTTTCGGGGAGTGCGCGGGTGTTTGCGTTCAGCAGGCATCCGCAGAGGGCGCAGGAACTCAGGTCAGGCTCGTAGCCGCTGAGGGAGATGTATCTCAGCTCAAAAGCCGCCTTGACCAGCTCGCGGTAATATTTGCCCGAGGCCAGCGCATACAGACAGTTGAGGGCGAGCCTGAGCAGTTCACTGCTGCCGAGTGCCTCGTCCTCCTCCTGACTCGACAGCACCTCGGCAAAGTATGAGGCAAGTGACATACTCCATAGATCGGCCCTCAGCCCCTCAAACTGCTCTGTGATGTGAGCCTCGTTGAGGGTGTAGCGTCCGTCTTTTTCAAACAGCACCATATCCGAACAGCAAAACAGCTGACTTGCCGAGCTGAGGGGACTGTTTTTGCGGCTTGCACCGCGCACCTTGACCGTTATCCTGCCCAGCTTGTCCGAGAGCACGGTGAGGATGCGGTCTGAGTCGCGGTAGGGCACACTGCGTATAACAAGTGCTCTTGTACTGACGTACATCGCTCTCTCCTCTTAGTCGTTGTAGTAGCCGAAGTTTTTGACCTGGGCGGGGTTGTTGCGCCAGTCCTCTTTGACCTTGACCCAAAGCTGCAAAAATACCTTTTTGCCCAGCTTCTTTTCCATATCCGAGCGGGCAAGCGCGCCGATGCGCTTGAGCATATCGCCCTTTTTGCCTATGATGATGCCCTTGTGACTGGTGCGCTCGCAGTAGATGACCGCCGAGATCTCACCGAGGGTCTCGCCGATGTCGTACTGCTCGATCTCAACGGCAACGCCGTGGGGGATCTCCTTGTCCAGACACATAAGCAGCTTCTCACGCACCAGCTCCGCGGCAAAAGCACGGGCAGGCTGATCGGACAGCATATCGTCGGGATAGAGCTGGGGGGATTCGATGCACATGGAGCAGAGGATCTTGGTCAGCGCATCCACTCCGTCGCGGTTGCGTGCCGACAGAGGCACGACCTCACAGAACTCGCAGGCCTCGCTGTAGACGCGGATGACCTCCAGGAGTTCTTCTTTTTCTTTGATGGTGTCTATCTTGTTGATGACCAGCACTGCGGGGATCTTTTCTGCCTTGATCTTGTCAATAAGTATCTGCTCGGGGATGCCGATGCGTGCCACGGGCTCGACGATGAGGATGGCGGCGTCAACGTCGCTGACCGTGTCCTCGATGACGCGGGTCATAAAATCGCCCAGTCGGTTGCGGGCCTTGTGCAGACCGGGAGTGTCCATAAACACCAGCTGACAGTCGCCCGTGTTGCGGATACCCGTGATACGGGTGCGTGTGGTCTGAGGCTTTTGGGAAACTATGCTCACCTTGGTCCTGCACAGTGCGTTGAGCAGGGTGGATTTGCCTGCGTTGGGACGGCCGACTATGGAGAAAATACCGGTTTTTGTTATCATTTTTATTTCCTTTCAAGCCCAAGCTTTTTCAGTATTTTTTCTTCTTTTTCACGCATCGCGGCCTTTTCGACCCCTTCGTCTACGTGGTCAAAGCCCAAAAGATGCAGTACGCTGTGTACGGTCAGGTAGGCACATTCGCGGGCAAAGCTGTGCCCGAACTCACGTGCCTGCTCGCGGGCGCGGGTGGTGCAGATGACCATATCTCCCAGCTCCAGCTCGCCGCTGTCGGTCAGGCAGGGGAAGCTCTCCCTGCACTCGCCGCGATAGTAGTCCATCATGGGAAAACTCAGCACGTCGGTCACCTTGTCGATATTGCGGTGCTCGGCGTTGATTTCGCGTATCTCGTCGGCGGACACAAGCCGGATGTACACGTATCCGTCGCGGTCGTAGCCGAACTCACCGTAGGCAGCCTTTGCCGCCAGACGGATGAGGGTCTTGGCGCTGTCGGTGCCCGAGCCTTCTATCTCAACCTTTAGCTTTGCCATGGTCACCCTTCTTTCCCGCGGCCTTCTTCTCATAGGCCAGAATTATTTTGCTGACCAGCTCGTGGCGCACCACGTCGCGGTGGTCAAGATTGCATATCGCGATATCGTCAATGCCCGCAAGCACGTTGACGGCTTCCTTGAGGCCGCTCTTTTTGCCGTCGGGCAGGTCTATCTGTGTAACGTCGCCGGTGATGACCACCTTGGAGCCCATACCCATACGGGTGAGGAACATTTTCATCTGCTCGGAGGTGGTGTTCTGTGCCTCGTCGAGGATAATAAAAGCATCGTCCAGCGTTCTTCCGCGCATATACGCCAGAGGCGCAACCTCAATGTTGCCCCGCTCCATGTATCTCTGGAATGCCTCGGGCCCCATCATATCAAAAAGTGCGTCATACAGCGGGCGCAGATAGGGATCGACCTTGTTCTGCAGATCGCCGGGGAGGAATCCCAGCTTCTCGCCCGCTTCAACGGCGGGGCGGGTGAGGATGATGCGGTTGACCGTCTTCTGCCTGAATGCCGCCACCGCGCAGGCAACTGCAAGATAGGTCTTGCCCGTACCCGCAGGGCCGACGCCTACGGTCATGATATTGCTCTGTACGGCATCCACGTATTTCTGCTGGCCCACCGTCTTGGCTTTGACAGGCTTGCCGCGCATGGTCACGCAGATAACGTCCTTGCCCATCTGGCCGATCTGATCCTGCCTGCCGTCGCGTACCATGGATATGACGTAGTTGACACGCTGGGTGTCGATCTCCTCGCCGCGCATAATAAGCGCCAGCAGAGCCTCCACAGCCTGCTTTGCCTGCATGGTGTTCTCGGGCTCGCCGGAGATCTTGATCTGCCCGTCACGGCTGGTGATCATTACTCCGTACTCGTGTGACAAGATCTTCAGGTTCTCGTCCAGCAGCCCGAACAGGCTGGCAATATGGTCTACTCTCTCAACGCTTATCATCTGATCCATTCTATCTACCTCGCAATTTGTATTCCCGTAGTCTCACTGCACTCAAGCCGCATAATGCCCTCGTAATGATTGCCCGACGTCAGCAGATTAAAGCTGCTGCTCAGGGCAGCGGCGGCAGGTCGCTGCAGCAAAAAAGCCGTGGTCATCCGCCCCTCCAGCAGCCTCTCCAGCTGTCCGTCCGAGGGGGAGTAATCCTGCCGCAGGCACTCGGTGTAGGTCTCGGTCACCAACGTCACGGGAAGATCAAAACCCTCCCTGAGCGACAGTGTTTTTCTGCATACATCTTTATAATACCATTTATATTCGATTTTTTCAATCAAATATAGCTTGATTGACCGATTTCCCACCACTAAATATGACCGTTTTTTTGTGTTTGAGGTGGGTATATACTCAAAAAGCTCCTTTGCCACCGCGCATCTGCGTGTGTAGACCGAGCGCACGTCGATCTCGGCATCGGCCCGCACCTGCCGCACCCTGCCGTGTTTGTCGGTCATCTCGGCGCTTGCGATCAGGTCACCCTCGTAGATGCTCTGCCATTTTCGTACCTGTGGCGTGCCGTTTTTGATTCGTATATCGGTTATTATGCCCGTAAGTCCGCTGACAATATCACATACTTCGGGAAGGCGTTCAAGCTCACGGTCATCTTTCTCGAATATATGCACCTTTGCCGTTGTACCCTGCATATTCACGGTCAAAAAAGCTATCCTGTCACTCTGCTCCATCACCGAATTGCGGATGATATTCGCCCGCACCGATCGGATGGGCATACCGGCATGCAGTCCCGCATTGTGGAGCATATGTGCCGCGGCGGCCGTATCCGTATCGCCCTCCGCCGTTATCTCGATATTCCATACCCGCGTGCCCATCAGCCACAGCAGCGCGAACATCACCCCGAACCCCGCTATAAGCACGGGGCGCGCGCAAATCCGCCTTATGACAAAAGGCGCGCCCCGCTTTTTGAGCACACGCAGAGAGCAGCTTGCGCCGCGGCAGATTCGGCGCAGCGTGTATATGCTCTCTGACGCACACCAAAACCGCATACCAAGCTCCTCGGTGCGTCGGGTGTCCCACAGAGCGACTCCGCTCTCGGCACAGCGGCGAAGCAGTCTCTCGCAGTCACCTCGGCACTCTACGTACAGACTGCCCCTCACAAACCTCTTCAATCTTCCGTCCTCCTCATATTCACCGATTGGATGATCCCCGTTATCTCCAGTTGGGTCTTGGAGTAGGCGCTGATGCAAAGCTGCCTGCCCAGCACCTGCACCACTCCTCCGCGGGCGCGGAAGGATACCTCATCGGTATCGTAGTGGAGTATCCCGCGGTGTCCTTCCGCATGCAGAATACGGTCGGAGGCCATACGGATGCACACAAAGCCTCTTGCCTGCGCCGATGCAAAATCGTCGGGAGCGGTCAGCTTCTTTATAAGCTCGGTATATCCTGACATAATCATTACCGTCCTTTTCTGTGAATATATATGCTCTGAAAAAGTATATTCACCCCACGGGAGGTAAAATGACAAGGTCACAACTGCGCGCGCAGGTAATGCGTGCATTATTTTGTTTTTCGGTAATATTCTTTGCCTACGGATTGCTGCGGTATACCCGCGAGACCTCGGCCGCGGCGGCGCAGGGACTGTCGCTGTGTGCGCGGGTGCTTATTCCCTCGCTGTTTCCGTTTATGGTGGTGTCGAACGCGGCGGTATCGGGCGGCATAGCCGATCGGATCGGCAGGCTGCTTGACCGCCCTATGGCTATCCTGTTCGGTGTGCCGGGAGTGTGCGCCACGGCATTTGTGCTGGGACTGATTGGCGGCTATCCGGTAGGTGCATACAATGCCGTAATGCTCTACCGCTCGGGGGCCTGCACCCGCACTCAGGCAGAGCGGCTGCTGGCATTCTGCAACAATTGCGGCCCCGCCTTTATTCTCGGCGTGGTGGGCGCGTCGGTGTTCGGGTGCACGGCGGCGGGTGTTATGCTGTACAGTGCCCACATACTGTCGTCGGTCATTATCGGAATTATGTTCAGGTTTTACGGGAGAGGCGGCGGGGGAGTGCGGAGGCCTGCCGCCGCGGGCGGGCAGAGCGAAAGGCTGTCTTATCCCGCGCTGATCAACCGATCGGTCAAATCCTCGGCACAGTCGGTGATCAACGTCTGCGCCTACGTGATATTTTTTTCGGTGGCGGTGCGGCTGCTTCAGCTGACGGGTGTTATTCCTGCTCTGGCGCGGGCGCTCAATACCCTGCTGCGCCCGCTGGATCTGCCCCCAAAGTTCACCGAGCGGCTGATAAGCGGCATATTTGAGATGACGGGCGGAGTCAGCGGCATAGCCTCGGGCGCAAATCCCGTGCACGGCCTGACGGGGGTGGCATTTATGCTTGGCTGGGCGGGACTGTCGGTGCATTTTCAGGTGCTGGATTTTATGTGCGACAGCAGCCTCAGCCCACGGCCGTATATCGTGGGCAAGCTGCTTCACGGAAGTCTGTCGGCGGTGCTGGCATACGTCGGCGCGCGGCTGATACCCTTTGACGTGCAGGCGTCAAAGGTGCTGGAGGGGCAGATGAGCGCCATATATACCTGCTCGGGGATGCGCCTTGCCCTCGCCGCGGTGGTGGGAAGCATCTGCGTGTGGGGGATAATGTGGATTGTTTCACGGATATTTGCAAGAAAATGATTGAAAGACGGCAAAAAAGGTCGTATAATAGACGGGTGAGGTGGGAAATATGATTTTTGGAAAAGATATACAGAAAATATGCCTGTACTGTGTGCACGCCCGTGATTACAGCGGCACCAGTGTCCTTTGCGAGCACAAAGGCCCCGTGCGTGATACCAACAAGTGCCGCAGATTCTGCTACGACCCCCTGCGCCGCACACCGCCCCCTCCCGTCAAACCCAAACTCAACGTCAAAGAAGAAGATTTCAAGCTCTGAACAATATAACTCCCTCGGTGCCTGCCACCGAGGGAGTTTTTGCTTATTATGCTCTTGTGTCAAACAGTACGGAAACCGTCGTTCCCTTGTTTGGCTCGCTTTCCACGGAGATCCTGCCGTGGTGGTACTGCACGGCGTGCTTGACAATGGACAGACCCAGTCCTGTGCCGCCGGACTGCTTGGAGTGGCTCTTGTCCACACGGTAGAAGCGCTCAAACACCTTGTCCTGATGCTCGGGAGCAATACCGATGCCGGTGTCGCTGACGCTCAGCTGAACTTCGTCGGGCGTCTGCGCAACGGTCACTTTCACACTGCCTCCGGGATTGTTATACTTGATGGCGTTGTCACAAAGGTTATAGATGATCTCATACAGCAATCTGCGCACGCCGTTGACGATACCGTCGTCGCCGGTTACCTGCAGCGAAACATCTTTCAGCTTTGCGGCATCTGCCAGAGTCTCGCAGACTTCTTCGGAGAGAACCTTGAGAGATACATACTCACGGGGCATCTCTGTACCCTCATCCAACTGAGACAGGCGGATAATATCGTCGATCAGGACGACCAGTCGGGATGCTTCCTTGCGGATATGTCCCACAAACCGAGGTACGTCCTCCTCTTTTACGATGCCGTTCTCCATCAGCTCCGCAGAGCCGATGATGGACTGCAGGGGTGTTTTCAGTTCGTGAGATACGTTGGCGGTAAACTCCCGACGGTGCTTTTCTGCATTTACCTGCTCGGTAATATCAAAGGCCAGAATAACAATACCGTGATTTTTGCCGTCGGAGTCGATGCGGCTCAGGTCGAACTGGTACTCTCTGCCGTTTTTTGCGGTGCGGAAATCAGAGTGACCCCGCTCGTTGGCCTCGTCCAGAGCCTCACGCATATTATGCTTGCGGTCGACGGTCAAAAAATCTCCTCCGATGCAGGAGGGACCTGCACCGAACAATGTTCTTGCCGCAGGATTGATGCTGACGATTCTGCCCGAGTTATCCAGAAGCACGAGAGCCTCTTTCATATTGTCGGTGATCTGTGCAAACTCCTCCTGACGGCGCTTTAGAGTCTGCATCTGATATTTGATTTCTTTGTGCTGGGTGTGGATGCGATGCAGCAGAGGAGAAAGCTCCTCATATGCCTCGTTTTCCATAGGATCTTCCAGATTCAGCCTGTTCAGAGGCTCGACAACTCTCTTTGCCATACGGTGTGCCAGCCAGGCCGAAAGCGCAACGGCGATCACCAGCACAACAGCAATGGGCTGAAGCATACCCAGCACCAAAACAAGAGCCGTTGCACGACTGACGGAGATGCGCAGTACGCTGCCGTCATTCAGGCGGGTCGCTTCATAGATGGTCTGTTCTACCAGCGTAGAGGAATGACGGGTACTGCTGCCGGTGCCGGAAACAAGAGCCTCTTTGATTTCCTCGCGGTCTGCGTGGTTTTCCATAGCGGACGCATCGGCGTGGCTGTCAAAAATAACCGTGCCGTCAGCGCTGACCCAAGTCAGTCTGTGCCGATCTGAATTCAGATTGTTGAGATAGCTTTCGCCGAGCCGCTCGGCTGCTTCAGCTGCCAGACTCAGCTCATCTTTCAGCTGAGATTCCTGCACATTGCCAAAATACCGATACATCACACCGGTAATTATAATCAGGCTTGCCACAAGCACGGCAACGGCGACCGTGAGGATAGACTTAAAAATTTTACCTGTCATGTCCTGCCTCCCAGCGATAGCCGACGTTGCGCACGGTCTCGATCATCTTGCCGTAGCCGTCCAGTTTCTGACGCAGAGTGCGGATATGGGAATCCAGCGTGCGTGAGTCACCCATGTAATCAAGCTTCCACACCTGAGAGAACAGCTGCTCTCTGGTATACACCATTCCGGGATGTGACAAAAACAGGCACAGCAGCTCAAACTCCTTGTAGGTCAGCTGAACACGGCTGCCGTCCACGGTGACCGTGTACTCGTCCGGATTGACCACAAGACCGCCGACCTTCAGCAGCTTGGATACCTGACGGGGCTGACTGCGGCGCAGAACGGCTTTGACTCTGGACACCATCTCCATCATACTGAAGGGTTTGACGATATAATCATCGGCGCCCAGATCCAGACCGTGGATACGGTCGTATTCCTGCCCCTTTGCAGTAGCCATAATAACGGGGATTGCGCTGTACTCCGCAGAATCTTTCATCTTGCGCAGGATCTCAATGCCGTCCATACCGGGAAGCATCACGTCCAGAACAATCAGTTCGGGTTTTTCTTTTTTCAGCGCCTCCCAAAAAGAAAGACCGTCCTCAAAACCTCTGGTCTCAAAACCGGCGGAATTCAAAGCATACATTCCTATGTCGCGGATGCTTGCGTCATCCTCAACGTACCAGATCATTCTTATACCTCCTTGTGTGTACCCGTTACAGAATAGATCACCCACTCGGCAATATTGGTTGCATGATCTCCGATGCGTTCAAAATACTTGGAAATCATCAGCAGATCCAGAGCAAACCCTCCGTCGGTGGGATTTTCTGCTATCAAAGCTATTATATCACATTTCATTCTGGAAAAATAGTCGTCCACGATATCATCACGGGCAATTACTTTTTCTGCCAGAGCGATATCCTTCTTTACGAATGCGTCTACGCTCTCCATTACCATTTCGATGGTTGCGTGAGCCATTTCTTCGATCAGCTCCATACCGTCCATGGTGTGACCGCTGAGGAATGTTACTATCTCCGCAATATCCTCTGCCTGATCGCCGATACGCTCCATATCGGTGATCATCTTCAGCGCCGCAGAGATCAGACGGAGATCTTTGGCAACCGGCTGCTGATGAAGCAGGAGCTTCATACAGCGGCTCTCAATGTCGCGCTCCATCAGATCGATGGCACCGCTGTTTGCTCTGACTCGTGCGGCAAGTTCCGCATCACCGTTGGTGAGCGCTTTGGCCGCGGATGCAATGGCTTCTTCGCACATGGCACCCATTTCTATGATTTCACGGTTCAGCTCATAGAGCTGCTGATCAAATCTGTTTCTCATAACTTCCTCCTTTAACCGAATCGACCGGTAATGTAATCTTCGGTACGCTGATCCTTGGGCTGAGAGAAGATGTCGTCGGTCTTGCCGAACTCCACCAGCTCGCCCAGCAGGAAGAATGCGGTATGGTCGGAGACGCGTACGGCCTGCTGCATATTGTGGGTAACCATAACGATGGTGTATTTTTCTCTCAGCTCCATGACCAGCTCCTCAATGCGGGAGGTGGAGATAGGGTCGAGGGCGGAGGTGGGCTCGTCCATCAGCAGGACTTTAGGCTCAACAGCCAGCGCTCTTGCAATGCACAGACGCTGCTGCTGACCGCCGGACATACCGAGGGCATTTTTCTTCAGTCTGTCCTTGACTTCGTCCCAGATAGCGGCATCCCGCAGAGCGCGCTCTACGATCTCGTCCAGCTCCACGCGGTTGGTGATACCGTGGGTGCGGGGGCCGTAGGCGATGTTGTCATAAATACTCATGGGGAAAGGATTGGGCTTCTGGAACACCATGCCGATCTCCTTGCGCAGATTGTTCACGTCCACGTCTTTGGAGAAAATATCGATGCCCTCGTAGCGAATATCACCGGTGATCTTTACGCCGGAAATCAGGTCGTTCATGCGGTTGAGGGTCTTGAGGAAGGTGGACTTGCCGCAGCCTGAAGGGCCGATGAATGCGGTAATACTCTTTTCGGGAATGTCTATACTCACGTTTTTCAGTGCCTGATGGTCGCCGTACCACAGACACATATCTTTTACAGAGATAATACTCATAAACTTCTCCTTTTTGCAAAATATTTTTGCACCAAAGTCGCTGCAAAGTTGATCAGAACGGTCAGAACCATCAGGATTGCGGCAATGGCGAATGCCACACCGAACTCACCCCGTTCCTTTGCATAGACGTAGAGGGCGACAGTCAGCGTTGCGCCAGGTGCAGCCAAGCCGTTGATAATGCCGTTGAGGGCATGGGCAAAGCCGGCGGTAAAAAGCAATGCCGCAGACTCGCCGAGAATACGTCCCACAGACAGAATGCACCCCGTGATGACACCGTCCACGCAGCCGGGCAGAACCACGGTGCGGACAACGCGCCACTTGCCCGCGCCCAGACCGAATGCACCTTCGCGGTAGGATTGCGGAACGGTCTTGAGACTCTCCTGAGTGGTACGCATGATGGTAGGCAGATTCATAATTGCCAGAGTCAGCGCACCCGCCATCAGGCAGGTTCCCATATGATTGGAGAACAGCAGCATACCCACCAGACCGTAGATGATGGAGGGAATACCGGAGAGGGTCTCGGCGGCATATTCGATGATGCCGACGATCTTCTTGTTGGATGCGTATTCGGTCAGGTATATAGCCGCACCCACGCCCAGAGGCAGGACGATGAGCAGGGTTGCCAGCACGATATAGACTGTGTTAAGAATATCGGGAAGAATGCCGATGCGATCGGTCAGGTAGCTGGGCTTGGTGGAGAGCAGCTCCCATGTGATGTTCGGAACACCACGTACAAGCACGTATATCAGCAAAAACAGCACCAGAGCGGCAGTCAAACCGACCGACAACAGCATCAGCGCTTTCATCAGCTTGTCAAAGCCTTTTCTCTTTTTGGATAATGATTGCTTTGGCATAATTTACTCCTTTTCCCGCTTGAGGAAGAAGTTCAGCGTGGCGTTAATGAGCATAATAAACAGAAAGAGCACCAGTGCGATGGAGAACAGCGCCTGTCTCTGCAGGCCGCCGGAATAAGCCATCTCACCGGACACCGCCGTGGTCAGAAAACGAACGCTCTGGAACAGCGAATCGGGCATATTGGGTACGTTGCCGGCAACCATCATAACCGCCATAGCCTCACCGATGGCACGGCCTACGCCCAGCACGACCGCTGCCGCGATACCGCTTTTTGCGGCAGGGACAGAAACCCTGAAGTAGGTCTCGATAGGTGTTGCGCCAAGGGCGAGGGAAGCATCTTCGTACCCTTTGGGCACTGCATCCAGCGCGGTAACAGACATCTTGATGATGGAGGGCAGGATCATAATTGCCAGAACGATGATGGCGGCAAGCAAGCTTGCGCCGTCAGGCACGTTGAAAATCTTCCTGATGCCCGGGACAAGAACCAGCATACCCACCAGACCGTAAACCACAGAAGGGATGCCTGCAAGCAGGCTGATTGCGGACTGCATCACGGATTTCACCTTGGGAGAGGCCAGTTTGGACAGATACACCGCGGTCATAAAGCCAATGGGAACGCCGATCAGTATAGCACCGGCGGTGCCGTAGATGCTGGTCAGGATGAATGGGAGGATGCCGTATTTCGGCTCGGCTGCTGTGGATGCCCATTCTTTGCCGAACAGGAAGTCAATGAGACCGATCTCACGGATTGCGGGAATACCGGAGATCACAAGATAGACGGTGATCAGCAGAACGCAGCCTACAGTGATCAGACCAAGCAGAAGAAAGATGATGTGGATCATTCGCTCGGTATATTTTGCCCATTCCCGCTTAGATGCCTTTTTTCGTACCAGATTAATTGCTTCATATCTGGACTCCAGCAGTTCGTCTTGAAATGCCTTAGCGTTTTCTTCGTATGGGCGATGTTCTTGTTTTTTCATAAATAGATCCTCACAGCAGAGTAGCGACGGTCATCTGAATAACCGTCGCTTTTGCGTTTTTCTCAGTTAGCGGGTACAACACCGGCTGCGGAGATGATCACGTTGGCATCAGCGGAGGTGATGTAGTCGAAGAACTTCCGGGCAGCTTCGCTCAGCTTTGCATCGGTCTTGGTCACCAGCACGAAGGGGCGCTGCACCACATAGCTGCCGTCCTTGATGGTTTCTTCGGTGGGAGCAACACCGTCCACAGTCACAGCCTTGACGGTGTCCTTGACGGAGGCCACGGAGGCGTAGCCGATGGCACCGGGGTTCTGAGATACCGTAGTGATGACGTCACCGGTGCTCGTCAGCTCCTGACGATACTGGCATTTGTCCTCAATGTCAGCAATTTCCTCAAATCCACTGCGGGTGCCGCTGCCTGCTTCACGGCCGATGAGCACGATCTCGGCATCATTGCCGCCGAGCGCGGACCAGTTGGTGATCTCGCCGGTGTAGATCTTGGCGATGGTCTCAAGGCTCAGGTTGCTGACAGGATTTTCGGGATGAACGATGATGGCAATGCCGTCGTAGGCCAGAACAGTACCAGTCAGACCAGCGGCTTTTTCCTCGTCCTTCAGATCACGGGAAGAAAGACCGATGTCGCAGCGGCCCTCCTGAACCGCCTTGATGCCGCTGCCGGAGCCGGTGGGGTTGTAAGTAAAGCTGATGCCGGTGTCATTCTGGAACGCTTCGCCCAGAGCGCCGATCACCTTCTCCATAGAGGTGGAACCGTCGGTTGTGACAGAGCCGGTAGTTTTGCCGCAGCCTGCAAGCATGGAGAGAACCAGAACTGCGGTCATCATAATAGCAAGAATCTTTTTCATGTTAGTGTCTCCTTTCAGACAACTGTTTTTGTTTGGATTTCCTTGGTACAGTTATCATTTTAGGCTTGATATGTGAAATCAAAAATACAAGGAATGTGAAATCTGCGTCAAATAAAAAATACCGCACAGCAGACTGTCAAAAGTCTGTTGTGCGGTATTTTCTGATTACCGGAGCAAAAAGAATAAACGCCCGATTATCCGTCTTATTTTCGGTTGCTGATTTTGGCGCATATGCTCATATCGTTGAGAGTATTGATCAGCGTTTCGCGGCGGCAATCGTCCAGCGCGAGCAGCTTATCGAGAACCGAGCTGACCTTTTCGCTGCCGATATAGACCTGATTCATCAAGTCAAGGGGCAGATTGCTGTCCACCCTGCCGAGAATATAATCGGCGCTTACGTTGAAATAATCGGCGGCGCTGCAGACAAAATCCGCGTCCGGATTCCTCTGCCCGGTCTCGTAATTGGATATACTGCTGGAGGCAAGATGTAGTTTTTCGGCTAATTCTTTTTGTGTCAGGCCCTTGTCCTGACGGAGCTCTGCGAGCATTTCTCCAAAGTACGGCATGCATATTACCTCCCTGATAGGCAATTATACAATTTTATACCGAAACCCTTGGTATTTTTATGTAAATGAATACTTATTTTCGGAAATACGCCCTTTGTTATGCGCAAACGGAAATAAATTTCGGTATTTGTTATATGCCCAAAACGCCGCGGAAAAATTTGGGGAAAAAAGTGTTTCGTTTTGGGGGTGTCAACCGTTTATTGTATAGAAGGGGTGGGGATGTGAAAGTTACAGAAAAAGAAAAACTTCAAAACCGAGAGCTGATTGCATGCTTGTACGAGCAGTACAAAAACTATATGTATTCTCTTGCGGTCAAGTACGCCGAAGGTCACCAGGACTGTGACGATATAGTGCAGGACGCGGTGATGCGCTTGATTCATAACGCCGACACTCTCGAGAGGCTGGATGAAGGGCGTATCGTGGCATACATCAACCTGACAGTGCGGAGCACGGCGTTGGATTTCTTGGATAGCAAAAAAATCTGCAGCAAATATTTCGACTCCGAGCTCCAAGACCATGTGACCTATCTCGAAAACCCAAGCGGATGGGAAAATACGGTGGAGGAAGCTTTTATCAAAGCCGAGAGAAACAGCGCCGTACACAGGGCTATGCAGCGAGTGCCCGAGCGATTTCGGCTGCTCCTCATAGGCAAATACTACCTTGGCCTTGATGACGGAGAGCTGCTGGTTTTTCGCGGGTGTCAAGTACAAAGCTTGCGCAGCCTGATGACCCGCGCAAGACGAATTCTGCAAAAAGAACTGAGAAAGGAGGGAATTACCGATGAAAAATATTAAACAAGAGAAAGGGGGAAAGATGGACCGTTTTTTGAGATCCGTATTGGAACCTGCGGCAGATGAGTATCTGGACGGGGTTATATTCTGCGCCAAGTATCCCGAGAGTACCATTCCGCCGCATCTGGACAAAAAGTGCAGGAATATAATAGCGGGCAAACCATGCTGCCTGCTCAAAAGCATAATAAAAGTGATCATGGTAGCGGCAGTATCGGTGTCCATGATGGCAGCATCGAGTTTTGCCGTATACACCGGCGTAAAACAAGGACTGCTTATGAAGCTCGAAACAGAGCCTGAAGGAAGCAGGATAAGTTTTGTCGGTGAGGATGTCGAGCCTGCACCCGCATTGTCAACACCCGGCAAAATCCAATTGTCCTATATCCCGGACGGATTTGAATGTGTAAAGAAAACAGATGATTATGTGATTTATTTTGATAAAAGTGGGAATAGTGTCATGGTGGAGAAATATAGTGTAAGTTCTCGAGCGGCACTATTGAAAGATACGGAGAATGCAGGTGTCACGCTTGTATCATACGACGATTATGAAGGATACAAATGTGTTGGGAATAGTATATCTAACGGACGAATGCAAGTATCGCTTGTCATATTTGATCACAACGACAACATAATATACAATTTAACTTCTATTGGGATTGAAAAATCAGAGATAGATAAAATTTGGGAGGGGATTATTAATGAAAACCATTAGTATAAAATGCACATTATCTGTAGTTTTGAGTATATTTTTAGCGATAGCAATGTTTACTCCTATAGTGTACGCAGCGGAACCCAGATATACAGATTTAGTAAGTGCTTACTGTGACTTGAACATCGTTGGTGGTACAGCGGAATGCGTTGCGAGAGCAATTGGAAGAACTAGAGATAACATTTATCGCATTACTATGGTCCTTTATCAGGATGACAATGACTATGCTTCTTGGGAAGCGCAAGATTTGCTCAGTGTAGAATTGAACGAAACTTGCTACGTAACGAGGGATCACGAATACTACGTTGGTATCTATGTTGCCGTATATGATCCCAACGGTAACTTTATTGAAGATGCAATAGCCTATACCGGTACATACTATTATTAATATGCATCAATAATCAAAAAGCTCCCGTATGGGAGCTTTTTTGAGTTCTGCAGGGCAAATTTTTTGTTACTTTTTTGTTACTTTTTGTTGATTTGGGTCGGTTTTTTGTGGTACAATACTCCCATCACTACAAAAAAAGGACTGTTTTTTATATGTATAACAAGCTTCGAGGAGGTATCGCGCTGGCGCTGGTGCTGCTGATGATGCCGATTTTTCCCTCTTTTGCCGCGTCTGACGGCTGCACCTGCGATTTTATATGGCCGCTCAAGGGCAAGAATACCTACATCACCAGCTATTACGGCGGCAGGATACACCCCATCACAGGCAAGGCGCAGAGTCACAGCGGTATTGATATTTCGGCGACAAAAGACACTCCCGTCTACGCCGCCGAGGAGGGTGTGCTGCGTATCGGCAACAACACCTGCACCCACAATTACGGCAAGAACGCCGAGCAGCTCAAAAAATGCGGCTGCGGCGACGGCTACGGCAACTATGTGTTTGTTGTCCATCCCGACGGAATGAACACACTCTACGCCCACCTGACAAGCATCAGCGTCCCGGAGGGCACCTACGTCAGTCAGGGTCAGCAGATCGGCACGGTGGGCTCCACAGGCCGCTCAACAGGCTTTCATCTGCACTTTGAGGTGCGTATGAGCGAGAAGTATGCTTCCCGCCGCGATCCTCTGGATTACGTCGACGTGCCCTCTTTTATTGAGCTTGGCGCGGGCAACTACAAGCCCGACATTATCACCGAGGGTGACGGCTACTACCTCAGCGGCAACGTATCCTCCATCTACTCCATCACTTCGCTGACCGTGCAGGTGCTCAACCGTGACGGCACTCCCACCTCACAAAAAAAGACCTATTCTCCCTACAGCTACAGCTGTGACATATCGGCTATTGACAGCTACATACATTTTGGCAGGCTGCCCGTGGGCGAGTATACTCTGGTGGTGTCCGCCGCCGACGGCTCGGGTGCTCACAGCGAGCTTGCGCGCAATGATTTTGTCGTTGTCTCCAATCTGAAAAACGGACTTATCGACAGTTTTGCCCGCAGCAAAAGCTACACCGGCGACACCTTTGAGGACGTGGGGACTGCCGACTGGTACAATCTCAACGCCGCGCTGGTGTATGAGCTGGGACTGATGAACGGCGTGGACGGACAGCACTTTGACCCGAGCGGCAACGTCACAATAGCTCAGGCCGTCACCCTCGCCGCACGAATCCACAGCACCTACAATGACAAAACCGTCCGCACCGCCAAATCCTCCGAGCTGTGGTATCAGCCATATGCAGATTATGCCAAATCCAACAAGCTGCTGCCCTTTGAGATCACCGACTATGACGGATACGTCTCGAGAGAGCAGTTTGCATCCCTGCTGGCCAATTCGGTCAAGAGCGCCGATCTGCAGCCCATCAGCGTTATCGCCGACAACGCCATTCCCGACGTCAAACTGACCGACACTCACGCCGAGGCCATCTACCGATTCTACCGTGCAGGCGTACTGACCGGCTCGGATGCTTACGGAAGTTTTTATCCCTATTCGCATATCTCCCGTGCCGAAGCCGCCGCCATCATCACCAGGATCGTCTGCCCTGAGTTGCGTACACCCATCACTCTGGACTGAAAAAAGGAGACCAAACCATGCTTACACTTGACAGAGCAAAAGAGCTTTTAGCTGCCACAACCACCGAGCATCATCTGTTTTTGCACGCCAAAAACGTTATGGCTGCCATGGGCGGTCTTGCCGAGCATTTCGGTGAGGACAAGGAGCATTGGATGGCTATAGGCTATCTCCACGACTACGACTACGAAAAGCACCCCGACGAGCATCTGCAGCACACCGAACAGCCTCTGCTGAATGCGGGACTGGACGAGACCGAGGTTCGCGCCATACTGGCTCACGGCTACACCATCATCAACGACACAGAGCCCAAGACCAATCTGGAAAAATCCCTGTTCTGCGTGGACGAGCTGACGGGAATCATTCAGGCGGCGGCAAGAATGCGTCCTCTGGGCATCACCGATATGGAGATATCCAGTTTTATGAAGAAGTTCAAGGACAAGAAGTTTGCCGCAAAATGCAACCGCGAGCTCATCAAGCAGGGCTGTGAGATGCTTTCCATGGAGGTCAAAGACGTGGCCGAGATCTGCATCAACGCCATGAAAGCCCATGCTCAGGAGCTTGAGCTGGGCCCGAGGGAGTAAACATTGACCCAATAACCCGAGAACTGTGAGTTTTTTCACAGTTCTTTATTTTTTTTACAGATTGTTTATTCCTATATTTGCCATATGTATGCTATACTTATATAGGACGGGCGCAGAGATGCCCGAATATTGAGCGGAAAACGGAGAAATAACAATGGCAAAAAAGCAAAAAAACAATAAAAACGGCAAGGGCAACGTGTTTCAGAACCTGATGCAGGGCAGATACGGCGGAGATAACTACGGTCTGTTCCTGTTTGTCACCGGACTTGCCCTGATGATAATCGGCGCGATCGGCAACAACATCCCCGGCACCATCCTGATGATGATCGCCACAGCCGAGATCGTGTTTGCCTACGTCAGACTTATGTCCAAAAAATACGACAAGCGCCGTGAGGAAAACCGCCGCTACCTCTACAAGCGCAATTCATTCCTCGGCACCTTCAAGATAGTCTGGCGCACCCTCAAAGAGGGCAGACGCTACAAGTTCTACAAATGTCCCCAGTGCGCCGTGGTGCTCCGTCTGCCCAAGGGCGCGGGCACTATCGAGATCACCTGCCCCAAGTGCGGTAAGAAGTTTATCAAAAAAGTCTGATGTTCGGGTACATCTTAGCCAACAAGGACGCGCTCAGTGAGGCCGAGCAGCAGCGCTACCGCAGTCTCTACTGCGGTCTGTGCAGGCAGCTTCACAAGCGGTACGGCACGGCAGCCCGCCTGACGCTGAGCTATGATATGGTGTTTCTGGTGCTGATCCTTAGCTCTATGTACGAGCCGGAGGAGAGCCTGCTCAGCGAGCGGTGCATCATCCACCCCATCAAAAAACAACCCAAGGCCCGGAGCCGATTCGTTGACTACGCCGCCGATATGACCGTGCTGCTCAGCTACGAAAAGGTGCTGGATGACCGCCGCGACGAGGGGGGAGTCCTCTCCGCAGGTGCGCAAAAGGCCCTGCACAGCGCCTATCGGGATGCGCGCGCCCGACACCCCCGCAAGGCGCAGGCTATATCCGATCTGCTCTCTGAGCTGTACGATGCCGAGGACAAAAATTCGGGCATAGACGAGGGAGCAAACCTGTTCGGGCGCGTTATGGCCGAGGTTTTTGATTGCGGTGAGAGTCTGTGGGGCGACAGTCTGCGTGCCTTTGGTGAGGCGCTGGGCAGATTTATCTACGTGCTGGATGCCTATGCGGATTTTGACAAGGACAAAAAGAAAGGCCGCTACAACCCCCTCGACAGCAACGCCGACGAGAGCATACTCGAGGTGCTGATGGGCGACGTGTCCGCGATTTTTGAGGCACTGCCGCTGGTGCAGGACACAGGGATCATGCGGAATATTATTTATTCGGGCGTGTGGATTCGCTACCGCGCCGAAAAGAACAAGAGAGGTGACAGGTCGTGACCGACCCCTATAAGGTGCTGGGTATATCCCCCGATGCCACCGATGAAGAAGTAAAAAAGGCCTACCGTACCATGGCCAAAAAATATCATCCTGATCTGAACCCCGGCGACAAGAACGCCGAGCAGAAGATGAAGGAGATCAACGAAGCCTACGACCGCATCAAAAACGGCAATGCGTCCCAAAGCGGCAATCAGGGCTACGGCAATGGCGGCTACTACGGAGGATATGAGCAGGCAAACTGGCAGCAGCGGTTTGATTCCACCGAGCTCAACGCCGCATACAACTATGTCCGCGCACGGCACTTCAAAGAGGCTTTGCACATACTGAGCACGGTGAGCAACCGCAATGCCGACTGGTACTACCTCAGCGCGGTGGCCAATATGGGTATGGGCAACCGCGTCACCGCTCTGGAGCACGCCAAAAAAGCCGCCCAGCTTGATCCCGCCAACGACGAGTACGTGGCGCTGGCCGATCATCTGGAGTACAGCGGCAAAAACTACCGTCAGCAGTCGGTACATTATGCACAGGGCGGCGGAATCAGCTGCGGCAGTCTGTGTCTGGGATATCTGCTCTTGCGTTTTTGCTGCGGCTGCTGCTGAAAACGCGCTTCCGACAAATTCATTGACTATCACAAAAAAGCCTGTACGGGTGTCCGTACAGGCTTTTGTATGTATAGATCGGTTTATTTTGCTTCGTCGAGCGCGCGCAGAGCCTCTTTAACGGCCGATCCGGCGATGGCTTTGGCATAGGCGTCCATATTCTCGTCATACAGACGGTTGTCCTCATCGCTCTGGATAAATCCAAGCTCGACTATGCAGGAGGTCATATTTGTCAGCTTGTTGACGTAGTAGTCATCCTTGGGGTCGGCAACGGTGCCTTTTTTGACACCGCGGTTTTTGGAGATTCCCACGTCCTCCAGTAAGCTCAGCAGATCTTCGGCAAACTCCACGGTGTCGCTCGATGCCTTGTAGCTGATCCAGATCTCTACGCCTCTCGCACCTTCGGCACTGTTGCGGTGCAGAGAAACAAAAACGTCGGCGTCGGCATTGTTGGCAATGTCGGCTCTCTCGCTGAAATAAGGGTAGCTGTCATCATCACGGGTGAGCAGAGCTCTCTGACCCAGCGCCTCCACCTGCTCGGCAACCTTGAGGGCAAGGTTGAGAGCATCGTCCTTCTCCATGCGGTCACCCCATACGGCGCCGGAATCCTTGCCGCCGTGACCTGCATCAATGCAGATAGTGACCTGAGGCTCGGGCTTGGGGGCAACTATGGGGTCGGCATCGATCGGAGGTGCGGGAGGCAGGGTGTCAACAGCGGGAGGCTCGGTGGGAGCGGACACTTCGGGCGAAGCGTCGGGCGCAGCGCCTGTGTCTGCGCTCACGGGAGGATTGTCGGTTGCGGGCGGGATATATGCCTGAGGCTCGTTATTGGAGCATGCGCAGAGGGCAAAGAGCGCCAGCACAACGGACAGAATAATTATAAGTTTTTTCATCGGTTCACCCCGGTGACAAGATTTTGCATAAAATACAACATCATACATTATACATCAAAGCATAAAAAATGTCGATAAAAAATTGGAAAAATCAGGATAAAAATTGCACCCAACCAAAAATGCGCGGCAAAGCCGACGGCTTCGCTGCCGATGCCACTTGACAGAGGAGAGATAAAAGTATAATCTTGTAATCAATACTATGATGAGCGGAGACAGAAATGTTCAAAAAAATACAGTATAACTCTCCCGTATCACTCACCTTTGCGCTGGCCTCGCTGGGCGTGCTGCTTCTGGGTGAGATAAGCGGAGGGTACATCACGCGCCTGCTGTTCTGCGTGTATTCCTCGCCACTCAGCGATCCGCTGACCTATATCAGGGTGTTTACCCACGTGCTGGGTCACGCCGACTATCAGCATTATATCTCAAATATGCTTCTGCTTCTGGTGCTTGGCCCTCAGCTTGAGGAGCGATACGGCAGCAGGCAGCTGCTTTGGGCCATTGTTGTTACGGCGGTGGTGTCGGGAGTGCTGCAGATGGTGCTGTTTTCGGGCACCGGTCTGCTGGGAGCCAGCGGAGTGGTGTTTATGATGATATCCATGGCATCGCTGGGCGGCATGAAAAAAGGCGGAGTACCGCTGACGCTGATATTCGTGGCGGTGTTCTACATAGGCGGTGAGATCGCCGCAGGACTGTCCTCCCCCGACAACATCTCCCAGATGGCCCATATCGCAGGCGGTGTCTGCGGCGCGGTGGCAGGCTACTGCATCAGACAGGGAAAAGGCCGCCGCAGCTGACGCGCAGGACGGCGCGGATATACAGACAAAAATGATACAAAAGGGATAAACGAATGAAAAAACTGAGCTCAAAGCCGGACAGAAATCTTTTGATATATCTGATTGATATGGCTATTATCGCCTCGTCCTATGCTCTTACGTGGCTTATGGAGCACATAAGCATCGAGGGACATTGGAGATTGGGGCAGATCGCCATGAGCACCTTGTTTACGCTGGTGGTGTACACCGTGCTCATGCTGGTTTTCGGCGTCAACAGAGTAATATGGAGATACGCAAACAGCAAGGACTATCTGCAGATATTCCTTGTCTCGGGCGTCAGCGGCGTTATAGCCTCGCTGATTTTTGAGGTATATTCTGCGGGCGAGTTTTCTCTGCTTTTCAGTGCCTTTGCCGTGATGCTGTCCTCCGCAATGCTGACTCTGTCGCGTATAAGCTACCGTGAGCTTGTGACGCGCAGACACAAAAAAACTCCCATCTCTCAGCTCAGACGCCTTGTTATCGTAGGCGCGGGCGCGGCAGGCTACCGAATGCTTGACGAGCTCAAGAGCAATCCCGGCAGCGGGCTTGTGCCGGTGGCGCTGGTGGACGATGACGAGAACAAGCAGGGCCGCTCCATCGACAACGTCAAGGTCGTAGGCAGGATATCCGATCTTCAGACCGTGTGCGAGCGGGCAGCGGCAGACCTGATCTATATAGCAATCCCCTCGGCAACCAGCGAGCAGAGAGCGGTCATAGTCGAAGAATGCGCCAAAACCCGTCTCCCCGTCAAGATCCTGCCCTTCCTCTCCGAGCTCGGCGAGATCAAGGACATCGTCAGCAAGGTGCGTGATATCACCCCCGAGGAACTGCTGGGCAGAGAGCCGATCAGTCTGACCGACGAGCGCGTGCTGAACTTTGTCAGGGGCAAGCGGGTACTCATTACCGGCGGCGGAGGCAGTATCGGCGCCGAGCTGGCGCGGCAGATAGCCGCCTGCTCGCCTCGTCGGCTGGTTATAGTTGATTTTTATGAGAATACCGCCTACGAGCTGCAGCAGGAGCTGCTCGGCGAGTACGGAGACAAACTGGATATTGCCGTGCATATTGCCAACGTATGCGACAGTGAGCATATGGTGCGGCTGTTTGAGCGGGAGAAGCCGCAGCTGGTCATCCACGCCGCCGCCCACAAGCATGTGCCGCTGATGGAAGAAGTCCCTGCCGAGGCGGTGCGGAACAACGTGTTCGGCACATTCAGCTGCGCGCAGGCCGCCGTAAGCTGCGGCGTTGACCGATTCGTGCTCATCTCCACCGACAAGGCTGTCAACCCCACCAATATTATGGGAGCCACCAAGCGTGTCTGCGAGATGGTGGTGCAGTATTTCAGCAGTGTGTCAAGCGGCACCACCTTTGCCTCGGTGCGCTTCGGCAACGTGCTGGGCTCCCACGGCTCGGTGATACCGCTGTTTATGGAGCAGATACGCCGCAGGCGTGACGTAACGGTGACACATCCCGACATAATCCGCTATTTTATGACCATTCCCGAAGCCGCACAGCTGGTGCTCACGGCAGGCGCCATAGCAAACGGCGGTGAGATTTTTGTGCTGGATATGGGCAAACCGGTCAGGATCGCCGATCTGGCGCGCAAGATGATCAGCCTCTCCGGCCTGCGTGAGGGCAGAGATATCAACATCCGATACATCGGTCTGCGCCCGGGCGAAAAACTCTATGAGGAGCTGCTGATGAACGAGGAGGGCCTCAAAAAGACCGCCAGCGACCGCATATTTATCGGTCAGGCCATCGATATGGACTGCGATGAGTTTTTGAGCAGGCTGGACAGTCTTAAAAAGCTTGTCCAAAGCTCCGACCTGAGCGGCAGGGATGTGGAGCGGGCGCTGGGCGAGCTTGTGCCGACCTTTTGCAGATACGAGTCGCCTGCCTGCGAAGTTTGCCCCAATAACGAATAAAACAAAAAACAGATCGCTCTCTGAGCGATCCGTTTTATTATTATTCTTTTATTCTTACGCCGGCTCTCTTCCATTTGCCCGACAGCAGGAACACCATGCCGATCACAAAGGGCGTAAAGCCTGCGCAGGCATCGCCCAGCCAGAATCCCAGATGCTTCATATCCAGCACCAGACCGAACAGTACGCTCAGACCCAGACGCATGACAATGCCGTCGAATATAGCGGTGGCAAAGTTGAGTGAGGTCTGTCCGCTGCCGTTTATCAGCGAGTTCATGGGCGCGCGCAGCGCACTGCCGAAGAATATGAGCACCGCAATGGGCAGGTACTCCATAGCTACCTCCAGCACGGAGGCATCGTCCACGAATATGCCGAACACAGCCTCGGGGAATATGAGTATAGTGGCCGACAGGGTGGTGGCTATGCATATGGTGGTGACGGCAATGGTGCGGACGATGGCGGTGACACGCTTGTACTGTTTTGCCGCGATATTCTGTCCCACCATGGACGAGCCGGAGGTGTTGAGGGAGTTGGAGATCAGGTTGCTTATGCTGTTGATCTTGTTGGCTATGCCCGCAAAAGCCGAAACCTCAACGCCGTAGGAGTTGATCCACGAGTTGACAAAGAGCTTGCTTACGTGGATAGCCGCGCTCTTGATGGCCATAGGCACACCCAGCTTGAGCAGATCGGTCAGCATATCGGTGCGTATTTTGACAAAATACCTGATATTTATGTCCAGACCGCTGCTTTCGCGCCGTTTGTACATAAACACCGCACAGCACACAAAGCTTGTGGCCTGAGATATGACGGTTGCCAGCGCCGCACCCATAGCCCGCATATCAAATACGAGCACAAACAGCAGATCAAGCAGTACGTTGAGCACAGCGGATATGGCAATAAAAACAAAAGGATGCTTAGAGTCGCCCATTCCGCGCAGAACGGCACTGCAGATGTTGTAGCCGTAGATAAATATGAGACCTGCCATACATACGGTTGAGTAGGAGAGGGCCTCGCCGAATGCCTCGGCAGGGGTGTTCATCAGCCTGAGTATGGGGGTGCGCAGAAACAGACAAACCGTGCTGATGGAGAATGCGCAGAGCATGAGAGTGGTGAACATCGTACCAACAAAGGGCGATATCCTGTCCCGTCTGCCTGCGCCTATGTACTGGGAGATGATGACCTGACCCGCCGAGCAGAAGCCCATTGCCACAAAGGTGAGAAAGTTGCTGACGTCGCCGCCCACCGATACGGCGGACAGACCAACCTTGCCCAGCGCGTGGCCGACTATAATCATATCGGCCATATTGTACAGTACCTGCAGCAGGCTTGACAAAAACAGCGGGAAGGCAAAGGTGAACAGCTGTTTTGTGATGTTGCCGCGGGTAAAATCGTTGACCATCGAGCGTGAGCTCATAAAGACCATCTCCTGATTACAATATGATTCTGTATTATATCACATTCTGCAAAAAAACGGTACAAAAAACCGAAAATACGCACTCAAGTTCGCCATTTGGCAACAAACATCACAAATCCGCTGTGCAGATGGTGCACAGCGGATTTTTTGCTTTGTTCAGTTCCAGTATTGGTATTCGTCAAGACTGCAGAACACGTATCCCTCGGCCCTCGCGTAGTCGATAAAATCAGCCAGAATGGCCAGATTGTCGGGAGAGGTGGTGTGCAGCAGGATCACAGCGCCGGGGTGCAGGCGGGAGGTGACGGTCTTGAATGACTTGTCAACGCCCGGCTGATTTTCGGGATCCCAGTCGGCGTGAGCCACCGACCAGAATACACTTCGGTAGCCTACCGAGTCGCAGAGGTCGACGGCATTCTCCGAAAAAGCTCCCGTGGGGAATCTGAAATATCGGCACTCGTAGCCAAAGTTCACACGCAGGTAGTTGTGTACGCCCAACAGCTCGGCGGCAAGCTTCTCACGGGGCAAAACCGCGCTGTCAGAGGGGTGGTGTACCGAGTGATTGCCGACAATATGCCCCTCCTCGATCATATATTTGACCACCTCGGGGGCGTCTTCAATATAATCAAGGGTGCAGAAGAATGCGGCAGGCACCTGCTTCTCTTTGAGGATGTCGATCATCTGCGGGGTGATGTTCTTGTACTCGTAGCCGCAGTCAAATGTGAGATAGAGCACCCGCTTGTCGGTGGTTTTGTTGTCCCATGCCAGAGCGTTGGTGCCATAGGAGTCGAATGTCTGCTGATTGTTCTCCGTGATATGGTGAGGAGCGCCGTTTTTGGCCGCGCCATAAGAAAAATCTATCTTGTCACAGCTGAGGCCGCGGCTGTTGTCGGGGTCGGGCACTGCAAACTCCACCTCGGGCAGAGAGGGCAGACCGGTATAGGTGACGCCGCCGTTGACAGTCTTGACGGGGTAGGAGACGGTAACACTGCCGCCGGGAATAACTGGCTCGGGGGGCGCAGAGGGCTCAGCCGGCACTACAGGAGCGTCGGGCGGAGGAGGCGTGGCAGGATCGGTCGGCACTACGGGAGGGTCGGGCACGATCGGGTCGGCCTGCGTGGGCGGCTGAGGTGCGGGGTCAACAGGCACGGCGGGAGGTGTCACTGGTGCGGGAGGCTGAGGGTCTGTCGGCGAAGGATCATCCTGCTGATTAAAAAAATCCGGGATCTTTGCCCCTGCGGGATTATCGTCTTTTTTGTCATCCTTGCAGGCCATGCAGGAGAGCAGGGATATTATGCACAGTGCTAACGCAACCGATCGTTTCATATTTTCCTCCATAAGCTTTGATGGGGTTATTATACATCATTTTTTTGACGATGGCAATTACAAAAGGGTAACAAACCCGCCGCCCCCTTTTGTATTGACAAAAGCCGCCCCGTGAGATACTATTTTCTTGAGCCGAGCAAATATCACACACAAGGAGTCCTTACGATGACATATGATCTTATTGTTCTGGGCGGCGGCCCTGCAGGATATCTGGCTTCCGAGCGTGCCGCTCACGCAGGCATGAAGGTAGCCTGTATAGAAAAATCCGGCCTTGGCGGCGTATGCCTCAACGAAGGCTGCATCCCCACCAAAACCCTGCTCTACAGCGCCAAAAATTATGATAACGCACTCCACGGCGACAAATACGGGGTGTACGCAGAGGGCGTGCGCCTCGACCATAACAAGGTCATCGACCGCAAGCAGAAGGTCATCAAAACTCTGGTTGCAGGTGTCAAAGCCGCACTCAAGCAGAACGGCGCCGAGGTCATTATGGGCGATGGCGTCATCCGCGGCAGGAACGATGAGGGATTCTTGATCGAGGTCAACGGCGAGATTGCAGTCGGCAGACAGCTGCTTGTTGCCACGGGCTCGTCGCCTGCAGTTCCTCCTGTGGAGGGCCTGCGCGAGGGGCTGGACAGCGGCTTTGTTATGACCTCCCGTGAGGCTCTTGACCTGCGCGAGATCCCCGAGAGTCTGGTTGTCATCGGCGGAGGCGTTATCGGTCTGGAGATGGCGTGCTATTATGCCACCGCAGGCAGCCGTGTGACCGTGGTTGAGATGCTTGACCATATCGCGGGACAGAACGATATTGAGCTTGTCAAGCTGCTGCAGAAAGGTCTCGAGAAGCGCGGAATGAAGTTCCTGCTCGGCACCCGCGTCACCAAAATCACCGACAACAGCGTCATCTGCGAAAAAGACGGTGAGCAGACCGAGCTTGAGTGCGGCAAGGTGCTGCTTTCCATCGGCAGACGTGCCAACACCGCAGGCATCGGACTGGAGAATATCGGCGTGCTGCTTGAGCGCGGCGCTGTGGTCACAGATGAGTTTATGCGCACCAACGTAGACGGCGTATACGCCGCAGGCGACGTTAACGGCAAGTCAATGCTTGCCCACACCGCATACCGCGAAGCCGAGGTGGCGGTCAACAATATGCTCGGCAAGGCCGACAAAATGCTCTACAACGCCATCCCCGGCGTCATCTATACCAACCCCGAACTCAGCTCGGTAGGCGAAACCGAAGCCACCGCTCAGGCCAAAGGCATGGACGTAGAGGTCATCAAGCTGCCTATGCGTTTTTCGGGCAGATACCTGGCCGAAAACGAAGGCGGCGACGGAATCTTCAAGCTGATCATCAAGTGCGAGACCAAAACCGTCGTCGGCGCACAGGCGCTGAGCAACTATTCCTCCGAGTTCATCGTCACGGTTGGCACGTTTATAGAAGCGGGAATGACCGTGGACGAAGTCAAAAAGATCGTGTTCCCCCATCCCACCGTAGGCGAAATCATCCGCGAAGCCGTGTTCAAATACTGAAGATTATATAATAAATAACAAAAGGCAATGACCGATCTCTCCCGGCCATTGCCTATTTTGTTTTATCCCACAATAGACATAAAAGCCCTCCCGCTTCCTCGTCTCTCATAAGCCTTCCCCTATGCAGGTAGCGCAGCGGCGACGCGGTGTTGAATGACACCACGGTGTGGTGTCAGACCCGCGGCGTGACCGAGCCGCAGCGAGAACTTGCTCCTGCCGTTTTTGTAGGGGAGGCAGCCCGCGCCCTCCCGCAAACATCCCGCAAACAAATTGCAAAAATCACGCAAAAACCCCGAAAAATTACGAAAAACACACGAAAAAAAGCCAACTGTCAAAAAGTGTACTTTTTGACAGTTGGCTTTTATGTAGTGATTATAACATAAATACCGGAAA